>CAJTYM010000003.1 GCA_910583835.1 uncultured Lachnospiraceae bacterium | reverse complement strand
AAGATGTGGAAATCCCTGCTGGGGATGGTCTGATGTTTGGAACAGGCGGCGGGTGTTATCCTGCCGTCTGTTCTGCTTTCAGCCTATTCAAATTTTCTATAATCCAATCCCATGTTTCGTGATATTCATTGCTTTCTCCCGGCGCATCCCCGCTGGGTGAGTGGTGGGGATGCGCTATATTCATTGATACCCAACGTTTTCAAAAATATTTTTCTTGCATTTGGTAACCAATTATTTTATGATATAGATAGGCAACCAATGATAGGAGGATTTCGGATGGTAGAAAGAAATATAATCATTGGAAAAGCTGGGGGAACTGCCGGGAAAAATTCGGTTAACTATAAAATCAGTCTTCCGGCTGAAATGGTAAAGGAACTGGGGGTAACTCAGGAAGATAAAAGCGTATTAGTTTCTTTTTCTGATGGGAAAATAATCATAGAAAAGAAAGTAAACGCTTGACGTTGGTAACCAATATTGATATAATGGTATTTTCAGATAAGGCAAGTAAATCTGATGAAGAACGGAGGAAAGGATATGGTAGAGGTTATGACGGATAGACAATATGACGGAATCTTGCAGATGATTGAAATGATAGTAGACGGATGCAAGGACTTAGAGGAAGCAAAAAGAAAAATCGCAGAATTGCGGAGAGAAAAGAAAGAAAAGGAAAAAACTGAATAAAGAATAAGGGAGAGCGGAACTTGCCACCGCTCTCTTTTTTTTGTATGGAATGTCCGTAAAAAAGCAGTCAGCCGTAAGAAAATACGCGCTTATAATAGTTGCTGGTTAGCAACAAATTAGCAACAGTTTCTCAAAAACCCTGTATTTTTCATGGATTTTTCACATTAAATTTAAGTTCCATTTAAAGTTTGCAGATTATACTTAGCGGGAATTACATAGTGCGCGGTACAAAGAAAGGATGGGTGAAACTTATGAAGAGGAAATTTGCAGTAATCCTGTTAAGTGCAGCTTTGGCAGCAACAATGCTTGTTGGCTGTGGGAAGTCAGATAGAGAACCGGAGGAGAAGATGTTCCATGGATGGGAAGAGGAAGACGCAGTATACGGCGAGGTCAGCAAGACATCGGAGGATTTGATTACCATAAAGGTTGGAACGAGAAAAGAGATGGAACAACCGAAAGAGGGATCGGCAAAGAAACCAGAGCAAAATCAGGCCGAGGAAAAACCTTCCATGTTGGATTTGACTGGAGAAGAGCAGGTGATTAAGGTTACCGAAGAGACTGTGCTGAAACGCCAGACCATGAGCGGTTTACCTGGAAACGGAGCTGCACCGCAGAAGCCGGATGGAGAGCCAGGCGAAGATAGTGGGGCAATGCCGCAGAAGCCGGATGGAGAGCCAGGCGAAGGTAGTGGGGCAATGCCGCAGAAGCCGGATGGAGAGCCAGGCGAAGGTAGTGGGGCAATGCCGCAGAAGCCGGATAGAGAGCCGCCGCAAGAACCGGGGGCTGGACAGGAGAATAGCAGTGAAGAGATTGCAGTTTCAGATATCTCAGAAGGGGATATTATCATGGTCACATTTACAGATGATAAAAAGGCAGCTGAAATTACCGTGTTATCGGTTCCGGAGGGCAATGGAGCAGATGTGAATCCTCCGGCTGATGGACAGGACAGTGACACAGGAACGGTTTAAGTGAGAGGAGAGAACAAGATATGAAGAAAGCAGGAAAGTGGAGCAGAATATCGAGAAAGAAAAAAATCCTTTTGCTGGCTGTTGTGATTGTGGGGACTGGGGTGGCAGCGTGGGGAATTTATTTTCTGGAAGGGATACAGGGAGGGCATACAGCTGCCCGGGAAGTGCCCATTCAGGAAATACAGGCCGAAGTGGGAACTGTTTCAGATACCATCGTGGGGACGGGAAATTTACAATATCAAGAGGGTTCCTCTGTTACCATCCCTTCCGGTATTGTTGTGGATGAAGTAAATGTGGAGGAGAACGATTATGTTTCCCAAGGGGATGTGCTTGCTGTGATCAACCAAGTCTCGGTGCGCAGAGCGATGGAGGATATTCAGGAAGAACTGGACGATTTGGACGAGGAAATAGAAGACAGCAAGGAAGAGGAAGACAGCCAGTCTGTGACCTCTAAGACAGAGGGGACTGTAAAGAAGATATATGTACAGCAAGGGCAGGAAGTTGCGGACTGTATGGCAGAGCATGGCGCGTTGCTGCTGCTGTCCGTTGGCAGCGCCGACGAGGAGGGGACAGAAGATGAGCTTGCCGTTACGGCAACGGTGGGAACTATGGAAGAAATCTACGTGTCTGAAGGAGACAATGTGTATGAAGGGACGGCGCTCTTTCAAATTACAAATGATGGACAGAGTCTGGAGTATCAGGAACTGATGGCCAAAAGGCAGGAACTGGTGCAGAGCTTGCAGAAGCTTACGGCGTTATCTAAAAGCGGTGTTATCACGGCAGAAGCAGACGGAATCATAAAGTCTGTAAATATCTCGGCACAGGGCAGCGCCACAGGGGCAGAAAGCGGGCAGGAGTCCCAGGCGGCAGCCACAACAGCAAAAACCACGGAGATATCGCAGAATGCAGCTACAGTAGTAGGAAATGTAGAAGTATCGCAGAATGCAGCTACAGTAGTAGGAAATGCAGAGATTTTAAAGAATGCAGTTACAGTAGTGGGAAGCGCACAGGATTCAGGAAATATGGATGGGACAGCGGGCAATGTGCAGGATGGGACAGGAGCGGGAAAAAATCTCGTCTTGGAAGTTACAGAATCAGGCGCATCCAATCAGGAACTGCTTGTCATAGAATCGCCGAAAACAGGAAATGTGCCACAGACCGTGCTGCGCACAGAGGATGGCAGCTATCAGGGGCAGGTTTCCTGGAAGCCTGAGTGTAAGAAATTTGCGGCAGAGACATCGTATCAGGCATTTGTGACGTTGACAGCCGGGGAGGGATACCTGTTTTGCGATAAAAGTATCGCTCAAGCCAAGGCTGGGGTGCTGTCTGGCGTGACAGTGGCAGGAGATGGAAAGGAATTGAGTTTTTGTCTCACTTACCCTTTCACGGCAGCAGAGAAAACAAATTCCCAAAAAGAAGATGAGGGTGAAAAAGGGCAGACTGATGGGAATGGAAATAACAAGCAGGAGGGGACAGAGGGTGAAAACAAAAAGGAAGATTCAAAGGGAAAGACAGAAGGAAATGAAAGCACAGAAGGAACGACAGGAGGGGATATAGGCAACGGCACAGGAGGAACGACAGGAGGGGATATAGGCAACGGCACAGGAGGAACAGCAGGAGGAACTATAGGCAACGGCACAGGAGGAACAGCAGGGGGAAATCAGAACGCGGCTGCAGTAGGAAATGCTTCCGAAAATGGAAGCCAGAGTGTGAGCCTGGCTTCAACTAGCGCTTCTTCCCAAAGCAGCAGCCAGGAGAGCGGACAAAACAGCAGCACAGAGGGCACGGATTCAGGCAATGAGGTCACAGCGTTTACCATCTCTTCCTCGGAGACCATGGTTTTGGCAGTGAATGTAGATGAGCTGGATATCAATTCGGTGTCTGAGGGGCAGCAGGCAGAAATCACTCTGGATGCTTTAGAAGATGAGACATTCACAGGAACCGTGACTAAGGTGGGAGGTTCAGCCAGCAGTTCTAACAGCGGGGTTGCCAAGTACACGGTAGAGGTGGAGATTCCGGGAGATGAGCGCATGAAAGAGGGCATGAACGCTTCTGCTATAATTACGATTGAAAAGCGGGAGAATGTGGTGACGATTCCTGTCAATGCGCTTCAGGAGCGTGGCACGAAAGTATTTGTATATACGCAGGCCGACAGTGAGGGAAACCTTGCCGGCGAGCAGGAAGTGACTACCGGTCTGTCGGATGGGAGCACGGTGGAAATCACCGAAGGATTGTCAGAGGGAGATAAGGTTTATTACCAGAGGCTTGGAAATATCTCCGGACAGAAAGAATCCCAAGGATTTGGCGGCATGGAAGGCGGTCCGAAAGGGGATATGGGAGATATGCCAAATGGTGGGATGCCAGACGGAGGCGGAATGCCGGGTGGAGGAGATATGCCAGGTGGTGGAAGACCAGGCAATCAGTAGCGAGGAGGTCTGAGATGATTCAGTTACGTGAAGTTTCCAAGATATATGAGATGGGAAATGATAAAGTATATGCGTTAGACCATGCCAGTATGGAAATCCGGCGCGGAGAATTTGTCAGCATCGTAGGACCTTCGGGCAGCGGCAAGTCTACGATGATGAATATTATCGGCTGTCTGGATAATGCAGACGAAGGAGATTATATACTGGACGGAATTTTAGTGGAACATTATTCGGAAAGGGAGCTGGCAAGGATACGCAACCGCAAGATAGGCTTTATTTTCCAGAATTTCAATCTGCTGCCGCGGCTGACGGCGGAGGAAAATGTGGAACTGCCGCTGATTTACCAAAAACTTCCTTCCCAGGAGCGCAAACGCAGAGTCAATGAGGCATTGGAGCAGGTAGAGCTTTCCAACCGCAAAAAGCATCTGCCCACGCAGTTATCAGGTGGCCAGCAGCAGAGGGTGGCAATTGCCCGCGCCCTGGTAACGATGCCCTCGTTGTTTCTCGCAGATGAGCCGACCGGAAATCTTGATACCAAGACCGGGCAGGAGATAATGGGTTTGTTCCATACCCTTCATGAGGCAGGTAACACAATTGTATTGATTACCCATGACAATCAGATTGCCGGGGAGGCGGAGCGTAAAATCCATATCCGGGATGGCAAGGTAAAGGAGGAAGAAGGAGATGCAGACAGGAAAGATGGCATGGAATGCAGTCTGTGCCAATAAAATGCGGACATTCCTTACGATGTTGGGGATTATCATTGGAGTGGCAGCGCTGATTATCTTAGTGTCGCTTGCAGATGGCGCTGGAAATTCCGTTACCAGCCAGATTTCTCAGATGGGAAGCAATTATCTCAGTGCGCGGATTTCAGATAATAAGGAAAATCCCTTAAAGCTTGCAGAATTCATGGAATTATTTGCGGCAGAAGAATTTGCACAGGCTGCCCCTGTAGGCAGGGGGAGCGTCACTGCCAAGACCGGGTATACCAGTGGAACTATCAACGTATATGGTACCAGCGGCGGGTATTTTGCAATTATGGATATGGATTTGTATGCGGGCAGGATTTTAAAGCAGACAGATTTAGAAAACCGTTCTTACGTGATTGTGCTTTCCTATGATACAGCAGTGGAATTTTTTGGGAGGGCAGATGTCGCGGGGGAGAGCCTTTCGCTGGATGGGAAGTCATTTTTGGTAATCGGCGTATTGTCTGAGGAATCGGCATCCCCATCTTCCGCAATGGCAATTAAAAGCAGTGATGACAGTTCGGAAACGGTTGTGCTGGAGGGCTATATTCCCTATCCTGCCTTAGGCAAGATTATGGACAATGTTCTGGAAATTACGCAGTTTTATGTGTCTTCGGCAGATGAGGAGTCCATGGATCTGGCAGAAGCGAAATTGGAAGAGATTCTTCTGGGGCGTTTTGCGAATGATGAGGATGCATTTTCCATCCAAAACCAGTCGGAGGTTATGGAGGCAATGGAACAGGCAGGAAACACCATGTCCATGATGCTGGGCGGAATTGCAGCAATTTCCCTCTTTGTCGGCGGCATTGGAATTATGAATATCATGCTCGTGTCAGTGACAGAGCGCACGAAAGAGATTGGCATCCGCAAAGCAATCGGAGCGGGTAAGGGCAGCATTATGCTGCAGTTTCTCATGGAAGCAGTGATTGTGAGCCTTTCTGGCTGCCTGATGGGCATCATTTCTTCCTGGATAGCGCTGCAGGTGATAGGGAGTATTATGGGCTCTGCCTTGAGCGTGTCCATGAACAGCAAGGTTGCACTGCTGTCAGTCGCATTTTCCGGGCTGATTGGCGTTGTGTTCGGGCTGTATCCGGCAAACAAGGCGGCGAACAAGAAGCCGATTGATGCGCTGCGTTACGCGGGATAATTAATTATACCAGAAGTTACTTTATTACTTTAAAGTAATACAATAAGTTATTGACCTTGCCGGTAAAGAGTGGTATGCTATGATATGACCTAAGGAGGAAAAGAATATGACGTATGAAGAATTTTTTGCAAAGGTAAAAGAAAAATTTATGGACGCTGATGTCTCAGACATCACGGAGCACCTGGCATATCAGTTTAATATCACAGGCGAGGCAGAGGGCATTTTTTATGTGGAAGTAAAAGACGGCAAGCTCTATGTGGAGCCGTATGACTACTATGACAGAGATGCCGCATTTACGGCTTCCGCGGAAAATCTGATGAAGATTGCGGAAGGAAAGCTAGATCCTGTTTTTGCAGTCACCATGAAGAAGCTCAAGGTGGAGGGAAATATTGATAAGGCATTGAAGCTCAAGGGCATGATTGACAGCAGGAAAAAAGCAGAGAAAAAGGCTGACAAAAAGAAATAAAATATTTTTGTATCTGCAGCTTAGTCGGCAGCAGTTTCAGCTTAGCTTGCCGCATCTATAATAAAGTACTGCCCCCAGGACGGAAACGATGCATTCTGTAATCGGGTATGACAGCCATACCCCTGTCATGTGGAAGAAATGTGACAGCAGAAAAGCTATCGGCACGAGGAAGAAGAATCCTCTCGCCAGAGAGACCGCCTGTGCGGGCAGTGCTTTTTCCGTGGAGGTAAAATATGTGGAGAGCACAATATTAAAGCCGGCAAAAGGAATGGCAGTAAAGTACAGTATAAGTCCTGATTCAGCAATTTCCTGCAGCTGTATGTCTCGTTCACTGTTAAATAATCCCACGATAAATGTGTCATTTAAGAGTAAGGCAGCATAAGCGCAGGCGGATATCAGCAATATGGTTATGATGGCATATCTGAGGATTTTTCTGATTTCTTCTTTCTTACCCAATCCGTAGGCACGACTGGCAATGGGCTGCATTCCCTGGGCAGTCCCTGTATAGATGGATATGACAACGAGCGACAGGTTAGCAACTATGCCGTAAGCGGCAACGCCGATGTTTCCCTGCAGCCCAAGGATGATGAAATTAAAGGCTATCATCACAATTCCCGAGGCAATTTCTGTAATCAGGGAAGGAATCCCTAGGGAGAGGGTTGTCTTGGTCAAGTTTGCAGACAGGGCAAGCCTGCGCATATGGAAATGATTCTGTCTGGCAATCCAGTGCTTTGACAGGACACACACGCTTATAACCGGAGCACAGCCAGTTGCCAGCACAGCGCCGAGTATTCCCATCTGCAGAGGGAAAATGAAGATATAGTCCAATACAATGTTTGCCAAACTTCCTGTAATCATTGCCGCCATGGAAAGCCCGGGATTGCCGTCATTTCGGACAAAGCAGATCAACAAATCGTTCAGCAAAAAAGCGGGAGCAAAGAGCAACAGAATCTGCAGATACGTTTTCGTCATAGTAAAAATGCTGCTGTCAGCCCCCAAAATAGCTGTGATTATTCCAGAAAGAAAAATTCCCATAAACACGAATATTGCTGCCCCAATAGCGGTAAGGCAAAGGGCGTTTGAAAATGTGCTGTCTGATTGTTCCTGTTTGTCCTGCCCGCGGAAAATCGAATATTTGGTTGCCGCGCCCATACCCAGCATCAGGCCGCTGCCATGGATAAAGCTATATACAGGGATTGCAATATTTAAGGCAGCTAAGCCATCGGCTCCTAGCCCTTGCGCGATGAAAAAAGTATCGGCAAGGATATAGCAGGATAAGCCAATCATGCCGCAGACATTCAAGGTGACATATTGTATAAATTCCCGAAGAAGTTTGTTGCATTCCATCTGTACGATTCCTTTCTGTAAAAGAACAAAGTGGTCTTCCTATAATAAAAAAATACGCCAAACTTCCCATCTTCTAAGACCTAATGACAGAAAGCCTGACGCTTAATCTCCTTACCCGGTGGCAAGGAGCTGCGTTTGATATAGCAATGCTCATGATACAGGAAAAGCGCTGCCGTGTCAATATTTTTTGATTGAATGTTGCACAATGAGGAAAGGTACTGGTATAATAAGAAAAACTTATCAAACATGCAGTGGCAGAAAGGACGTGGCGCTTATGGGATTAGCAGAATTTGAACGCAGGAAAGATGAAAAAGTAAATGGGGTGGTTTATAACATGTCGCCTGCTCCAGGATATCAGCATGGAATTATCAATGGAAATATTTATAGGAAGATTGGCAATGCTTTAAAAGACAGCCTGTGTCTTGTGTTTATGGAGAACCTTGATTTTAAATACCATCCAGAAATGAACGATGATTACCTGTGCCCGGATATTATGGTAATCTGTGACCGCAAGCATCTGAAAGGCGGGTCATACAGCGGGAAGCCTAAATTTATTGCCGAGACCTTAAGTCCTTCTACTGCCAAGCGAGACAGGACGGTCAAAAAAGACATCTATGAACAAGCTGGCGTGGAAGAGTACTGGATTGTTTCCCCGCAGGGCGCTGTGGAAATTTATTACCTTGAGGATGGGAAATATGTCTTGGAGCAGAATTATTTGCTGCAGGATGATGAAGAGGATGAGGACTATAATGCAATGACGGAGATAACGCTGAAGGAGTTTCCGCATATTAAAATGACCTTGGCTGATATTTTTGAGGGAGTCTATGAATAATTGTTTTTCCAAATTGCTTGCGGCGACCGTGCGTCTGTGTTTTTTTTTGAGCAAGCAGAAATTTCTGCTGGGCAAGGGAAATCTCACTCATCGCTATTCAGCTCCTTCCATATTTCATTAAAATAGTCTTTGAATTTATATAACCCATAAGTTTTTAACATATCATAAACACGTTCTGTCCATATAGCAAAATAGAACCGTGTTCCGGCTCTATCAGACCTGCCAGAAGAGACAGGAGGGTGGATTTGCCGATGGCAGGGCAGCGGAAACATTCAAACAATAACATTTTAATCACTCGTTTAACAACGCCAAAAGAATAATTTGCCAGCAGTTTCATAGAATTATAAGAAACATTGCTGGCAAGGAAGCGGGTTGTTATGGCGAGGAGAGGGAAAGAAATCAAGATTGTTGTACATATGCCACCGAATCTGTCTGCCGTATTCCATGCAGAAAATATGGAAGAATTTTGGATTGAAAAGATATCAGACAAAATGAGGGAGAATGGTTATACAAAACAGGATTGGCAGGAATTGTTAGAAAATAGAAAATGTGGAAACTAAAATAAATTTTTGATTGACAGATAGAAAAGAAGTTTTTATAATAGACACATGGCACATATTGACGAGTAAGGAAAGGAGGACAATTATGATTGCAAGAAATTTAGGAATCAATGATTTAACAGGAAATAATAGAGAGAGGATTGTCCTTCTGGCAGCTTACCATTAATAGACACAGAATCAGTTTATCTTATTCCGTTTTGGACAATCCGCATCTCTAATCATTTTAGGGGTGTTTTTTTGCGCCTATTTTGCAAAAATGCACAGACGAGAGAGAGGATTAATATGAAAACAGTAGACGGAGTCTATACTTCTGCAAAAATATTCACAGACACAATCGAAGATTATGCAATGGCGCAGATTCAGCAGCTTTGCGATTTCCCTGCGTTTCAGGGAAGCAAAATCCGGGTAATGCCGGACGTACATCCGGGCAAGGTGGGAACCATCGGTTTTACGGCGGTGGCAGGAGATAAACTGCTTCCGAATGTGGTGGGCATTGACATTGGGTGCGGCATCACGGTTGCGAAATTGAAACAGAAAAGAATGGAGTTCCAGAAACTTGACACCGTAATCAGGGAGAATGTGCCCTCCGGATATCAGATTAGGAAGACTGTCCATAGGTTCAGCGATACAGCCATGCTTTCTGATTTAAGGTGCAGCCGCCATGTCCACGAAGAAAAAGCAAGGCTGAGCCTTGGGACGCTGGGTGGCGGTAACCATTTTATTGAAATCGACCGGGATGAAGAGGGATTTCTCTATGTTGTCATCCATTCCGGGAGCCGTCACCTGGGAAAAGAGGTAACGGAATATTATTTGCGCGAGGGACACAGATATCTGAAAGACAAGAGGCAGAATGTTCCTTATGAGCTGACGTATCTGGAAGGGAGCCTCATGGATGATTATGTCTATGACACGCAGGTTTTGCAGGAATTTGCCAGGCTCAACCGGAGCGTTATCTTAGATGAGATGGCAAAGGGCATGAAATGGAAAATAGAAGACATTTACCATTCTGTCCACAATTACCTTGATGTTTCCGCAGAGGGGACGATTTTGCGGAAAGGGGCGGTGTCTGCCAGAAAAGGCGAATTTGTAGCGATTCCCATCAATATGCGTGACGGGGTACTTTTGGGAACAGGCCTTGGGAATGATGACTGGAATTATTCAGCGCCCCATGGCGCGGGACGGCTGATAAAAAGGGAATATGTAAAAAATAAGTTTACGGTCTCGGATTTCAAAGCCCAGATGAAAGGCATCCATTGTTCCTGCATTGGCAAAGACACACTGGACGAAGCGCCGTTTGCCTACCGGGGCGTGGATGAAATCATGGAACATATAAAAGAGACCGTAGAGATACAAAAGAGACTGTTTCCTGTCTATAATTTTAAGGCAGGGAGCAAATGATTCTGCTGGGTGTGCGCGGAATTGAAATTTTCTGAAAAGGAAGGAAATTAAAATGGCGAGATATAGAGAGGTTCCCTGCAAATATTATATTGCGTTAGGGGAATGTAAGAAAGGCAGGGAAGCCTGCCATAAAACATATTGCCAGCATTGCGGAAAATATGAACCGAGGGCAAGGGTAAGGAGCATTAACCGCAAAAAGCAGTATAACGAAAAACAAAGATGTAAAGACAGTATGTGGTAAGGGTATAGGGATTTGTCAGGTGGGCAAAGCAATATATCATACCATACAAATTTATATGGAAAAAATGATACGGGAACTGTACCGGGACATACTCCGGGAACAGGAGGGAGCAGATAATATAGCGGGAGGGATGTTCCAGAGGTTTTATGGGGCATCCCTCCCGCTTATTCATCCGTGGGGCTGCTGGTTTTCTCGAACAGGTCGCCAATGGGACAGCCCAAGAGGTCGCTGAGCCTGTCGAGGTTCTCAAAGCGGATGGATTTCGTCTGGTTCGTGACCATGCGGTTGAAGTTCTGGTAGCTCAAGTCCATCTGCTTAAAGAGCCAGTATTAGGAGTTGAGTGAAAATGTATCCATATATACATCTAATTATGCCATCGTATACATTATTGGCATTGATTGGAGGGATTGCTGCAATATGTTATGCCTATTTCAACAGTGATAAAGAAGGTGTGCCCTTTTCGGAATTGCTGCGGACAATTTTATATGGAGGCATAGGTCTGCTTGCAGGCAGCAAATTGTTGTTTGCGGTTACGCGGATACCATGGCTGGTCCATAATTTTTCGATAGAAAACCTGATCCTCTTAATCCCGCAAAGTGGGTATGTTTTCTACGGCGGGTTGTTTGGGTTTATTTTTGCGGTGTGTTTCATGTGTAAAGGGAAACCGGAATATAGGAAGAAGCTTATGCAATCGCAAGGTTTGGTCTGGAATTCCTCCGAGGAGATGAGGTGAGGGGACTATTTGCAGGATTGTCTACATCGCAGTACATATCGTTGTCTATTATTTTGTTTTATGCAGGTTGTCACTATAGGAACAGCGGTTCACGAATAATGAAAAATATTTTACTATAAGGCAAATGCGTTGGAGGAAAAAATGCCATACAGTTCATGTGGGGAAAAAATAAATGCATTAACTTCTGTCATTGTAACAAGTAATGGAGAAGTTATGTGGAAAAAGCCAGAAAAATTCGATAGAAGCTGAGATGACCGATGAAGAGAAAAAAACGGATGAGGGTACTGATTTAGAAGGGTTGATTGGGGAGTCGGAACAGAAGTTAGAAGAGTTGGGGTTTACATATATGACAGCTATGTGGATGGCACTGTCGACTATTCAGGTGAATGGGAGAATGGTGATTACGCACATTAATCTCATATACATATGATAACAATGGAACCCATACCAGGCAGGAAGGCTGACAACCTTCCTGCTATTTTCCTGCCTAAAAGGAGATGTGAAACAAACGGATGTGTTCCAAACAGAATTACATACACTTATGGAAGTCGTAAGATACTTGTAAAAAGCATAGAATCTGATATAATGAAAATATCCATAAAAAGTTACGCACAGCAAGATAAAAGTTTATGAGGTGAATCCATGGCGCAAATTACAGATATTATCAAGTATGAAGGGGATAACAGTACGTTTATCTGGAAACATCCCTGTGAAGATTTCAACAGTTTTACACAGCTTATTGTTCATGAAAGTCAGGAAGCTCTTTTCTTCAAGAATGGTCAGGCGCTCGATCTCTTTGGGGCGGGGCGCTATACCCTTGAGTCACAAAATATTCCGTTAATTGGAAAATTTCTGAACCGCGCAACCGGAGGCGAAAGCCCCTTTCACTGCGAAGTATATTTTATCAACAAAACGGAGCAGATGAATATCAAATGGGGAACCGACAGCAAGGTGCAGTATATCGAGCCTACCTACGGATTTCCAATTTCCATCGGGGCGTCAGGCGAGATGAGCCTTCGAGTGGCAGACAGCCGCAGGCTGCTCTTAAAACTTGTCGGTACGGAAGATTTTCTCAGCCAGCAAAAACTGATTTCATTTTTCCGCGCATTTTTGATGACGCGCGTCAAGACTTACATTGCACAGACCATGAAACAGAACGCCATCAATATTTTTGAAATAGACGAGCATCTGACTGTTTTCTCTGAGTCGATTCATAGCCAGTTAATTCCTGATTTTGCAGATTATGGCGTTTCTCTGGAACGTTTTTTTGTCACAAATGTGGCTAAGCCGGATGGCGAAAGGCAGTATGAGCAGTTCAAGGAACTGCATTTCCGTCAATATGCGGATGTCGCCGAGGCGAAACTCCGCCAACAGACGGATATTATTCAGGCACAGACGGACGCACAGAAGGTTGTCATTGACTCCAAAGCACAGGCAACGAAACGTGCGCAGGAAGGATATACTTATCAGCAAGAGCGCGGTTTTGATGTGGCAACGGAAGTGGCCAGAAATGAGGCAGTCGGCCAGTTCACCAATCTTGGCGTTGGCCTTGGGACGATGGCAGGCGTAGGCGGCGTAGTTGCCGGGACAGTTGGCGGTTCGATGAATGATGCCATGAATATGATGCATGAAAAAGCGCCTGCGCAAAGCGTATGTGCAAATTGTGGCGCAGTGTTACCTGAAAATGCGAAATTCTGCCTTGAATGCGGGGAAAAGACAGCGCCAGCAGTTCCTGAGGGCATGGTGGTCTGTCCGGAATGCGGGAAAACAGTTGTCAAGGGCAAATTTTGCCCGGAATGTGGCCATAAGTTTGTCTCTTCCTGCCCAAAGTGCGGGAAGGAAACTGTGTTGGGTGCGAAATTCTGCCTTGAGTGCGGGGAAAAACTTTGACAGGAGATGATTTCATGAAGAAAATATTTAAATTATACGTTGTGGCGTGGGCGGTGATGTTCGCACTTTTCCAGGTGATTTCTTTTACCGTTCCCGGCTGGGCAGGCGTGGGAAAATATACGCCGACATTTTGGATTGGATATTTATGCATAATGATTTCTTTTCTAGGGCAGCTAATCTGTGCATATATTGCATTGAAAGCGGGGGATTCAAGGAAGGTCTTTTATCGTATCTCTCTTGTCGTTACCAGTTATACTGGGCTTTTGCTGTCTTTCGTGTTTGGTGGGCTGTGCATGTTGATTCCCGCCTTTCCATTCTGGGCGGGCAGCATCCTTTGCGCGGCCGTTCTGGCGTTTAACGTTGTTTCCATAATGAAAACATCAGTATCCGCCACGCTTGTGGAACGTGCGGACGAAAAAGAGAAAGCACAGGTATCTTTTTTGAAAACTCTGACAGCCGATGCCGAAATATTGCCGGCAAAGGCCAAATCCGAAACCGTAAAAAAGGATTGCAAGAGAGTTTATGAAACGGTTCGTTATTCCGACCCTGTGAGCTGTGCGGCGCTGTCCGCAATTGAGAAGGAAATCGCCGTTAAATTTTCTGTGTTTACAAAGGCAGTGGAGGAAGACAATGCGGCAGAAGTGAAAGAAATCGCCGATGAACTCATGATTTTACTGGAAGACAGAAATAAGAAATGCAGGTTACTGAAATAAGGAGGAGAAATAATGGCGCTATTTAAATGCAAAATGTGCGGCGGCACATTGGAAATAAAAAATAGGGAACGTGTTGCAGTCTGCGAATACTGCGGGACACAGCAGACGATTCCGATACTTGACGATGACAGAAGGGCCAACCTCTATGACAGGGCCAATCATTTCCGGCGGAATAATGAATTTGACAAAGCGATGGGCATTTATGAACAGATACTGAATGAGGACGGCACGGATGCAGAGGCTTACTGGTCGCTTGTCCTTTGCCGCTATGGGATTGAATATGTGGAAGACCCCGCATCCCACAAGCGGGTGCCTACGGTAAACCGCGCACAGTTTACGGCTGTTTTTGACGATGATAATTACAAATCTGCGCTGGAATATGCAGACGGCAGCCAGAAATCAATTTATGAAGAAGAGGCAAAGAATATCAATGAGATTCAAAAAGGCATTCTTTCCATCTCACAGCAGGAAGAACCGTTTGATGTGTTTATCTGTTATAAGGAGACGGATAATTCAGGCAGGCGAACGCCGGATTCCGTGCTGGCAAATGAACTGTATCACGAATTGACAGAAGAAGGGTTCAAAGTCTTCTTTTCCCGTATCACTCTCGAAGATAAGATTGGTTCTGCCTATGAGCCGTACATATTCGCAGCCCTTAATTCTGCAAAAGTGATGGTCGTGCTCGGCACCAAGCCGGAATATTTTCAGGCGCCCTGGGTGAAAAATGAATGGAGCCGTTATCTCGCGCTTATCCGTAATGGAGCCAAAAAGACGCTTATCCCGGCTTACAAGGATATGGATCCTTATGACTTGCCCGAGGAATTTTCCCATTTACAGGCGCAGGATATGTCAAAGCTTGGCTTTATGCAGGACATTATCCGTGGCATTGAGAAGATTGCGGAAGTGGATGAACCGAGGAAGAATGCCAGTTCAGAAACGATTACAGCAAGTGTGGGCGCAAACAAGGAGTCTTTGCTCAAGCGTGTCTTTATCTTTCTGGAGGATGGCGACTGGGAAAGCGCGGATGAATACTGTGAAAAAGTTCTGGATATGGATCCGGAAACGGCGGAGGCGTACCTTGGAAAACTGATGGCAGAACTGCATGTCAAAAAACAGCAGGAACTTGCAGACTGCGAGCAGGCCTTTTCCGACAGCAATAATTATCACAAAGTGATTCGTTACGGAAATGACGCCTTGAAAAATACAGTGCAGGGGTATATTGAACATATCAATACGCGCAATGAAAATGCCCGTCTGGAATCAATTTACCATGATGCAGTTGCAATGATGGAGGCGGCGGATTCCGCAAGGGATTATCAGAATGCGGCGTCTAAGTTTCTTGCAATTGAAGAATATAAGGATTCTTCCGCGAGGAGGGAGGAGTGTCTGAATGAGGCGGAAACCTGCCGGAAAGATGCTATTTATCATGAGGCAGAGGCGCTGATACATAATACAATTAATATAAAAATAAGCCATTATAAGGCTGCAATCCTTAAGTTTCAGGAGATTCCCGGCTGGAGAGATGCGGATGAGCAGTTGGAGATGTGTAAAAGGGAGATTAAGGAGATACAGCGGGAAGAGGAAAGGATAAGAATAGAAAAGGAACGGCTGGCCAGGCAAGAAATCAGGCGCAAGAGATGTGTCCGTATTGTAATCGCTGCCGCCATCTGTGCAGTAATCGCAGGCGTTATTTTCTATAACAAGGTGCTCATACCAGAACGGAAATACCAGCAAGCAGCTGCCTGGATAGGGGAGGAAAAGTATCTGGAAGCATACGAACAATTGATGGAGATTGAAAGCTACAAGGACAGTGGTGAGAAGGCAAAAGAATTAAAGATGGAAACAATACCGGGGAAGAAATATGAAGAAGCAGTTGCCTGGATAGAGGAGGGAAAATATGAGGAAGCATACGAACAATTGATGGAGATTGAAGATTATAAGGACAGTAGAGAGATAGCAGAAGAATTAGAGACGGAAACGATACCGGGGGAGATATATCAGCAGGCAGTTGCCTGGATAGGGGAGGGAAAGTATGAGGAAGCGTACGAACAATTGATAGAGCTTGAAGGCTATAAGGACAGCAAAGAACAGGCTGACTCTATCCGCGTTGAATACCAAATGGCAAAAGGAAAAAAGGCGAAAGTAGGAGATTATATTATTTTTGGCTCTTATGAACTGGACGAGAACAAAGAAAATGGTAAAGAAGAGATAGAATGGCTTGTGCTTGCAAAGGAGGGAGACAGAAGCCTGGTTATCAGCAGATATGCCCTTGATTATCGTGCTTACCATAAGAAGGATGCGGATGTTACATGGAAAACGTGTTCTCTGCGCAAATGGCTGAACAAAGGGTTTATGAAGAAGGCTTTTTCTAAAAAACAGAGAGCGATGATACCTACTGTTGAAGTACAGTTAGAAGAGATAGATCCTTTTGCAGATTCTATGGTGAGTTTTGGCAAGACCATAAAGGATAGGGTATTTTTACTCGGTGTTACAGAGGCGGTAAAGTATTTTGCTACGGAGGAAGAACGAATGTGTACGAAATATCCTATTTCAAATGCAGTGCGATGTCACTGGCCTTTACGGTCGTCTTACAACGAGTATGTTATCACGGTTGGCGCTTTCGGAGGTATTGATGCATCTATCAATGAAACTGTCACTTCAAAATACAATATCCGTCCTGCCATGTGGATTGATTGGGGTTCTGAAAAATAAAGGGTTACAAATGGCATATTAGGAGATTTGGCATATGAACATCTTTATCTACAGCAGGAAATCCTCAAAAAATCATTTTTTCAGTTTCAAACATGGTACTGCTGTTGCTCAACCATAATACCACCGCCTGTATTTGATAGTTATATTATACCAAATATAAGCGGTGGTATCTGCTTTTCCAGCGGCCTCCAGTGGGGGGCAGGGAGTTGAGGTGGGCTTGCCCACTTTGTTCCGAATACATAAGCTGCTGTGCTAAGACATGTGTTTGAGGTAGCGTTTTTCCAAATGGCTTAATAAGCTGTAGAGTCCCCAGGCGAGCAGGCAGAGGATTACGATGGACATGATCACCCAATCCAATTTGAAAACCTGGCTGCCGTAGATAATCAGGTAGCCAAGCCCTTGCCGGGAGGAGATAAATTCCCCGATAATCACACCTACCAGGCAGAGCCCGATGTTTACCTTCATGACAGCGAACAGTGCCGGGATGTTGGCGGGAAGCACTACTTTGGCAAGGACGTGGTATTTTTTTCCGCCCAAGGTCTTAATCAGCTTGATTTTTTCCGGGTCTACGGACTGAAAGCTGGTGTAAAGGCTTAAAATAGAGCCAAAGACCGCCACGGATATGCCGGTGATGATGACCGTATTGTAATTTGCCCCCAACCAGACAATGAGCAAGGGCGCCAGCGCAGACTTTGGCAGGCTGTTTAAGATAACCAAATAGGGCTCCAATGTCTCGGAGATTTTCTTGTTGAGCCATAGGATAATCGTTGTCAGGAGTGCGAGGACTGTCACCAGCACAAAGCTGCTGATGGTCTCAAAGAGCGTAACGCCTATGTGGGTAAACAGTGTATGGTCCAAAAGCATGTCATAGGCACATAAAACCACGCCTGAGGGGCTGCTGAAAAAGAATGAATCGATCAGATCCATCCTGGCAGCGCTCTCCCAGACTGCAAGGAAAAGCACAAAAATGCACAGCCTGCTTGCGGCGACCGTGCGCCTGTGTTTTTTCTGGGCAAGCAGAAATTTCTGCTGGGCAAGGGAAATCTCACTCATCGTCATTTAACTCCTTCCATATTTCATTAAAATAGTCTTTGAATTCCGGTAAATTTCTGCGTTCGAGCGGACTGATGTTTGGCGGGAAAGAAATATCGATAACGCTCTTAATGGTTGCCGGTCGTTTGCTTAATACCAGGACCTGGTTTCCGAGGCTCACGGCTTCCGATAAGTCGTGGGTAACCAGAATGGCTGTTTTCTGTTCTTTTTTGATGATGGAGCCGATGTCATCGCCGACCGTAAGCCTTGTCTGATAGTCCAGGGCGGAGAAAGGCTCATCCAATAACAGTATTTCCGGTTCCAGTGCAAGGGTGCGTATCAGTGCTGCCCGCTGCCGCATCCCGCCCGAGAGCTGGGAAGGCCTGGCATCTTTGAATTTATATAATCCGTAAGTTTTTAACATGTCATAAATGCGTTCCCTGGCTGCCGGAGTCAGCTTGCTCTGGATTTCCAGCCCTAGCAGCACGTTTTTCTCAATTGTTCGCCATTCCAAAAGATGGTCGTGCTGCAGCATATAGCCGATGGTTCCGCCGTTCTTTTGGAACAATTTCTGTCCATATAGCAAAACAGAACCGTGTTCCGGCTCTATCAGACCTGCCAGAAGGGACAGGAGGGTGGATTTGCCGCAGCCGCTGGGACCGACAATTGCCAGAAAATCGCCCTTATGAACCGTAAAATTTATATTATGGAGCGCGGGGGTCTCCCCTTGCATCGTATGGTAGGAATAGCCCACGTGCTTGATTTCCATTAATTTTTCCATAGGATTCTCCTTATTATCGCTTATGTTATTGTATGAGTGAAAACAGGGAATGGTGCAGTCAGGAATAGGGGGCAAAAATATCCTTTTATTAAAAAATACCATATTTCCATCATGATTTTTCCCTATATTATAAATCAATGTTTCGGTGAGCAAATGAAAATTTAGCGAAAGAAAATGTAAATTATATGCATATTCTTAAGCAAAGGGATAAGTTGATATACTCACTGCGAAGAAGGGAAGGTTTTTAGAAAATGAAGATTTTAAGAGTGATGGGAATTTGTGTGGTAACCTCGGTTATGATTATGCTTTTCTTGTCGGGGTTAGATTACGTTTTCAGCAATGATACGACGTCGTGGTCCAGGATTGAGCTGCATGAATTGTATGGGCAGGAAGAGATTGACAGTCTTTTTTTGGGGGCCTCCCATGTATATAGCGGAATCAATCCAGATATTGCAGATGCGGCATGGGGGCAGAACACGTTTAACTGCAGTACCTCTGCACAGAGGATTGATACTTCTTATCTGTTATTAAAAGAAGCGAATCGGGTGGCGGATATTGATAACTGTTATCTTGAACTGTCGGTCAACGGCGTGACCAGAGGGGTGGAGGATGGTACACTGCAGGAAATTTGCAGGGTGTCAGATTATATGCGGCCGTCATGGAATAAATTTGTTTATCTCTGGACGACCATTCAGCCACAGGATTACATCAATGTGTTCTGCCGTGCGCGCCGTAATTGGAAATCTGTCTATTCGTTGCAGACGATGAAAGAAACCGTTTCTGCAAAATGGACTGCTGCCTATCGGAATTATGAATATGTCAAAGTGGAATCGGGTGATTATGCGGGCAAGGGTTTTATTCGTTTTAAGGAAGAATTTGAAAATGTAGGCGCGAGGGTCAGGCAGCCAATCAGAGAGAATCTTGTGAATGAAGAATTTCGCTATTATTTTCACGAGATTGCACAGTATTGCCAGGAAAATAATATCAGGCTCGTATGTTTTTCTGCGCCCCTGCCAGAATACACGTTAGAATCTTTTGGCAATTACGATGAATATTATATGCAGGCAAAAGAATTATGCGAGGAAAACGGTGTATGCTTTTATGATTTTAATATGGCAAATCCATCTATTTTAGGTATGCAGGACACTGATTTTCGGGATTCCACCCATATGAATGAAATGGGGGCTGAGCGTTTCACCAAAGTGTTTGCCGATTTTTTTGCAGGAAAGATAGAAGAAGAGGAATTATTCTATGCTTCCTATGAGGAAAAGAAAGAACAATTGCCCGAGAGATTTATTGGTCTGATTCTGAGGCGGGATACGAGCGGGGAATTTTGTAAAATCCGTTCCGTGACCACAAAGAAAGATAAATTTAAGTTTGAGGTTTACTATGAGGATGATAATGGGGAATGCACCTTATTGCAGGAAAAATCCAGAAATCGGAAGATTGCCCTGCCCTCGGCAGAAAAAATAAATATAAAGGTCTGTGTGTTTGACTCCCAGGATAATCAAGTCGGGAAATATGACAAAATAGTTTAATTCCTGTGTCGCGGGAGAAACAGGACAAGTAACAATGAAATAGATAGGAGAGCAGAATGAAATTTGGGAAAAGAGCAGCCGTCATAATTTTTATGGTGTGTCTTGCGTGTATTTCTGTTTATGCGGGCGTTAGCATGAATGTGCGGAATATGGAGCAAGTGCAGGAATATATAGGTGGGGAGGTACTGAGCCAGAGAATTTCAGGGATTGTGGCAGAAGCAGCCAGAAGATGTGGGGTAGAGTTATCAGAAGCGGATAAGGGCAGCGGCTGTGGGATAGAGTTATCGGAAGCGGATAAGGGCGGTGGCAGCCTTTCTGGCGCGGCAGAGAGCACAGAGGCTTCTGCCGTTGCGGAGGATTATTTAAATCTGTCGGATATCAGGAATATGGAGGCTGGAAGTATCCTTGAGATGGAGACATTGAGAGCCGATATGGCAGAATCGCTGTTTTACAGTGAAGAATTAAGCCCAGAGGTGCAGCAGAGGATTGTGGGAACCTCCTATCAGGAGAACGACAATATCTCCCTGGAGGAACTGCGCTATCTGCGTATTTTGCATGTGGGGTTTGATGGGCAGGCCCATATCGGGGAACTGCTGGTGAATCAGTCCATTGCTGCAGATGTGTTGGAGATTATGGCAGAACTTTACGAAAATGGATATGCGATTGAGAAGATGGCGCTGGTGGACAATTATGGGGCGGACGATGAGCAGTCCATGGAGGATAACAACACTTCCGCTTTTAACTATCGGGAAATTGCTGGCAGCAGCAAACTGTCCCGCCACAGCTTGGGGCTTGCCATTGATATCAATCCTTTGTACAATCCCTGCATAAAAAATGGCGGCACATCCATCAGCCCTGTAAATGCGGGCGATTATGCAGACAGGAGCCAACCGTTCGCACATAAGATTGATGAAAATGACCTCTGTTATCAGCTGTTCACAGAACATGGATTTATCTGGGGAGGGCATTGGAATTCATTGAAAGATTACCAGCACTTTGAAAAATAGTTGTGTTAAGGGAATAAAGAGGCTATAATAGAGATGATTGCTCAGAAAAATATAGTAGATTGCCGGAATGATATTTTTCAGATGTCAGCTGGAAGATGTTATCCTGAACTAGGCAGAATGGAGGAAATCATATGCAGATTTATATGCCGACCAACGTATACAGTGAAAATAACTGTGTAATGAATCATAGAAAGGAACTGGCAGCTTTGGGGAACAAGGCAATGCTTGTGACAGGAAGACATTCCTCTCAGGCCAACGGTTCGCTGGAAGATGTGAAACATGCGCTGCAGGAAGAGGGGACCGCGTATGTGGTATTTGATAAGGTTGAAGAGAACCCTTCCATTGAGACGGTGATGCAGGCAAGGGAGTTAGGGATACAGGAACATGTGGACTTTGTGGTGGGAATTGGCGGAGGTTCGCCTATGGATGCGGCAAAGGCTATTGCCCTGATGGTTGCCAATCCCGGGGAAGATGAGGGTATCCTGTATGAGGCGCGGGAACTTGGCTGTCTGCCAGTGGCGGAGGTACCGACCACGGCAGGGACTGGCTCAGAAGTGACGCCTTATGCAATTCTGACAATTCACGCCCGCAGGACAAAGCAGAGCATAAGCTACAGGATTTATCCGGAGCTGGCGCTGATTGACAGCCGTTACCTTAAGACAGAAAGTGTAGATACACTCATCAACACTACAGTGGATGCGTTGGCGCATTTGATTGAGAGTTATCTGAATGCCAATGCCAATTCCTATAACCGTATGTATTCTGAGAAAGGCCTGCGCCTGTTTGCGGAGATGAAAGACGATTTACTGCAGTGCAGGCGGTTTGGCGGGGAGCCCAAACAGACATTGTCGGATGATGTGTTTGACAAACTGATGCAGATGTCGGCAACGGCGGGCATGGCGATTACCCACACCAGCACATCGCTTCCCCATGGCCTCAGCTATCCGGTCACATATGAGATGGGCGTGCCCCACGGCAAGGCGGTAGGTATCTTTTTGCCAGGATTTCTACAATTTTATCAGGCGAAAGAAGATGTACGGGCGCTGCTGAGGGAAATGTGCTTTGCAAGCGTGGAAGATTTCACGGAATATCTCGATGAGCTGCTGGGCAAGGTGGAGATTTCCGATGACTTGTGGAAGAAGGACGTGGAGATGATTATGGGAAACCAGGCGAAGCTGAAAAATTACCCATATGTTATGGACGCAGAGACTTTGTATAAGTTCCGCAGATAAAACCCATATTCTTTGCGGTAAAGATTGGTCTTTATGGAATCATTGATGGACAGGGGAAGGATTATGAAACGTAACTATCAAAAAGAACTGGAACAGGTAATCAGGAGCATACAGGGAAAAGAGCCGGCGCCAACGCTGCTTTTACATAGCTGCTGCGCGCCTTGCAGCAGTTATGTCCTGCAGTATCTGTCCCAGCATTTCCGAATCACAGTTCTCTATTACAATCCCAATATTTATCCGCCGGAGGAATATTGGAAGCGCGTCAGGGAACAGGAGGATTTTATCAAACGTTTTCCCTCACATCATCCGATACGTTTTGTGGAGGGGACGTTTGAACCAGACAGGTTCTATAAGACCGTAAAAGGGCTGGAGCATTTGCCGGAGGGCGGGGAGCGGTGTTTCCGATGCTATGAACTGCGTCTGCGAGGGGCGGCAGAGTATGCGAAACAGCTGAAGATGGACTTTTTTACGACTACGCTGTCCATAAGCCCGCTGAAAAATGCGGAGAAACTCAATGAGATTGGCGAGCATTTATCACAAGAGTATGGGATTTCCTATCTCTGCTCGGATTTTAAGAAAAAGGACGGTTACAAACAGTCGGTTGCAATCTCGAAAGAATACGGCATGTACCGTCAGGATTATTGCGGCTGTGTATTTTCCAAACAGGAGCGCGAACGGAAGAAATCGCAGACCGATAAGGGAACGGAAATAGAATTACAGGAAATGATTTCCTAGAATAAGAGGAATCATTTTTTTTGATAAGGAGGAATATTATGGCACAATTATGGGGAGGACGCTTTACGAAGGAGACGGACCGGCTGGTCTACAATTTCAACGCGTCCATTTCATTTGACAAGAAATTTTACCGGCAGGATATGGAGGGCAGCATAGCCCATGTGAAGATGCTTGGCAAACAGGGCATCCTTACAGAGCAGGAGATGGAAGATTTAGTAGCGGCAGTCAAGCAAATCCTGCATGAGGTGGAACAGGGCGAGCTGGAGATTTCCCACGAGTATGAGGATATCCACAGCTTTGTGGAGGCAACGCTGATTGACCGCTTGGGCGATACCGGGAAGAAACTGCATACCGGCAGGAGCCGCAATGACCAGGTGGCGCTTGATATGCGCCTTTATACGAGGAAAGAAGTTTTGGCAACGGATGAATTGCTGGAAGAACTGTTACATACCATTTTGGCGATTATGGAAGAGCATACAGATACGTTTATGCCAGGTTTTACGCATCTGCAGAAAGCGCAGCCAGTGACCTTGGCGCACCATCTTGGCGCGTACTTTGAGATGTTTAAACGTGACCGCCAGCGTATGCAGGATATTTACCGGAGGATGAATTACTGCCCCTTGGGCTCCGGTGCCCTGGCAGGGACGACTTACGATTTGGACAGGTATTATACGGCAGAACTCCTGGGCTTTGAGGGACCGACCTTAAACAGCATGGACGGCGTGTCGGACAGGGATTACCTCATTGAATACCTCTCTGCGCTCTCCACGGTGATGATGCATTTGAGCCGTTTCTCGGAGGAGGTCATTATCTGGAACAGCAATGAGTATCAGTTTGTGGAGATTGACGATGCTTACAGCACCGGCAGCAGTATCATGCCCCAGAAGAAGAACCCTGACATTGCGGAACTAGTGCGGGGCAAGACCGGGCGTGTCTATGGCGCGCTGATTTCCTTGCTTACGACCATGAAAGGAATCCCCCTTGCCTATAATAAGGATATGCAGGAGGACAAAGAACTGGTATTTGATGCCATAGATACAGTAAAAGGCTGCCTGGCACTGTTTAATGGAATGCTGTCCACAATGAAGTTCAACAAAGACAAGATGGAAGCCAGTGCCAGGCATGGGTTCACCAATGCCACAGATGCGGCGGATTATCTGGTAAACCACGGCGTGCCTTTCCGGGATGCCCATGGAATTGTAGGGCAGATTGTATTATACTGTATTGATAAAAACATTGCCATTGATGATATGAGTTTAGAAGAGCTGAAAGCAATCAGCCCGGTGTTTGAGGAGGACATTTTTGAGGCGGTTTCCATGAAGACTTGCGTGGAAAAACGCCTGACGGTCGGGGCGCCGGGACAGGAAGCCATGAAAAAGGTGATTGCCCTGGAAAAAGAAACGCTTGCGCAGGATTGGAGGGCAGGAATTCCTGACTGGGAACGGGCATTGCTTGGATAATGGCAGTCTTATACAGAATTCACAGATTTGACAGTGTCAGTCTGTGAATTTTGTATGAAATTTGGGATTGCTTTTTTGCCGAAAATATATTAGTATATCTATCGGAAAAACAAACGTCCGCGCATGACGGACAAGAGAAAGAAAAACTCCCGGCGTATATGGGAGGGTGAGGAGATTAGAGATGAGTCAGAAATTGAGAGCAGGAATCCTTGGCGGAACGGGCATGGTGGGACAGCGTTTTATCGCTTTGCTGGAGAACCACCCTTGGTTTGAGGTGACAACGATTGCCGCGAGCCCGCGTTCTGCCGGTAAGAGATATGAAGAGGCTGTGGGAGACCGTTGGAAAATGGATACGCCCATGCCGGAAAATGTAAAGGATATTGTCGTGATGAATGTGAATGAAGTGGAAGCAGTGGCATCCCAGGTGGATTTCGTATTCAGCGCGGTGGACATGTCCAAAGATGAGATTAAGGCGATTGAGGAAGCGTATGCCAAGACGGAGACACCGGTAGTTTCCAACAACAGCGCGCACCGCTGGACACCGGACGTGCCGATGGTCGTGCCGGAAATTAACGCAGAGCATATGAAGGTGATTGAATTCCAGAAGAAACGTCTGGGAACAAGCAGAGGCTTTGTGGCAGTTAAGCCCAACTGTTCCATCCAGTCCTATGCGCCGGTTCTGACCGCATGGATGGAATTTGAGCCTTATGAGGTGGTCGCCACGACTTACCAGGCAATTTCCGGGGCAGGCAAGACATTTAAGGACTGGCCGGAAATGGTGGGCAATGTCATCCCTTATATTGGCGGCGAGGAGGAAAAATCTGAGAAAGAGCCGCTGCGTATCTGGGGCGAGGTCAAGGACGGCGTGATTGTGCCGGCAAGCACCCCCACAATTACCTGTCAGTGTGTGCGCGTGCCGGTATTGAATGGGCATACGGCGGCAGTGTTTGTGAAATTTAAGAAAAACCCTACCAAGGAACAGCTGATTCAGAAACTGAAAGAGTTCAGCGGCGTTCCGCAGGAATTGCAACTTCCCAGCGCACCGAAGCAGTTCATCCAGTACCTTGAGGAGGATAACCGCCCGCAGGTTGTGGAAGATGTGGATTACGAAAACGGCATGGGCGTCAGTGTTGGACGCCTGAGGGAAGATACCGTCTATGACTGGAAGTTTATCGGTCTTTCCCACAATACCGTGCGCGGCGCGGCAGGCGGGGCTATCCTGTGTGCAGAACTCTTGAAAGCGCAGGGGTATATTTCAGCAAAATAAGAGAACACAAGGAATAAGGCTGCTTCTTCGGGGGCAGTCTTATCTGCATTCTCATAGAAAGCGGAGAGATTAAAATAATTTTGATTTTCTCATTTTGTAATTCATTGCACTTGATGTTAAATCGTGATAGAATGAAAAAGAAATTATCCATCAGATGAGAAAGGATATATGGCTATGGTAGGAAGAAAAAGAGAATTGCAGTATTTAGAGCAGTTATACCACCAAAGCGGGAACCAAATCCTGGTGGTTTATGGACGCAAGGAGAACCAGGGAAGAGAGTTGTTGCAGGAATTCTGCCAGGATAAGAAATCATTCTATTACTATGCGCCGGAAATTTCGGCGAAAGCGCAGAAGACGAGGATGGGGCGGGAAATTGCTGAGCATTACCAGGTGGCAATATCGGAAGAAAGCTATGATAATTATTTTAAACGCATTCGAAGCGGTGATGCCAGTAAACTGGTGCTTGTGATAGAAGAGTTCCAGAACATTGTCAAGAGAGATGGGCAGTTTATAGACAGCATCCTCAAGCTGCATGGCAAAAAACTCTATCCAGGTCCAGTGCTGATTCTTTTGTACAGTACGGATATCCCCTGGGTGGAGCAGGAACTGCCGAAAGCGCTGGGGACAGCAGAGAAGAAGCTATCCGGCATGAGGAAGATTGAGGACTTGGTGTTTCTGACAGCCACGGTACAGCAATTTCCAGAATATAATTTTCGGCAGAAAGTGGAGGTCTATGGGATTCTCGGCGGTAAGCCGGAGTATCTTGGCAAATGGGATGCCGGGCATGATGTGAAATATAATGTCTGCACCCATATCCTGTCGAAAGATGGCTGTTTCCACCATCAGGCAGAAAGGGTGATCCGCAGCCATCTGAGGGAACTGTCTGTGTACCACACGATATTGGAGGCGGTGGCGAGCGGTAAGCGCAAGCTCAACGAATTATATAAAGAGACCGGGTTTTCCAGGGCGAAAATCAGCGTT
Source organism: uncultured Lachnospiraceae bacterium (assembly GCA_910583835.1). Classification (GTDB taxonomy): domain Bacteria; phylum Bacillota; class Clostridia; order Lachnospirales; family Lachnospiraceae; genus Petralouisia. The sequence goes on along the minus strand of CAJTYM010000003.1, from coordinate 102,859 downwards.
TACCTCAAAAACCTCATGGCATTTGACGTGGTGGAGAAAGTGTCTTCCTTTGAGACGGGAGGATGGGAGAATGCCCAGAAAGGATTATACCAGATAAAAGATACATATATTAATTTCTGGTTTAAGTTCGTATATCCGCATTTGTCTGATTTGTACAGCATGGAGCCGGAAGAGTTCTATGAGCGTTATATTGCAGGGGAGCTGGAAGATTACCTGACGCCGTATTTTGTGAAGGTGTGCATGGAATATCTGCAGCTTTTGGACAGTGCGCATAAGCTGCCCTTTGAAATCCATAAGATGGGCACCTGGGTTGGCAAGAGGGGGAATATCGATATTATTGCCCAGAACAGTGTGCGGGAGAACCTCATCTGCCTCTGCAATTGGACAGAGCCGGAGATGACGTTTGAGATGTGCCAGCAGCTGTTTGCCAGTATGGAGCAGGCAAGGGTTACGGCGAGTTTCTATTATCTGTTTACCGCCAAGTCATTTGACGAGAAGTTAGCGCGGATGGTGTCAAAAGACTCGCGCATCGTTTTAGTGGATATGAACCGGGTAATTTAGAAAGCAGGATAAAATATGGCGAAAGCTTTGTATATAGCAGAGAAACCCAGCGTGGCAAGGGAGTTTGCCAAAGCATTAAAACAAGATTTTAAAAATCATGATGGATACATGGAATCAGACAAGGGGATAGTTACCTGGTGTGTGGGTCATCTGGTGACGATGAGCTATCCAGAGGTCTATGATGAGAAATATAAAAAATGGAGCCTGGCAACGCTGCCGTTTATCCCAGAGGACTTTAAGTACGAGGTGATTCCGGGCGTGAAGAAGCAGTATAAGATTGTGGCAGGCCTTTTAAACAGGCAGGATGTGGCGACCATTTATGTCTGTACAGACTCCGGGCGGGAAGGGGAATATATTTACCGTCTGGTGGAACGTCAGGCCAAGGTGCAGGGGAAAGAACGCCGCAGGGTGTGGATAGACTCTCAGACCGAGGAGGAAATCCTGCGGGGAATCCAGGAAGCCAAAGACCTCTCGGAATATGATAACCTCTGTGAGTCCGCGTATTTGCGCGCAAAGGAAGATTATTTAATGGGGATTAACTTTTCCAGGCTTCTGACGCTCAAGTATGGGGATGCGATTTCTAATTTCATGGGCACACGTTATACAGTGGTCAGCGTGGGACGCGTCATGACCTGCGTGCTGGGAATGGCGGTGCGTCGTGAACGGGAAATCCGTGAGTTTGTCAAGACGCCGTTCTATCGCGTGTTGAATCATTTGACTGTTCAGGGCGGCTCCATCGAGGGCGAATGGCGTGCTCTGGAGGGTTCCGTCTATTTTCAGTCGCCGAAATTATATAAAGAGAATGGCTTTAAGACCAGAGAAGAAGCCGATAAATTGATTCAAGATTTAATAGATGGCAAGCCGATGGAAGCATTGCAGGCAAGAGTGGAGAGCATAGAGAAGCGCAAAGAGAAGAAAAATCCGCCGCTTCTCTATAATCTTGCCGAGCTGCAGAACGATTGCTCCAGGCTGTTTAAAATTAGCCCCGACCAGACGCTGCAGGTCGTGCAGGAACTGTATGAGAAGAAGCTGGTTACTTACCCCAGGACAGATGCCCGCGTCCTTTCCTCGGCAGTAGCGAAGGAGATACATAAGAATATTGCAGGCCTTAAAAATATCCCCTCCGTCAGGGCTTTTGCAGAAGCAATCCTGGAACAGGGAAGTTATAAGAATATCGCCAGGACGCGTTATGTCAATGATAAGCAGATTACAGACCATTATGCAATCATTCCTACGGGGCAGGGAATGTCCTCCATCCGCAGTCTCAATGGGACGGCATTGCATGTATATGAAGCTGTTGTGCGGCGTTTCCTGGGAATTTTCTGTCCGCCTGCGGTCTATCAGAAAATCAGCCTGGTGACTTCTATGGAGCATTCCCAAGGAGGGAGGGAGAAATTTTTTGCCAGCTTTAAGATTCTTGCAGAGCCTGGCTACCTCAAGGTCATGGAATATTCTTTCCAGAAGAAAAAGGAGAGGGAAGCAGAGAATCCCAAGGATAAAGACAACGCGCAGATTTGCGATTCAGAGTTTATGGAACAGTTGATGAAGCTGAAAAAAGGCATGGATTTGCCGGTATCTGCATTAAATATCAAAGAGGGGGAGACATCGCCGCCTAAGCGTTATAATTCCGGCTCCATGATTCTTGCCATGGAAAATGCCGGGCAGCTGATTGAAGATGAAGAGCTGCGCGCCCAGATAAAAGGCAGCGGAATCGGCACCAGCGCTACCCGCGCGGAAATCCTCAAGAAGCTTGTCAACAACAAATATCTTGCTCTCAACAAGAAAACACAGGTGATTACGCCGACGCTGCTGGGAGAGATGATATACGATGTGGTAAACGCCTCCATCCGCTCTTTGCTTAACCCGGAACTGACCGCAAGCTGGGAAAAAGGGCTGACCTATGTAGCGGAGGGCAGCATCACGCCTCAGGAATATATGGTGAAACTGGAGCATTTCATCAAAAGCCGTACCAGCGGAGTGCTGGGACTGAATAACCAGTATATGCTGCGGGGGCTGTTCCAGCAGGCAGCAGCTTTTTATAAAGTCCCTAAAAAGAAAGAGAAATAATTGCGGAATTTATTTCATGAATGACAGCTGCCATTATTTATATAATAAAAGAAGGAGAAAGGAAGATAAACGTATGGAATCATGTAAAATCAGTAATTTGTACACCTTGTCAGAGACAATCGCCGCAGAATTGTTTACAGGACTTATTTATCCTTGGGAGGCGCTGCCAAAAATCAGCGGCTTTATCTGTGAACTTGGGAAAACGCTCGACCCTCAGAAATTTGAGCAGCGGGCAGAAAACCTCTGGGTAGCCAAAAACGCTAAGGTTGCGCCCACCGCGAACATTAATGGTCCGGCGATTATTGATGAGGAGGCGGAGATTCGCCACTGCGCATTTATCCGTGGCAATGCCATTGTGGGAAAAGGGGCTGTGGTCGGCAATTCCACAGAACTAAAGAATGTCGTATTGTTTAATAAAGTTCAGGTGCCGCATTACAATTATGTGGGAGATGCCATTTTAGGCTATAAATCACATATGGGCGCTGGCTCCATCACCTCTAATGTGAAGTCAGATAAGACTTTGGTGGTAGTAAAGGACGGCAAAGAAGAGATTGCCACCGGCTTGAAGAAGTTCGGCGCCATGCTGGGGGATGAAGTGGAGGTAGGCTGCAACAGCGTGCTGAATCCGGGAAGCGTCATTGGCAGGAACAGCAATATTTATCCCCTGTCCATGGTACGCGGGGTAGTTCCTGCAAATTCCATCTATAAGAACAAAAATGAGATTGCCGAAAAACATTAACTCCATTTAAAAGAACAAAAATGGGATTGCAGAAAATTACTAATTCAATCAGGCGTCTGAGATTTTTATACAAGTTCAGCATAAATCAGAACCTGAGGTTACAGTAGAACATTAATTATATTTAAAAAAGGTTGACAAAAAATATCACATGTACTATTGTATTAAAGGAGTAATACAGTAGACGTGTGGTATTTTTGGCTTATAAGCAGTTAAAGGAGAGAGTTATGCTGGAGATTCAGGAATTGACAAAAAAGTATGGGAAATATCTTGCTGTGGACCATGTGAGTTTTACCGTGCCAACCGGGCAGGTGGGCATTCTCTTAGGTCCCAATGGCGCTGGCAAATCTACGATTATCAAGAGCATCGCGGGGCTTTTGCGTTACCAGGGCGGCGTTGGTATTGAGCGTATGCCGGCGAGGTCGCTGGAGGCGAAACGGGTGTTTGGCTATGTCCCGGAGGTTCCGGCAATGTTTGATGCCTTAACGGTGCGTGAACATATAGAATATGTCAGACGTGCCTACGATTCCCAGGTTACGGAGGAGGAGATTGAACAGCTTCTCCATCGTTTTGAACTGGATGATAAGCAGAAAAAGCTGGGGCGGGAGCTTTCCAAAGGAATGATGCAGAAAGTAAGCATCTGCTGCGCCCTTGCCATCAAGCCCAAGGTTATCCTGTTGGATGAGCCGATGGTCGGTTTGGACCCGGCGGCAATCAAGGAACTGAAAGAGGTGGTGCTGGAACTGAAAGAGCAGGGCGTTACCGTGCTCATCAGCACGCACATGCTGGAGATGGTCAAAGACCTCTGGGACCTTGTGTTCATCATGCAGAAAGGGAAGATTATAGGGACATTTGACCGGCAGCAGCAAAAGGATGCGGACATTGAGGAACTGTTCTTTGAGATTACGGGAGGCGGTGATGCGCAATGAGAGGGCTGGTTTATCTTTATAAGCGGACCGTTATCAACAATATCAAACGCGCGCTCAAACGCCCTGCCACGTATATTTGGCTGGTATTTGCCGTGGGATATCTGCTGATGATGGGATTTAGCTTTGGCATGATGATAGAGGAGGGCAATTTTGGTACGCCGGAAAATATCGTAGCGGTGCTCTCGATTATTATCTTTGCCATGATTCCGGGAAATATTATCAGTTATTCCAAAAGGAAGGGGCTTTTGTTCCGTCCAAGCGAGGTGCATTTTGTGTTTTCCGCGCCGGTCAGCCCTAAGATGGTATTGATGTTTGAGGGCGTGAAGTCATTTATCGGCAATATTGTGATTGGCATTCTGATTGTGGTTTTCGGTGGGCTTTGGTTCCACATTTCAGCCTGGCAGCTGGCGGTCTATTTCCTGTTTTTTGTGGTATTTGAGAGCATCCTGGAAGCCGCGATTATCATTTTCTGCTTTGGCAATGAGTATTTCGGGGAGAAATTTTTCAAGCGTCTGCCGGTGGTGATGTATCTGTTTATGGCAGTGATAGCCGGGACGGCTTTGTTTAAGCTGATAAATGGAGAGCCGTCTTTCGCCTTGGTCAGCGAATATTTTGCTATGCCGGTGATACAGCTTGTGCCCATTGTGGGCTGGAATGTTGCCGCGACCAGGCTGGTGTTCCTGGGACCTGACACGTTCAGCCTGATTGGCACGGCATTATATCTTGTCTCTGTCATTGGCATGTTTCTGTTTGCCCGGAAAATGAAATGCACCGGGGAATATTACGAAGATGCGATGAAATTTGCGGACGACTACCAGAAGATGCGGGAGAATCAGAAGAAAGGCATCGCCAACATCCCCTGGAAAAAAAAGAACAAGCTGCGCGAGGCGACTGTGGAATACAAAGGCGCTTATGCCAAGGCCATCTATTTCCGGCAGATGTTGGAATATAAGAAAAACCCCACCTTTATTTTTGGCTGGAATACGCTGCTGTGTTTCGGGCTTGGCGTAGCGATTGCAGTAATCTCTTATTTTAATGATGCAGTCAGCGAGTTCGGGGCAGGAAAAATCTTTATCGTTCCTGTGGTGGTAAGCTATGTGGTCTTTGTTTTCAGCGGCTATGCCACCAAGTGGTCGAAAGAATTGGAGAATCCTTATACATACCTGATTCCTGACAGCCCATTGAAGAAAGTATGGTATGCTACCAAGATTGAGCACATGCGGGCATTGGCAGACGGCATTCTGGTGACATTGCCGGGAGCTGTAATTCTTGGGCTTAGCCCGGCAATGACTGTCCTGACGGTGCTTTTGTATATCTGCCTGAATGCCAACAAGCTTTATTACAATATGGTGGCAGATGTCTTGATTGGAAACTTGTTCGGCAATTTTGGGCGTACCATGGTGAGAATGCTTTTCCAGGGATTTGCCATCGGCATTGCGGCTGTGGCTGCAGTGTCAGGCGGCTTGCTAGTCAGCATGGAAGTTGGCTTTTTCCTGATGATTCTCGTGATGGGCATCCTTACCTTTGCCGGAGCCACGATAGCTTCTCTCTCCTTTAACCGTATGGAGGTTATGGAATAAAAGCGTTGATGAAAGCAGCGTTTCCTTTACTTTTTCGTCTGCACGGACCAGGGATTTGAGTACCCGGAATAACGGTAAGAGCCGGAAACTTTTACATAAGCCCTTACTTTGTAGTAATAAGTTTTCCCCTTGGCAAGCCCGGTATCCGTATAGGAACTGCCAGAGGTGGTCTTTACAAGCTTATAGGGACCTTTTCTGGAAGCGGCACGGTAAAGGCGGTATCCCTGTGCGCCATCAGCTTTTTGCCAGGATATTTTGGCCCTGTCTGTGGATATTGCGGAAATGGATATCATTTCCGGGGCTTGCAGGCAGGGGGTAATGCTGGTAACGGATGAAAATTTAGAGTATTTTGTAGTTTTGTTCACAGTCCGGTAGGCACGTATCTTATAATAATATGTTTTGTTGGGCGTCAGGTTCGTATCGGTACAGCTTTGAAGGCTTCCTTTGGTAACCGTCCTGACCCTGGAATATTTGCCCTTGTAGGAGACTGCCCGGTAAATCTGGTATCCCTGCGCGCCCGCTGTTTTCTTCCAGGACAGCTTGGCTTTGGTGGGAGATACGGCGCTCACTGAACGGATGGTTGGCTTTGAGAGGGTTGTCTGGCTGGCAATGACATTGGAATAAGGAGAATAATATTCTTTCTTGCCGACCGTCTTATAGGCGCGTATCTTGTAATAATAAGTGTTGTTTGGCGAAATGTCCTTATCTGCATAGCTTGCGGTATTTGCGCCCTTTAGTTTCTTAATTGCTTTGTAGGTCCCGGATTTTCCGGTCTTGCGGTAAATGCGGTAGCCGGTTACGCCCTTCATTTTCTCCCATTTGACGGTTATCTTTTGCTGGGAAGATAAGGTCAGGGAAGCTATTTTAGGGGAAGACAGCTTGGTGCTGGCTTTCTTCACGGAAGAGTAGGGCGAGTATATGTCGATGCCATTAAAATGGCGGTAGCTTCTGATTTTGTAGTAGTAGGTTTTGTTGAAGCCTACGCTGTCTGCCCAGGAAACGGTTCCCCCGGAGGAGATAGTGCCGACTTTCTTAAATCCTTTGTTCGCTTTGGCAGAACGGTAAATCTGATAACCCTGTGCTCCAGGGATTTCTTTCCATTTGAGCGTTATTTTCTGAAAACCGGATATCGAAACGCTCAAGGAGGGCGCTGCCAGGCTGTCAACTGGCAGCTGACATGGCGAAGCCGGCATGTTCTGGTAGACGGGGACGCGGAACAGAAAGGAATTATTCAAAACGCCCATATTCGCATAGCCTTTTTTCACGCTTTTTCCTTCGTTATCCGCAGCTAAAAGATTCTGCATGTACTGATGCCAGTACAGATTCCCATCAGAGTTGTCCACATCGAATTTCTGCAGGTATAAGGTATTTTGCCCTATTTTAATATAATTGTTGCTCACCTTCTGTGAGCCGCCAAACAGTGCGGCGTAGCGGGTGGTCCAGCCGGCTGCCCGGGCTTCCTCGAGACCATTTCTGATAATCTCCTCATAGGTTGTCCCGGAAGCAAGAATGTTATAATAATTGTAAAGTCCCTCATAACCGGGGTAAGTTCCTGAAATCAGGGGTGAACTTCCGTCATTGCCTTGTTCCTGGCGTACCCGGCTTGCCAGATGGTAGGGGCTGACATTCAAGGTCTTGCCGATTTCCATAAAATTCTGGGCATAGCTTAGGCCGTTTTCCAGCGTGGCATTTGCCATAAAAGTGTTTTTAAGAATGGTCTTAACCCCGGCTTCCGTATGGCAGGCGGAATTAAAGGACAGCATCTCAAACTGGAAGACGGAGTCCTCATTTAAAAAATTCCTGGGGTCTATATAGTAGCGGACAATGGATTCACTGGCCTGCACCCAGTAAGGGGCGCTCAGCACCTGATTCGACATTTTCCAGCTTTCCATGCTGTCTAAAGGCACCAGATTTCTGGCGGGAGTCATTTCCTGCTGTATCACGGTATTCCAGTTCAGGTTTGTATTCATCGGCACAAAGGTCCAGTTGGGATGCGCCTTGAGCAGCGCTTGTATGTATGGCCGGTAGCTGGCTGGAAATGCATTTAAATTGGCGCTGCTTCTGGTCGTGCTGAAAAAAGGCGTGTTTCGCTGAGGGCTGGCGTTATCCATGGAGTCTTTCCATTCTTTCAGCCCCTCATCGGCAGATATCAGGTAAGCCTCTTCAATGTATCCGTGATAGGCAGCGCCGTTTACCATTGCCTCTGCCTGATACCAGAGTTCCCCAGCCGCAAACGCTATCCCTGTCAGGCGTACCAGATGTCCTGTGAGGATTGTGGCTTCCGAGCCGGAATCGGCAGCGGGAGCTTTGCGGATATCATAGGATTCGCAATGGTATAACAAAGCATAGACATCGTGGTCATCTACCAGCGCGGCAAAAGATTGTTCTGCAGCTTCATAAGAATTTTCATCATTATCATCCTGTTCCTTAAGAGGTTCAGGCTTAACCTCGGATTCTGTCTCCTGGTCAGGCTGCAGTTCATCGTCTTTCGGTATTTGCCCATATGTATCTTGTTCCAGGTCGGGCAGCATATCAGCATCTTTTTGCAAATACTCGCGTGTGTCTTTTTCCAGGGGCGTTTCCACACTGTCGCATTCTGTGGCGGCATGAACCTGCATGGTCCAGTGCCCTATATTTTGCTGGCACAGTATCATTGCCGCCAGGATGAATGCGGTCAATTTCTTCCATTTCATAATCTTATCCTCCGCTTTAGAAACTTTTATCGTATATTATATCTGCAATCTCTTAGAGAATCAAGTAACGCCAGGTTTTTTCACGGAAATCAATTTTCAAAATATCCTTATGGAATATAAAGATATCTACATACTGCCGGAGCTGCATATACCCAAAGCGAACGATTCAAGGACGTTTTTAGCGAAGGCAAAATCCACTGCTTATGGTATTGGCACGCGTCGCTTTGCGCCACCTGCCATGTCGTCGGAAAGCATTCCAGAAATGCTTCGCATTTGCTTTCCTCCTGCTAAGACCTGACACGAGGGCTCTCCTGAGGGGCTTGGTCGCAGTTAGCAGTTAGTTTGCCGAAGCGCTGTCCTGTTCGTGTGGGTATATGCAGCATACGGCAGAATAAAGATATGTTGATAGATGTGAGGATATTTTGAAAATTGATTTCCGTGGTTTTTTTGAGTTCCCATATTTTGCAATTTTATATGGAAAACACTGGACTATTTAGACAAAATATGATTAAATATGCTTAGGTGTGTGAGAGGCATAAGCCGTGAGCTATGGCTTAGTTTTGCATTGTGATATACATATCTTGCCTTTCATACAGAAAAATTTGTATATATTGAAAGGAGTCTTAAAATGATTTACACTAAGGAAGTCGAAAACATGTGTCCTGTAGCTAAGGGCGCAAAACATGAACCCGCTCCAATTCCGGAAGAAGGCAAATGGGTTCATTCTAAGAAAATTGAAGATATTTCCGGTTTTACACATGGCGTAGGCTGGTGTGCACCGCAGCAGGGTGCCTGCAAGCTTTCCTTGAATGTAAAAAATGGTGTAATTGAGGAAGCTTTGGTAGAGACCATCGGCTGTTCCGGCATGACCCATTCTGCAGCTATGGCAGCAGAGATTCTGCAAGGCAAGACGATTCTGGAAGCATTGAATACAGACCTTGTATGCGATGCAATTAACACAGCAATGAGAGAGCTGTTCTTACAGATTGTCTATGGACGTACTCAGAGTGCATTCTCTGATGACGGACTGGCAGTGGGCGCCGGTCTGGAAGACTTAGGAAAAGGGCTTCGTTCTCAGGTTGGAACCATGTATGCAACCAAAGAAAAAGGTGTTCGTTACCTGGAAATGGCAGAAGGCTATGTTACCGGCATCGCTTTAGATGCAGATAACGAAGTAATCGGTTATCAGTTTGTAAGCCTTGGCAAAATGACTGACTTTATCAAAAAAGGCGATGATCCGAACACTGCTTGGGAGAAAGCAAAAGGACAGTATGGCCGTGTAGCAGATGCTGCTAAGATTATCGACCCAAGACAAGAGTAAGGAAAGGAGAACGAATACAATGGCTTTATTTGAATCATATGAAAGAAGGATTGACCAAATCAATTCTGTATTAAATAGTTATGGAATCAGCTCCATTGAAGAAGCTGAGAAAATCACCAAAGATGCTGGGCTTGACGTATACGAGCAGGTTAAGAAGATTCAGCCTATCTGCTTTGAGAACGCTTGCTGGGCTTACACGGTAGGCGCTGCAATCGCTATCAAGAAAGGCGCTAAGAGGGCAGCAGATGCAGCGGCAGCTATCGGAGAGGGCCTTCAGGCTTTCTGTATCCCAGGTTCCGTGGCAGACCACAGAAAAGTTGGTCTTGGGCATGGCAATCTTGGTAAGATGTTATTAGAGGAAGAGACAGAGTGCTTCTGCTTCCTGGCCGGACATGAGTCCTTTGCAGCAGCAGAAGGTGCAATCGGTATCGCTGAGAAGGCCAATAAGGTACGTCAGAAACCTCTGCGCGTTATCTTGAACGGACTTGGCAAAGACGCAGCGCAGATTATCTCCAGAATTAACGGATTTACTTTCGTGGAGACAAAATATGACTACAAGGAAGCAAAACTGAACGTGGAATATGAGAAAGCATACTCTGACGGACTGCGCGCAACCGTTAAATGTTACGGTGCAGACGATGTCCAGGAAGGCGTTGCTATCATGCATCATGAGAATGTTGGCGTTTCCATTACTGGTAACTCCACCAATCCTACACGTTTCCAGCATCCAGTTGCAGGTACATACAAGAAAGAATGCAACGAGCAAGGCAAGCATTACTTCTCTGTTGCCTCCGGCGGCGGTACGGGACGTACGCTTCACCCGGACAACATGGCGGCAGGACCGGCTTCCTACGGTATGACAGATACGATGGGACGTATGCATTCCGATGCACAGTTCGCAGGTTCTTCTTCCGTTCCGGCTCACGTGGAGATGATGGGCCTTATCGGAATGGGCAATAACCCGATGGTAGGGGCTACTGTGGCAGTGGCAGTTTCCGTGGAGGAAGCAGCGAAGGCTGGGAAGTTCTAAGAATACCTATTAAATCAATAATCTGGGGACTTTTAGAGAAATCTAAAGGTCCTCATTGCATTCTTGAGTCTGATTGCTGTATAATTTTGAATAAAAATAGAGAGAGGGAAAATTATGTTTAGTGAAATCAATGTACAAAAAGATCAAGACGACTTTGAAGATAGGATTATGCAAATTTATAACAAGTATGAACATGCAGATATTGATAAGGAGTATACAGAATTATGGAATGGTTTTGTTGATTTAATCCGATATATACAAAATCAGGATTCCTTATCTAATATGTCACCTATGCAGATGATTCAATTAATGAAAGACATAGGTTTCACTAATTATGAAATTAAAGAATTATTTTTAACACAGATGAAAGAGAAGTAATTAAGATGGCAATTTGTACTATTTCAGATTTTCTAAAGGAAATTCTCAACTTTAAATCTATAATTCCCAGCGAAAATATTTATTATCGTGGGCAGAATAATGGAATCGGGCAAGGCTGGGAATTATTACCGTCATTTTACAGGGATAAAAGGAAATATTCTGATGTTCCGTTTTATAAAGATAAGTCAGAGGAATTGAATGTCATATACAAGTTTGTAGAAAAAAGCTATGATTATTTTAAGGATGTAGAATTTGGCAATTTAATCAGTGTGATAAATATTTTGCAGCATTACGGTTTTCCGACCAGAGCCTTAGATGTTACGAAAAACCCATTGGTAGCCTTGTATTTTGCTTTGGAAAATATAGTGCAGGGAGATGGAAACTGTCCTGTGATATATCTGATATATGCAGAGAAATCAAATGCAGCCTTTCTGATTAACGACGATATAAACTCGTTCTACAGGAAAGAAAATGATGAGAAAAAGAGATTGGATTCGGCAGTATTAATAAATGGCTGCAATTTATCAGAACGGATTCGAAGCCAAAAAGGAGATTTCATCTTTTTTTATAAAGAAGTTGAGATAGACAAAGACCCAGAGTTTTCCGTTAGAGAAATTCCGATAAACGTCAATAATGTTAAAAGTCTGAAAGAAGAGTTAGATATAATTGGCATAAGTGAATCCACTATCTATCCATCATTGGTTGCCGAGGCAAAAAGGTTAAGAGAAAATTTGATAGGTGGTTATGAAACGAATAAACATCTTGAAGAAACGGTAAGAAATACAATAATGAAAAAAACGCCCAATACTTCAGATATGGCAAAACGTGTTTTGGAAGATAAGAAGGATGAAATACCGAGACAATATTTAGAGAATAAAAAGATGTTTGCGGGACTTAGATTAAAAGATAAGTAATTTGTTTTATGGAATTCAGGCTTTGCATTTCTTATTGAGAAAGCAGCAGAGCCTGATTAGTTTTATCTGAATTAAAAATGTTCTTATCAAGCTTTTTTATAACTCATTCTTCGTTCTTTTCTGAGCAAGCTGCACTATCAATTACATTCATATACTTTAACGTTGACTGAAAATTTATCCTAAAGTTATTTCCAGCAGCTTGACATTGGCAAACTGAAATGCTAAAATAGCTAATATAATTAGCCGAAAAGGAAAGGAGAATATTTTTATGAAAGCGGGTTTGGATAAGAAGACAATCATTGAAGCAGCGGCCCATATAGCTGATGAGAGAGGTATTGCTAATGTAACTCTGAAAGTGCTGGCTGCAGAATTGGGGATTAAACCGCCGTCCCTATATAAGCATTTTAACGGCGGGCTTGATGAACTAAACAGAGAACTTATGCTGCATGGCTGGCGTTCATTGGAAAATGAAATTATAAAAGCTGCCATAGGTAAGGCGAAGGATGATGCAATAATGGCTATTTGTTATGCTTACCGTAATTTTGCTGCCGGCCATAAGGGATTATTTGAAGCTATGCAATGGTACAATATGTATCTGTCAGAGGAACATTTGCAGGCGACAGAGGGGATGGTGTCTGTTTTTTTTCAGGTACTTGACGCCTATGGTCTGGATGAAGGTCAAAAGGTCCATATTGTGCGTATGTTCCGGGGATTTCTGCAAGGCTTTGCGTCCATTGAAAGCCATGGCGGTTATGGAAATCCTCTGTCCGTTAAGGATAGCTTTGATTTTGCTTTGCGGACGATGTTGAATGGGATTGCTGATTTACAAGGGGGAGAAAAATGAAACAGTTTTTGAAGAAAGTCAGCCCATTTAATAACAGTACGGATATGCCTGATTCGTTGTTTGCAGTTAAGAAAATACTTGCCTTTTGGGTATGTTACATAGCAGGTTTGTTTATAGCGGAAGGGCTTGTAATCCTGCTGCATTTTGCATTAGGGAAGAACATGCTTGTTGGCGATGTGTTTGATGTGGAGACGATTACGCTGATTACTTATTATGGTTATATCGTAATAGCCGGTATTGCATTGCTCTATTGGAAAATGATTGAAAAGAAGCCTTTGGCTGCAATGGGGCTGTCAAATAATTTTGGCGTTTATTTTATCGGTGTTTTCCTAAGTGTTTTTTTGGTCGGGCTTTCTGTCGTTATAATTACCATGACAGGAGCGATAAAATATCAGGGAATCTTTGAAAATGCTGACATTTATATGATTATCCTCTTGACGGTCGGTTTTGTCATTCAAGGTGCAGCAGAAGAAATTCTTTGCAGAGGAATTGTCTTTCACGCACTCAAAGACAAAACTTCGCCTGTGACGGCAATGGTTGTTAGTACAATTTTGTTCATTTTGCCGCATTGCTCAGCTTTATTCGCGGGGGAAATGATTTTTGGTGGAATTGGCGTCATAAACCTGATATTGATTTCCATTATTTTTTGCGTTCTGACAATTCACTTTGAGAGTATTTGGGCAGCCTGCGGGCTGCATTCGTTTTGGAATGCTATTTTGTATTGTGTTCTTGGACTGAATTTAAGTGGTAATGAAGAAACCCATACAGCAATATTTAACATGCAATCCATTGGCGACAACATATGGAATGGCGGCATTTATGGGATAGAAGCGAGTATAGTTACGACTGTTGTGCTGGCTTCTGCAGTTGCATTGTTTTGGTATATGGACAGAAAGAAGGGAAAAGGAAATAATGCTTGAATTTGAATGTATGGGGATAAGGGATGGAGGGAAATTTGTGGTAGAAAGTACCGGACGTGGGAAAGACATTTCGCCAGAATTTTTGATAAAAAATTTATCGCCACATGTCAGCACTTTAGTTATTACCCTTGAAGATTTGAGTCATCCTGTTAAAAGATTTACACATTGGATAATTTGGAATATTCCTGCAGCAGATAGAATTGCAAAAGCTATTCCATCTGGGAAAACAATCTTATCGCTGGGGGGCGCAGTACAGGGAGTCGCATATGGATTTCACCGTTATGCAGGACCCAAGCCGCCCAAAGGTAAAACTCACAAATATTGTTTTACAATTTATGCACTGGACTGTAAACTTAATCTGGGACCATTTTCTACGAAAAGAAAGGTTCTCCGTAAGGCAGATGGGCATATTATCCAGCAAGGGGAAATTTGTGGGTATTTTGAGTAAGCTGTTGATAAGGTTGATTGGACAATGCCCCGGGTAATCAGCATCGCGGGTGATTTTACAAAATATAAAAATAGAAATCTACTGCTTAAATGCTTGACATAAAATAAGATAAAAGTTATAGTATATAATATATTGTTGTTATGCATATTTACAAATTTTAGGAGGAAATTAAGTATGAGGAAGAGTTTAAATCCCAGAATTGAAATGTTTAGTCCGTTTAAAGTACCGTTTTCAGCAAATGGGCAGAATGGGACAAATGGTGTTAAGATTACAAAATATGTGATTGTATCATCGGACGTTGTAGAGTATATGAAAGACACTAACACAAAAATTGTAGCGAAATGTACGCCGTGCCAGTGCTGTGCATGCCGATAGAGTGTATGAGCGTGATAAAATGCAGTGTTCCGTTAAATGTACAATTTGAGATAACATATGGTTGTAATAATAGATGTATTTTCTGCTATAATTCAGAGTCATTAAAAGAGAAGACGGAGTTAAATACGCAAGAGGCCATTTCTGTTATTAAAGATTTGGTCTCTTGTGGTGTATTATCTATTAATTTTAATGGGGGAGAGCCTTTAAGCAGGGGGGATTATTTTGATATTGTCGCTGAAGCCGACCGGTTGGGCGCAGATATCCATATGAATACCAATGCCAGTTTGGCAGATTCATTCACAGCGCGCATGGTAGCGAAATACTTTCCCAGTATATGTACCACTATTCTATCAGGAAATAGTGAAGTTCATGATATGCTGAGTGGTCGAAGAGGGGCTCTTGGGAATGCTTTAGCAGGAATTAAAAACCTTCAAAGCAATTCTGTCTATGTTGCGGCAAATATAATGCTGTCAAAGAAAAATCTTGCCGATTTAAATGATACCTTTCATTTGCTGCGCGTTTCTAAAATCCGTTCCGTATTGCTTACAAGATATGTCCCATGTGGAATGGATGATCGCAGTCTTCATATTTCAGATAAGGAATTTTTGGATTCGGTGCAGCTTCTGTATACATATAATGACAAATATTCTTGCTTTGACAGAATTGCGTTTCCGCAGCCATTTCAGTTGTGCAATGTATCAGGAACGCTGCATGACAGGATAGCAGAAAGCAATATTGCATGCAATATAGGGCTTTGCACAGCTTCCATTAGCCCTAATGGAGATTTGACTCCCTGTAACTTGGTAAAAGAGCCGATATTAGGGAATTTGAAAGAAGAATCTTTTATGCGGTTATGGTCAAGATTTGAAGGTGCACAGTATTGTTCAGAAGGACATTTGATGAAAAAATGCATCTCTTGCCCGGATATAGCAAATTGCGGCGGTGGCTGTAAAGGGTATAATGATGCGATAAGAAAGGAATTATGTATGTTATGACATATGAGTATTTGAGCGATGTGGTTCCTTTGCTGATGCAGGTGGAACTTACAGAAGCATGTAATCTGAAGTGTAAATTTTGTTACAATTCCCAACAGCCCAGATATAATAAACATATTTTTGAAATGTTGGATAGGCTTGCAGAACAAGGGGTTATGCAGGTGAATCTGACAGGAGGGGAGCCTTTGGCGCATCCGCAGTTTTTTGAAATATTGGAGAAAGCTTGCGCCTTGTTCCCCAATGTGGTGATTTTGTCCAATGGTTCCTTGATGGATGAGAGGACGCTGGAAAGAATCCATCAGTATGATGTTACAAGCGTGAATGTTTCGATACATGGAGACAGAAAGACGCATGAAGCGCTGACTCAGGTGGAAGGAAGTTATGACGTTTCGATAAATGCAATCAAATATTATCTGGATAAGAAAAAGATTTTAGTTGCCAGCAATTTTGTGCTCAATGGAGGCAATTTCCATATGCTTGAGCCTACGATTAAGGCAATGGGAGAAATCGGTCTTGAGTATATGACGATTACGCGTTTTATTCCTGTGGGCATTGGCAGTGGCGCCAAAGATTTGATTCTCAGTGAAGAACAATTGGTTGAGGCTTTTCGGATTGTATATGAACATAACAATTCCGGGACTGCCCCGCATATTGAATTTGCAGAGGCGACACCGTTTTGTGCTTTGCCTGCAAAACTGCAGAGTGTGGCTAATTGCTGTTCCTATGGTTATGACAGGTTCTATGTTGATGTAACAGGGGAATTGATGGTCTGCGGATTGTCAAGAATTAAACTGGGTGGAAATATACTGGAAAAGACAATCAATGAGATCAAAAAAGAATCACAAGTTTTCCACCTGTTTGCAGCTAATGAGCATGTGCCTGAAAAGTGCAGGAATTGTGCGACATTTGAATTATGCCACGGCGGATGCAGGGCAGCAGCGTTATCAAATGGGGATTGGCAAAAGACGAAAGATCCAAATATGAGATAAGGAGAGCAGGAAGTGAATATTAGCATGGAATCCGTACCGAAAATAAGTGATAATGTTAAGGCGAGGAAGGAGACGTTTGGCCTTCTTCTTGTTTCCAAAAGAACGCCCATATTGGCGTTGAATGAAGACTCCATGGAAATCTGGAATCATTTTGATGGGGTGAAGTCTGTGGAGGAGATTGCGCAGGAGATTAATTCTGAACTGGAAACAGATTTGGCAGAGACGGCAGAGACTGTAAAATGTTTTGTGGAAAGCTGTTTTGAATTGGGATTGATTGAATTGTCATAAGTGGAGAATGGATAAGGGAGGGGAAGGTATCATGGGAGAAACACAGACAAAAGGCAAACAAAAAGGGTTAAGCGAGGATAGTATTTACCCAAATAAGAGAAAGCTGTATATAAACAAGCAATGCGGTTTGGGAAGAAAGCTTGAGAAGACAGGGGAATTTGCAGAATCTTATTTTCGGAATAATTATTATGATGCTTTTTGGCTGACCCAGGAGATTCTGGAACGGACTCAAAAGGCAAAAGAGAATTGGAAGTTAAATTGGCACGATGACAAAGATATTATGGAACAGGAGAAATTGTACAATATCATCATATTTTGCGGAGGTCGGGGAACGGGAAAGACCTCCGTCATGCATTCTGTTATCGAGGCGCTGCGTTGTAAGTCAGAGGAATTTAAAGAATTTATTATTCAGTATGAACAAAAGGAAAAGAAATCTGGTCAAAGAAATCCAGATGGGTTGGATGTAAGCCAGTTGTTGGATGAATATCAATTTGCCTGCCTGGATGGAATTGATGCTTCTTTGCTGGAAGAGAAAGAAGATATCTTAGATGTCATCTTATCCAAAATGCTGCAGAGGCTTCAGAAGAAAATGGATGGTTACGACAAAAACCATTTGTGGGGGATGGAAGCGGGGGATTCTTATAGCAGAGGGGACATTTACAGAAAGTTTGAGGAGATTTGCCACAACAGGCGCAGGTTTTCCGGATGGATGGATAATCGTTATGATGTAGGGGAGTCATCGGCAGAGCAGCTTAACAGCCTGGCGGGAAGTATGGGGATTAGGAGAAATCTGCAGGAACTGGTTCGGATGTATCTACAGGCATTGGGAATGAGAGGAGATAAAGAGAGCCAGTATCTGGTAATCGGCATTGATGATTTGGACATGCACGGCAACGCCTATGGGATGTTGGAGCAGCTGCACCGTTACCTGATGATTCCTCAGGTAATTATTTACATAGCCGTCTCGGACAGGGAGATACAGTCTGTCTGCGAAAAGCATTTTGCAAAAATGTATGACAGGCCGGCAGAATTGGCAATGTCATATCTAGAGAAAGTCTTGCCTTATTCCCAGAGGATTTATCTTCCGTCTACTTATAATGGTGATTTTTTCAATATAATTGTTGATGAATTGAATCCTGAGAAAACGGAGTATTCAATTAAAGAGTACTTGCTGAGGGAGATTGCCAGAAAGACCCATGTGTTTTATAGCAGCCAGGGGCCGGAGGCGCATTTTTATGAGATTGGCAATCTGCGTACGCTTTATAATATGCATTATCTGCTGAAAAGCATGAAAGAAATAGAAAAGGAAGACCTGCGTTCTGAGAGGGAGGCCCTTGCCGCTAAAGATGGCAGCTACCGTGAAATATTGGATATCAATATAGATAAGCTGAGAAACGATGTTATCGGCAGGATGGCGATGGAGAAGTTAAGTGATGAGGGTCAGCAGATTTTCCGGAAATATTATCAGGAAGATTTCTCCAGCAATGCCGAATATTTGGTGGGGCAAATCGCCGAAATACTCAAAGAAGAAGAGTTTGCCCAGAATTACCAGACGCTGGGCTACAGCTATGGGGAATTGATACATGCGCTGTATTGTCTTGGCAAGAGAAAGCAGGAGTTCAAGCCCCTGATTCAGTGTCTCCTGGCATTGGCGACAATTGAGCTGACGCAGAATTATATCTATGCATTCCATGTAAAGGATAAAAGTTCCCAAATGAAATGGGAAGAGTATATTTCCGGGACGGTATGCGGAGGGTTTGGCAACCGGCTGCTTCCGAAAGTAAAAGAAAAAGAAGAAGTAAAAGAAGACGGTAAAGCAGTTTCTTATGTGAAAGACTGTATCATCTATGTAAGCATTCCTCTGCCTGGCAGGGAAGGGAAGGAACTGCAGAGCAATGGATTATCAGAGGATGATAAATACAATATATGCGTATCGCTTCTGGAGGATGAAGGATATAAGTTCGTGGAATCCTTTGAACTTTTTATGATGTTTCTCTCAAAGAAAGAGGAGATAGGAGCGGAAAAATATAATATTTCTATGGAAAAAACCCATCAGGGATTTGCTATATGTTTGAAGGATTGGGAATGTACGTTTGATATCTTTGGTTTTGCCGTGTACAGCATGGAAGGGGAAGCGTATTTTGAGCGCGTGGATGAGATGATTTTCCAGATGATGAAAAGTTATTGCTGTGCTGATAGTGTGCTGAAGCCGGAAAAAGAAAAAATACTTCTTGATAAGATTAAGGAAAAATCACTGCGAAAGAAGTATGAAAGCTGGGATAAGGACCATAGCGGGATGGCGTTACCTATATACAGCCTGGATATCATGTACAATATTTTAAAAAAGGCAAAGAAAGAACTGGAAAGGAAACTGCCAAAAGCCATTGCGCCAGGCGATTTCTTACAGGCGATAGTGGAATTGTATAAATCCTTGGAAAAGCTTCTGGAATTGGAAGATGATTTCTATAACAGAGTCGGGAAAAGTGAGAAAGAAGGTAAAGAGGAGCCCCAGAAAGAAGGAACGCCTGAGGGGGATGAGGATGATAGCGCAGATGGAAATGCTGCGGTGGAGAAAGACGATCAAGACAAGATTGCGCAGACGAATGGGGAAGAAGGTGGGAAGGAAAGGGATTATTCTGATTTTCTGAAAGCATATGCCGAGTGTCCGTTTATACAGCCCTTTATAAAAGATGGGCTGCCGGAGATGTTTCGGGCATTGTTCAATTATATGATTCTGGAATTGATAAAGGAATAAAAGTAATTGATGTACGGAGGGGGAAACAGACAATGGATAATCTGGAGGAAGCGATTCGGGTATTGTCAAAACGTGTTTCGGTACAGGAAATCCTGAAAGGGAACTTATCTTCCGCCCATATTCCGCGCAAGGAATTTGTGCAGCTTATGCGGTGTTATTCTGATAAATATAGCGAGACGGAGCTTGAGAATTTATATTGGTATTTGAGCGGTGATTTTTCAGGGCAATTTGAGGATGGTGAGAATAGGGATGTTGGCGGGGAAAAGCTGGATGTTTTTCAGCTGCTTCGTCATTATTCTGAGTGGATACTGACCGAACAGGATAATGAGATTGTCTGTGAATATACGAAATTGCTCCATTGGCGGGTAACTACAAAAGAGCTGAGCGAGGATTTGTTTACCTCCAGTTTTCTTGCTTCAAAGACAGTGAAAAATAGGGCAGAACCGAAAAGATTTGACTGGAAAGCTGTTGTTACGCACAACAATTGGGAATTGCATAAAATCCTTGGTCAGGGTATGGCGGAAAACCACTCGCATTTAAAGGGAACGTCTGCGGTATTTCCATTGACATGGATTAGCCTGATGAATCATGTCAATTCTTTCTCCTTTGAACAGCAATTGGAAGAGATTGATAAGAACAGAAGAAATGTGGAACAAAACTGCAGTCCTTCTGGTAGGGAAGAGTCTTTGAATGTTCAGGCGCTTCAGGCAGCCTGTATCAGATTCCTGCTGTTTCGGTGGGTTTGCTGTGATTTATGGGAAATGGAATTACCGGAAAAAGAAAGGAAATTTATTTTCTGGCTGCGTAACCCCAACAGTCTCTTAAGTATCCGGGGAGAATTGGCAGCTGAAATCCACACTTACCAAAATGTATTGGCGGGCGAGGTGCTTGCGGATTATGCCATAGCCGGGTTACTTGAAGAAGGATGCCAAGGCGGCAGGCTGTTAATCTTTCAGGGGGAGCGCTGGCTGATGTATCACCTCTTTTATGCAATTTATGTGGGCAAAAAGCTTGGGCAATATCGCGATTTGTTTTATGCTTATTTGGTTCTGAAAGAGAAAATCCGCGCGGAATTTGTGCAGAATAACCAGAAGGTAGGATTTGAAAATTTCCAAATTTATGAAAAGAGGAAAGATGTCTTTTTGGAGAGTCCTTTTTACAAAAAAGAAATGGTGAAAAAGGCTGTGGAGGCTAGTCTCATTGAGAACAGGGCAGTCGTGATGGAGGCGCGGATTGCCCCCAAAGATACGGCAGAAAAGTATGTTGAAGATATAAGAAGAATGGACAGTTGGCTTAATGAGGATAAGATATATCAGGGGCGCATGTTCTATACCGTGCATTTTATAAAATCAGCAGATATTATATCGGCTGCAGTTAGGCGGGAGTATGTAAACTGCCGGCATTATGGGAAGCGGCAGTCGTATCGGAGACAGGCGCTTTCCTTAGCGGAGTTTCGGGAGTTTTATCCAGACTGTGCAGGACGTATCAGGGGGATTGATGCGGCAAATATGGAGATTGGCTGTGGACCGGAGGTTTTTGCACAAGTTTTCCGGTATTTATCCGACCATGTGGTGGGGACAAAGGGCAAAGCCGGGAGTAAAGTGCCGCAGCTAAGGAAGACGTATCATGTGGGCGAGGATTTCCTGGATTTTGTCAGTGGGCTTCGCGCAATTGACGAGACAGTGCACTTCCTTGGAATGCAATGTGGTGACAGGCTTGGACATGCGATTGTCCTGGGAATAGACCCAAAAGAATGGTATCAGGGCAAAAATTACCGAATATTGCTGTCGCAGCAGGAGTATCTGGACAATGTTGCGTGGATGTATCATTTAGGGGTAGAATTCCATATAGACAACAGTGAAAATATTCTGGATTTTCTGAAGATGGAATATGAATATTATTTTCAACGCATATATAGAAATGCAATGGATGCCAATATGCTGGAACATATCCGAAATAAAGCCAAAAGATATTATAAGGACACAGAGAAAGAGAAATATTACAATGGGGGTGTCTATGATTTTTCCATTGAAAATTATTATTCTGCCTGGGAACTGCGGGGGGATGCCCCAGAGTTGTACCGCGATGGTTTTTTCGCTTCTCAGGATGACACAGTGAGCAGATACCGGTCTTTTTCGTATTATGCCGTAAACAGGAAGTTCCCCAAAGAAGAGGATAAACGTCATATACAGGAGATTGCGCTGTTGTATCATTATTATCATTTTGATGTGGACGTGCGCAAGGAGGGGGAGCGGAGGATAGAAAAGAAAATTGGCAGGCAGTACATAAAATGTGCCAGAATGCTTCAGTACGAGTTACAGAAAGTAATTGCGGAAAGCGGGATAGGGATTGAGACAAATCCCTCCTCGAATGTCCTTATCAGTACATTTAAACGATATGACAGGCATCCCATATTGAGTTTTTATAATAAGGATTTGGAAGAAGATGAAGAGAAATTGCGGCGCTGCCCTCAGATCAGTGTCTCCATCAATACAGATGATGCAGGGATTTTTGGCACTTCTCTGGAAAATGAATATGCATATATGGCATTGGCGCTGGAAAAGGCAAAAGATGGGATGGGAAATCCGCGGTATAAGAAGAGGAACATTTATGAGTGGCTGGACCATATTCGCGTGATGGGATTGCGGCAGACATTCCTCAGTGTCGAAGAGATGAGAGACGCAGAGCAAAAATGGAGTGGGCAGGCCGGGCTGCCGGAGAGATGAGGTGTTTCATAATGATAAATTTGGTGATTCCTCCTGTTTCTGATTGTTTCATGCCCACATTGGGAGTGGCTCAGATTGCGGGATATTTAAAGAGTAAAGGGATAGAATGCAGGGTATTTGATGCCGGTGCGGAACTTTTGTACAGAATATTTAAAGCCAATAATCCGCAGGCAAAAGAAGAGGAATATACCTACAAAAATGCAGTCGTGTGCCTGGAATCTTTTTCAGAATCACATAAAGGCATCAATATGACAATAGATAATTTCCAAGCGGATTTCAGCTGGAGGGATACGGACAGATTTTTGGAATATCTAGAGAGTGAAGAGGCGTTTTCCGGTGAATTAAAAAAATTATCTTTTGTATGTGAAGAGGGAAACAGATATGAGGGGGAATTATATTATGGGTTTTCTATATCATATGAGAGCCAGGTAGTTCCCGCCATGCTTCTGGCAAAGCTTATAAAGGAACAGAAGCCCAAAGCGAAAATCTGTGTGGGCGGCTCGTTACTGTATAATTATGAAAATGAATTTTATAAGATATTTTATGTTTCGGATTTGATAGATATGCTGATTGTCGGTGCGGGGGAAGAAGTTTTCCGTTGTATTGGATTGGGGAAGCTGAACGAACTGAAAAAGCTGACTGGGATAAATATCAGAGAAATGTTCGGCAGATATATGATTGATATGCGGGAGGCAGAATATAAGCCAATTGTCTATGAACCGGATTTTTCAAGCATTCATTTTGAGTTTTATCCTTCCCATGAGAAAGCATTTCCGTACATGATAAAGGATAAATGCTATTATGGGAAATGTCATTTTTGTAATGGAGATAAGGTTGAAGAACAGAATACCGTAAAAGATGTAACAGCTGCATTTGAGCATATGGGCAAAATTGCAGCGAAAATGGGAATTTATAATGCGTATATTGTAGATGCAGCTTTGTCGCCAAGGGATTTGAAAGCAATTGCTGCCTTACCTGCCAAAACACAGTTGCGTTGGATTGCCAATGGAAGATTTGAGAAAAATTTAAAGGACGAAAATTTAATATCACAGCTTTCCCAAAAAGGCTGTGTGATGCTGCGTTTTGGCTTGGAATCGGCATCGCAGAAAGTATTAAATCTGATGAACAAAGGGACGGATATATCTGTTGCGGAGGATATATTGAGGCTGACGTTTCAATATGGAATCAAGAATCATGTCTATCTTATGTTTGGTTATCCAGGAGAGACAAAAGAGGATAGGGAACTTACGCTTAATTTTCTCAGCAGGAACAGGGAGGTTATTTCTTCCTATTCCGTTTCCTTATTTCAGCCTATTCCGAAAACCCAGGTGTATGCGGAACTTTTAAATAAGGTCGGAGATGGCGAAGATTCCTATGAACGTATGATAGAACTGATATATAAAGATGAGGATTATTATAACGAGATATATCAGGATATTTCCAGGCTGAATGATATATTGCGCGGCTATGCGAGGACAAATGTAGAATATTATTCTGCCAATATATTCAATACTGAGGTAGTCGAGGCGAAAAAGTGTGAGGAAAAAACGTGTACTTGTGAAAAAGATATGTCAAAGACCAAGGAGGATGTAGACAGAGAAATCAGTATTCAGTTTTCACCGAAAAATGAACTGTGGTAGGTTAGGAGGGAATAGCATGAATGGAATTTCAATGTATGGCTGCCGGGAAAATAATTTAAAAAATATAGATGTTACAATTCCATATTCCAAAATAGTGTGCTTTGTCGGTGTTTCCGGCTCCGGGAAATCAACGCTGGTTTTTGATACGCTGTATGCAGAGGGGAAGAGACGTTATATTGAGTCCTTGGGAGTGAATGAAGCCTACTATTTATCTAAGATAAAAAAGCCGGAGGCGGACTATTTTGTCGGTTTGCCTCCGGCAATTGCACTGATGCAAAGCAGAACGAACAGGAATCCGCGCAGTACGGTGGGGACAATTTCACAGACAGCATATTATTTACAGACGTTGTTCTCTTCCTGCGGGCAGAGGGATGGGCAGATACTTCTGGGGCTAAAACCCTCTATGTTCAATCTGAATTCGCCGGATGGAAGCTGTACTGAATGCGGTGGGATGGGGGAAATTCTGGAGTTTGATGAGGTATTGATATGGCCGGATCAGGAATTATCCGTTGCAGAGGGCGGTCTGAAGCTGGGAGGGGCGAAAAAAGGCACTAATAAGTTTCAATTTTTGGATTCTTTCCTGAAACAGTATGGGTGCGATGTGAATACCCCGATAAAGAATTTTCCCAATGAGTTAAAGGTTGCGCTTTTATTTGGGCAAAAGAAAAATAAGAAATTTAAAATTGAGTATCCAGGGATAATAAATGACAGTGAAAAGATTTACCGTTCTACGAAGAGCCTGGATGTGCGTGAGGATCTGGAACGCTTCATGAAGAAAGAAAAATGCTGCAAATGCAGCGGGACAGGGTATCATCCTGATATATTGGATGTGGAGATTGATGGAAAGAATATTGATGATTATATGAATATGTGCATAGATGACCTTATCGGTCACTTTGGGCAGTATCAATTTCAGGATAACAGGGACAGCGTATGGGAGCAGATTAAGAGTAAATTCTTGAAAAGCCTTCAGCAATGTAAGGATTTAGGTGTTGGTTATCTGACGTTATCCAGAAAAGCGAATACTCTTTCAGGCGGAGAATTGCAGCGGTTAAAAATAGTTGCGCAGATTTCTAGTGAGATATCAGGGGTCGTATATGTTCTGGATGAGCCATCTTCCGGGCTCCATGCTTCGGATATCGACAAGGTTCTGTGCGCGATTCAGAATTTGAATTGCGTGGGGAATAAAAATACAATTGTGTTGGTGGAACATACGGCAAAAATTATTAAAGCATGTGATTATATATTTGAAATAGGTCCTGGCGCTGGTGAGCGTGGAGGTGAGATTGTCGCAGAAGGGACAGTGGAAGAAATATGTAAGAATGCCGGCTCTGCTTCTGGGAAATATCTTGCCGGCAAAGATACAGCAGGAATTCCGAACATGTCTGAAATTTTTGTCCCCAAAGACATCATAAGGTTAAATCACGTAGTTGTCAATAATCTGAAAGATGTGTCGGTAGATATTCCGTTAGGAGGCATGGTTTGCTTTACCGGGGTATCAGGTTCGGGAAAAACATCGTTGGCATTTGAGGCTT
This sequence comes from uncultured Lachnospiraceae bacterium, assembly GCA_910583835.1. GTDB lineage: Bacteria > Bacillota > Clostridia > Lachnospirales > Lachnospiraceae > Petralouisia. The sequence goes on along the minus strand of CAJTYM010000003.1, from coordinate 77,135 downwards.
TTTATCAGAGCATGCATAACAAAAGGGATTTGGGGCTGGAAAGCATAGAGGGAAGGGAGAAAGTCAAGCATATTATCTTATGCGACCAGTCTTCAGTTGGGAAATCTTCCAGATCCTGTCCGGCTACCTATTTGGATATCTATACTCCTATCAGAAAGTTGTTTGCAAATGAGGAATCATCGAAGAAGAAAAAGTATAAAGAGGCTTTTTTCAGTTTTAATGTGGATGGGGGGAGGTGTCCCAATTGTAAGGGAGAGGGAAGCATGAAAGTGAATATGGGCTTTCTTCCCGAAATGACCGTAATATGTGAAGAGTGTGAAGGGAAAAAATTTAAGAAGGAAATTCTTGAGGTTAAATATAAAGGTTTGTCCATTTATGAGGTACTGCAGCTAAGCGTTGCACAGGCAAAAGACATTTTTAAAGAGGAAAAGGCAATTTATTTAAAATTGGAAGCGATGGAGAAAGTGGGGCTTGGGTATTTGAAGCTTGGTCAGTCAACGTCAACTCTTTCAGGAGGGGAGTCACAGAGACTAAAATTAGCAGCGGAGATTGCAAAAACAACCGCCAAAGGGTCGTTGCTGATTTTTGACGAGCCAACTAAAGGGCTGCATTTTGAGGATGTCAGGCGCTTGCTGGAAGTGTTGAAAGAATTAGTCAGGAAAGGGAATTCTCTGTTGATTGTCGAACATAACCTGGATGTAATCGTATCCTGTGACTATGTGATTGACATGGGTCCGGGAGCTGGAAATAATGGAGGGTATGTAGTGGGTAAAGGTGCGCCTTGGGAAATTGCAGAGTTAGATACGCCTACGGGTAAAGCGTTAAAGGAATATTATAGAAATTTAAGTTTTATAGCAGAACAAGCCTGAATATGTTAGAATATATTGAACTTCAACAGAAAGGAATGGTAGAACATGAAAGTATTGATGATTAACGGCAGCCCCCATGCCAAGGGCAACACTTATACGGCATTGCAGGAGATGGAAAAGGTTTTCGCCCAAGAAGGCGTAGAGACAGAGATTATCCAGGTGGGCAACCAGGCTGTCCGGGGATGTATTGCCTGTTACTCCTGCTATGAAAAGGGCAGATGTGTATTTGACGATATCGTGAATGAGACCGCACCCAAGTTTGAGGAATGCGATGGCCTTGTCATTGCCAGTCCGGTGTATTATGCATCGGCAAACGCTACCTTGATTGCATTTCTTGACAGGCTGTTTTACAGTACGCATTTTGACAAGCGCATGAAAGTGGGAGCGAGTGTTGTTGCTGCCAGGAGAGGCGGGCTTTCCGCCACCTTTGATGAACTGAATAAATATTTTACAATTACCGGGATGCCGCTGGCATCCAGCCAATATTGGAACAGCATCCACGGCAGGACGCCGGGGGAGGCGTCCCAGGATGCGGAGGGGCTGCAGACTATGCGCACGCTGGCAGCAAATATGGTATTTCTCATGAAGAGCATTGCGCTTGGCAGAGAAGCTTACGGCCTGCCGGAACAGGAAGCAAAGACGCCGACTAATTTTATCCGTTAAAATGGTTACCATTTCCAGAAATCGTCCGATATAAGAATTAGAAAGTACATATGGAAGATGATTTTATTTCAAGGAGGAAATGAAAATGAATACTAACGGAATAGCGGAAAATTATGTATCGCAGATTGTAGCGAATAATCAGACAGCACCGGCAGCAAAGGTGAGCAAGAAATATGGGAAGCAGATTGGCGAGCCGCAGCTGAGCGAGAAAGCAGAGAAATATTATGAGAAGCTGAAGAAGAAGTATGGAAACATGGACTTTATCCTTGTCAGCGCAGACCAGAAAGAACAGGCGGAGGCAAATGCTGCCAAATATGGAAGCAATAAAAGCCTGATTGTCCTGATTGACGAAGATAAGATAGAGAAAATGGCTGAAGATGAATCCTACCGCAAGAAATATGAGGGCATTCTGGATAAAGCGACAGGTCAGTTTGCGCAGATGAAAGAGAGCCTTGGCAGCAATGCGGACAGCGTGAAAGCATTTGGCATGAAGTTTGACGATTATGGCAATGCATCGTTCTTTGCTGTAGTAGATAAGTCACTGGCTGCACAGAGAGACCGTATCCAGCAGAGGCATGACCAGAAGGTTGCAGACAAGAAGGCTGCTGATAAGAAAGCAGCAAAGAAGGAGCAGCAGGAGAAGATTTTGGAGAAACAGAAACGTCCAGAGGATTTGGTATCAGTGGAAGCTTCTTCTTGGGATGAACTGCTGCAGAAGATTAACGAGACTGTGGCAATGGGACGCAGCGATATGGTTCAGACACAGGCGGAGACATATGTAGGCCAGCAGTTTGACTATACAATATAATTGCCAAAGAATATGGTCTTCCAGCGATACAAATGAATTATGATTAATATGGGGTGTCAAAGGCTGCTGTTTTTAGAACCGGTTTTTGACACCCCTTTTTTTATCTTATAGGAAAGACCGTGTCGCATTAACGCGTGAAAATACAGACTTTCCTAGTAAGATAAAAGCCCTCCGGGCAGGATGCGCACTCGTGCGAATCGTTATATGTCGCTACGTGCCGTCCTAAGGAATCCCCCAGGCAAGCCTGGTACCCCTTAGGACAAATCCGCACTCGGCGCGTCAAAGTGTTCAAGCCAATCCCCCATGAATGGGGGTAAGGGGGTTGAGGTGGGCTTGCCCACTTTGTTCTTTGTGCGATGGACGGCTGTCTGAATGCTTTCCCAACTTAATTTCTGTTTTTGTTTCCGTAAGCGTTTTTGCCTTGCAGCATGTCAATCTCCACCGGGCTGGGTTGGGCATAAGCGCACTGGGGCAGGAAATTGTAGACGTCCAGATAGGAGTCCAGTTCTGCACTGTCCTGCGGAGGTCTCGGTACAGCTCCAGTACAGTCCATAACGGAACTAGCTTTTAAATAATCGTAGCTGCTGGTATGGTCAGGCACCGGATGGGTGTCTTTTTTTGTATTTTCATTGCTCATAAGATACCTCTTTTCTAATATTTTGTACAAAAATATCAAATGAAATCTGGCAATTTGGAACATGCTATGCCAAGATACGATGTGCAACAATTTGTGCATCCTGTATTATCTGTGATTTTAAAAAATATATACCATAGTTATGCAGAACAATTTCTAAAGATATTTTAGATTTGGTAATTCTTTGCCAAAGGCACTTTTCACAAAATGAGGCATCGTTTTTTCTTGTAAAAGTCTCTCAGTAGGAGTACAATCATAAATATGCTTAAACTGCAGAAAAATTTTCCAGTTTTTGAATGGAGGAAAACATGAAAATATCAGAATTGCTGAAACAAAAAGAAGTAACAATAAGCTGTGAGCTGTTCCCGCCCAAGAAGGGTTCCGGGCTGGCAAAAGCACATGAGGTTGTACAGGAAGTGGCAAAGATGAAGCCATCATATATCAGTGTGACTTACGGAGCAACCGGCGGCATCAGTGAACATACGGTGGATATTGCCAATGAAGTGCAGAATGTCAATGGCGTGACTGCGTTGGCGCATCTGACCTGTGCATCTTCGGGGAGAGATAAGATTCGGGAAGTGCTTGGGCAGTTAAAAGAGAAGAACATCGAAAATATCCTTGCCTTGCGGGGGGATATTCCTGAAAATGCCGATTTCCCACTGCCGAACCAGTACCACCATGCCAGTGAGCTGATTGAGGAGATTAAATCATTTGGGGATTTCTGCATTGGCGGCGCCTGTTACCCGGAAGGGCATCCCGAAGCAGTGTCCATAGAGCAGGATATTGACAATCTCAAACGGAAGGTAGAGGCGGGCTGTGAATTCCTTACGACCCAGATGTTTTTTGACAATGATATCCTCTACAATTTCTTATACAGGGCATTGAAAAAGAATGTGGAAGTCCCGGTGATTGCAGGCATAATGCCCATCACAAATGCAAGCCAGATGGAACGGATTGGCTCTCTGTCAGGGGGGAGTATCCTGCCCAGGCGTTTCCGGGCGATGGTCGAGCGGTTCGCCGATAACCCGGCGGCGTTGAAACAGGCAGGAATCGCTTATGCTACAGACCAGATTATAGATTTGATTGCAAACGGCGTTACCCATGTACACATTTATACGATGAATAAGCCCGATGTGGCGGGTGCGATTTTCAGAAACCTATCTGAAATCTATCATGCAGAATAACATATGGGAAGAAAAATTTTCAGAAATTTACCAGGCAGACAGGTACGCCGGGTGGAAAGATGGTATTATGAGAGCTGACAGGAAAGAAACCTTGCGGTATCTGGGATACCGCGGGCAGGAAATAGAACCGCAGATTTTGCAGCTGATTGAGGAGACGGCAGAGGAACTTGAACGCAGCAGTATGCCCAAGAGCATATATCAGGAATACGAATGCCAGGTAACGCCAGATAAGGTGAAATTGGGAGGGCTTGAGATTCACAGCCAAAATCTTGCCAGAAATCTGAAAGGCTGCGAGCGGGCGGTGCTGTTGGCGGCAACGATTGGGCGGGCAGCGGATTTCATGATTAAGAAGTATTCCGTTTCCAATATGGCAAAAGCCGCAGTCGTACAGGCAGCAGGGGCAGCCTGTATTGAAAGTTATGTGGATGAGGTGGAAGGGAAAATCCGCGAAGATGCCGGAAAGCGCGGCCTGTATCTGCGTCCAAGATTCAGCCCGGGGTACGGCGACTTTGCCTTGGAATGGCAGAAAGAGATTTTTCAGATTCTCGAATGCCAGAAGCGGATTGGCGTTACGCTTACGGAGGGAAATCTGATGATGCCCTCGAAATCGGTGACGGCAATTATCGGTCTCACCACGAAAGAGCGGGAATCTTGTCAGATGGAAACATGCAGCCTTTGCGCTAAGACAGACTGTGAATTCCGCATTGACAACGCAGCGGCGGAAGGAGAAAAAGATGAGTTTTAGAGAAGAGTTGGGAAAGAAACTGTTATTTTTTGATGGGGCGATGGGAACCATGCTCCAGGAGCGGGGCTTACAGTCCGGGGAGCTGCCTGAAATCTGGAATGTGACGAAAGAAGATGTGATTTGCGATATCCACAGGCAGTATCTCAATGCGGGATGTGATATTGTGAAAGCAAATACCTTTGGCGTAAATCCCTTCAAAATGAAAGGGACGGGGTATACTTGTGAAGCATTGACCCAAAAGGGCATTGAGATTGCCAAACGTGCGATAACGGAATCCGGGAGAAAGGCGTATGCAGCATTGGATATCGGTTCCCTGGGGAAATTGCTGGAACCGCTGGGAGATTTGCCTTTTGAGGAAGCTTACGAAGCGTTTAAGCCTATGTGCATAGCTGGTGAGCAGGCGGGGGCGGACCTCTGCCTGATTGAGACGATGAACGATACTTATGAGATTAAGGCGGCAGTTCTGGCGGCCAAAGAACATACAAACCTGCCGATTGTGGTGACGATGGTGTTTGACGAGGACGGCAAACTGCTGACCGGCGCGGATATGGAAGCGGCAGTTGCCATGCTGGAGGGGCTTAAGGTAGATGCATTGGGGCTGAACTGTGGGTTTGGACCCGACATCATGCGCAAGTTCCTGCCCAGGCTGCGTGAAGTATGCTCTTTGCCGATTGTCTTAAACCCTAATGCCGGACTGCCGGTGGTGGTGGACGGCAAGACGTCTTTCCATGTGGGAGCGGAGGAATTCTCAGGCATCATGAAAGAGATAGCTTTAGAGGGCGTCTCTGTCATGGGCGGCTGCTGCGGCACGACGCCGGCACATATCCAGGCATTGGTCGAGGAATGCCGTGATATTCCGGCGATGGCGCTGACGGACAAGCAGCGTTCCGTTGTCTCCTCCTATACCCATGCCGTGGTATTGGACGAGCGACCGAAGATTATCGGCGAGCGCATCAATCCGACTGGGAAATCGCGGTTTAAACAGGCGCTTCGGGAGAATGACCTGGAATATATCTATAAGGAAGCGCTGGCGCAGCAGGACAGGGGAGCGCATATCCTGGACGTGAATGTGGGGCTTCCAGAGATTGACGAAGTACAGATGATGCGCGATGTCGTGACCGGGCTGCAGGGGATTACCGATTTGCCGCTGCAGATTGACACTTCCGACCCGGTAGCTATGGAGACGGCGATGCGCCTGTACAATGGCAAGCCCTTGTTGAATTCTGTCAATGGCAAGCAGGAATCCATGGATGCGGTATTTCCGCTGGCAGCGAAATACGGCGGCATGATTGTCTGCCTGACTTTGGATGAAAATGGGATACCGGACACGGCAAAAGGGCGGATTGAAATTGCTGAGAAGATAATCGCCGAAGCTGCCAAATATGGGATTGGCAAGAAAGACTTGCTCATAGATACCCTGACTATGACAATCAGTACCGGACAGGAAAATGCCGGCATTACCTTAGAGGCGCTGCATTATGTGCGCCATGTGCTGGGCGTGCACACGACTTTGGGCGTGTCCAATATTTCCTTCGGACTGCCGCAGCGTGAGCGCGTCAACACGGCATTTTTTACGATTGCGCTGTCCCAAGGGCTCAGCGCCGGCATTATCAACCCTAACAGTGAGGCGATGATGGCGGCATATGACTCCTACTGTGCGTTAAACGGCAGCGACAGCCAATGTGCAGATTACATTGCGCGCTATTCCGGGCAGGATGGGCAGCCCAAGGTAGCGGCAGCAAAGGCAGCGGAAATCAGCCTGTTCGATGCCGTAGTGCGGGGGCTTGCAGAGAGCGCTTACCAGGCGGCTAAAAGAGAGCTTGCAGACAAAAAGCCGCTGGAGGTGATTGATGGGGATTTGATTCCGGCACTGGATAAGGTAGGGCAGGGGTTTGAGAAAAAGACGGTCTTCCTGCCGCAGCTTCTGATGAGCGCAGATGCGGCGAAAGCCGGTTTCGATGCCATCAAGGAACATCTGCAGTCACAGGGGACTGCCTCATCCTCCAAGGGAACCATTGTGATTGCCACGGTCAAGGGAGATATCCATGACATTGGGAAGAATATTGTCAAAGTCTTGCTGGAAAATTACGGATTTGATGTGATTGATTTGGGGAAAGACGTCTCGCCGGAGAAGGTGGTGGAAACTGCCCGCGCACATCAGGTGAAGCTGGTGGGCTTAAGCGCACTGATGACGACAACTGTGGCAAACATGGAAGAGACCATCAAATTATTGAAACAGGAATTGCCGATGTGCAAGGTGATGGTGGGAGGCGCGGTGCTGACCCAGACATATGCCGATATGATTGGCGCGGATTTCTATTCCAAGGATGCCATGGGATCCGTGCGCTATGCCAACGAACTGTTTCATGGATAAACGGTTTGTCCATAGATGACAGCAGATAGTTTGCCGCTTGCCGGCTTTAGAACTCTCCAGACCTTTTTGAATATATTATAGTAGCTGTTTATAACTTCATGACGAGAAGTGCGGACAGCGTATCTATATGATTTCAGAGAGGAGATGGAGAGTTTTGCATATTAATTGGGTTGTTTTAGGAGTGGTTCTGGCAGTACTTCTGCTGGTAATCCTTTTGTGCTGTCTCAGGGTGCAGCATCATAGACGTGCAAAATGCCGTGTCAGGCGGCGCAGCGATGAAGAGAAACTCTGCGATATCAACCGGGCGTTAGAGCCGTTTGGTTTTTCCTATGATTTGCGCAGGGATATCGTCTATTCCCTGAAAGATGCCTGGCAGCGGCAGTTTGGCTATGGCAAACTATATGATGAGATGGCTCCGGTTATGAATATGGTGATTCACAGCGAGCCTATTTATTTTGAATACGATGGCAGAAGATGGATGATTGAATTATGGAAAGGGCAGTATGGCATCACCACCGGCGCGGAGGTGGGGGTTTACGTGGAGAAAGAGCGGGAAGATGAGAAAGACCCGGAGGATATATTTTACCAGTGTGTCTCCGAGGAAGATGAACTTCCCATCTCTATGGTTTTATTCAAGAATGGCAAGCGTATCTTCCACCGTGACCGGCGGCATTGGTGGCTGACCGGTTTTTCGCTTGGGGAATTCTCCTGGCCCGGCGAACTGATGTTGGAAGTGTCCCTGACGTTTCCTGACTTTGCCATGATGGAGGCGTTCTTGGAAGGCTGTTATTATGCGGGCTACCAGCCAGAAGATTTCCGTGTGTGGTACAAGCGGGTCAGCTTTCGCCTTTATCAGCCGAAGACGAAACAGCCATCGAAATACGGCAGGATTTTTGGCAGGTGGATTCAGTGGCAGAACCGCCATAATTGCAAAATATATCAGCGCGTCACGAAAGATTTCACAAGAACCGTTGACAAACTGGACTATCTCATGCAGGCATACCCAAGGATTTTCGGCATAATTATGAAAACAGGAAGAATTGCCTGGGGGAAAAAGAGACATGACTCTCACCGAAAAAAGATTAAACAGGGCCTATGAGAATGCCCTCTGTGTCCCCATAAACCGGGGGAGCCGGATTGTGCTGATGAGCGACTGCCACCGCGGCATCGGCAATTGGGGCGATAATTTCCAGCCGAACCAGAACTTGTTCTTTGCAGCCCTGCAGTATTATAACCGAAGGAATTTCACGTATATTGAATTGGGGGATGGGGATGAATTGTGGGAAAACCGAAATCTGCAGGAAATTGTGCGTACCCATGATAACCAGTTTTGGATTATGAGCCAATTTTACAGAAGAGGGCGTCTGTATATGCTCTATGGAAACCATGACCGCAAGAAAGCCTGTGACAAATATTTTAAAGCCCACTGCCATGAGTATTACTGCGAGACCGAGAAACAGATGAAGCAGCTGTTCCCGGACATGAAGGTGCATGAGGCAATCCGGCTGCAGGAATCCTGCAGCGGGGTTGAATTATTTTTGGTGCATGGGCATCAGGGCGACTTGTGGAACGATATTCTATGGAAAGTCACGCGGCTCCTTGTGCGTTATCTCTGGCGTCCGCTGGAACTGGCGGGCTGCAATGACCCTACCAGCGCGGCGAAAAACTATCAGAGGAAAGAAAAGACAGAACGGAAGCTGTCAGCGTGGGCAGATGAGCACCGGAAGATTTTAGTCGCCGGGCATACCCACCGCCCATCCTTCCCGCGGCCGGGAGAGGGACATTATTTTAATGACGGAAGCTGCGTACATCCCCGCTGCATCACTGCCTTGGAGGTGGAATGCGGTGAAATCTCCCTGGTAAAATGGAGCGTGAATGTGCGGGATGATAACATGCTTTACATTGGCAGGGAACTGCTGGAGGGACCCAGGAGGCTGGAAGATTATGTGTAAAGGGTGTTAATTCCTGTGGGCAATCATCTACTTAGCTAAGCAGCTGCGCCAGCGAGGTATTAGTTGTGCATATTATGTTACTATTCATTCGCAGCCGAATTTTGTATGCCAAAAGGACCTGCTGCTATTGCAGCAGAGTCACATTGCATAAGATTGCATCCGGAAAACATGTTTTCCGAGTGCAATCTATATGCAATAGTCACCTGTCACAAAATGTGACAGGTGCTTTTGGCATTTCATCCAAACTTGTACATCAAATACCATCATCTTTTTATGAACATATTGTGAATTTCCAGACTATATGATAAAATTTTACCAGAAACAGTAACTTAGCCACCGGAAATGATACAAGTTAGGAGACAAAAATGAGATGTATTAAAATGAGATGTATAAAAGTTTGTGTATCGTTGATGCTTATCATATGCATGGTATGTTCCGTTCCTGCGGAGGCGGCGGTAAACTGGTCTGCAGCAATGGACAAGGGAGGGCAGCCAGGACAGGAGCCTTACGCGGATAAAGGGGAGCTCAAAGGGGAGTACGCCGAGGGAGAGGCAATCATCCTTTACCGGGAGAGTGCAGTTTCTCCGCGCGCAGCACTGTCTGCCCGAGGTCTTGGGGAAGATATGAAGATAGAGGAGACGTATGACTTCGGCAGTGCAGAGGTCCAGGCAGCGGACCAATCCAGTAATGCTGCGGCAAAGGCAACGGCGCAGACAAGAGGAGGTTTGCAGGCAAATGCCTTACAGACGCTGAAGGTGTCACTGGTGAAATCTGATACTTATTCTACCGAGGAGCTGATTGACAGGCTTGGTGCAAGGAAAGATATTCTGGCTGCCGAGCCCAATTACCGAATACATATTCTTGAACAGGGGCAGGACCCCTATGCCAAATTCCAATGGGCGATAGATAATCAGGGGCAGAATAAGGGGACCAAGGGGCTGGACGTCAAACCGCAGCAGCAGGTATTGGATGCAGCCACGGGTGATGAGGAGTGTGTGATTGCCCTTGTGGACACGGGAATGGATTATACCCATGAAGACTTGAAAAATGTGGTGTGGACGAATCCCATACAGACCAATCAGCTGCGGGGAATCCATGGGTATGATTTTATCAATCAGGATACAGACCCGATGGACGATAATGGACATGGCAGCCATTGCGCCGGAATTATGGCTGCAGAATGCAACAGCGCAGGAATCCGCGGAATTACCAAGAATCCTAAGATAAAGATTATGGCGCTGAAAATCCTCGATGAAACCGGTTCCAGCTATGGGATGGAGACGGTTGCCGCGTATAACTATATCTATAAAGCGCAGCAGCTGGGCGTCAATGTCGTGGCAATCAATAATTCCTGGGGCGGTCAGAGCGAAGAGGAATCTGAAATTTTTAAGACATTGACTGAGCTTGTAGGGGAAAAAGGTGCAGTTTCTGTCTGTGCAGCCGGTAATGAAAGTTTTGACTGCGATACCATTGTGCAGTTTCCGTCCGGCATAGACAGTGAGTATATCCTTTCAGTGGCAGCCTCAAATGAGAATGATGATTTGGCAGCATTTTCTAATTATGGTAAAGAAAGCGTGGATTTGGCAGCTCCGGGGACAGACATCCTCTCCAGCGTGTCATACGATTGTTTTAATCCGGGAATTTATGAGAATCCACAGGAGCTATGTAGTATATACGAAGATTTTTCAGATGGCAGGCTGGTGCAGTCTGTCACTGCAGATGACGGAGAGATTGCCTATGGATATGCGGAGGACAACGGAGATGGCAAAGTATCCCTGGGTTTGTCAGACGAAGCGTATTTTGGTGTACAGGGAGATTTGGAGAAATCTTTAAAATGGACGGTAAGCGGCGCCAAAGAAGGGGAAATGTATACCCTCTATTTCCCATATACTGCAGGCGTGTCCAATACAGAGACGTATGACAGCCTTATGGTAAAGGCCGTTGGGCCGGAAGCTGTGGGGGAAGAGGCGGGAGCATCCATGGTGCTTGCAAATGACCTAAAGCTGATTAGTGATGGAGTGCTGGAATCTAGGACCGAAATGGAATTGATAATGGAATGTATCAATGGCGCCAATGTGGATAAGGGCAATTATTGGAACCATATGAGCGGCGCTGTGCTTCCAGAGCGAAAGAAGGCAGAAAAGCGCGCCCTTGCGGTAACGCTCGTTGTAGCCGTAGATGGTGATTATCAAATTTATTTAGATAATTTAGGAATCAGCAAAGAGAATATTGCTTCGGAGAAGTTTGGAAAATATGATTATTATAATGGAACTTCCATGGCAACGCCCTATGTAACCGGAGCGGCGGCCGCTGTGAGCGCTGCGTTCCCACAGGAAAATGCCAGGGACGTCAGAGAACATGTTTTAGGCTGTACAAGGAAGAGCAGCGCTTTGAATGACAAGGTGGCGACTGCCGGTGTATTGGACCTTTCCAAAGTGGAACTGCCCACGGTTTATATTCGGGGCATTTCGCTTGATAAGAGCCGTAATATCCGCATAGAAGGGAAGAATCTGTCCGGGGCAAAGGTAACTGTAAATAACAAAGAAGTTACGCCCCTGGAACATACGGAGAATGTGATTACCCTCAATTCAGCAGGATATTTAAACCAGTTTCTGGACATTGCAGTCACGGTGGGTGAGAAGGTCATCAGCGAGCAGCATTTTTTTGCAGCGGGTGCAGGATTTGGCAAGGTAGGCAGGACATACGGAATGCCAGGAGATGCTTATGCTGTCTCGGATGGAGAACGGATTTATTTTGTAGATAAGGAAGGAACTGTTTCCATGTGTGTACCGGATATGGAAGATGAAACGGGAGACATTCTGTGGACTGACGGCATGTATGCGTACACAACTGCGATGTTTGGCGTAGATGAGAATATGCTGGAGGATTATACGATTTCTAACCTGTCGGAGATAATTTATCTTGACAACAGGCTGTGGACCGTGCTTAAGCTGGATATGAAGTATACCGAAGAACGGATTTTAGCTTGTTTCAGCATGGAAGAGGGATGGACGCTGGCATCCAAACTTCCGGCAGGGTTTAAAACTGCAGAGGGAATTTCCATCGCGCCTTATCAGGGGGAATTATATCTTCTTGGCGGTCTGGACAATACGACAGGCAATCTGCAGAGCCTTGTTATGCGGATGGACCCCCTGACAATGAAATGGCAGAATGGCACAGCGCTTCCAGAAGGCAGGGCGTTTGCCCAGGCAGTTGCTACCGGGGATAAGCTGGTAGTGGCATTGGGGAAGAACCAGCAGGATACGTTTCCGCATACCATGGTTTACAATGGCAAATCCTGGAGTGTTTCAAAAACAGAATTGTCAGGAATCAAAGCCAACGATACCTATTGTTACCAGAATCCGCAGATGGAAGAGAAGAAAATTTCTTATTATGGCGGCTGGGCAGGCGCTGTAGGCGGCGGGGTTGTCTATGCAGGGCTTGCGGTTCCCGGCCATGGGGATACGTTCTTCTACCAGATATCGTCCGATAAATACACCGCGGCGAATTATGCAGTATCTAACACAGCTGTAGAGAAAAATGCCCTTATGCAGGCGGCTGTCATGCGGGATAAACTGTATCTGCTGGCTCAGGGAAAAGAAGGGAGCGATATTTTTGCCATGCCGGTAAAGAGCGCATGCGTGGAAGTCATCGCCCCGAATTTGAGCGTGGAGGAGGAAGAGAAAGGCACGCTTTCTGGTATTTACCATTATATACCGGGGGATGTGTTCCACATTATGGCGGAGCCGGCATATGAATGCTTCGTCAAACAATTTACGGTGGATGGGAAGAAGGGCGTAAAGCGCCCGGATGGCAAATATCTGTACCGTTCGCCGGTCGATGCAACGAAGGATAAGGTTAAGGTAGACGTAACGTTTGCTTCCTATGTATCAAATATTGAAATGGAGGAAGCAGTGGCGCTTTATCCTGGACAGACATATGATATATATCTGGATATCTATCCATATGATGCGGACAATCAGGAACTTATCTGGTCTTCCAGCCAGCCAGAGATAGTGAAAGTGAAAAATGGCACAGTAACCGTATCAAAAAAGGCGAAGAGGGGAAGTTCCGCTGTCATAACGGCGACAGCGGCAGACAGGAAGACCGTCAAGGCAACCTGCAGGGTGGATGTGATAAAAGCTCCCTTGCCAGAGAAGAATGAGGTTGTCTCCATCGGTAAATTGGAATACAGAGTGACTTCATCTTCGGCAAAGAAAAAGACGGTTGACTGCAGTGGATTTGCCGGCAAGGGAGTATCGAGCGTGAAGATTCCGTCCACGGTCAAGATTAACAGTTACACGTTCAAGGTAACAGGAGTTGCCAAGAACGCGTTTGCCAAGAAGAAAAATATAAAAAGCGTGACGCTTGGCAGCAATATAACTTCTGTCGGGCAAGGTGCATTCCAGAATTGCAAGTCTTTGAACTCCGTACAGATAAAGGGAAAATCCCTTAAGAAGGTCGGTAAGAATGCATTCAAAGGAATCAGCAAAAAAGCAATTATCCGTGTTCCTGCTAAACAGAAGAAGTCTTATACCTCAAAGCTGCGGAAATCCGGCTATTCTGGAAAAATAAAATAGTTTATTCCCGCGAGCAATGCGGCTGACGGTGTTGGTCTTATGTCTGAAATAAACGCCCCTTTCTGCTTTACAACAGAAAAGGGGCGTTTTACACCAAATTTGTGCAATAGGGCAGGAAATGCTCCGAAAAATAAAGGAGAATGAGTGGAATCATGCGCTCATTCGACAAAAAGCACACGGATGTAAGGAAGCGGAAAGGAGACCAAACTTATGATGACAATCAGTAGCGTAGCAGATATGGGCAACCGTATGCAGACAGGTATGGGCAGGAATATGCCAAATGATTCTGTCAGTGAAAGCATTTACAAACAGATGGAGAATGCGCAGAAAAAGCTGTCAGACCTTTCTTCAAATGAGGAGATGCCCTTAGAGGACAAGATGAAGAAAAGGCAGGAAATCCAGCAGGAAATTACGAGCCTCAATCAGCAATTGCGGCAGCATCAGATTGAGATGAGGAAACAAAGGCAGCCTAAGGGCAGTTCCATGGAGGATATGATTGGAGGCAAAAAAGCCGGTGCTGCAAAGGGCGGAAACGGAAGCGGCATGTCACAGGCAAGTATGCAGGCAATGATTTCTGCAGACGTTTCCATGAAGCAGGCGCAGGTACAGGGCAGCGTTGCCACGCAGCTGGAAGGCAAAGCGAGCATTCTCAAAAGCGAGATTAAGATGGATAAGGCCAGAGGAGGAAATGTAGAGAAGAAGGAGGAAGAACTGGCTGACATAGAGCAAAATGAGCAGAAAGCAATTACCAGCCAGATGACCACGCTTACTGCGGCAAACCAGGCAATGGAAGAGGCAGCCAAAGCAGATCAGGGCGGCAATTCAGATAAGGATAACAAGGAAGAACCGGCGGACGTAGGAGGTAAAGCAGAGAAATCCAATGATAGAGATGAAAAACGTGCAGGAAAAGCAGCCGAAGATTCAGAAAAGAGTGTTGCAGAACCTGCTGTGCAGACCGCCGGGAAGCCAGTCATGGATGGAGCAGCTGTGCAGGCTGCCGAGAAGCCAGCCATGGATGTGGCAGAAATTGAAGCTTCCCAGCCCACGGAGCATATATCCATAGATATCCGTCTGTAAAGGAGGGCGCGGCTGCCTATAGAATCACAGTTATCAGGAGGGAATGCCCATCCGGGCTCTCAGCAGTAATCTTCCCTTTATGGGCAGCAGTTACGGCACGTGCAATGGACAGTCCAATGCCATATCCCCCGGTCTCAGAATTCCGGGAGCTGTCAGTGCGGTAAAAGCGGTCGAAAAGGTGGGGAAGGCTTTCTGGTGGAATCTCTTCGGCAGTATTATAAACCATGAACCGTATATTTTTTCCCCGCTTGTCCAGGGTGGCTTCTATGGAACCCTGCGGCGGGGAATATTTTATGGCGTTATCCAAGAGGATGGAAAAAAGCCGGCAGATGGAAAGTTCATCGCCATGATAAGACAGGGAAGGGGTAATCTTTGCCGAAAAATGTTTTCCCTGGGCGTCTGCAAGTACCTGGAAAGAATCTGCCGTCTCCACAGACAAATCGGAGATGCAGAAATCGGTATGCTGCAGATGTTTTTCGGCTTCCTCCATCCTTGAGAGGTAGATTAAACTGTTCGTCAGCTCCGTAAGCCGTGAAATCTGCCTGCCGATGCTCTGGCTCCATTCATTTTCCCCATATTCCATCTCCAGGATTTCCCGGTTGGCATCGATGATGGTGAGGGGAGTCTTAATCTCATGGCCGGCATCGGTGATGAACTGCCGTTGTTTCTCGTAGCTTTCTGAGACTGGTTTCATCACCAGCCTGGAGAAGAAGAGCACGAGCAGGAATACCGAAAAAAGCCCCAGCAGCGATACGGTAATGCTGTTTAAAAGGAAAGCGAAAAAGGTAGAGAGATTCCTGCCGCAATCCACAAAGATAATCATAGTACCCTCGGAGCTGTCTGTTCTCAGATAGCGGTAAGAGGACAAGAAACCGGAGGTTTTGTGCATATTCCAGACCTGGACGGCATATTTACAGGCCGTCTCGCTGTCTATGGCGGCAATCTTTTTGATGTTTGTGGAAGCTGCCGTGCCATTTTCTGTCAGCAGTACGGAAAAGTAGCGCGTCTCATAGGGCATTTCCGGGGACAAATCCATAGAATGTGGTTTCGGTTCCCGGGGGATGGGCGGAGCATCCTGCTGTTTTTCTTCCGTTGCTTCTGCGTTAGGAGGGGGTTGTGCTTTCAGTTCCATTTCTTCAGGAAAGGCATGGTTCTTGGGGAATTCACCGTTGTTTTCAGCGAGGATATGTAAAATATGTTCTGCTTCCTGCACCAGGCGGCAGTAATTTATGATGTTGATGCTTCCGATGATGATGGTCAGCACCAGCAGCATGGAAAGCATGGATATCAGGATAAATTTCTTCTGCAGTTTTCCAATCATGTCAGTTCCTCCAGGAAATAGCCGGCATTTCTTGCCGCCTTAATCTGTACGGTGGCATTAAGCGCGGTCAGTTTTTTACGGAGATAGGAAATATAGACCCAGACAACATTGATTTCCACTTCGCTGTCATAGCCCCAGATGCGCTCTAACAGCCGTTCGCTGGGAATCAGCTGCCCGGGATTGCCCATCATCATTTCCAGTATCTGAAATTCCTTGTTGGCAAGGCGGAAACTGCCGCTGGGGGAGGTGAGCGTATAAGAAGCAAGGTCCAGGGTAAGGTTTCCCATATGCAGGCGGGAATTGATGGCTTCTGTATTTTCCCGGGTCATGGCACGTATCCTTGCCAACAATTCTTTGGTGGCAAACGGTTTGGTGAGATAATCATTTGCTCCGGCATCCAGACCTTCCACTTTGTCGTCAATTTCTGATTTGGCTGTCAGGAACAGTATGGGAATGGGATTTTTCTGTCTGCGCAGTTCCCGGAGCACAGAAAGTCCGTCTAATTTGGGCATCATGATATCGAGGATTGCCCCATCGTAATTATTGCTGTTTAAATATGCCAATGCCTCTTCGCCGTCATAGACCGCATCCACAGAGTAATTGCTGCGCTCCAGGATGGCGGTGAGGGCGCGTGAGAGGTCTTTTTCATCTTCTGCCAGTAATAGCCTCATTTGCGTTCCTCCGCTTATTTTTGTATATTTTCTGTTATTATAACGCTGCTGCCCAAAATTACAAGCCCCTTGCCAATTTCCTTTTTGGGTGATAATATGGTGGGTAACTGCAAAAGAGATATGGGAGTTTACATATGAGAGATGAATTTGATTTGAAAGAGGCCTTTCTCTATTATGTCCGCCATCTTGGGGGCAGCATGTTTGTTTTCTTAAAGTGGCTGGCATTTTCGCTGCTGTCCGGCATCGTCATTGGCAGCGCCGGGCTCTTGTTCCATTACTGCATGACCTGGGCAAACGATACGCGTACGGCGAATCCGGCGCTGATTTTGCTGCTGCCGCTTGCCGGGCTTTTGATAGTGGGCGCTTACCATCTGCTGCATGATGAAAAGGACACTGGTACGAACCTCGTTCTTGCCGCCATCCATTCAGGGGAGAGCATCCCGCTGAAAATGGCGCCGCTGATTTTCGTCTCCACGGTCATGACCCATCTGTTTGGCGGGTCTGCCGGCCGTGAGGGCGCGGCATTGCAGCTTGGCGGGAGTATCGGCAACTCTCTGGGGCGGCTGTTTCGGTTTGATGACAAGGACCAGCATATCATGATTATGTGCGGCATGAGCGCGGCGTTTTCCGCACTGTTTGGGACGCCCATGGCGGCGGCAATTTTCTCCATGGAGGTAGTCAGCGTGGGCATCATGCATTATGCGGCGTTGGTTCCCTGTGTCGTTTCTGCTTTGGTGGCAAAGGAGATTGCTGAATATTTGGGGGTGATGCCCGAGCAGTTCATCCTCACGGATTTGCCGGAATTTACCTGGGCAACGGGGATCCGCATTGCCATCCTTGCCATGTTCTGTGCGGGTGTCAGCATTGTGTTCTGCATCATGCTGCATCATGGGGAAAAAATATATAAGAAATACCTCCCGGATCCATATCTGCGGATATTTACCGGGGGCACGTTTATCGTCATCATGACGCTGCTTGTGAAATGCCAGGATTATAATGGCGCCGGGATGCCTGTCCTAGAACGGTGTTTTGAAAATGAATATGTTCCATGGGCATTTCTGCTGAAAATGCTGTTTACGGCGGTAACATTGGGCTGTGGCTTTAAGGGCGGCGAGATTGTCCCCTCTTTTGTGGTCGGGGGCACGTTCGGCTGCCTGTTCGGAAACGTGATAGGTTTTGCGCCGCCGCTTTGCACGGCAGCGGGCATGGGGGCAGTGTTCTGCGGCGTTACCAACTGCCCGATAACTTCCCTGCTGATTTGTTTTGAAATGTTTGGCTTTGAGGGAATGCCGTATTTCCTGCTGTCCATCGCTTTAAGCTATATGCTGTCCGGTTATTATGGGCTGTACCGCAGCCAGAAAATCGTCTATTCAAAGTATAAGACGGAATTTATTAACCGCAGGACGCATTAAAGCAGAATAGTGAAGAAAGATTTGGCAGGATGCGATTTTTCTCTTGCCAGACAGGTAGTACGATGTTAAAATGTTAACAAACAAAAAAGAGCGAGGTAGATACGATGTATGCAGATGAAAATGTGATTAGAATCAAACATGATGTACTTTTTGAAGTGGCAAAACTGGCATTTGAGGGGCAGTTGGAATCCGGAAGGGATCATATCGCGATGGAATTGATTCCGGGACCTACCCCTCAATTTCGCTGCTGTATTTACAAAGAGAGAGAAATTATCCGCCAGAGGGTGCGCCTTGCCGAGGGCAAAGCGCCAGGTTCTGAGGATGATGGGAATGTTATCCAGGTAATCAGTTCCGCCTGTGAGGACTGTCCGATTTCCAGTTACACGGTTACCGAGAACTGCCAGAACTGTATTGGCAAGGCCTGTATCAATGCCTGCAAGTTTGGAGCAATCCGCATGGGGCGCCACCGTTCCCATATTGATGCTTCCAAGTGTAAGGAATGTGGAAAATGTGCGGATGCCTGTCCGTATAATGCAATCGCGCATTTGAAGAGACCATGTAAATTCAGCTGTCCGGTGGATGCCATTACATACGATGAGAACGGAATTTCTGTCATCGATAAGGAAAAATGTATCCGCTGCGGCAAATGTATCCACAGCTGTCCGTTTGGGGCGATTGGTTCTAAGACGTACATAGTGGATGTGATAGAGGCGCTGAAGTCCGGCAAGAAGGTTTACGCTATGGCAGCGCCGGCAACGGAAGGGCAGTTTGGCAGGGACATTACAATGGCAAGCTGGAAAAATGCCATGAAAGAGTTAGGCTTTGATGATTTTTATGATGTAGGCCTTGGCGGCGACATGACAGCGGCATACGAGGCAGAAGAGTGGGCAGAGGCATATAAGGAAGGCAAGAAGAAAGTGACTTCCTGCTGTCCGGCATTTGTTAATATGGTGCGTCTGCATTATCCGCAGCTGGCAGAATGTGTATCCACTACGGTATCGCCGATGTGCGCGGTATCCCGTCTGATTAAGGCGAAAGAGCCGGATGCCATAACCGTATTTATCGGGCCTTGCCTTGCGAAGAAATCAGAAGTCGTAGATCAGAAGATTCCGGGAAATGCAGATTATGTATTGACATACAGCGAACTTCGTGCCATCATGCGTGCCAAGGGCATTGCTTTGCAGCCATGCGGCAATGATGACCAGATTTCATCCACCTACGGCAAGCGTTTTGCTAATTCCGGCGGAGTTACCGAGGCTGTGCTGCAGAGCCTGAAAGAGACTGGTGAGGATATCGATGCCAAGGTATACCGTGCAAATGGCGCGGCAGAGTGCAAGAAAGCGCTTCTCCTCCTTCGGGCAGCGAAACTTCCTGAAGATTTTGTGGAAGGCATGATTTGCGATGGCGGCTGTGTTGGCGGGCCAAGCGCATTCAAAGACCAGATGAAGTTTAAGAAAGACAGGGATGAGCTGATTCAGCAGGCAGATAACCGCGAAATCCATGAGAATCTTGAAGAGTATGATATGGACAGCTTTTCCATGCATCGGGAATAGGAGTAAATTTTTATATAGACATTTTTTGAGACAGGGCTGTCGGCGTATGCCGGCAGCTTGTTTCATCTTACAGAAAGATTCTTATATATTCTTGACAGATATATCGTTGCCTGATATATTATATATCAGACGGCGATATATTTTTGTGCGATATATCGTTTGGTGAGGGTTTATGAGGTATATGTGTAAGGAGGTGATTTTTTGGCAGAGAAGCAAACGGCGATGACAGAATCAGTCTATTATATTCTCTTATCTTTGGGAACGCCGAATCATGGGTATGGCATTATCCAGAACACCATAGAACTCACGGAAGGCAGGCTGGAACTGGGGGCAGGGACGTTGTACGGAGCCCTCAATACATTGTTGGAGAAAGGCTGGATTCGGCTATACAGTGAGGATAAGCATTCCAGGAAGAAAAAGCAGTACATCATTACGGACGAAGGAAGCCTTGCCTTGCAGAGGGAGATGGGGCGTCTGCAGGAACTTCTGGAAAATGGCAGGCGGATGCAACAGCAGCAGCTGTCTGCCGAATTGGAGGAAGAAGGGGGCAGATGCGAGGAAAGGACGCTGGAATCGGCAGAAAGGAGAGCGGCAATAGATGAAAAGGTTCAGGTTGTATTTTGACAAAGAAAAAGAGGAAGTATGGCTGAATAAGATGAGCCAGCGGGGATGGGCGATGACAGGGTTCATTGCCGGACTGTATACGTTCATGCCCTGTGAGCCTGGCAAATACATTTACCGTGTGGATATGCGAGGGGAGGCTGGGCGTACGCCTATCTGGAGAAATGATTACCAGGAATACATAGAATTTGTGGAGGAGACTGGCGCCGAGTATGTCTGCCGCTGGGCGTGGTGGCTCATATTCCGCAGGGAGGCTACGAAAGGCGAGTTCACGCTGTATACGGATGCGGAATCCCATATTGCACTGTATAAAAGGATACGTTGGATGTTTCTCTTTTTCGGGATGATGGAGCTTTCATTGGCGTTGTCGAATGTCAGGAGTTTGCTGGATTTTTGGGATAAGTTTGGTTATTTTGACAGTATGGGCTTTGTCCTTTTTGCAGCGGTATTATTTGCATGGTTTATTGCGGTGGGATTTTTCCTGATGTCGCTGAAATTTACGCTGAAAATGAGGAAGCTCAGGCGGTAGGCAGATTGGTAAAAATTTGTTTGTTGTATTTTTTCTAGGTACCAAAAGGTTTACATCACATTGTGATGTAAACACTTTGCACATAAAAGCGCTGTGAAAAGCTAGCTTTCCAAACGCTTTTTGTGCAAGATGTCTTTGCTGCCAGAGGCAGCAAGACCTTTTGGTACTATATACTGGCTGTTGTGGAAAAATGGGGAAATAAAAAAACAATCCTTGACAAGTAATGAAAATTATATTATTGTATTATGTAAATAGTACAGTACAAAGAGAGGACAATATATGAAAGAATTGTTGAAAGTGCAGAATTTGCGGAAGACCTTTAAGATTTCTGCCAAGCAGCAGAAGATTGAGAAGACGAAGGAACGTATCAAGGTGGCAGTCGATGATTTAAGCTTTACTGCCTACGAGGGTGAAGTGTTTGGGCTGCTGGGACCGAACGGTGCGGGCAAGACTACGACACTGCGCATGATGTCTGCGCTGGTGAAGCCGGACAAAGGCGATGTGTTGGTAGATGGGGCCAGCGTGGTGAAGAATCCAGAGGAAGTGCGCAAGAAGATTGGATTTCTCACCAGCGAACTGAAACTGGAAGAATTTTTTACGCCGAACTACCTGTTTACCTTCTTTTCAGAACTGCATGGTGTGGATAAGGCGCAGGCAGCAGCCAGGAAGCAGAGCCTGTTTGAGAAGTTCGGCATTACGAAGTTTGCCGAGGTGAAAGTTGGGGACCTCTCTACTGGAATGAAACAGAAGATATCTCTGGTGATTTCCATTGTACATGACCCGGACATCATAATTTTTGACGAGCCGACCAATGGCCTGGATGTGCTGACAGCGAAGGTTGTGACGGACTTCCTGCTGGAACTGAAAGAGCAGGGCAAGACGATTGTGGTATCTACACATATTTTCAGCCTGATTGAGAAAATCTGTGACAGGGTAGGTATTGTCATCGACGGCAAGATGGCAGTCTGCGATACCCTGGAGAATCTTACCGCAGACAAACCGCTGGAAGAGAAGTTCTTCGATATTTTTGCAGAAAGAGCAGGTGGCTTAAATGAAAAATAGCATTATGACAATCATGAAGAAAGAATTTACCCGGTTCTTTACCGACCGGAGAATGGTATTGACTACCGTGCTTATGCCAGGCCTGATGATTTACCTTTTATATTCTTTTATGGGCAGCGGGCTTGCTTCCCAGTTTGAGACGGCAGAGGATTTTCGGGCAGAAGTCTGTGTGGTAAACCTCCCGCAGAGTATGCAGGAGCTGGCAAAGAGCGGCGCTCCCCTGGAGTTTAAAGAAGTTGCGGAGAATGAGACTGAGCAATTGTTGGAAGATTTGGAGACGCAGGAAGCAGTCTTCGATTTGCTGGCAGTATTCCCAGAAGACTTTGATGCCCAGGTGGCAGCGTATGACGTGGCGGCGTCTGGGCAGGCGCCGGCAGTGAAGATATATTATAATTCTACGGACACAGATTCCCAGACTGCCTATACAATGGTGACCGAGGTTCTCGATGCATATGAATCTGCGCTTGCCAATAAATTTGACATCAATCCGGGAGAAGAAGTTTATGACATGGCAACCGAAGAAGATATGTCTGCGCAGATATTCTCCATGATGGTGCCCATGCTGATGATGGTATTTTTGTTCAGCGGCTGCATGGCGGTAGCGCCGGAATCCATTGCCGGGGAGAAAGAGCGCGGAACAATTGCAACGCTCCTTGTCACGCCGATGAAGCGCAGCCATCTGGCGATAGGCAAGATTGTCAGCCTGAGCGTGATTGCTATTTTAAGCGGCTTTTCCAGCTTTCTGGGAATGATGCTTTCCCTGCCTAAGATGATGGGCACGGACGAGGGGGTAAATGCCAGCGTATACAAGATGTCAGATTACATACTGACCCTCCTGGTTGTGCTGTCAACGGTATTGGTCATTATCACGCTGGTATCCATCATTTCAGCTTTTGCCCGAAATGTCAAAGAGGCGACCGGCTGGGTGACGCCGGTAATGATTATCTCCATGCTTTTGGGCGTGACTTCCATGGTGCCGAGCCTTTGCATGACCGAACCGGTATGGTTCTTAATTCCTTTATATAACAGTGTGCAGAGCATGAATGGAATTTTTTCCATGAATGCGGATGTGTTAAATATTGCCGTGACTGTGGCGGCAAATGTCTGCTATGCAGGAATCGGGGTTTTCGTGCTTGCTAAGATGTTTGACAACGAAAAGGTGATGTTTTCAAAGTAGGCGTCTTTGCGAATGGCGTGGGCTGAACTGTTCCAATAGGATTAATTCCAAAGATTCTTTTTCTTGTAAATTTCAGGTGGGTGGTATATAATAGGCAACAGGTTAAAATGCAAGAGATATCTGAGACAGGAAAAGGAGAATTGTCATGAGCAAAGTACGAACAAGATATGCGCCAAGCCCAACTGGAAAGATGCATGTGGGAAATCTGCGTTCTGCCCTGTATGAATTTCTGATTGCCAAACATGCAGGCGGGGATTTTATGCTGAGGATAGAAGATACCGACCAGGAGCGTTTCGTGGAGGGAGCAACCGACATTATTTACCGTACGCTTGAGAGCGCGGGGCTTAAGCATGATGAAGGTCCTGACAAGGATGGCGGCTTTGGTCCCTATATCCAGAGCGAGCGCATGAAGAGCGGGATTTATATGGAATATGCCAGGAAGCTGGTAGAGCGCGGCGAGGCGTATTACTGCTTTTGCGATAAGGAGCGTCTGGATTCCCTGAAAACGGAGATTGTGGAAGGCAAGGAAATCATGATGTATGATAAGCACTGCCTTTCCCTGTCGAAGGAGGAAGTGGAGGCGAACCTGGCTTCGGGCAAGCCTTTTGTCATCCGCCAGAACATCCCCAATGAGGGTACAACTACGTTCCATGATGAATTGTATGGAGACATCAGCGTGGAAAATGCAGAGTTGGATGACATGGTATTGATAAAATCCGATGGTTATCCCACCTACAACTTTGCCAACGTGGTGGATGACCACACGATGAATATCACCCATGTGGTGCGGGGCAATGAGTATCTGTCCTCAGCGCCCAAGTACCAGCGGCTCTATGATGCCTTTGGCTGGGAATCGCCGGTTTACATCCATCTGCCGCTGATTACTGACGAGAATCATAAGAAATTATCGAAGCGCAGCGGACACGCTTCTTTTGAAGATTTGATTGTGCAGGGATTTCTGACTGATGCCGTTGTGAACTATATTGCACTTTTGGGCTGGAGCCCGGAGGATAACCGGGAAATTTTCACCTTGGACGAACTGATTGAGGAATTCGATTACCACCGAATCAGTAAGTCTCCGGCAGTTTTTGACATCGTGAAGCTGAAGTGGATGAACGGCGAATATTTAAAAGCCATGGATTTTGACAGATTTTATGAGATGGCAGAGCCGTATCTGAGGGAAAGCCTTACCAAAGACTTCGACCTTAAGAAGATTGCCGCCATGGTCAAGACCAGGATAGAGATTTTCCCGGATATAGCGGACCATGTTGATTTCTTTGAGGCTGTGCCGGAGTATGATGTTTCCATGTACGCCCATAAGAAAATGAAGACTACGCCGGAGACGTCGCTGGAGGTGCTGAGGGAGCTGCTTCCTATCTTAGAGGCGCAGGAAGATTATTCCAATGATGCGTTGTATGAGACGCTCTGCAGATATGTGGCGGACAAGGGCTGCAAGAATGGCTATGTAATGTGGCCCATCCGTACCGCAGTTTCCGGCAAGCAGATGACGCCGGGGGGCGCTACGGAGATTATGGAAGTGCTGGGCAAGGAGGAATCCCTGATAAGAATCCGGGCGGCGATTGCCAAATTGGAAGCGGATAAGGGATCTGCTCTATGAGTTTTAATCCATCTCAGGCAGAGGCTATCGGGCATGCTACCGGACCCATGTTGGTATTGGCGGGTCCGGGGTCCGGTAAGACCACCGTTATCACACAGCGTACCAGAAACTTAATTTTAAATGAGGGCGTTGAGCCCTCCCATATTCTTGTCATCACGTTTACCAAGGCGGCAGCGGTGGAGATGAAGGAGCGGTTTTACCGCTTGATGGGAAATCAGAAATATCCTGTCACCTTCGGAACCTTCCATGCAGTCTTTTTTCAGATTCTCAAACATGCCTATGGGTTCCACAGCGGCAACATTGCCGGTGAGGAGCAGCGTTTTCGTTTTATGCGCGAGATTATCCAGCGGCTGCATCTGGAGTATGAAGATGAGAATGAATTTGTCGGTGACTTGTTAGGGGAAATCAGCCTTGTCAAAAATACAGGGATTGCCTTAGCGCATTATTACCCTAAGAATTGTGCCAAAGAGGTTTTTGAACAGATATACCATTTGTATGATGACAGGATGCGCAGGCAAAGGCTGATTGACTTTGATGACATGTTAGTATACTGTTATGAACTGTTTGAACAGCGGAAGGATATTCTCTCGGCCTGGCAGCGGAAATTCCAGTATATCCTCATTGATGAGTTTCAGGATATCAATAAAGTTCAGTTTGAGATTATCAAAATGCTTGCCCAGCCGGAAGACAATTTATTTGCGGTGGGGGATGACGACCAGTCTATTTACCGTTTTCGGGGAGCGAAGCCGGAAATTATGCTGGGTTTTGAATCTGCTTACCCTGAGGCAAAAAAGGTCCTTCTTGATGTCAATTACCGGTCTCCCAAGGAAATTGTGGATTCTTCCTTGCGTCTGATTTCCCATAATAGCCAGCGGTTTGAGAAAAAGATTTCTGCGTGCGCTGAGGGAGAAGAGGGAGAGGTGTCTTATCATGTGTGGGATGGGCAAAAAGAGGAGGGGGAAGGGGTCATTGCGCAGATTTTACAGGCGGTAAAGTCTGGTCATGCGTACCAGGACTGTGCCGTGCTCTTTCGTACCAATACGCAGCCAAGGATGTTTATGTCCCAGCTGATGGCATACAATATTCCTTTCCGCACGAGGGACAATATACCGAACCTCTACGAACATTGGATTACCCGGGATATTCTGACTTACATACGCCTTGCGCAGGGAAGCCGCAGCCGGGGGGATATGTTAAAGGTTATGAACCGTCCCAACCGCTATATCACCAGGGAAAGCCTGGAGGAGGAGACGGTCTCTTTTGAAGTGTGGGCAGATTATTTTTATGACAAAGACCAGCACTGGGTGGCAGAGCGCATTGAGCAGATGGAAGCCGATCTGCGGGTTATCAGCCGGCTAGGTCCCTTTGCGGCGTTGAATTATATCCGCATGGGAATTGGTTATGAAGCGTATTTGCAGGATTATGCTGAATACCGGAGAATCAGTGCAGACAATTTGATTGATGTTTTGGACGAGCTGCAGGATGGCGCGAAAGCATTTGCAGATTATGAATCGTGGTTTGCGCATATGGAGGAATATACCAAAGAGCTGCAGAAACAGAAGAGACAGCAGGAATTGTCTGGTGACTGTATCTCGCTGTCCACACTTCACAGCGTCAAAGGTCTGGAATATCCGATTGTACATATCCTGGATGTCAATGAGGAATGGATGCCTTATAAGAAAGCCATCTTGGACGCAGACCTTCAGGAAGAGCGGCGCATGTTTTATGTAGGCATTACCAGAGCCAGACAGAAACTTTATATCCACAGCGTGAAAAAAATCAATGGCAAAGAAGCAGAGATTTCCAGATTTGTGGAAGAGATGCGGGAGGAGCAGTACAGCGAATCATAAGGAATATATGTATGTGCAATTTAAAGCCCCCGGCTAAACTGCCATTGCAGTGCAGCCGGGGGCTTTCATCTCCTCATTGCAGCCGAGCTGGAGACGTTTGTCTCATTGCAAAACTAATCGTCAAGTTCTTCCTATTCTGCTTCGTCTGACAGTTCCTCGAAGTGGTCTGTCTCATTGCAAAGCTAATCGTCAAGTTCTTCCCATTCTGCTTCATCAAGCAGTTCCTCGAAGCGGTCTGTTACAGCATCGTATTCATCCTCATCCTCAATGTCCTCTAATGAAGGATTCCCATCCTCATCCTCGAAGTAACGGTAGATGAACACTTCGGTCTCCTCTTCATCGTCATCCTCCTCGTCTTCTTCCGGCATCAGGACAATGTAGCTTTGGTCTTCCAGGTCGAAGATGGTGAGAATCTTGCATTCTACCTCCAGATTATCTTCCAGGGTTAAGGTGACGCGAAGGTCTTCCATATCATCATATTCATCGTCCGGGATATTTGTAGGGTTTGTGTTTGGCTTGTCACTCATGGCAGGCACCTCATTCTTTCTAAAATATTATATAATTGCCTGAATATAAAGCTCAGGGTGTTTCACAAGGTCAATACATTCGCCGGTAGAGAGGCGCAGCAATGGGCGGGAATGATGCACCGTATTATTCATAATGATGGTTCCGGTCGCGCCATTGCTCAGCATTACGGTGTTGCCCATGTATGTATCCAGAATCCTTGTCATAAAGGTAATGATATATTCCGCAGCGTATTTCTCCAGGCCCTCGCGCTCGAAAGCAGCGATTACCTCAAAAGGACAGTAGCCTTTGCGGTAAGGGCGGTTGGAGGTCATGGCATCGTAAACATCGGCAATGGCGATAATTTTGGCAAAGTCAGGAATGTTTTCCTCCTTTAACCCAGAGGGATAGCCGCTTCCGTCACAGCGTTCATGATGATACCGTGCAGTCTCTACAATCCGTTCATCCAGATTCTGGCTGGCAAGGACCTCTGCCCCATTGGCTGCATGTTTCTTGACCTCTTCGTATTCTTTGGGGGTAAGTGAGGAAGGTTTTAAGAGGATATTGGGGTCGATGGTACATTTGCCAATATCGTGGAGAAGACCTGCAAGTGTCAGTACATCTAAATCTTCATCGGAAAAACCCAGCCATTCTCCCATCATACGCCCAATCAATGCGACATTGATGCTGTGTGCAAAAGTAGTATCGTCAATCTGGCGCATATTATGCAGCATGTCAAATACGGAGAGCGAAGTCAGGCGGTCTGCGTACAATGTGCTGACCTGGTCAATCAGGGCCCTGGATTCTACCGGGATATTCTCATTCAGAAGGTCGTCAAAAGAAGATTCTAAATAGCGTGATTTCTCATGATAATCTGCTTTGAAAGTGTGAAATTCTTCACTTTCCCGCACTTTCTGGGAGTAAGAGGCAGATTCTGTCTGCGGTGCGGAATCCTCATTAGCCGCAATATCGGAAGGTTCTTGGATATTTACCAATTCGATTCCATAAAATTCCAGTCGGGAAATCTGCTGAGCAGTCAAAAGAGTATTGGCAGAAAGTATCATCTGTCCGGTTTTCGTGTACACGGGTGTAGCTGTGTATGCGCCTGTCTGGATGTCTTTTGTTGCTGTTTTGATCATATGAAGTTCCTCATTTCTTTAGAGTAATTATCGTAATTGTTTCAGAACCCCAAGTTGCAGGTTCTCCTTTGTATAGAATACCATAATCACAAAAAAAATTCCACTGTTATCCAGACAATTGTTACATAATTTTGGGATAAAATGTGCAATAACTGTTCCTAACTGTTACAAAAAAGCCTTTCCAAATCCTATCTGACTTGTTATAATAAGAATCAGGAAACAGGAAACAGAGAGTAGGCAGACAGCATAGGAGGAGCATATGAATTTTCAAATCTGTACCGGAATCCAGGAGCAAGCAGGTGTGACGAAACATGGCGATAAGATACTTTTTTCCATTCAGGCACCGGAGAACGCTGAATGCAAACTGTTGTTATATCCCAGAGACAATGGAACGGTTCTGAAAATTCCTATGAAGGCAGAAGATAGCAGGAAAACTCTGTATACTGTGGGGGTACAGGGGCTGGATTGGGAGAAGCATGACTATAATTTTGAAGTAGATGCGAAGGAAGTGACTGACCCATACGCACACAAGGTTACTGGTCGGGAAGTCTGGGGGGACGAAAGGCGCAGGCCTATGGTCTGGCGCACAGAACCATTTGTGCCGCTGCGGGAAAAACAGCGCAAAGCATGGGAAGAGGCCGAACGGAAAGGCGTTCCATCTGCAAAGATGCGGGGCAAAGAAGAAATTAAAATTAAAAGTTCTTTTTATTTTTCTGAATTCAAGTGGAAGAAAGATAAGTTTCCGCAAGTTCCCAAGGAGGACATGGTAATTTACAAACTCCATGTACGTGGGTTTTCCATGGGGATGAGGAACAATAACGTAAAGCGGGGCACGGTGGGGGCTATCGAACACCGGCTGAATGATATGCAACAGCTGGGCGTTACCACTCTGCTTTTTATGCCATTGTATGAATTTGAGGAATTCCTTGTCTTGGATGAGGATAAAGAGGACAAGGATAGGAAAGCGCAGCTTAACTACTGGGGATATGCCAAGGGCAATTATTTCGCGCCGAAAGCATCTTACCTGAAAGAGAACAACCCCGATGAACTGAAGCGTTTAATCCAGAAAATGCATCAGAAGGATATGGAATGTATCTTGGAATTTTATTTTCCACAGAAAATAAATCCTCATTTAATCTTAGATGTCTTGCATTACTGGCGTAAGGAATACCATGTGGATGGTTTTCGGATTGTTGGCAATGCCTATGGGGCGCAGCTGGCGGCGCAAGACCCGCGCCTGGGCGGCTGTAAGTTGTTTTTTGATGGATTTCCGGAGGAATTGGCACGGAATCCGGAACGTTATGGTCCTGAACTGTACGCTTATGATGAGAGGTTTCTCTATGAGGTGCGGAAAATGCTGAATCACCAGGGAGGAAATATTTATGAATTTTCCTGTCAGATGCGCAGGCAGCAGAAACGGCAGGGATTTGTCAATTTTGTGGCAGAAAATAATGGATTTACGTTGTGGGACGTCTTTTCTTACGAGTATAAGCATAATGAATTAAATGAGGAAGATAACCGCGATGGCAACCGTTGGAATTTCAGCACAAATTGCGGGCAGGAGGGATTTACCCGCAAACGCCCGATTCTTGATTTGCGCAAACGGCAGGTGAAGAATGCCCTGACGGTGCTGTTCTTTGCGCAGGGGATTCCCATGCTCTGGATGGGGGATGAATGCGGGAATTCGCAAAATGGGAATAATAATGCCTATTGCCAGGACAATGAGGTTGGCTGGAAAGACTGGAAGAGCAATGTGATCAGCAGGCAGATTACAGAGTTTGCCAGAGAACTGGCGAGACTGCGGAGGGATTATCCCATGCTGCGCAGTCCCAATCCATACCACCTGATGGACTATAAGAATCTGGGCAGCCCGGATCTGTCCTATCACAGTGATGGCGGATGGAAGATAGACTTCGACATGAACCGCAGTTTTATCGGTATGTTCTATGCGGGAGAGTATGTGCATTCCAAAGAGAGCATTTACATTGCATATAATTTCCAATATACAACGCAGAAATTTGCCTTGCCGGAGAACATGGAATGGAAGCTTCTGCTGGATACTTCGCAGGAACAATCGATATTGGATGAGCCGAAGATGGTTGGCAGGGTGCAGGAATTCCGGGTAAGGGAGCAGTCAATCTGTCTGCTGTCCGGCAGGTCTATCCGTGGAAGAGAACGTGGAAAGGGGATATAGGCAGTAGGACATGGAAGAGAAACAGGATATTTGGGGACTCAATGGATTTGTATTGAAATGCATCGCCATGGTCTGTATGCTCGTTGACCATACAGGGGCGGTGCTGTTCCCGCAGTACCGGATTTTGCGGATTATAGGAAGGCTGGCATTTCCAATCTATTGCTTCCTTCTTGTGGAAGGGGCGATGCATACCAGGGATATCCGCAAATATGAGCTGCGGCTGTTTGGGTTTGCTTTAATTTCAGAGATTCCGTTTGACCTGGCATTTCGCAGCGGCTTAGATTGGAGCCATCAGAACGTATTTTTCACGCTGCTGCTCGGGGTCATAGCCATAGATTTGGCGCAACAATTCAAGAATAAGATAAGTATAGTTTTAATTTTCCCTGTAATGATTGTGATTGCGGAATTTTTGAATACAGATTATGGCGGGAAAGGCATTGTATTCATACTGTGTTATTATCTCTTATACGAGAAAAAAGTTATCAAACAGCTGATGTTTGCATTTGAGAATATTTTGCTCTATGGTTTAGGCATTCAGATATATGCTTGCCTGGCGGTGGTTCCCATGCTGCTTTATAATGGCAGGAAGGGACCTTCCCTGAAATATTTCTTCTATGCATTCTATCCGCTGCATTTGTTAATTTTATATTTAATAACCAGAATTATATACGGATAAATTTGATGTATTGTGAGGTGGAACATGAAGGCTTGGCAGCATTTCAAAACAATCAACCATCATAAAATGCTTGTGATGAAAGGTTGTTTTCGGGTAGGTTTATATAAGCAGGGGTTATTGCATGACCTATCTAAGTACAGCCCTACAGAATTTTTGGTGGGCTGCAGATATTATCAGGGAAATCTGAGCCCCAATAATATTGAGCGGTTGGAAAAGGGATATTCGCAGGCATGGCTGCACCATAAAGGCAGGAACAAACATCATCTGGAGTACTGGCTGGATTATGGGGTGGGGGAGAAGAAAGGAATCAGCGGCATGAAGATGCCCTTGAAATATGTTGTGGAAATGTTCATTGACCGTGTGTCTGCTTCCAAGAATTACCAGAAAGAAAAGTATACGGACAGGAGTGCACTGGAGTATTATGAACATGGCAAGGACTACCATATCCTCCATGAGGACAGCCGGGCATTGCTGGAAAAGCTCCTGCACATGCTGGCGGAACAGGGGGAGGATGAGGTTTTCCACTATATCAAACATGTGCTGCTCAAACAGAAAGATTATGGCACGCCGTACCAAAAGCCGGCAGAACGAGCCCATCATACGAACTGATTCTGCTTTGGTTCATAATGGTAATCGAGGACGGCGAGCTGTTCTTTGATTTCTTCGGATGATACCTCGGCATCCTGACAGAGTTCTTCCAGGGAAGAGTGGTAATCTCTCAGGTAAGTGTTGATGACGCTAAGCAGCATCACAGGGTCTTTTGGCAGTTTCATAGTAATACCTCCGGGATTTTTGCTATCAGTATAACCTCTTTTGCGAGGGATGACAAGTTGAATTTAATATGGAAAGGCACTTCAAGGCTTGATTTTTCATAGAATGTAATAAATCAGCTAAGGGGTGCTTTTTTTGAAAACTTTTTTAAAGCCGCTGAATGCAGAGGAAGAAAAATATTATCTGGAAAAAATGAAAGAGGGCAGCCTTGAAGCTAAACATACCTTGATTGAACGGAATCTGAGACTGGTAGCGCATATTTCGAGAAAGTACCAGAGTGGGGAAGAAGACATGGAAGATTTGATTTCCATCGGGACCATAGGGCTCATCAAGGCGATTGCAACCTTTAACTATGAGCGGGGAAACCGGCTCGCCACCTATGCGGCGCGGTGTATTGACAATGAGCTGTTAATGTATTTTCGGGGAAAGAAAAAAACGTCCCGGGAAGTCTCCCTGTATGAACCCATCGGGACGGACAAAGAGGGAAATCAGATTAATCTGATGGACGTGGTGGAGAGCACGGACAGAGAAATCTTTGAGGTGATTGAGTTAAAGAGCAATACGAAGAAGATTTATGAGATGATACCAAAAGTGCTGAATGACAGGGAACGGCAGATTATAGAATGGAGGTATGGGCTGTATAACCGAAAGCCGGTGACACAGCGGGAAATGGCGGATAAACTGGGAATCTCCCGCTCTTATGTCAGCCGCATTGAGAAACGTGCCCTGGAGAAATTGAAAAGCTGTTTTTGAGAAACAGCTTTTCAACTGTCAAAAAACGTGTTATGATATACCCATCTTTTTTCGGGGCGTGTCTGCCCTCATATCCCAAACCAGTACAGAGGGAGGTATTTTTGTATAGTATTGTATCAACAGCCATTGTCTGTGGCATCCGCAGCGTTCTTGTCCAGGTGGAAGCGGACGTGTGCGATGGAATGCCTGCATTTGAAATGGTAGGCATTTTGTCTTCGGAGGTCCGGGAGGCAAAAGAGCGGATCCGCGCGGCAATCCGCAACAGCAATATCCGCCTGTCACCTAAGAAAATAACCGTGAATCTCTACCCGGCGGATATCCGTAAAAGCGGTACGGTGTTTGATTTGCCGATTGCGCTTGCCATACTGGCGGCATATGGCAGGATTCCCCAGGAATATCTGGATGGAATCTTATTTGCCGGGGAAATCAGCCTTAATGGGGAAATCCGTCCGACAGCCGGAATCCTGCCCATGGTCCTTGCGGCGCGGGAGGCAGGGAAGCAGGTAGTCTGCGTTCCCAGGGAAAATGTGCGTGAGGCGCAGGTGGTAAAAGGAATTACAATCCTTCCGGGAGAGAGCCTGGGGCAGGTGATTGCATTGACAGAAAGTTATTTCCGGGAACCGGGAAAATATAAACCAGACATGGGCAGTAATATAGAAGAAACTGCCGAAAAGCCGCAGAATGCGGACGTTGACTTTGCTGCTATCCATGGGCAGAAGGTTCTCAAACGAGCCTGTGAAATTGCAGCCAGCGGCAGGCACAATATGCTGATGCTCGGTTCTCCGGGGGCAGGAAAGACGATGGCAGCGCGCGCTGTGGCAACAATTCTTCCGCCGCTCACGGAGGAGGAGGCGCTGGAACTTGCCAAAGTGTACAGCGTTTTGGGAATGTTTGGGCAGCGTGAGATGAATTTCCGGGAAAGGCCTTACCGCAGCCCCCATCATACCATCAGCCTGGCAGGGATGGCGGGAGGAGGGACTGTGCCGAAGCCGGGGGAAATCAGCCTGGCACATAAGGGCGTGCTGTTTTTGGACGAGCTGACGGAATTTAAACGGCCGGTGCTGGAAGTGCTGCGGCAGCCCTTGGAGGAGCGGGAAATCCGGCTCGTGCGGGGAAGCGGCACATATTTTTATCCGGCAGATATTATGCTGATTGCTGCCATGAATCCCTGCAGCTGTGGTTATTTCCCGGACAGGAACCGCTGTACCTGCAGCAAAGCCATGATAGAGCGGCATCTGAACAAGATTAGCCGTCCCTTGCTTGACAGGATGGATATCTGCGTGGAGGTCAGCCGCCCGGCTCTTTGGGAACTGACGAACAGCCAGCCGGAGGAGAATTCTGCCCTTATCCGCAGCCGCGTAGCACGGACGCAGACAATCCAGGGCGAACGTTTTGCGGGAAGCAAAATCCTCTATAACAGCCAGATTCCGCCATCTGCCATCAAAGACTGGTGTGCAATGGAAGCGGAGGGGGAGAAACTGCTCAGTGAATCTTTTGAGCGTCTGGAACTGACGGCGCGGGGGTATTACCGGGTGCTGCGCGTGGCACGTACGATTGCAGACATGGAAGGGGCGGTGAAGATTGGGCGTGCCCATATTTATGAGAGCCTTTTGTACCGCAGCATAGACAGAAAGGTGTGGGACTGGGAATGAGTGCAAAAAAGGAAGCGTATAATAAATATGAGTACTGGCTTGCGGGAATTGCCGCCCTTCCCGGGAGGAAGAAGATTTACCTGGAAAACCTGTTGGGTGAGGCAAAAAGGCTTTATTGCATGCCTGGGGAGCGGTTAGAGCAGATTCCCATATTGACGGAATATGAGAAAGAGGGGATTCGGGCGGCGAAGAAGAAAACAGAAGAAGATTTGGAAAAGGAACTGGCGTATTGCCGGCAGAAAGGGATTATGCTGGCAGTTTGGCAGCAAGATACATACCCCGTGCGTCTCGAACATATTTATAATCCTCCCTATGGGCTGTTTTACCGCGGAAAACTCCCGGACAAGGAACAGAGGGCTGTCAGTGTTGTGGGCGCCAGGAATTGTACCTGTTATGGGCAAACGGTGGCACGGCAGATAGGTAAGGGACTTGCGGCGGCAGATATCCTGGTGGTCAGCGGCATGGCGGCGGGCATCGATGGGGCGGCACAGCAGGGAGCTTTATGCGGCGGGGGCAGCACGCTGGGGGTACTGGGCTGCGGCGTGGATATCTGTTATCCGGCAGCAAACAGGGAACTGTATGAGCGGCTTGCAACAGATGGCTGCGTGGTTTCCGAGTATCCGCCGCGTACACGCCCATTGGCATTGAATTTTCCACAGCGCAACCGGATAATCAGCGGTTTGTCGGATGTGGTGCTGGTAGTGGAAGCAAGGGAGCAGAGCGGTTCCCTGATTACGGTGGATTTTGCCCTGGAACAGGGAAAGGATATTTATGCTGTGCCTGGGCGTATTTCCGATTTGTCCAGCGGGGGGACAAACCGCCTGATTCAGCAAGGTGCAGGCATCTATCTGAACATGGAAAATTTTTTAGAATCGATGCATATTTTTGCAAAAACAGAAGAAAATTCATGCAAAAAGCAAAAATTATCCCTTGAAAATTTAGAAAGGTTGGTGTATAGTTGTCTCGATTTGACTCCGAGGAATCTGGAAAGCCTTTGGGCAGAGACCGGATTGGATCTGGGGAGACTGGTGGAGACACTGGGGACATTGCAGGAAATGGGCATTGTTTCCGAAGTTTTTAAAAATTATTATATCCGTTCCGATACTGATTAGGGAGGAGCAGACACATGGCAAAGTATCTGGTAATTGTGGAATCACCGGCGAAGGTGAAGACGATTAAGAAATTTCTGGGAAAGAACTACGAAGTGGTGGCATCGAACGGTCACGTGCGTGATTTGCCGAAAAGCCAGCTTGGCATAGATGTGGAACATGACTATGAGCCGAAATATATCACAATCCGCGGCAAGGGAGACATCCTCGCCAATCTCAGGAAAGAAGTGAAAAAAGCAGAAAAGGTCTATCTGGCAACGGACCCGGACCGGGAGGGAGAAGCTATTTCCTGGCATCTTTCCAAGGCACTGAAGCTGGATGACAAGAAAGTCTGCCGGATTAGCTTTAATGAGATTACGAAGAATGCAGTGAAGGCCTCGCTGAAACAGGCGCGCAATATTGATCTGAACCTGGTGGACGCCCAGCAGACGCGCCGTATGCTGGACCGTATGGTGGGTTACCGTATCAGCCCGGTATTATGGGCGAAAGTGAAGCGGGGACTGAGCGCCGGGCGCGTCCAGTCAGTGGCGCTGCGCATTATCTGTGACAGGGAGGAAGAGATTAACGCATTTATTCCAGAAGAATACTGGACATTGGATGCGAAATTTGCTGTCCCTGGTGAGAAGAAACTGCTCGCTGCCAAATTTCACGGTGATGAAAAGGGGAAGATTACCATCGGCTCCAGGCAGGAACTGGATGGGATATTGAAGAATCTGGAGCAGGAGAGCTATCAGGTGCTGGATGTGAAGAAGGGCAGCCGGGTGAAGAAAGCTCCGCTCCCCTTTACAACCAGCACGCTGCAGCAAGAGGCGGCCAAACGCCTGAATTTCTCCACGCAGAAGACGATGCGCCTGGCTCAGCAGCTCTATGAAGGAATTGACATCAAGGGTCAGGGGACCGTGGGCGTCATTACTTATCTGAGAACAGATTCTGTCCGTGTCTCGGAGGAAGCGGATGCGGCAGCGCGGGAGTATATCGGTACTGCTTATGGGGAGAAGTATGTGGCCCAGGCGGGGGAGAACAAAAAGAGCAGTCAGAAAATCCAGGATGCCCATGAGGCAATCCGTCCCTCGGATATCACCAGGACCCCGGTGAAAATCAAGGAATCCCTAAGCCGCGACCAGTTCCGTCTGTATCAGTTAATCTGGAACCGGTTTGCGGCGAGCCGTATGTCCGGCGCGGAGTACGAGACTACTTCCGTGAAAATCGGAGCCGGGGATTACCGTTTCCATGTGTCGGCATCCAAGATTGTCTTTGAGGGATTTCTATCCGTATATACCAGTGACGATGATGAAAAGAGCGAGAACAATGTGCTGCTGAAATCCATTGATACGGACACTAAGCTGGAGGTGAAAGAACTGGAAGAGAAACAGCATTTCACACAGCCCCCGGCACATTTTACGGAGGCTTCCCTTGTTAAGACGCTGGAAGAACTCGGCATCGGGCGTCCCAGTACTTATGCGCCCACCATCACAACGCTGCTTGCCAGGCGTTACCTGACTAAAGAAAACCGTAATCTCTATGTGACGGAGTTGGGAGAGGTTGTCAATTCCATCATGAAGGAAGCGTTCACTACGATTGTGGATGAGCAGTTTACGGCGAACATGGAATCTTTGCTGGATAAGGTGGCAGAGGGAAGCGTTGACTGGAAGACAGTGGTGAGGAATTTCTACCCCGATTTGGATGAGGCAGTGCAGGTAGCGGAGAAAGAACTGGAGAAGGTGGAGATTCAGGACGAAGTTACCGATGTGGTCTGTGATTTGTGCGGGCGCAACATGGTAATCAAGTACGGTCCGCACGGCAGGTTCCTGGCATGTCCGGGCTTTCCCGAGTGCCGCAACACCAAGCCTTATCTGGAGAAGATTGGCGTGGCGTGTCCGAAATGCGGGAAAGAAGTAGTGCTGCGCAAGACGAAGAAAGGCAGGAAGTATTATGGCTGTGAATCGAATCCAGACTGTGATTTCATGAGCTGGCAGAGGCCTTCCGAGGAGAAATGCCCCCAGTGCGGCGGATATATGGTGGAGAAAGGCAGCAAGTTAGTGTGTGCCGATAATCAGTGCGGATTTGTAAAAGAAAAGCAGAAATAGTAAGAAAATAAAATCATAAGCACGAAATATGAGAAAATAAACAGAAAGTTGTTGTACTTTGGATAAAAGCATGTTATAATTTATAAGAATTTGTAGGATTGCAGAGGGAAAGATAAGTTTTAGTCAGGAGGTATTGTTATGAGCGTACAGTTATTAGATAAGACAAGGAAGATTAACAAGTTGCTGCATAATAACAATTCCTCGAAAGTTGTCTTCAATGATATCTGTGCAGTCCTGACAGGAATTCTGGAATCTAACATCCTGGTTATCAGTAAGAAAGGAAAGATTCTGGGGATTGGCAGAAACCGGCAGACAGAAGAGATTAAGGAACTGATTTCCGGAGAGGTGGGAGGTTTTATTGACCCGCTGCTGAATGAACGGCTGTTGGGCGTCCTTTCCACGAAGGAGAATGTCAACCTGGAGACGCTGGGATTTGCTTCCGGTGAGGTGAACCTTTATCAGGCAATCATTACACCCATAGACATTGCGGGAGAACGTTTGGGGACGTTGTTTGTATACCGGCTGGAGAATCAGTATGATATTGACGATATTATCTTGAGCGAGTATGGAACTACCGTTGTGGGCTTGGAGATGCTGCGTTCGGTGAATGAGGAGAGTGCGGAGGAGAGCCGCAAAGTACAGATTGTCAAATCAGCAATCAGTACCCTTTCTTTTTCGGAATTGGAGGCGATTACCCATATCTTTGACGAGATGGAGGGCAAGGAAGGCATTCTGGTTGCCAGCAAGATTGCCGACAGGGTAGGGATTACCAGGAGCGTCATTGTGAATGCGCTCCGCAAGTTTGAGAGTGCAGGCGTCATAGAATCCCGTTCTTCCGGGATGAAGGGCACTTATATCAAGGTATTGAATGATGTAGTCTTTGAAGAGTTGGATAAGATAAAGCAGGAACATGTGAAAGACAATTGAATATACAGTAACAGATGGACTGAGACTTGGACATAGTTATAGCGGATAAACAGCTGAAAGGAATCGGCGGTGAGATAAAATGGAATTTGCAAAAAAGTTGCAGATTCCTTTTTTTGCCCAATAGATGGAAAATGTTAAAGTTAATTTTAACTTTCATTGCCAAAAGCACCTGTCACAGAAGTGACAGGTGAGAGTTGCATATGGATTGCACGCGGAAAACATATTTTCCGGCTGCAATCAGATGCAACCTGACCCTGCTGCGACTGCAGCAGGTCCTTTTGGCATAGCATAGTTCCACGCAACTTTACAGGCCGATAAGTGCCTGAGGTTTAGTAATATCTTCCAGACAAGGTACATATATTGAAAAAAGCCATTGGGAATTGCTGGAAATTCCTCTGTCAGATGTTTCCTCTGTTAGGATGTCCATACCATATAGTTGTGCCTGTTGTGACAAAAAAACACAATATCATGTAAAATTTACGCTGAAATTACAAAAAATACTTGCAATATAATGTCGATTGCGATAATCTATAATAAGATTGAATTGTAATGTAGAAAAGGGATAATACAAGAATATGGAAGGAGCAATGTTATGTTAACCAGTGGTATTTATGATTACATTGACGTGCTGAATAAGGGAGCAGATGCTGCATGGCTGCGCGAGACTGCTATCAGTAACAATATTGCCAATGGGGATACGCCGGGATATAAACGGCAGGATGTGGATTTCGAGGGAATTCTGGAACTGGAATTAGGGCGAAGTAAGTATGTTTCGCTCGATGATAAGGTGAAGAACGTACATATGGACCATCTGAACGCTTCGATTTATACGGACTCGGCGAATTACTCCTACCGTTTGGACAAGAACAATGTTGACCCCGAACAGGAACAGGCAGAACTTGCGTCAGTCAGGATTAAGTATAACGGCCTAATAGATAGCATGACGAAGGAATTTGCCAGAATCAAGAGTGTAATCAAGTAAAACTGCCGTTTGATGGCAGCAGGGACAAGAACGCCAGATAAGGCATAAGATTATGGAGGGAATGGGAATGTCATTGTTTCAATCGTTTAATATCAATACGTCCGGCTTGACGGCACAGCGGTTCCGTATGGACGTGATTTCGGAGAATGTTGCGAATGTAACTACTACCAGAACAGAAGACGGTACTCCTTATACGAGGAAAATCGTAACGTTCGAGGAGAAGAGGACAACGCCTTTCAGCAGGGTCCTGGAGGATACCAGGGAAGCCTTTTTGGGGAACGGCGTAAAGGTAAGCCGGGTATCCGAGGATACAGAGAGCGATTACATCATGAAGTATGAGCCTTCCCATCCGGATGCAGACGAAAATGGCTATGTATCTTACCCGAATGTAAATATTATTACCGAAATGACAAACATGATTGACGCAAGCCGTGCCTATGAAGCGAACCTTACGGCGTTTGAGACCAGTAAGGCGATTGCTTTGAAGGGACTGGAGCTTGGCAAATAGAGTACAGGGAGGCTATTTAAATGGATATTTCAGCGTTAAATAATGTGGTTCCGAGTTATCTCAACAATGTTGCAGATGCAGCCCGGAAGATTGGCTCTCAGGATAAGGGATTTGACAGTGTCCTGCAGTCTATGATGGATATGGTCAATGAGACCAATTATACGCAGAACAAGGCAGAAGAAGCGATGATGCAGTTTGAACTTGGCTATGCGACCAACACGCATGACCTGAATGCGATTCAGGAGAAAGCTACGATAGCGCTGAATTATACAACCGCTGTCAGGGACAGGATGCTGGAAGCGTACAAAGAGATAATGAATATGCAGATTTAATTTATATTGTGAATATTGAATTTGGTAGGAGATGCATATGCAGGAGAGATTAAGAAATATACCCAAGCAGTTATTGGAATGGTGGAATAAATTTTCAGTAAAACAAAAGACATTGATGGCAAGCATAGCGCTGGCAGTGATAGTCGCCCTGGTGATTGTTGCCAAGGTGCTGACAACCCCTACGATGGTGCCAATCAGGACCTGTGAAGATACGAAGGAGGCTGGTGAGGTCAAACAGCTTCTGGAAGGGGAGAACATTGATTATGAAGTTTCCAGTGACGGACTTAGTTTTTCCGTCAAGGCTCAGGATGAGGCCAACGCGGCAATCCTTCTTGGGCAGAATGGAATTCCTGCTTCCGGCTATGACATTAACACTGTGTTTGAGGGAGGATTCAGCAATACGGAATCCGATAAGACGAAGAAATACCAGCTCTATCTGGAAGACAGGCTGGCGCAGCAGCTGCAGAAACTCGATATAGTAGACAGCGCCTGGGTAAAGCTCAGCATGCCGATAGACGATGGCACGGTATTGGCATTGGAAGAAGATACATATGCGGCGGTTACGCTCTCCCTCAGGGAAGATATGGATGAGGAGCAGGCGAGCGCCCTGGCGAAATGGATTGCTACGGCGGTGGGCAATGACGGCACGGACGATATCTCCATTATAGATACGGATAACAATGTGCTATTTGTAGGCGGAGACAGTTCAACCGCGGTTGGAGCGGCGAGTGGACAACTTTCTTATAAGACGAAAGCAGAGAACATGGTAAAAAGCCAGGTCAAGGAAGTAGTCTTAGGCACAGGCGTATATGACAGTGCATCGGTAGGACTGAACCTGGAGATGAACTTTGATGAGACGGAGGAGACGGACAACAACTACTATACCCCGGAAGGAACGGATCGCGGTCCGGTGTCAAGCGAGAGTATCCTTGAGAAAGAGGCTACCGGAGGGACAGGCGGAACGCCCGGAACAGACGCCAATAATGGCGATGACACCACATATGTATTGCCGGATGGCGCAATAAGCAGTGAGACTATCTCTGACATAGACAGACAGTATAATACCAGCCAGAAGGTTACTACGAGAAAAAGCGGGCCAGGCAATGTCGATAAAGAAAATTCATCTATTACGGTGGTGGCAAACCAGAACCGTTATTATAGTGAGGCGGCGCTGCGTGCCAGCGGTGAACTGGATAATATGACGTTTGATGAGTTTGTGGCGGCCAACCGAGATAAAGTTAAGCTGGATGTCGATCAGGATTTTGTTCAGATAGTGGCGAAAGCGACAGGATTTCCTGAAGATAATATTGTGATTGTGGCATATGAAGTGCCGTTTTTTGAATACGATGGCGGTGGGGCTCGGAATTTCATGGATTACCTTCCGATTATTATCGCAGTCATTATCATGCTGATGTTAGGTTATGTGGTATTCCGCAGTACGAGAAAAGAGCAGGTACTGGTGGAGGAGGAACCGGAGCTTTCCGTGGAATCCTTGCTGGCATCTACTAAGGAAGCAGAAGATTCGCTGGAGGACATCGGATTTTCCGAGAAGTCTGAGACGCGTGTCCTGATAGAGAAATTTGTAGATGAAAATCCAGAGGCGGTGGCATCGCTGCTTAGAAACTGGCTAAACGAGGAGTGGAACTAAGATGGCAAGCTCAGAAGAGTATACAGGCGTTCAGAAAGCGGCGATATTGCTGATTGCATTAGGACCGGAGAAATCTGCCTCAATTTTTAAGCATTTAAAAGAAGAAGAAATTGAAGAACTGACTTTGGAAATTGCCAATACCAGGAGTATTTCTCCGCAGACGAAGGAGGATGTGCTCAACGAATTCTATCAGGTCTGCCTGGCTCAGCAGTATATTGCCGAGGGCGGTATTGGTTATGCGAAAGAGTTGCTGGAGAAAGCATTGGGAGAGGAAAAGGCACAGGGCGTTATTTCCAAGCTTACTGCTTCTTTGCAGGTGCGTCCTTTCGAGTTTGTGCGCAAGACAGATCCATCCCAGCTGCTTAACTTCATTCAGGATGAACATCCGCAGACAATTGCTATGATTCTGTCGTATCTGTCGGCAGGTCAGGCAGCTGTGATTATCGGTTCGCTGGTGCCTGAGAAACAGGCAGATGTGGCGAAACGTATCGCTATGATGGACAGAACCTCGCCGGATGTGATAAAGGAAGTGGAACGAGTATTGGAGC
Organism: uncultured Lachnospiraceae bacterium; assembly: GCA_910583835.1. Lineage (GTDB taxonomy): Bacteria > Bacillota > Clostridia > Lachnospirales > Lachnospiraceae > Petralouisia. Next base: position 34,605 of record CAJTYM010000003.1, on the reverse strand, counting down.
GCAAACTTTCTGCTTTGGTAAATCAGGATTATACGATTGTCGGCGGTGTCGATGCAATCGTAAATATTTTGAATACCGTAGACCGCGGAACAGAGAAACATATTATGGAAACTCTTGAAATTGAAGAGCCCGAATTGGCAGATGAAATCCGTAAGAAGATGTTCGTATTCGAGGACATCCTGCTTCTGGACGACCGTGCCATCCAGCGTGTGCTGCGTGATGTCGACAACAATGATCTGGGCGTTGCCCTGAAAGCGGCGAATGAAGACGTACAGAATGTAATCTTCAAGAATATGTCAAAGCGTCTTGCTACTATGATTAAGGAAGACATGGAATATATGGGACCTGTACGAATGAAGGATGTAGAAGAAGCCCAGCAGAAGATTGTTGGTATTATCCGTAAGCTGGAGGATTCTGCAGAGATTGTAATTTCCCGTGGCGGAGGTGATGAGATCGTTGTCTAATTTGTACAAGCAGAGGTATGTGTTTTCCGACGGTTTCTCAAAGAGAGTGATTAATTCCAATCCCAAGGTGAATGAGCGGTTGGAGGAGTTACAGCGGGAAGAAAGGATGAAAGCCCAGATTCCCGATCCGCAGGGAGTGGCAGATGGTTTTATGCTGGGACTGAATGCAGAAGCAGTGGATGCAGTCCCCAAGGAGCCGGAGCCAGTGATTTCGCCGGAAGAAATTCGCAGGATGGCACAGGAGGAGGCCGATGATTTGCTGGCGGATGCCAAAAGCCAGGCAGAAGCCATTCTGGCAGATGCCCATAGCCAGGCAGAAGCCATCCGCGAGGAGGCAAGGAATACAGGGTTTGAGGAGGGGCATCAGGAGGGGACAGCCAAAGCGGAAGCAGAGTTGGCAAAACTGCGCAGCCAGATGGAGGAGGAGCAGCGTCAGTTAGAAGAGGATTACCGACAGAAAGTCCAGGAATTAGAGCCATATTTAGTGGAGGTGGTTTCGGATGTATTTGAGAAGGTATTCCATGTACATTTTGATGATAAAAAAGATGTTTTAATCTATTTAATAGAAAAAGTTATTTTGAATGCAGAGGGAATCAAGGACTTTCAGATCAGGGTGAGCCGTGCGGACTATGATTATGTGGAAGGGCAGAAAGAAGCGATTTCCAAGGAAGTCGGCACATCCATACAGGTGGAGGTCTTGGCCGATGCATCTTTGCAGGAGCATCAATGCATGATAGAGACGGATTCCGGTGTGTTTGAGTGTGGGATCGATGTTCAGCTGGATAACTTGCTGGGAACATTGAAGTCATTAAGTTTGTGAGGGAAATAATGTGACATATGATTTGGATAAGTATCGCCAGTTAGCAGATGAAAATTATTATAGACATTTGGGAAAAGTGGTAAAAATAGTAGGACTTACGATAGAATCTGTGGGACCCAATGCCAAACTCAGTGACTTGTGCCGGATTATTATTGATAAGGATAAGGACATTTATATTATGGCAGAAGTGGTAGGCTTTCGGGATAAGAGACTGCTTCTCATGCCATATGAGAGTGTGGAAGGCTTAGGAGTAGGATGTATCGTAGAGAATACGGGACATCCTTTGTCTGTCTCTGTGGGAGATGAGATGCTCGGACATACCTTAGATGGTATGGGACGGCCTACAGATGTGGAATCACTGACATTGCGGGAAGAGTACCCGGTAGATGCCCCGCCTCCTGACCCGATGGAGAGGGTGATTATTGATGAAGTGCTTCCTCTGGGCGTGAAAGCGGTAGATGGATTGATTACGGTAGGCAAAGGGCAGAGGATTGGCATATTTGCCGGTTCCGGTGTAGGTAAGAGTACATTGCTCGGCATGTTTGCCAGAAATACCCGGGCAGATATCAATGTGATTGCCCTGATTGGCGAGCGCGGCAGGGAGGTCCGGGAATTTATTGAGCGGGACATGGGAGAGGAAGGAATGCGCCGTTCTGTGGTGATTGTGGCAACTTCCGACCGTCCGGCTTTGCTCAGGCGTAATGCAGCCAAGACCGCTACGGCGATTGCAGAATATTTCCGTGACCAGGGAAAAGATGTGCTTCTGATGATGGATTCCCTGACACGTTTTTCTATGGCGCAGCGGGAGATTGGACTTGCCTCCGGCGAGCCGCCGGTGACCAGGGGCTACCCTCCAAGCGTGTATTCTGAGATGCCCAAGCTCCTAGAGCGTGCCGGCAATTCAGATAAAGGCTCCATCACCGGGCTTTATACGGTTTTGGTGGATGGAGATGATTTCAACGAACCGATTACCGATACGGCAAGAAGTATCCTTGATGGGCATATCATGCTGGACCGTAAGCTGGCGCATAAGAACCACTATCCGGCAATTGACGTGCTGCAGAGCATTTCCCGTGTCATGAGTTCCATAGCCGGCGCAGAGCACAAGGCAACGGCGGGCAAGCTGAAAAATGTACTGGCAACGTATCAGGAAGCAGAAGATTTGATAAATATCGGTGCATATAAGAAAGGTTCTAATAATAATATTGATTATGCCATTGAGAAAATTGACAGTGTCAATGAGTTCCTCCTGCAGGAGACACATGACAAGTTTTCTTTTGAAGAGATACTGGATATGATGGGGCAGATATTCCTGGCATGACAGGGCCAAAGTAGGTTGAAGAGAGTATGGCAAAATTTCTGTACAGGATGCAGAACATCCTGGATATAAAATATAAGCTGGAAACGCAGGCAAAGACAGAATTTTCCTTGGCGGTCGCGGCTTTGCGCAGGGAAGAGGAGAAGCTTGAACATCTGCGCCAGAGAAAACGTGCCTATGAGATGAAGGTGCGGGAACTGTCAAGCGGCAAGCTGGATTTCCTGGAAATCCGCATTAACCGGACGGCGATTGAGAGCATGAAAGAGGCAATCAAAAACCAAATTCTTGCCGTCCATGTAGCGGAGCGCAATCTGGAAAATGCCAGGGTGCATCTGCAGGAAGTCATGACAGAGCGCAAGACGCATGAGATTTTAAAAGACAAGGCTTTTGAAGAATTTAAGAAAGAGATAGAAAAAGAAGAGAGTAAAGTGGTTGACGAACTAGTGAGTTTTACCCACAACCATGCACAAGAAAGATAGGCGGTGATACATATGGCAGAGCAGGCATTAAATCAGGAAGAGACAGAGGTTTTAGATAAAAAAGCCCAGAAAAAAGCGGAAAGAGCGAGAAAAAAAGAAGAAAAGAAAAATCGCAAGCAGATGGAAGCAGAAGCTCCGCAAGAGGAGGAAGAGAGCGGGGGAGGCAAGGCTGCCGTCATTATAGCTACCATCATCTTCATCGTCATCTGGCTGGCGATTCTGGCATTGGTAATTAAGATGGATATCGGAGGATTTGGTTCCACGGTGCTGCAGCCGATATTGAAAGACGTCCCATATGTCAATAAAATCCTGCCGGAGACGGTGCAGGAAGAAGAGCCGGTGGACGCGCAGTACCCATATACTACCTTGAGCGAGGCGATTGACCGCATCAAGGAACTGGAAGTGGAAGTGTCCAATGCCAAGTCCCAGACACAGGGCAATTCAGACTATGTGGCACAGCTGGAAGCGGAAGTGGAGCGGCTCAAAGGATTTGAAAGCGCGCAGTCCGAATTTGAACAGCAGAAAACAGAGTTTTACAAAGAGGTTGTGTTTAACGAGAATGCACCCGATATATCTGAATATAGAGCATATTATGAGAGCATTGACCCGGCAAATGCGGAGGTACTGTATAAACAGGTCGTCCAGCAGCAGGAAGCGGATACGCAGATTGAGGAATATGCCAATACTTATGCTTCTATGAAACCGAAACAGGCAGCAGCCCTTATGGAGAAGATGACAGATAACCTGAAATTGGTGGCAAAGATATTGAATAATATGGATACCGATGCGAGGGCGAAGATATTGGATGCCATGGATTCCGAGGTGGCAGCAAGGCTCACCAAGATTATGGAACCCTGACATTTGGGGAAACACTGATTTAACCAGTACTTCCTTAGATTGGCAAAGCGCTGGTTTTAGCAGTATTTATGCTTATAAGATTCCTTTAGGGATTTTATAATAAAAATATTAAGAAAGGAGGACGCAGATGACGGCCAGCAAAGTAACACAGATAATGACAATGCTGAAAAGCCCGGAACTGTCAGGCATGTCCAAGCAGTCCCAGGGGGCAGGTCCCATATTTGGCACGTTTCTCGGCCAGGGGACAGGAAATGGGAAGCAAGATTTGTTTTCTGCTGAAAACATGAGCCAGCCTGTCCGCAGTGACAGCGTGAATCAGACGGCTTTTGAGAGGGAATCTGCCAAATCAGGCTACCGTGAGAATTCAATTTCCCATAATGAGCCGCAAGATATCCAGAGTAAGCTGCCACAGGATGCCACAGAGAAAGTGCAGGCTTTTGACAAACAGGTCAAGGAAGTGATAGCTGAGAAGCTGGGGATTTCTGAGGAAGAGGTTACGCAGCAGATGGAAGCAATGGGCCTTACCGTGATGGATTTGATGGATCCTTCCAAACTGGCAGGCCTGGTGATGGAACTGACAGGAAGCGAGGACATTAGCGGCTTGCTGTTTGATGGGAATTTTCAGCAGCTGATTTCCCAGATTGGCGATTTATCGCAGGAACTTGCCGAACAGCTAAATCTGACGCCAGAGGAACTGAACCAGCTTACCGAGGAATTGAAGCTTATGGCAACTGACAATCCACAGGGAGATGCGGCAAAGAATGAAGGACAGCTTTTGCAGGATATGGAGGTTGTTTCCCAGGATGTGCAGAAAGCCCCGGCAGAACAGGTGCAGGAAGCTGATAATGCGCAGAATGCCGCTGCGGCAGTTCAGGCAAAGCCACAGGAGACTGCGGATGACGCGGATGTGCAGAATCAGGCATTGAGAGGAAATGCAGAGACGAAAGAAACGGAGGCTGCGGTAACCACTCAGGCACAGGAGGGTGCACAGGAGCAGGCAGAAGGAGAGGATTCCCAGACAGAGGGAAAAACGTCTGACTTGTTCAAGGAGACCGTTGGCGAAGACAAAGCTGAGCATAAGCAGACACAGGTGACTTACCAGACAACAACCCAGACAGTCGGTCAGGGGCAGACAGTGGAGGTGACCCAGACAGTTGTACAGACCAGGGTAGATGTAGAAGATATCCTCCGTCAGGTGAGCCAGATGACCAGGGTATTTGTAAGCCAGGCAGAATCATCTGTTGAGATGCAGCTCAACCCGGCAAATCTTGGCAAAATTTATTTGCAGGTGGTTTCCAGGGAGGGCGTTATAACAGCTCAGATAGCGGCCCAGAATGAGGCGGTGAAGGAAGCTTTGGAGAGCCAGGTTGCAGTGCTCAAGGAGAATATGAACCAGCAGGGCATGAAGGTGGAAGCAATCGAGGTGACGATTGCCAGCCATGAGTTTGAGCGTAATCTGGAAGAAAACCAGCAGAATGCTGCCAGACAGCAGCAGGAAGAAGAGACGGCTAAGAATTCCAGAAGGAATCTGAACATGAACAGCCTGGATGAACTGGAAGGCGTGATGTCAGAGGAAGAGAGCCTTGCAGCAAAGATGATGGCAGAGCAGGGCAACAGCATGGATATCACAGCTTAATGATTATCAAATGAAAGGAGAACAGTATGTCAGTTGTAGTACCAGTGAAAGATGGTAAAATCGTAGACAATACCGCATCCCAGGATTCCCTGGCAGCCAACAGGAAAGCTGGCGGCAGTATGGATAAGGAAGCATTTTTACAGCTTCTGGTGGCACAGATGAAATATCAGGACCCATTGGAGCCTACTTCCAATACCGAATATATCTCGCAGCTTGCAACTTTCTCATCTTTGGAAGAGATGCAGAATCTGAATGGAACCATGACAACACAGCATGCGACCAATCTCGTAGGTAAGACAGTCATCATGAATGTTACGAGCTCTTCGGGGGCAACCAATGTGGTACAGGGCAAAGTAGATTTCGTTGTCAAGCAGAACAACAAGGTATACCTTTCTATCGATGATGAACTTTATAACATTGATGACCTTGATAAGGTGATAGATGATGAGTATCTGGAAGCGCTTGAGATGGCAGAAGGATTTGAGGAGGAGATGGGCAAACTTCCGAATGTGAGGAATCTGCGGCTTTCTGATAAAGAAAGGCTTGAAACAGTGCGCAAGGCTTATAACAGCCTGACAGTTTACCAGCAGGAATTCATTGCCAAGTACTGCCCGACAGCTTTAGCGAAGCTGAAAGAACTGGTTGCCAAGATGAAAGAGATGACGGATGCTGCAGGAACGGGCACCGATGATAATACGGATACAGACAACAAGACAGATGGCGACAACAAAGTAGATGGCGATAACAAAGATAACAAGGACGGTACCTCTGCAGACAGTAAGTGAGAGGAAAGCAAGGAAGCTTAGAAGGAGAGAGCCATAATGAATAAAATTTCAAATCAATTCTCTTCTATTGAACAGATTACAGACCAGTATCTCAAAAAAGGCATTGCGGAATCAGCGCAGGCTGCACCGGAGGTGTCATTTGAGGATATTTTAAAACGCAGGCAGTCTGTGAATGATAATTCTGCACTCAAGTTTTCCAAACACGCCTCCATGCGGCTGCAGAGCAGGAATATAGAACTTTCCAGCGAGCAGCAGGAGCGTTTAGAGACAGGTGCGGAGAAAGCAGAAGCGAAGGGAATGAGAGAATCCCTTGTGATTGTCGATTCCTATTCATTCATAGTCAATGTACCGAGTAAGACGGTTGTGACAGCAATGGATCAGGCGGAGTCGGCAGAAAACGTATATACTAACATAGACGGAGCCGTAATTATATAGCTGGACCGAAAGGAAGCTACAGGTTCCTGAATGACAGAGGGAGCCATACGGCAAAAGAATCAGGAGGTCAATTAATTATGATGAGAGCATTGTATTCTGGCGTGTCAGGACTGAAGACACACCAGACAAAGATGGATGTTATAGGTAATAACATCGCTAACGTAAACACGGTTGCATTTAAATCTTCCAGTACGGCGTTCAGTGACCTAATGTACCAGACAGTATCCGGTTCTTCCGGCGCTACCCAGACAAGAGGTGGCGTCAATGCGAAACAGATTGGTCTTGGTGTTACCACAGGTTCCACGTCCGTAAACATCACATCGCCGGGTTCTACCCAGACTACCGGTGACGGATGGGATCTGAGGATTACCGGCGACAGTTTCTTTATTGTCAATAATGGAAGCCAGAACTTATTTACGAAGTCAGGGGCGTTTACCATTGACGGTTCTGGTAAGCTTGTCACAAAAGCAACCGGCTACACCGTTATGGGATGGCAGGTAGACCCCACCACCCAGACAATCCGTAAGGACACGGTATCTCCGCTGGTTATCATGCAGGAAGCAAATATGACTTCTCCGCCAGAGGCGACCACGGAAGCAACCTGTTCCGGTATCCTTGATAAGTACTGCAAGCAGGTGAATACCGATGACGGATATATGATGAGCCTTAATTTCTACGATGCACTGGGTTACAGCTACACAGCTAAGTTTGCAGTGAAGACGGCAAATCAGGATACCCTGACTTATACCGTGGAATTGGCAGACATCCTCGATGCCAATAACCATTCGATACTGCAGGATTACCTGGATGCAGACCCGGCGAATACGATGACGAATGTCTTCGGAGAACCGCAGAATATTGACCGCTCTTATGCGCTTGCCGATGGATTTACATATACCGGCGGCGTGTTCCGGGATGCGGACGGCAATCAGCTTACTTATGATGATGCGAATAAGAAATATGTCGCAGCGGGCGGCAAAGAATACACCGTAACCTCCATGTTCGGAATTTCCGACAAGCAGGCACAGGAAGAATTCAGGGAAGACCGGATAACCGCGGACGGTAAGTTTGAATATACTGAGACATTGTATGGCTACAGCCTGGATTACAAAGAGGGAGAGCCCAATGCAGGAACGTTTGATTGGGTTGGCCAGCAGGGCGCTGACTCCGTAATTCTAAAAATGTCAGCACTTGGCAATCAATTCCGCAATATCAATATAGACTTTTCCACGTCGGGGTGTTATGATAATGGAGGAGTTCCTACACTCGGTACAGACAAAGGCGCTGTCAATGGGATTGACGGCACGGGCAGAAGGCTTGGGGCATTGACTGGTCTGTCTGTGCAGGAGAACGGCGAGATTTACGGAAGCTATGACAATGGTACCCGCAGGCTGTTAGGTCAGATTGCCGTTACGGTATTCGCTAATCCGGCAGGTCTTGAGAAGCTTGGCGAGAACTGTTACCAGCAGACATTGAACTCCGGTGAGTTTGACGGAATCGGTCAGGACATTACTGCAGACGGCGGCAAGATGTCCAGCGGCGTTTTGGAGATGTCTAACGTAGACCTTGCAAATGAGTTTACAGAAATGATTACCACGCAGAGAGGTTTCCAGGCAAACTCCAGAATTATCACGACTTCTGACAGCCTGTTGGAAGAGCTGGTGAACCTGAAACGGTAACCGGCAGCCGTAATATAAATTAACAATCATATTTGGGGGACTGTGTTATATAGTTCCCCCAAATTAGGAAGGTGGTTTCCCATGATAGAAGTCACAAAATTAAATGAATCTAAGGTTTTAATCAATGCGGAGCTGATTGAATCCGTGGAGGAGACACCGGACACTGTCATTTCTTTTGTAACAGGGAAGAAAATAATTGTAAAAGAAAGTAGACAAGAGATAAAAAATTTAGTAATATTGTATAAGAGAGAATTCATGACAACCGGTCTTCCCTGGTTGGATAAGGAATAATATGCCCTGAGGATATGACCTGGGGGCGCGTATCGGAGAGATATGCTATTTAAGGACAGAATACATTTCATGGATGAAAAGGGCAGGTGGAAGAATTGGATATAGCGTCATTATTGGGAATTATACTTGGTATTGGTCTGATGTTATTGGGTATTATCAGTGGAGACCAGGGACCGGCAGCGTTGGGGAACTTCTTTGATGTGAACTCTGTATTTATTACAATTGGCGGTTCTCTGGCAGGTGTGCTGGCATCGCATACAATGGCAGACTTCATTAATGGATTAAAGAGCTTTACCCTGGTGTTCAAGACACCTAAGGCAGATGTTGGCGAGGTAATCAAGCATATTATTGATTTATCCAACATAGCGAGAAAGGAAGGACTTCTTGCTTTGGAGGAAGCAGCAAACGGCATAGAAGATGAATTCTTGAAAAAGGGCGTTATGCTGGTCGTTGACGGTACAGACCCCGAACTTGTAAGAGGGATTATGGAAGCAGACCTGATGTGCGTGGAATCCCGGCATAAGACAAATATTGGCTTTTGGGACAAATGGGCGGCTTTAGGTCCTGCCTGGGGTATGATTGGTACCCTGATTGGTCTGATTAACATGCTGAAGCTGATGGATGACCCTTCCACAGTCGGACCCAGTATGGCGATTGCCCTGATTACAACGTTATATGGTTCCATCATCGCCAACTGGCTCTGTACGCCGACCTCGGCAAAGCTTTCAGTTAACAATGCAACTGAGATTATGATTAAAGAAGTTACGGTGGAGGGCCTTTTGTCCATTCAGGCAGGAGAGAATCCCCGTGTCATAGAAGAAAAACTGAAATCCTTCCTGTCACCGAAAATGCGTGAGAATATGCTCGAGCAGGGCGGAGGTGAAGAATAGTGGCAAAGAGAAGAGTAGAAGAGTCAAGCGGAGGAGAGGCATCGTGGCTGAATACGTTTGCGGACTTGATGAATCTTTTGCTGTGCTTCTTCGTATTACTGTTTGCCATGTCAACGGTCGATGCGGATAAGTGGGAACAGCTTATCAATTCCATGCAAAAGAGCAGCTTCAGCATCCTGACTTCCGGCGGGGCTTCAGTCGGTGAGGGAATGATGATTGCTACCGGTATCAGCCAGCTGGAAATGCTGGATGATTATTTTAAGGAAGAGACGAATTCTTCGGATGCGGAGGAGACGGAGCCTAAGGACAAGGAGACGGAGCCGACTGCAGATGAGGAACTCAAAGAAGAATTTGAAGCGGCAGGGCTGAAAGAGTCTGAGGAGATGGCGGAGCAGATTGAAGAAATGCTTGCCCAAAAGCAGATTGCTGACCAGGCAGAAGTTGATGTAAACGCCCAGTTTGTACGGATTACCTTAAGCGGCGCCCTGTTGTTTGACTCGGCACAATCCCAAATTCGTGAAGATGCGCTTCCACTTGTTGACAAATTGTCTTTAATATTAGAAAATTATAGCAGCAATCAGATTGAGATAGAGGGGCATACCGATAATGTTCCCATAAGCAATGCAAAATATGAGAACAATGATGTGCTATCTGCTTACCGTGCTTTTGCGGTGAAGGATTATATTTTGGAACATACGGTGTTAGAACCCGGAAGGATTTATGCCGCAGGCTGCGGGGAATATAATCCGGTAGCAGACAACTCCACGCCGGAAGGACGTGCAAGAAACCGAAGGGTGGAGATTAAGATATACAATTCGTATAATTCTAATTAGAAAGGAAAAACATCATGAAAAAGAATTTAATGAGTGTCTTAATTCTGGCACTGGTACTTGCAAACCTGATTTTGACTGCAATCCTGATGATTTCTGTTGTGCCGCAGACGAAGAAAGCCAATGAGCTGATTAACAAAGTATGTTCAGCTATTGACCTTGAGCTGGAAGGCGGTAAAGCGAGCGCTTCCATTGATATCCCGATGGATCAGGTAGAGACAGTTAAAATTGCGGAGGGTGAGGCTCTCACTATCAATCTGAAGAGCGATGACGGAAAGAAGAGTTATGCGAAAGTTTCCATATCGCTGGCAGTGGATAAGAAGAACAAGGGCTACAAGAAAGGCCTTGAAGCAATTACCGCGAATGAAGACCTTATCAAGAATGAGGTTATCAAAGTAATAGCAAACCATACGATAGAAGATATGAGAGATGGTCAGAAGGAATTACAGGATGAGGTGATGGTAAGCCTGCGCAAGCTGTTCGATTCTGATTTCATTGTAAGTGTGGCATTCCCAACCTATACTTATGAAGAGGGCAGCAACTAAAGAGTGACAAAATGTCAGGTGGTGAAAAAGAATGGGCGAGGTCTTATCACAAAATGAGATAGACAGTCTGCTGAACGCATTGAACAGTGGGGAACTGGATGCGGAGGAGATTAAGGACAATGGTGAAAAGCAGGTAAAGGATTATGATTTTGCGCGGCCTGCGAAATTTTCCAAAGAACATCTCCGGACAATGGAGATTATATTTGAACATTATGGGCGGCTATTGTCCACAAACCTGCCCGGATATCTGCGTAAGAATATTCAGGTAGAGGTGATGAATTCAGAGGCAGTTACATATTCGGAGTTTTCCAATGCGCTTTCTAACCCGGTGCTTTTGGGGGTAGTTAATTTTGACCCCATGCCAGGCAGCATTATTATAGAGCTGGCAACGAACTTGGGATATGCCATGGTGGACCGAATGCTGGGAGGCTTGGGAGAGCCTTTGGATAAGAGTCGTGAGTTTTCGGAGATAGAACTTTTAATTATTGAGCGTATCATGAATGCGTGCATCAATCTCCTGCGGGAGCCATGGAAAAATGTGGCGGATATTCATCCCCGGCTGGAAAGGATTGAGACCAATTCTCAGTTTGCACAGTTTATCTCACCTAGCGAGATGATTGCGATTATTACAATCAATATGAAGATAGGGGATGTAGAAGGGCTTATGAATGTGTGTCTGCCATATATGACATTGGAAGACGTCATGGACAGACTGAATACCAAGTATTGGTTTTCAAGTATGCAACAGCGTGGGGATCAGGAATATACAGAGCTTATAGAGACTTTGATTTCCAAAGCACCCATGCCGGTGAAGGCAGTTTTGGGTAAGAGTTCCATTTCTGTCAGCGATTTTATAAATCTTCAGGTGGGGGATATTATCCGCCTGGATACCAAAGTAGAAGAAGAGCTGAATGTATATGTTGGAAACATCAAGAAATTTACTGCTTTGCCTGGAGCTTCGGGAGATCGATATGCAGTAAGAGTTACATCAGTAATCAGAGAGGAGCAGTGAAGTTATGGATGGAGTTCTGTCACAGGAAGAAATTAGTGCCCTGTTGAGCGATGATGCCGGAGCAGCAGATGGCAATGGCAATAGTTTATTGACCTCAGATGAGATTGATGCCATAGGAGAAATTTCCAATATCAGTATGGGGACGGCAGCCACAACATTATTTTCCCTGGTAAACAGGAAAGTGGAGATTTCCACGCCAGTAGTAACCTTTGCCACTTGGGATGATATTGTTGAGGAATACGAAAGACCTTGTGTGTTTATCCGAATTGCCTATACCACAGGCTTAGATGGAAGTAATCTTTTGGTATTGCGAGAACAGGATGTAAAAATTATTACTGATTTAATGATGGGTGGAGATGGCACCAATACGGAAGTAGAACTTGGTGAATTGCATTTGAGCGCAATTTGTGAAGCCATGAATCAGATGATGGGAAGTTCTGCAACCTCCTTATCCTCCATGTTAAATAAAATGATTGATATCAGCCCGCCAACGGCCGATCTTGTGGATTTGAAAGATACAGTCGATGGGACAGAGATTGATGAGTTCCTGGGAGGGCAGTTTGTCAAGATTTCTTTCCTTATGGAGATTGGGGATTTGGTGAAAAGCACCATTATGCAGTTATACCCGGCTTCTTTTGCGAAAGAGATGTGTGTAGGGGTTTCCGACACAATGGAAGCAGATAGTTCTGCAGTGGCAGCCGCAGCCCACAAAGAACCTGAACCACAGCCACAGCCGCAGATGCAACAGCAGATGCCGATGCAGCCTCAGATGCAGCAACCGCAGATGCAACAGCAGATGCCAATGCAGCCGCAGATGCAACAGCAGATGCCGATGATGGGCATGCCGATGTATGCGCAGCAGCCGGTGAATGCACAGCCAGTGCAGTTCCAGGCATTTGCAGGAGATTTCAATCCGATTACCCAGCAGGAGAATATCGGACTGATTATGGATGTTCCGCTGGATGTTACGGTGGAATTGGGAAGGACCAGCAAATCTATCCAGGATATTTTGGAGTTTGCCCCGGGCACAATTATAGAATTGAACAAGATTGCCGGAGAACCGATTGATGTGTTAGTAAACGGTAAATACGTGGCCAAAGGCGAAGTAGTAGTTCTTGAAGAAAGCTTCGGCGTGCGTATTACTGAAATTATAAACAACTAAAATAAAAGTGATATCAAGGAGAAGAAGACATGGCAAAGAATATTTTAATTTGTGATGATGCAGCATTTATGAGAATGATGATTAAGGACATTCTTACGAAAAATGGTTACAACATTGCCGGTGAAGCAGAGAATGGACTGAAGGCAGTCGAAAAATATAATGAGCTTAAGCCGGATCTTGTGCTGATGGATATTACCATGCCTGAGATGGATGGAATCCAGGCTTTAAAACAGATTAAGTCAACGGATCCCTCTGCCAGCATTATCATGTGTTCAGCGATGGGCCAGCAGGCAATGGTTATTGAGGCTATCCAGTCAGGGGCAAAAGACTTCATTGTTAAGCCATTCCAGGCAGAACGTGTGCTGGAAGCCGTAAAAAAAGTAGTTGGATAGTATGGTCTTGTCAGGGGTTTTCTCAGGATGGGAAAGTTTCTTCCAACTGATTAGCGTGCTGCTGATATTTCTGTTTGTGTTGGTTATTACATATCTGACAACCAGATGGATTGGCAAATATCAGCAGGGAATGATGCAGAATAAGAATATTCAGGTTGTAGAGACTTTCCGTGTCAGCAATAACAAGTTTATTCAGATTATCCAGGTGGGCAAGAAATATCTGGTTATTTCTGTGTGCAAAGACGTTGTAAATATATTGACAGAGCTGACGGAAGAAGAGTTGGTTTGGAAACCTTCACAGGAGGAACGGGGAGTTAAGGTAAACGAAAGCTTTCAGGAAATTTTGGGCAGGCTGAAAGATAAAATTCCAAGGAAGTAGGCAGGACACTATGAAGAGAATAAAGAAAATATATTGCAGGACTTCCTTTGCCTTTGGAACAGTTACACTATTGATGGCATTGTTTTTGATTTTTGGACAAAGTGCTTTTGCAACTACCCCGGCGGAGCAGTTCAGGGAAGAGGCGCTTGGAGAGGCCAATGAGATTGACCCGCCCAATACCGAGAGGGCTGATGCCACTGGAGACAATACGAATGGTGTTTCCATCATAGTGAACAATGACGAAGGGAGCTTGTCAGGGAATGTCAGGATTCTGTTGACCCTGACTGTTATTTCCCTTGCGCCGGCAATCCTGATTATGCTGACTTCCTTTACGAGGATTATCGTAGTCCTGCATTTTGTGCGGACGGCAGTCGGTACACAGACAGCCCCGCCCAATCAGGTTTTGGTAGGGTTGGCATTATTTTTGACATTGTTTATCATGAATCCGGTATTTTCTGAGATAAATGAAAAAGCCCTTGAGCCATTAGATGCCGGCGAGATTACACAGGAAGAGGCTTTGAAGGAAGCAGAACAGCCAATCCGCAGATTTATGTATAAGGAAATGCAGCGGAAAGATTTAGCGCTTTTCTGCGATATTGCGGAGATTGATATGACAGGCATGGATTTGAGGGAACCTGAGACTTTGGAGCCCATTCCCATGTATGTAGTCATCCCCAGCTTTATTGTCAGTGAATTGAGAACAGCTTTCATCATTGGATTTTTGATTTATATTCCGTTTATTGTGATTGACATGGTTGTGGCATCCGTGCTTATGTCTATGGGTATGATGATGCTGCCGCCGACAACAATCTCCATGCCGTTTAAGATATTATTGTTTGTGCTTGCGGACGGCTGGGATCTCGTAATCGGAAATCTTGTAAAAACGTTTTATTGACGATAGAATGAGGTGAATACGCATGATAACAGAAGGTCAGGTATTGGACATTGCCAGGGAGGCATTGTTCCTGATTATCAGGGTGTCGGCGCCGTTGCTGCTGATTTCTCTGATTATAGGTCTTATCGTCAGTATTTTTCAGACTGTTACCTCCATCCAGGAGCAGACGTTGACTTTTGTTCCTAAGATTGTCTCTGTGTTTCTGGGAATGATGCTGGTAGGAGGCTGGATGCTGGAGCAGCTTTCCAATTTTATGGTAGAGCTGTGGAGCAATTTTGGGCTGTATCTGCGATAGGTTGAAGCAGTATGATAGACTATGGGTTTTCATTATTTACATTTGAATATTTTCTGATGATACTGGTAAGGGTTGCAACCTTTGTATACATTGCTCCGTTTTTTGGGATGAATAATACCCCTCATCGGGTCAAGATTGGATTTTCAGTATTTTTGGCGATAGTTCTGTTTCAGACAATACAGCCGAAAGAAGTTTTGGAATATTCTGGAGTAATAGGCTTTGCCATTATCATTCTGAAGGAAGGAATTACAGGGTTGCTCATTGGCTATGCAGCAAATATTTGTAATTCCATTATTGTGTTTTCAGGAAAAGTGATTGATATGGAAATCGGGCTGGCTATGGCGAATATGTATGACCCAATGACGCGCTCACAGACAGGGCTTACCGGCACGATGTATAATTACTTTATCATGATGCTTCTTATTGTAACTGATATGCACCATTATATCCTGCGCGCCCTGATAGACACATACCGAATCATACCAGTCAATGGGACGGTGTTTAACTGGGAGCATTTGATGGGCTCCATGCTCAGGTATATGACAGATATGATGGTAATAGGTTTCCGTATCGCCTTGCCGATTTTTGCCTGCAGCATGATATTAAGCTGTATATTGGGAATTATGGCAAAGGTTGCGCCGCAGATGAATATGTTTGCGGTAGGTATGCAGGTTAAGATACTGTTGGGGCTGGGAATCATGTTCCTTACGATTGTATTGCTTCCCGACATTGCCGATTTTATATTTACGGAGATGAAACGGATGATAGTTTCGATAATTAAAGGAATGTATTGATGTGAGAAAAGAACCCAATTTTTTGTTAGAATATAATCTGCAATGGTTTGCAAAAGATGGCGAGGGCGGCGAGAAGACAGAGCCGGCCACCGCTAAGAAATTGAGAGATGCCAGGAACGAAGGGCAGGTGTCAAAGAGCCAGGAGCTCAACCATGCTTTCAGCCTGGTGGCATTATTTGTTATTATGAAGGTGTCCATTTCCTTTATCGGGGAACGTCTCATGGGTTCATTTCCGCTGATTTATAATAAGATACCGGAACTCATTGATGAGAGCGCCGGAGGAATGTCTGTGTTTGTGGCGAGCACATTAATCAGAAACGTAATGGTGACGATATTAATTTCGATGGCGCCATTTCTGGCAATAGGTTTTGCCATAGCGCTGCTGAGCAATATACTGCAGATAAAATGGAAAGTGACGACAAAGCCTATGAAGCCGAAGTTCAGCAAGATAAACCCGCTCAGCGGTTTTAAGAGGATATTTTCCAAAGATTCGCTGTTTGAATTGCTGAAATCCATTGTGAAGATTATAGTTATTATCTATGTAGCTTATACGTCAATTAAAGACCACCAGAATGAACTCTTTTTACTATATGATATTCCCTTATTGCAGGTAGTGCTTTTGGTGGGGACGATAGTGATTGATACCGGACTGAAGATTGCTTTGGTTTATATCTTTATTGGGATTATAGATTTTGCCTATCAGAAACACAAGTTTAAAGAAGATATGAAGATGACAAAGCAGGAGGTCAAGGACGAGTATAAGAATACGGAAGGAAATCCGGAAATCAAGGGGCGGCAGCGTTCCAAGATGCGGGAAGCTTCCCAGCGCCGTATGATGCAGAGCCTTCCCAGCGCGGATGTGGTCATAACGAACCCTACGCATTATGCGGTGGCGATTAAATATGATGCCCAGAAATATTCGGCGCCAGTAGTGGTGGCAAAGGGCGAGAATTTCCTTGCCCAGAAGATAAAGGATGTTGCTAAGGAACACCATATTGAAATTGTAGAAAATAAGCCTCTGGCGCGAATGCTCTATGCCAACGTGGATGTTGGGCAGGAGGTCCCGCCGGAATTGTATCAGGCAGTCGCGGAAGTGCTTGCTTTTGTCTACAGCCTGAGAGAGAATAGATAAATGCCAATGAGGAAGAGACGAAAGGAGAAGAGGGCATGAAGAAAGCAGATGCAGGAGTCGCGATGTACTTGCTGGCGGCAATCATATTCTTTATTATTCCAATTCCTTCTTTTTTGTTGGATATCATGCTTGCGATTAATATATCACTTGCGCTTGTGATTTTGATGAATGCATTGTTTGTGCAGGAAGTCTTGGAGATGTCGTTTTTTCCGACGCTGCTATTGTTCACAACCATATTCCGTATATCATTGAACGTCTCCTCCACGCGTCTGATCCTGAATACCGGTGACCCGGGAAATGTTGTCAGGACATTCGGACAGTTCGTAGGCGGAAATGACTTGATTATCGGGGCGATTATCTTCGTGATAATGGTACTTATCCAGTTTATTGTCATCAACAAAGGTTCTGAGCGCGTATCGGAAGTAACGGCAAGGTTTACCTTGGATGCTATGCCCGGTAAACAGATGGCAATCGATGCGGACTTGAATACAGGAATTATCAATGAAAGCCAGGCAAGGCAGCGCCGAGAGAAGATTCAGCAGGAATCCAGCTTTTTCGGAGCCATGGACGGCGCTACGAAATATGTAAAGGGAGATGCCACTGTCGGTATTGTTGTTACCTTGATTAACCTGGTGGGCGGTATTGCCATGGGGATGCTCCGCCAGAATATGGAAATTATGGATGCGCTGGATCAATATGCTATCCTTACGATTGGAGACGGCCTGGTAAGCCAGATTCCTTCGCTTTTGATTTCACTGGCAACCGGTATTTTGGTAACGAAAGCTTCTAAGGAAGCGGACTTTGGCGATACGCTTATCAAGCAGCTGTTTGGAATCCCCAAGGTGCTGTATATCGTAGGTACAGTGATGTGTTTTCTGGGGGTTGTCACCCCTCTGGACTGGCGGCTTTTCCTGCCATTGGGAATCGCTTTTGTGATAACGGGCAGAAGCGTGGATAACCATCTTGTGGTGGAAGCCATTGAAGAAGAAGTAGATGCCGCAGAGGAGGAAGCCGAAGAGATACGGCGGCCGGAGAATGTTGTGTCTCTGCTGCAAGTAGACCCCATCGAGTTGGAGTTTGGATATGGAATCATCCCGCTTGCTGACGTGAACCAGGGCGGAGACCTCTTAGACCGTGTGGTTATGATACGAAGGCAGATTGCCTTAGAGCTTGGAACGGTAGTGCCGATTATCCGTCTGCGTGATAATATCCAGCTGAATCCGAATCAATATATCATTAAAATCAAAGGCATTCAGATTACGGAGGGAGAAATTCTTTTTGACCACTACATGGCGATGAATCCGGGATTTGTGGAGGAGGAAATCTCCGGTATCCCAACGTTTGAGCCGTCTTTCCACCTTCCGGCATTGTGGATTACCGAAAATCAGCGTGAGCGGGCAGAAAGCCTTGGCTATACAGTCGTAGACCCACCATCAATTATTGCTACCCATCTGACGGAGGTAATCAGGAGCCATATTGACGAACTTCTGTCCAGGCAGGATGTCCAGAGCCTTATCGACAACATCAGGGAGAACCATCCGACCCTTGTGGACGAACTTGTTCCCAAACTGCTTGGCGTAGGGGAAATTCAGAAAGTGCTGCAGAATCTGCTGCATGAGGGAATATCTATCAGGGATTTGCTTACAATATTTGAGACGCTTGCAGACCATGCAGCAACCTCCCGCGATACAGATGTGCTGACAGAGTATGCAAGGCAGAGCTTGAAACGTGCAATTTCCAGCAAATATTTTCCAGCCAATGAGACTACAAGCGTTGTCACCTTAGACCCCAATGTGGAGCAGGAGATTATGTCGTCTGTGAAGCAGACGGAACAAGGTGCATACCTGACCATTGATCCGGAAAAGACGAAGGCAATCATGGATGCGCTGGAGCAGGAAATCAATAAATTGGAAGAATTAGGGAAAAATCCTATCATTATTACATCGCCGATTGTGCGTATGTACTTTAAGAAGCTAACGGAGGATTACTTCAGGGATCTGATTGTAGTATCATATAATGAAGTAGAATCCAATATTGAATTACAATCAGTAGGGATGGTGAGCCTTTCATGACGATTAAAAAATTTCAAGGGAAAACAGAAGCGGAAGCGACTGCGCTGGCGAAGGAGGAATTTGGCGCCGGAACAGTGATTATGAATGTGAAAGAGATTAAACCAAAGGGTTTGCTGCGTTCTTTTAAGACTTCCATGTATGAGGTGACGGCAGCGATTGAGGAGTCAGAGCCCTCTCAGCCAGCAAGGCAGGCAGCGCCAGTGAATATGCCCACGGCAGGGAATATCAATGTTGCGGCAGACGAACCAATTTCTATCCCCAGGGCGGAGGAGATGAAGGAAGTATTTGCAACTGTGGAAAGCACATGGGCGAATTCTATGCCGCAGGAGAAGAAGGAGGAGGAGAAGAAAGCGGTTTCTGCAGTGAATAATGTCAGTGCCGGCGCTGCCGGCAGTTCCAGCAGCAATAACCTTGAGGAGAAGCTGGAAAACCTGCAGTCACTCTTAGAGAAGAAATTATCACAGCCCCCGGAGGAGCAGAAAGAGGAGGAGTTTCTCAAAGAGACTCCGAGTGATGAGAACCTCAAATTTGTCAAAATGATTTATAGCATCTTGCTGGAGAATGAGGTGAATGAGAAATATTGCAACCAGATAATGGATGAGGTTGAAAAAGTTATGAAAAAAGGCGCCAGCCTTGACTACATCCTTTCCAGCATTTACCAGAAAATGATTCTGAAGTTTGGCCAGCCTCAGCCGATAAAGCTTTCCGAGCATAAGCTGAAAGTAGTATTTTTCATTGGGCCTACCGGTGTGGGTAAGACTACTACGATTGCCAAGATTGCCTCCCGGTTTAAGGTGGAGAAAGGCAAGAAAGTGGCATTGTATACGGCAGACACTTACCGAATTGCCGCGGCAGAGCAGCTCCGCACTTATGCCAATATTTTAGACACTCCTTTGAATATTGTGTATTCTTCCAAGGAACTGAACGAGGAGCTGCAGAAAGCGCAGGAAGAGGAGTTCGACCTGGTATTGGTGGATACGGCAGGTTTTTCCCATAAGAACGAAGAACAGAGGGGCGAGACCAAAGAGCTGATTGACTTGGTGCCGGAGGAATTTGATAAAGAGGTCTATTTGGTCTTAAGCGCAACTACGAAGTACCGAGACCTTTTGGAGATTGCGGATATCTATAAAGCAAATTTTGATTTTAAGATGATATTTACAAAGTTAGATGAAACCAGTTGTTATGGCAATATTTTGAACATGAAGCTGTACACTGGCGCGGATTTGTCATATACTACTTATGGACAGAATGTGCCGGAGGATATTGAAATTTTCAATAGCCAGAATATCGTAAAGCTTTTGCTTGGAGGAAAATAGCCTATGGACCAGGCAGAAAAGTTAAGAGACATTGTGAAAAAAAATCAGAAGACTGCACCTAAGGCGCGGATTTTCACGGTAACCAGTGGCAAAGGCGGGGTCGGTAAATCCAATGTGGCAGTCAATCTTGCAGTACAGATGAAAAAACTCGGGAAACGTGTGATTATCTTTGACGCGGACTTTGGCCTTGCCAATGTGGAAATCATGTTTGGCGCGATTCCTAAGTTTAACCTGAGCGATTTGATTTACCGCGAGAAGTCTATAAAGGAAATTATCACGCCCGGGCCCATGGGCATTGGATTTATTTCTGGCGGTTCAGGGATAACCGGTATCAATAACCTCACGAAGGAACAGCTCAGATTTCTGGTGGGAAATCTGGAACAGCTGGATGAACTTGCGGACGTGATTATCGTTGACACCGGAGCCGGGATTTCTGATAATGTACTGGAATTTGTAATGGCAAGCCCGGAGATACTTCTGCTTGTCACATCTGAGCCAAGTTCCCTGACAGATGCATATTCGCTGCTGAAAGCGCTGCATAGGAATGAAGAGTTCAGGCAGAACGAGAGCAGGATTAAGGTGATTTCCAACCGCGTGGTATCGGAAGAAGAGGGCGTTGGCATATATGAAAAGCTGAATGCCGTAGTGGGGCAGTTCCTGAATGGAGATTTGCAGTATCTGGGGATTATCCCCAAGGATGCACTGTTGGAGAAAGCAGTCTGCCAGCAGCAGCCGGTGAGCATTTTATATCCGGATGCCAAGTCATCCAAGGCATTTGCACAGCTTTCCAGTTATTTACTGGATGGAGTGACAGCTCCGCTGGAGGAGAAAAGAGGGATTTTGCAGTTATTGTCCCATTTTATTTTTCAGAGAAATTAGAAGCAGAGGTGTAAAAATATATGAATACTGGTATTTTGAAAATTGGTGATAATGTCGATATTCGGATTTTGCAGCAAGTTGAGCAAGGCTGGAAGACAGGAGACCGTCCGGATTCTTATGCCAGCAAAATACAGAATATTCTGGAAGACGGCAATATTGAAGTAGATATGCCGACACGGGAAGGCAAGAACGCGTCCTTACCTTCTGGCGTCCGCCTGGAATTCTTATTTTACACCCAAGACGGAATGTACCGCTGTGTGGCACATATTAAGAACCGCTATGTCAGGGACAATATGTATTTGCTTTTGATAGAGCCGAAGACGCCTTTAGAAAAATTCCAAAGGCGGGAACATTATCGGTTTGAATGTGCCCTGGATATGCTTTATCTGCCGATTAAGGACAATGAAGTGGAAATATCGCCCATAGAGGAACTGAAGGAGCACCACAGGCTGACTTATCCGGAGGATTTGGCAAAAGAGGCAATTGCGGTGGATCTGAGCGGCGGCGGGATGCGGTTTGTGGGATATGAACCGGCGAACAGTGGGGAGTATATGGTAATATCTCTGCCATTAGAAAATGAAAGCATGAGCTATAAGTTAGAAGTAGTGGCATGTGTTCTTACCTGTCAGCGGATTAAGAAAAATACCGGTAAGAGAAAGGATACGCAGAAGAAATATGAGTATCGGGTAAAATTTCTGATGAAGGACCCGGGAGACCGGGAGTGGATTATTAAGTTTATATTTGAGCAGGAGCGTTTGCGCAGACAAAAAGGGTGATAATATGAAAAAAAATATTTTGGTTGTTGATGACTCTGCACTCATGAGAAGGGTTATTTGTGATATAATTGACTCAGAAGGTACATTTCAGGTAAAGGATGTTTGCAGAGATGGTCTGGAGGCTTATGAAAAATTAAAGACAGTGGCATATGATGCTGTAATCTTGGATGTGAATATGCCCCGGATGGACGGACTGGAATTGCTGGAGAAAATACAACAGGATAGAATTAAGGCAACCGTGATAATGGTAAGTACTTTGACGACAAAGGATGCGGATGTGACTATCCGTGCCATGGAATTGGGAGCTGTTGATTTTATCACGAAACCGTGCAATATCATAGAAGCGAAGAGCGATGAGTTCCGAAGGAGAATCCTTCAGATGCTTAAGGCAGTTATCCGCTCGGACGATGCCAAAGCCCAGGCGAGCCCGCAGGTACAGGCAGCAGGGGCGGAGAAAGCGGTTCCGGTAAAGAAGCCGAAGAAATTGGAACGTACCGGAGCCAGCGGCAAGAAGGTGTTGGTAGCGCTTGCATGTTCTACGGGGGGGCCCAAAGCGCTGCAGAGCGTTGTACCGTATCTTCCGCGGGACTTGAATGCGCCGATGTTGTTGGTACAGCATATGCCGGTTGGCTTTACAAAGTCAATGGCGGACCGTCTGGATGAGCTCAGCGATATTGAGGTCAAAGAGGCGGTGGAAGGCGATGTACTAAAGAAAGGCTGCGTGTATGTTGCACCTGGCGGAAAGCATATGGAAATCAAGAGGCAGGCAGATGGCGGCCATGTAGTGCGGCTGAATGATGCGCCTGCAATCGGAGGGCTGCGGCCTTGCGCAAATGTAACTTATGAATCTTTGCGTACGAGCGGCTATGATGAGATTGTCTGCGTCGTGCTTACCGGAATGGGTTCCGATGGCACGGGCGGGATACTTTCCCTGAAGCAGCAAAAAAACATATATGTAATTTCCCAGGATGCCGCGAGCTGTGTGGTATACGGAATGCCCAAGGCGATTGCTGAGGCGGGCGTTGTAGATGAAGTAGTTCCCTTGACTGAAATTGCACACACAATAATAAAGAAGGTGGGGGTACAGTAGTATGGATGTAAGCCAATATCTTGAGATTTTTATTGATGAAACCAATGGACATTTACAGATTTTGTCAGATTGTATCATGACTCTGGAAAAAGAGCCGGAGAATATGGATGTAATCAATGAGATTTTCCGTGCGGCGCATTCCCTGAAGGGAATGGCAGGGACCATGGGATTTAAACGCATGCAGCGCCTGACCCATGACATGGAGAATGTATTTCAGGAAGTCCGCAGCGGCAACATGAGCGTCACCAGCGGCCTGGTGGATGTATTGTTCCAATGCCTGGATGCCATAGAGGCATATCTGGATAATGTCAAGGAGAGTTCTGACGAGGGAACTGATGACAACGAAGCGATTATCAAGGAATTGAATGAGATTTTGGCTGCCGGAACCGGGAATGAGCCTGTTCAGGAAAAGAAACCGGCACCGGCAGAAGAGAAAAAGGCCAGCGGGGATGAGAAATATCCGAAGAAATATCTGGAAATGGAATTCCCGGAGAAAGCCAAGGAAGAACTGAGGGAAGCAGAGAAGAAAGGCATGAATATCTATGGATTGAGCGTATTCATCCAGGAGGAGTGCCTGTTAAAAGCAGCACGCGCATTTCTTGTATTTAAAGCCGTGGAAGATTTCGGCAATATTATCGTATATAATCCCAGTTCGCAGGATATTGAAGACGAGAAGTTTGAATTTGATTTCAGCTTCTATATGGTGAGCAACGAAGATTTGGCAAAGATTATGGAAGTTGCACAAGCCGTTTCAGAAATTGAAAAAGTAATCGGCGAGAAGATTACATACAGTGAACTGACTGCAGCTGCAGAGAAGCGCGAAGTTGCAGAAGCGAAAGCTGCGGAGAAAAAGGCAGAAGAGACGAAGGCAGAAGAGAAAAGCGCTGCACCTGCAGTCCAGTCTGCCCCGGCGTCTGCAGCCCAGTCGGCCCCGGCGGCAAAGAAATCAACACCCGGTAAGCCGGTGACAAACCGCACGGTCCGTGTGGACATTGAGAAACTCGATGCACTGATGAATCAGGTAAGCGAGCTGATTATTGCCAAGAACTCCCTGGTTTCCATTGGGGCAACATCAGATGGCAATACGGGAAGCGCCAATTCTCAGGCTTTCCATGAGCAGATTGAATACTTAGAGCGCATTACAACAGGGCTGCATGAGTCTGTGATGAAAGTCCGCATGGTGCCAATTGAGAGCGTAGTTCAGAAATTCCCACGGATGATTCGTGACCTTTCCAAGAAGCTGGATAAGAAGATGGAATTACAGATGACCGGTGAAGATACCGAGCTGGACAGGACCGTTGTGGACCAGATAGGCGACCCCTTGCAGCATTTGCTCCGCAATTCTGCTGACCATGGGCTTGAAAATGCCGAACTCCGCAGGAAGAGAGGGAAGCCTGAAGTCGGTACTATCCACCTGAACGCTTTTCAGGAGGGAAATAACGTTATCATTGAGGTAAGCGATGATGGCAATGGCATTGATACTGAGAGCGTCAAAAATAAAGCTATTGAGCGTGGATTGATTACGCCGGAACAGGGCGCGGCATTGAGCCAGAAAGAAATTATCGATTTCCTGTTTATGCCCAGCTTTTCCATGGCAAAGAAGATTTCGGATGTTTCCGGACGTGGTGTAGGGCTTGATGTGGTGAAGTCCAATATCGAAGCGCTCGGCGGTGATGTGGAAGTCAAGAGTGTCCTTGGGGAAGGCTCTAAGTTTATCGTGCGTCTGCCGCTGACACTGGCAATTATCCAGGCATTGATGGTAGAAGTGCGTGGTGAGAAATATGCAATCTCGTTAGGTTCTATCGAGACGATTGAAGAGATTGCGCCGGATGAGATTAAGTTTGTACAGGCAAAAGAGGTCATCCATATCCGCGGCATGGTCATTCCGTTGGTGCGTCTGGACCAGCTGCTTGATTGTGAGCCGGATGAGAAAGAGCGCGACAGCCTTACGGTTATTATCGTGCGTAAGGGAGATAAGTTTGCAGGGCTGATTGTAGATGAGCTGGATGGACAGCAGGAAATCGTAATCAAGTCCCTTGGTAAGTATATTAACAACAGCACTAAGATTATCAGCGGTGCGACTGTCCTGGGTGATGGTGAAGTAGCCTTAATCCTGGATGTGAATACATTATTTTAGGGGGTGATGATATGGCAAACAATGTGTCTATTGCAGGAGAAGGGAAAAAACAGTTCATCGTAGTGAAAATTGGCAGCGAGCAATATGGAATTGACATCAGCTATGTGGACAATATTGTCCGTATGCAGAAAATTACCAGAGTACCTAAAGTACAGCCTTACTTCAAAGGGATTATCAACCTGCGTGGTGAGATTGTCCCGGTTATGAGTATCCGCACGAAAATGGATTTGGAGCCGGATGAATTTACGGATGTCACCAGAATCATCATCCTGAAGTTAGAGGAGCATGGCGTATTGGGAATTGTGGTGGATGAGGTAAAAGAGGTTGTAACGCTTGCGCCTGACGAGATTGAAAAGGTGTCCTATGATGCGAAGAACAGTAAGAGCAATTTTATCAATGGGGTAGGAAAGAATGGGGAAGAACTGATTTCGTTATTTGATACGAACAGTATCATTGATGAGACAGAAGTTGTATAAGCGGATAGAAAGGCTGTTGCACGAAGCATAGACTTTGCGGCAGCCTATTCGCAATTCATGACAATGGACTCACAATTTGTGGGGAATCTGTTGTATGCACGGAAGAAATGGAGAGAGTGCCTATGGCTAAATTTAGTTTGGATCAGGTAAATGACATGTACTTTGATGTGCTGAAAGAGATTGGCAACATCGGGGCTGGGAATGCCACTACGGCAATTTCCCATATGCTGAACATCAAAGTGGACATGGAAGTGCCTAAAGTAGAATTTTTGACGTTCCAGGAACTCCCCACTGCGATTTCTCCCGAAGAAGAGACAGTGGTGGGAATATACCTGGAAGTGGAGAGTGATATCGGCGGAAGCATGATGTTTGTGCTGAAAATGGAATCCGCCCGTTATCTGGTCAACCGCCTGATGGGAAGACCGGAAGATTATGCGGAAGAATTTAACGAAATGGATTTATCAGCAATTAAAGAAATTGGCAATATTATTTCCGGATCTTATTTGTCTGCGCTGTCCAGCATGACAAATTTGGTCATCACAGCCTCGGTGCCCTATCTTGCAATTGATATGGCGGCAGCTATTCTAAGTGTACCGGCAATCCAGTTCGGGCAGTATGGAGATAATGCACTTTTGATACAGACAGAGTTTGGAGATGAGGTAAAGATAAAAGGATTTTTCATTTTGATGCCGGACGTAGAGTCCTATGATAAAATCCTGACGTCACTAGGAATTGTACTATAAGAGGAGCTGACGGATCATGGCTACAATTAAAGTTGGAATGGCAGATTTGAATATATGCAAAGCACCGGATATGATTACTACGCTGGGGTTAGGATCGTGTATTGGGATTGCAGTATACGATCCCGTTACCAAAGTTGGCGGCCTGGCGCATATCATGCTTCCGGATAGTACGCAGATGAGGAATAATTCAAATATTGCCAAATTTGCAGATACAGGAATTGAAGAACTGATTAAGAGAGTAACAATGGCAGGCGCTAACAGGCGGCGTCTGGTTGCAAAGATTGCAGGCGGAGCTAAAATGTTTGAGGTGAAAGGCGTGTCAGGCGTTGGCAATGTAGGCGAACGCAACGCTATCGCCTCCAGAGCGAAGCTGAACCAACTGGGGATTCCGCTGCTTGCTGAGGATACGGGCCTGAATTTTGGGCGCACGGTTGAATTGTATCCCGCAACGGGAGATTTTTATATTAAGGCAGTAGGAAAACCATTAAAAATCATTTAAAGGGTGATAGGTTATGAAGACGAAACAGGTACCGGTTATTATTACACTGGTTGCAGGCTTAATCACCTGTATACTGGGATTTACAATGCATATGGAGACCGCGCGGTTTGTGCGGACGCTGGTTATTATTTTAGTATCTTTCTATATTTTAGGATGCATTGCAAAGCTGGTGCTGGACAAAAATTTCAAGGAAGAGCCAGAAGAAGAGGCCACGGAAGAGGCAGGAGAGGAATCCGATGCAGGGGAAGGGCAAAGCCCGGAAGAACTGGCGGGGAACTCCACAGAAGAGTCTGCAGAAAGATAAGAATTTTTGCAGATAGGTTATGCAGAAAAAACGGAATGCCCATATCCGGGATTTCCGTAGTCTTGGGGGCTTTTGGATGAACGCAGCAGAGAGAGAAAATTTATGGGCTGAATTTTTAAAGAGGCCTACGCCGGAATTGAGAGAGCAGATTATTGTAGAGTATGCGCCCTTGGTCAAGATTGTGGCAGGGCGTCTGAGCATGTATCTGGGTTATAATGTAGAATATGACGATTTGGTAGGCTATGGCATATTTGGACTGATTGATGCCATAGATAAATTTGACATAAAAAAAGATGTTAAATTTGAGACATACGCCAGCCTGAGAATCCGTGGTTCCATATTGGACCAGATTCGTAAGATGGACTGGATTCCGCGGACTGTCCGGCAGAAACAGAAGAAGATTGAAGCGGCAATCAAGAAGGTAGAAGAACGGACAGGAAGAACGGCATTAGATGAGGAAATTGCAGAGGAACTGGACGTGAGCGGAGAGGAACTGCTGAACTGGCAGTCACAGCTCAAAGTTACCAATATGGTTTCCCTGAATGAGTATGTGGAGCAAGGCATGGAGCCGGTTATGGATGCAAAGGGGAATTCGCATTTTATCCAGCCGGAGGATGCCATTGCAGAAGAAGAATTAAAGAAGGTATTGGGAAAATCTTTAGAAGCGCTTACGGAGAAGGAGCGCAAGGTAATAACTCTGTATTATTATGAGGATTTGACATTGAAAGAAATCAGCAATGTGCTTGAGGTCTCAGAATCCAGGGTTTCTCAGCTTCATACGAAGGCATTGCTTAAGATGAAGAAGACCATGGGACCGTATATGAATATATTGACTGACTAGCTAGCTAGATGGAGGGTTTTAATGGGTAAAAATGCATATTTTAAACTGGATGTCCAGAATGCAGGCGTAATGGTTCAGATTGTGCCTCCAGAAGATGGCGGGAAAAAGCTTGAACTAAAGGAAGTTACAGAGTATCTGGACATGAAGGGTTATACAAGCTATAACCTTAAAGAGTTAAATGAAGCGGTGACAGTAGCTACGCAGGAAATCCGGCAGATTTATGTGGGGGAAAGCCGGGGCATTTATGAGAATGAACAGATGGAAGTCACAATTTCCGGCGACAAGATGTTGGCGTTCTGCCGCTTCCATGCGCCGTCTAATCAGGGAAATCTGATGACGGAGAAAGAAATTCTTGATGATTTGCAGTTCCGCAATATTATTCAGGGTGTTGATGTGGAAGCGATTCGCAAGTTCCTGGCTGATCGCCAGTATTGTGTAGATTATATTTTTGCCAAGGGCACTCCGCCGGTTAACGGTGAAGATGCCAGGATTGAGTATTTTTTTAATACCAACCATAATCTCAGACCCAAAAGGAATGAAGACGGAAGCGTGGACTACCGTGAATTGAATACTATCAGCCATGTGGAAGCCGGTCAGATTTTAGCGAAGCTTCATCCGGCTGTTCCGGGAAAGCCAGGGAAAGACGTGTGCGGCGGACCGGTCCAGGGACGTCAGGAAAAGAATCTGAAGCTGGATTTTGCGAACAATATCACGCTTTCGGAAGACAAGACGGAGATTTATTCCAATGTTACCGGCCATGCAAGCCTGGTAAACGGCAAGGTATTTGTGGCAGATGTATACGATGTGCCCGCGGATGTGGACAATACGACCGGTAATATTGTGTATGATGGAAATGTGACCGTCAAAGGAAATGTGAAAAGTGGGTTTTCCGTTACTGCTAAGGGGGACATCATCGTTGAGGGCGTTGTAGAGGCGGCGTTTCTGTCCGCTGGCGGGCAGGTGATTGTCAAACGTGGAATTAACGGCAGGAGCAAAGGAAGGGTAGAGGCGAAAGACAACATTATCTGCAAATTTATTGAGAATGCTACCGTAGTTGCAGGAGGTTATATTGAGACTGGCTGCATACTGCACAGCAAAGTTTCTGCCGAGGCGGACATCCGTATCAGCGGCAAGAAAGGATTTGCAAGCGGCGGCCTGATTCGTGCCGGAAATATAGTGGAAGCACAGACCATTGGCTCTGCCATGGGCACTGTGACCCAGGTGGAAGTAGGGGTGCAGCCTGCACTGAAAGTCCGTTATGAAGAAGTAAACCAGAACATTGCTGACAGTAAGCAGAATCTGGATAAACTGCGCCCGATTCTTGTGAACTTTAATGAGAAAATGCAGAAAAAAGAAGCTGTTTCGCCGGAGCGTGTTCAGCAGGTTCAGGCAATTGCCAAGAGTTTTAAGCAGGAACAGAAACATTTAGCGGAACTGCAGCAAGAGATGAAAGGGCTGCATGAGAAGATTCAGATGTCCAGCAATGCCAAGATTAAGATAAAAGGCACTATTTATCCGGGAGTGACAATTACAATTTCTGATGTGAGCATGAACATTAAGTCAGAACGTTCCTGCACAAGATATGTCAAGGAACGCGGCGAGATAGTGGCGCGTCCTTTGTAGCCGGATAATTGGCATGAGGAAGGAGTGGTGGTATGTCTATCAGACCGGTAGAGTTTCACGGAGTAGTACAGCGTAGCCAGGATGTGAGTGCGTTAAAACAGAACGAAGATAACAGGCCTATGCTGCAGCAGCAGAATGTGCAGACACAGTTTGCCAAAGAAACCATGCATCATATGCGTCAGGTAAATCAGGCCAATGATTCTGATAATCCTGAACAGAAATTTGATGCCAGGGAGAAAGGCAGCAATGAGTATGAGAATCTTCGGGACAAGAAGAAAAAGAAGAAAGAGAAAGAAGATAACAGTGGAAAGGCAAGCGCAAAGGCCCGCCCGGGAGGCTTTGACATGAAGGTGTAGGTATTGAGATGAGCACATTAGAAATTTGTTTATTAGTAGTTGGGGTTGTTCTGATGATTGCCAGTTTCTTCATTACAGAGAAATTGTCCAGTAATGAATTGAACAAGCTTTCAGAGCTGAGTACAGAGGAGATGCGAAAGATTCTGGAACGCAATTTAAATGATGCTCAAAAGAAAGTGGATAACATGGTAGACCAAGTCATTGACCACTCTATTGAAAAGTCCATGGAGGTAGTAGAGCGGGCGCTGGACAAAGAAACCAATGAGAAAATGCGGGTGCTGACAGAGTATTCGGATACCGTACTGGAATCCATCAATAAGACCCACAATGAAGTGATGTTTTTGTACAGTATGCTGAATGACAAACATTCAGAGTTGACAAAATATGCAGGAAACCTTGCACAGCTTGGCATTCATCTGGAAGAATTGGAGCAGAAGGTTGAGAAGACAGTGGCAGAATCTGATGAAATTATCCGCAAGGTCCAGGAGGCACAGCAGATAAGGCAGGCGCCCCCTATGCCTGAGGAGACAGACTTCGAGGAGGGACTTTCTGAACAGCAGGATACAGCACAGGAACAGCAAAAGGGAGAACAGCTTAATCATAATCAGATGATTCTGGAAAAATACAAAGAAGGCAAGTCAGCAATTGAGATTGCCAAGGCACTGGGGCTTGGCGTTGGAGAGGTAAGGCTTGTAATTGGATTATTCAGAGAGGAAGAGTTATAAGTTATGAAGCTAAAATACTATTTGCGCGGATTGGGTATTGGAATTATATGCACTGCAATCATTATGGGAATTGCCCTCTCAGGAAACAAGAAAGAAACCATGACGGATACGGAGATTATTGAGCGCGCCAGGCTTTTGGGAATGGTGATGCCGGACGAGGCGGAGGAACCTTCCGAGGCGGAAGATGGGCAAGAGCAGCCGGAGGATAAAAAGTCCAGGCCAGAGGAGCCAGAGAATGGGAAATCCCAGGATTTGACAAAGGATAAGATATCTGGCAGTAAAGCTGACAATGAAACTTCAGATGGGAACAAGACTGATGTTCAAAACGCAGAAGACAATAAAGCAGATGAGAATAAGGCGGAAGATAGTTCTGATAAGAACCAGGGCGTTAACATGCCAGGTTCTTCGCAAGGAACCGTGCAGTTTGAAATTAAGTCGGGTGAATATTCCGATACAATCAGCAGGAAGTTATTTCAGGCGGGGTTGATTTCTGATGCGGAAGCATTTAATAAATATCTGACAAAGAAAGGAGCAGACCAAAATCTTCGGGTAGGCGTTTATGAGATTCCAGTGGGCGCTACACAGGATGAAATTATTGATATTTTCCAGAAATAGTAAGAATAGGCTTGTCATAGAAGATTCGGTATGCTATAATATATGCGCATTCATGCAGTTATATGCCGAGTGCAGGGAAGGATTGCTGTGGCAATCTGTAAAGTAAACACATGTGCAGATTGGAAGACCGGTGCCTGTCGGTAGTTTTTCGAGTTGAAGCGCATGGAAGAGTATAACCAATGGAGGTAAGAAAAATGGGCGTAATTTCAATGAAACAGTTATTAGAAGCAGGTGTTCATTTTGGACACCAGACAAGAAGATGGAACCCTAAAATGGCTCCCTACATCTACACAGAGAGAAATGGCATCTATATCATTGACCTGCAGAAATCAGTAGGTAAGGTAGATGAAGCTTACAAAGCAGTGGCAGACATTGCGGCTGAGGGCGGAACAATTCTTTTTGTAGGAACAAAGAAACAGGCGCAGGATGCCATCAAGGCAGAGGCGGAGCGTTGCGGAATGTTCTATGTAAACGAGAGATGGTTAGGCGGTATGCTGACCAACTTTAAGACAATCCAGAGCCGTATCGGCAGGCTGAAAGCGATTGAGACCATGGCAGAAGACGGTACATTCGATGTTCTTCCGAAGAAGGAAGTTATCGCATTGAAGAAAGAATGGGAAAAATTAGAGAAGAACCTTGGCGGAATCAAGGAGATGAAGAGAATCCCGGATGCAATTTTCGTGGTTGATCCTAAGAAGGAGAGAATTTGCGTACAGGAGGCCCATACATTAGGTATTCCTCTGATTGGTATCTGTGACACGAACTGTGACCCGGAAGAGTTGGATTATGTAATCCCGGGTAACGATGATGCAATCAGGGCTGTCAAGCTGATAGTTTCTAAGATGGCGGATGCCGTTGTAGAAGCAAATCAGGGAACCATTGAGGAAGAACCGGAAGAATTTGTTGAAGCAGCAGAAGTTTCGGCAGAGGAATAGAATTCAGTGCGAGGACAGACAATATTGCCTGTCCTCAATTAAAGTAAATATGGAATATAATTACAGACGGAGGGAATAGAGATGGCTATTACAGCAGCAATGGTAAAAGAGTTAAGAGAGATGACCGGTGCAGGAATGATGGACTGCAAGAAGGCTTTGAATGAGACGAACGGCAACATGGACGAAGCAGTGGAATTTCTGCGGAAGAACGGACAGGCAAAGGCTGAGAAGAAAGCAGGAAGAATTGCTGCAGAAGGGCTTTGCATGGTAGTCCTCAAGGACGATAAGACAGCAGCAGTCGTGGAGGTTAACTCCGAGACTGACTTTGTTGCCAAGAACGATACATTTAGAGCATTTGTGGAAGCAGTTGCCACACAGGCAGTGAATTCCGATGCCGCAGATTTGGATGCTTTCATGGCAGAAACATGGAACGAAGATTCCAGCAAGACCGTAAAGGACGCATTGGTGGAGAAAGTGGCGGTCATCGGCGAGAACCTGAACATCAGAAGGTTTGAGAAGGTTGCTGCAGAGAACGGATGTGTAGTATCTTACATCCATGGCGGCGGAAGGATTGGCGTTATCGTAGAGGCAGATACGCCTGTGGTCAATGATACAGTGAAAGAGGCAATGACGAACATCGCTATGCAGATTGCAGCCCTTAACCCGAAATATGTCTCCAGAAACGAAATCAGCGATGATTATATAGCGCATGAGAAGGAAATCCTTCGTGCTCAGATTATGAACGACCCCAAGGAATCCCAGAAGCCTGAGAAGGTAATCAACGGCATGATTGAGGGACGTGTCAATAAAGAACTCAAGGAAATCTGCCTGGTAGACCAGGTATATGTAAAGGCAGAAGACGGCAAACAGACCGTAGGCAAGTACTTAGAAGCCGTATCCAAGGAAGTTGGAGAGACAGTTGCGGTTAAAAGATTTGTACGTTTTGAGACCGGCGAAGGTCTTGAGAAGAAACAGGAGGATTTTGCGGCTGAAGTTGCGGCGCAGATGCGTTAGTGAACTTTGCGGCGAATTTTTAGGAATGAGAACCCTTGTAAGTGGCGTGTATGAGCCATTTGCAGGGGTTTTGTATTTTTACTGATGAAAGTGAAAAAGGATTAAGAAAGGGATTGTTGAGAGAAGAATAATAAAGTATAATATTTTTAAGTTGTACGATAAACACAGAAGATACTGCTATATTAAATATACCTTGTTTATGGGAGAAAATATATGGATTTACAACAATTATTGTATGATTTATATAACGCTAAAAATTCCGAAAGTGTCTATAATGTTGTTGAAAAATATTGTCTTAACAATCCGGAAAATTGGCGTCCATATGGAGGAAATCAAAACAATGCAGGTACTTTTGAAAACCAGCAGTCTTCGCCGGAAAATGCGTTAGTCGAGAAAATTACAAATTCGATTGATGCAATTTTGATGAAACAATGTTTAATCCGGGGAATTAATCCAAGGGAAAAAGAAATGCCGGATGTTCCACAGGATATGTTTCAGGCAGTAGAAAATTTTTGGGGTGTCAAAGATGGAAGATGGGAAAATGTCACTGCATCTGAAAGAAATGAAGTGGCACAAAATCTCCAAATTATTTTGTCTTCGGACAAAAAGACGCCAAATGTTGCTGTTTTCGATAATGGGGAAGGGCAAAATCCGGAAGATTTTCCAAATACTTTTCTGTCTATTGCGCATGGAAATAAAAATGATATTCCTATTGTACAGGGGAAATATAATTTTGGTGCAACGGGTGCAGTTGTTTTTTGTGGGGAAGCACATCGCTACCAAATGATAATTTCCAGGCGCAGTCCAGAATTGAAGGACAGTGATGGACAGATCGGTTTTACGCTTGTACGGCGGCATATACTTACACAGCAAGAAGAACGGGAAGTTAAATTAACATGGTATGAATATCTTGTAATTAATAATGAAATACCAAGTATAAAGCTGGATAAACTGGATTTGGGACTAAACAATAATATGCCTTTTATTTCAGGAACTGTTGTAAAAATGTTTTCTTACCAGTTGACAAGACCATCTATGGCAACAATGGAACTTTGGCGTAAATTAAACCCCTTACTTTATGTACCGGCAATTCCTGTTCTTATATATGAAACG
>CAJTYM010000002.1:43016-139492 GCA_910583835.1 uncultured Lachnospiraceae bacterium | reverse complement strand
CGTTTCGGTCCGTGCTAAACGAGTCCCACTGGGACTCAGCACCCTCAGCCGAACTAAATCGTGTAAAATTCGTGCAAGCACGATTTTCCCCAATTTAACTCGGCTGGCTGAACTGTTACAGTAAATTTAATCCGCAGACTTGATTTCTTTCCAGTACAGGTTATACCGCATCGTGGTTTCGTCATCCAGCGGTTTTAAGACCTCGCAGTTGTCAAGGATTTCCGTGGGCGGGAAAATGGTGGTATTCTCCTGAAGTTCTGTATCCAGGGATTCTTTCACCTGCATATTGGGCGTTGCATAGTATACATAGTCAAAATTCAATCGGGCAATGTCCTCGCGGCAGAGGAAATTAAGGAATTTCTCTGCATTTTCTGTATGTTTTGCGCTTTTGGGCATGAACCAGGCGTCAATCCACATGTTAGAACCTTCCTTAGGCACGGAAAATGCCAGCTTGTCATTATATTCCAAAGCCAATCCGGCTTCGCCGGAGTAGACGACTGCCATAGCGGCATTTTCTGCAATCATCTCATCCTGGGCTTCATCCACGAGATAGGAGTAGACAAGCGGCTTCTGCTCAATCAGCAGATTCTGGGCTTCGCGCAGTCTGTCATCATCCGCAGTGTTTAAGGAATAGCCAAGGCGTTTTTCTGCTACCATGAAAGAGTCGCGTACAGAGTCAGCCATGATAATCTTGCCGGAGTAGGATTTGTCCCATAAAATATCCCAGGAATCAACCTTAGATTCATCTACCATTTCCTTATTGTATAGGATTCCCACAGTCCCAAAGAAATAGGGGAGCGTATACCGGTTTTGGGGGTCAAAGGATTTGCAGAAGTCAAAATAAGTGTTATCCAGATTTACTGCAAGCGGGATATTGTTAAAATTTAATTCCAGGACTTCTCCCTCATTGATGAGTTTTTCAACCATATAATCGGAGGTGCAGACAAGGTCATAGTCAATGGCTCCCGCCTTGTATTTCGTATACATATTTTCCGGGGTAATATATTCTTCATATTCAATCTTGATACCTGTTTCTTCCTCAAACATGTCTAATACTTCCGGTTCAATATATTTTCCGTAGTTTAAAATTGTCAGGGTATTAGGGGAATCTTTCTTGCCGCAGCCGGTAAAAAGGCCGGATATTGTGAGGATTCCCAATAAAAACAAGATTGTCTTTCTCATGGATTTTTCCTTTCTTTTTGAGCCGCAGGCCTGAAATTCATGAACAGCAGCAGTATCAGCGCAATCACAAACAGGATGGTGGACAATGCATACATTTCCGGGCGGATGCCCTTGCGCATCTCGGTGTAAATCATCGTAGAAAGCGTGTTGATGCCGGCGCCTTTGGTAAAATAGGTGACCGAAAAATCGTCCAGTGACATGGTCATTGCCATGAGAAATCCGGAAAGCACGCCGGGCAGTATCTGCGGCCAGGTAATCTTAAAAAAAGCATACAAAGGCGTTGCCCCCAAGTCCAGGGCTGCCTCGTAAGTGGTGCGGCTTTGCTGCTTTAATTTAGGCAGGACATTTAAAACCACATAGGGGATATTAAAGGTAATATGTGCAATCAGCACGGTGTTTAATCCCAGGCGGGTAAAGCGCACGAACAGAAGCATCATGGAAATTCCGGTAACGATATCTGCATTCAGCAAAGGTATATTGGTGGCGCCCAGCATGATGGCTTTGCCGCGCTTTCGCATGGCATCGATGCCTAGGGCGGCAAGCGTTCCCAAGAGCGTGGCAATCAGCGCAGAAGCCAGGGAGACAAAAATTGTCGTGTAGAAAGCTTCCATGACTGCGGTGTTTGTAAGCAGTTCCCGGTACCAACGCAAGGTAAACCCGCCCCAGACCACCTTTGCCTTGGAATCATTAAAGGACAGCACAATCAGCACCAGGATAGGCAGATATAAAAATAAAAAGATAATCAGTAAATAAATCCGTTCGATAGATTTTTTCATCATGCGAAAGTGCCCCCTCCTTCATCTCCATGCGAGTTCATAAGCGCCATGCTGGCGATGACAAAGACCATCAGCACGACAGAAAGCCCGGAACCTAAGTTCCAGTTGTATTCCTGCATAAATGCCTGTTCTATGACATTTCCGATTAAAAGGACCTTGCCGCCGCCCAAGAGGTCCGAGATGGCGAAAGATGTCAGAGCAGGAACAAATACCATGATGATGCCGCTGATAACGCCGGACATTGTCAAAGGTAAAATTATTTTGAAAAATATGGTAACAGAGCCTGCTCCCAAATCTTTTGCAGCCTCAATGATATCAGGCTGAATACGTGCCATGGCGTTGTAGATGGGCAGGACCATAAATGGCAGGAAGTCATATACCATACAGAAAACTACCGCCTTAGGCGTGTTTAAAATGTCAAATCCCGGCAGGTTCAATGCGCCAAGCAAGGAGTTGATGACGCCATTGTTGGACAAAAGCAGCCGCCAGGCAAGGATGCGCAGCATAAAATTCATCCACATAGGCAGGATGAATATAAACACTATAAATCCCTGGCTTTTGGATTTCATGTTATTTAAAATCATCGCCAGGGGATAGGACAGTACCAGGCAGATGAGTGTGCATGACAGCGCAAGCTTCAGGGACAGAATCAATGCTTTCAGATGCACGGAAAAGGTGATGGAGGTCACATTTAACAGGGAAAAATTCCCGCTGGTAGTAGTGAACGCATAATACAGGATGACCAGTGTAGGCAGCAGAATAAAACCTGCCATCCATAAAATATAGGGACCAGCCAAAAGCTGGCGTTTTAAATTACGCATCTAGTTCCACCGCCTTTTCATCATTGGATTCCGGCTTATTCATAATCTGTATATTAAAGGGGTCGACGAGAATCCCTACGTGTGTGCCTACCGGGTGCATTTGCGTCGTGTGTACCAGCCATTCATAGCCGTTTGCCTGCACTTCTGTTTCCCAGTGGACGCCCTTGAAAATCAATGATGTCACATCCCCCTGCAGCATCCCTCTTTCAGGGGCGACCAATTCCACATCTTCCGGGCGTATGACCACGTCTACCGGGGTATTATTGCCAAATCCCACATCAACACAGGGGAAGACAACATCCAGAATCCGTACCAGGCGGTCCTGCAGCATAGTGCCGTTGATGATGTTGCTTTCGCCGATGAAATCCGCAACGAAAGCGTTGGTCGGCTCGTTGTAAATACCTTCGGGCGTGCCAATCTGCTGGATGTAGCCCTGGTTCATGACCACAATCGTATCGGACATGGTCAGCGCTTCCTCTTGGTCGTGGGTTACATAGATAAAGGTGATGCCGAGCTCATTTTTCAGCCGGATCAGCTCATACTGCATATCCTGGCGGAGTTTTAAGTCCAAGGCGCCCAAAGGTTCGTCTAACAGGAGTACTTTCGGTTCGTTGACAATAGCGCGGGCAATGGCAATCCGCTGCTGCTGGCCGCCGCTTAGGGAATCCACGCTGCGGTTTTCAAAGCCGTCCAGGTTCACCAGTTTTAAGGCATAGCGGATTTTATCTGCAATATATGCTTTGCTCTTCTTGCGGATTTTAAGCCCAAAGGCAATATTCTCCGCAATAGACATATGGGGGAAGAGCGCGTACTTCTGAAACACGGTGTTCAGCTGCCGTTCGTTGGGGGCAAGACCGGTGATGTCCTTGCCGTCAAAGATGACAGTTCCTGTATCCGGCGTCTCGAATCCGCCGATAATCCGCAGCGTTGTGGTCTTTCCGCAGCCGGAAGGACCAAGCAGCGTGAGAAATTCATTTTCCCTGATATATAAATTCAAATCATCAAGCACCATCTGTCCGTCATAAGATTTGCTGATGTGCTGTAAGTCAATCAATCGTTTGCTCATGGCAGTGTCCTCCTAAAAAATGGGGGGAGTGGAAACCCAGAGTATGGTTGCCTCCCTGTCGCTGCAATTCTCCAAATAGTGTTTTTTCCCGGCAATAAAATAGAAAGATTCCCCCTGTTTCACTGTAAAAGAGCGGGAGCCGTAAACCAGTTTGACGCTTCCCTTTAACACATAACCGAATTCTTCCGCTTCATGTGGGAGCTGAGTTTTGGAAACGCCGTGCGGCTTTAACGTCATCAGCACCGGCTCCATGGCGTTTTTCTGTGCGTTGGGAATCAGCCATTTTACCTGGTGGCGCAGTTCTTCAAAATCTTTTATGAAATAATCATCCTGCCGGAAGACAATCTGTTCCGGTTCCTGGTCGGTAAAGAATTCTGCGGGTGTCGTGCCCAGGCATTGGATAATGTCGAGCAGCGTGCCCACAGAGGGGGAGGTCAGGTTGCGTTCCAACTGGGAAATGAAGCCTTTGGAGAGCTCGCTGCGGTCGGCAAGTTCCTGCTGTGTCAGCCCATACTGGATGCGCAGTTCTTTCATACGGTGTCCGATGTCCATGTTAATCCTCCTTTGCCAAACTGTAATAGCTGGATAGAAGTAATAATGATTTTTTTGTTTAATAATGATAAACAAAATATATTATAGAGAGAAAGAGGGGAAAGTCAAGAGCAAAATACAAAAAAGTTATAATTTTTGAAATTGCATTTCCTCAAACAAATAAAAAGTATACAAGGGAAATGTCGGGAAAATGAGAAATCATAAAAAAACTAACTAATAAAAGAAGAAATTATATTGATTTTTACTGGTAAAATGAGATAATAGTAGTACATTCATAATATAGGCTTTTTTATAAAGGTGAGAATTAGGATAATTTACCAATCTGCAGTGACAGGAGAGGAGGGATATTGACCTGGAAAGCCGGCGTCTTGCTGATGGCAGAATCGCTTGAACCGGGTTTTGCGGGATGGGCTGTTTATGGAAAGTTCGGCTCTTTATTGGAAAGGCTATATGATAAAAAGTGTGAATAACAATTAAGGAAGGGAGAAAATACCATGAGATTTAAGAAGATTATGAGTGGGCTGCTTGCCTGTGCGCTGGTGGCAGGCTCTGTATTTGCCGGGAGTGCAGCTACTGTGGAAGCGGAGGCAACAGAAGTGGAATCCCCCAGCGAAGATCCTGTTTACCTGGATCCGTTTACGGAAATTCCAGACAATTTCAATCCGACCGTAGGCGATAACATGTCAATGAAGCCCGGGGAGACAATGTCCGTGAAGAAAAATGAGGTGCCGGCGCAAGTGAAAGATGCAGTGAAGCTCACCTATGAGTCGCTGACCCCAGATGTTGCGGCTGTAGATGCAAACGGCAACGTTACCGCGAAGAATAAGATAGGGTATGCCCTGATTATCACCAGGCTGTCGGCGCTGTCTGATGGTTACACACAGGAGTATTATACGTTGGTTAAAGTTAATCTGGATCTGAGCGGGGTGAAAGCAGCGGCAAAGGATGTTTCCCTGGCGAAAGGCAAGAAAACAACGCTTGACCTTACCATACCTGGAGACATTAAGAATCCTGCGGTAACTTACCGCACGACAGGAGGTATTGCTTTTGATGCAGATACGAAAACAATTAGCGCCCAATCCGCGGGAACAGGCAAAGTAATTGTCAAGGTAAGTGCAGGCGGGAAGAGCATTATTAGGAAAGTCACCGTCAATGTCGGTGAAATCACCGGAGCCAGCAAGGTAAAAGTGGGGCAATCCACTACATTGAGCGTAAATGGGCTTTCCGGCAAAGCCAAATGGACCTTGAATGCAAAAGGCAAGAAGCTGGCTAAACTTACTTCTGGCGGCAAGCTGACCGCTAAGAAAGCCGGCAAGGTGACAGTGACAGCCAAGGTCGGGAATGTTACCATGACCAAGACCATTACAATTAAGAAGAAATAGAGAGGACAGACAGGAGGTAAGTCATTATGAGACGTAGAATTATAAACGCATTGCTTGCTGTTTGTCTTGCCACAGGCATGGCAGCCGGCTCCTTACCGGCAGCCGGCATGGAGGTCAAGGCAGCAGAAGGCGCACAGGAAGGAGCAGCATCGGCAGCTTATACAGGTCTGACAGATGATGATTACGCAGGATATGTGTATGTCTGCTTTGCAGATACCAAAGCGGGCAAAGATGTGCAGCAGGTACATTTCTTCCTCAGCGAGGATGGCCTGAACTGGACGGCGTTAAACGGCTGTAAGCCAATTTTTGAGACGGGCAAAGATTATATTGACTACATTTCAAAATATCCTGGAAACAGTGTGAATTATAAGGTGGCGGATGGACTGGATGAGAGCGATATTGAAGACACCCGAACAGGCGATGCTTCTGTGCTCTTCCCATTTGAAGGAGAAGACCAGGGAATCCGCGACCCATATCTGCTGCGCGGCGCGAAGAAAGACGGCAGTGATGCCAATAAGGTATGGATCCTTGCTACGGATCTGAATACCATGCAGCCTAAATATAACGGCAGTCTGACAAACAATACAGTAGGTAACTGGGGGCTCATGACATCGGGTGGGCAAGGCAGCAGGAACCTTTTCGTTTATGAGACCGAAGACTGGGTAAACTGGACAAGGCGTTATATCAATGTTGCAGACCAAATCGATGCATATATGGCATGGGCGCCGGAAGCTATCTACAATCCGGTCAAGGACAATTATCTGGTATATTGGTCCGCACGCAGCAAGGTGGATGGCGGGGCAAGGGACCGTCTTTACTGCAATGAGACAGAGGATTTTGTGAATTTTGGACCTACCAAACTGTATGAACAGGAACCATTTTATAAGAATTATGAGCCGGATGGCGTCAGCGAGGCGGATGATGGCTATGGCAATATTGATACCTCACAGCTATGGGTGGCAAAGAAGAACGCGGATGGAACGGTGAATCCATATGGCACATTGTACAGGCTTGTCAAGGATGAGACCAACAACCATATTGAACTGATGGAAGCGGATACGGTGCTGGATCCCGATTACGAAGGGAAGGAAAACCAGGCGGCTTACGATGCTACCGATGCTACACGCATTACGGAGTATACCGATGAGGATGGCAACACCTTTTCAACGTTGGCGGATATCAATGCGTTGAATGACCCGACACATATTAAGACAGCAGATGTTGTTTACAACTGGTTCCTCAATGAATCTGTCGGCAACCATTTTCAGTATATTCAACAGCAAGACATGGAGAAACAGATTGGTGCATACGAGGGTGCAACCATGTTCAAGTTCATTGGCCGTGATGAGTGGTGCATCATGATTGATTTCTATGGAAATAACAAAGTCCGTTATGAGCCGTATACCACGACAGACTTATCTGAGCCTAACAGCATCAAGAAAGTGGAAAGCGGCTATGGGCGTACTGGCGGCGATATCGGCTGCCATGGTGGTATGATTCCGATTACGGCGGAAGAGTATAATACGCTGATTGATACATATAATGCAGATGACACCATTGATAATTACCATCCGATTGAGTATGTTGTGGATAAGAGCGCCTTTAATGCCAAGAGAAAGGAACTGAAAGCAGCAGCGGCAACAAATGACTATACGAAGAGCATGAAAGACCAGATGATAAAACTTGCAGACAAGGAACTGACAGGGGAAGAGACACAGGCTGAGCTGGATAATCTGGTAAAACGTGCGAACAGGATGATTGCCAGCAGACTGCCCAAAGTGCCGGAGATGTTTGTGGAGAACGTATATTTTGAAGACGATGAGCTGACCCTCTGCACGAAGGCGACAGACGGATTGAAGAATACGGCAACGCTTGCCGCATATGCCGACCTTGACAGCGAGACCTCTAAGATTACCTTTACAAGCAGTAACGCCGGTGTGGCAAAGGTAGACCCGAAGACCGGCGTGGTGACCGCTGTCAAAGCAGGAACAGCCAACATTACGGCGACTGCGCCTGGCGGGGCGAAAGCAGTATGCAGCGTGACAGTCAAAGGCATACCCAGCAAGGTTACGTTGAAGAAGAAAAGCGTGAAGCTGAAAGTTAAGGGTGAGTACCAGATAACGGCAAGCGTCCCCAAGGGAACCGTTTGCTCCACATTCAAGTATAAATCCAATAAGCCGAAAATTGCCAAAGTTTCCAAGACAGGCCTTGTGACGGCAAAGAAGAAAGGGACTGCCAAGATTACGGTTACGGCAGGCAATAACAGCAAGGCAAAGGCAACGTTCACTGTAAAAGTAAAATAAATAACCGAATCTAATTGAGATTTCCGTACATATCCCCGGCGGGCATTGCAGAATGTCTGCCGGGGATAGTTTTTGTAATGTCTGCGTTGTCAGAGAAGCAAAAATATGGCTTGCGGCAAACAGAAAGCGAAGGTATAATTAAGCAGACAGGAAATAAAATGAATCAGGAGGTTATTTTTATGCTGCAGACAGGAATCAAAGGATATCAGGAAATTACGGTGACCCCGGAGGATACGGCGAAAGTGCATAAGAGCGGTACTTTGGATGTGCTTGCCACGCCGCGGATGGCAGCATTGATGGAGGAGACAGCGTGGAAGAGCGTGGCAGAACATCTGGATGAGGGGATGGGGACTGTGGGAATCCGTCTGGAATTAGACCATCTTGCGCCGACACCGGTTGGCATGAAGGTTTTCTGTGAGTCCGTGCTGGAGAAAACTGACGGAAGGAAGCTGGTCTTTTCGATAATGGCAAAAGATGAAAAGGGTGAAATCGGAAAAGCATTGCATGAGCGTTTTATCGTAAATGAAGAAAAGTTCCAGAATAAGGCAAATCAGAAAATATAGTTCTTAGCGGGAAAGGCGGATTATCACAATGCCAAAAACAATGGTCAGTATTGTATTGCCTACCTATAATCGGGCATATATATTGGGTGATGCAATAAAGAGTGTTTTAATGCAGACATATCCTTACTTTGAGTTGTTAATCATAGATGACGGTTCTGCAGATGGGACAGAAGAGCTGGTGATGCGTTACCAGGACGAAAGGATACGGTATTATAAATTTGAGGAAAACGCAGGGCAGGCAAAAGCGCGTAATTATGGAATTGAGCTTGCTGAATATGATTATATTGCATTTGAGGATTCGGATGACATTTGGCATCCAGAGAAATTAGAGGTGCAAATGGAAGCGATGTGTTCGGCATCTCCAGAAGTTGGGTTTGCTTACCATAAAATCCGCTATGAAAGGGACGATGGACAAGTAATGGTTTTCCCGCCTGAAAGTATGGCTTTTGAGAAAAAGTCCGGGAATATTTTTGCGCAGCTGATGTATGCGAATTTGGTGCCTTGCCCATCAATCATTGCAAAAAAGTCATGTATTGCAGAAGTAGGTGGGTTTGACGAAACGATGGATGCGTTGGAAGATTATGATCTGGTTCTCAAAATGGCACGGAATCATCAGGCATTGTTTCTGGATCGGATTTTACTGGAGGCAGCATGTTCTGCAGGCGGCGTGTCA
Source organism: uncultured Lachnospiraceae bacterium (assembly GCA_910583835.1). Classification (GTDB taxonomy): domain Bacteria; phylum Bacillota; class Clostridia; order Lachnospirales; family Lachnospiraceae; genus Petralouisia. Next base: position 130,174 of record CAJTYM010000002.1, on the reverse strand, counting down.
GCAAGCCCTGCTCATTTCCTGGTGGCAAGCTGCAGACTGCTTCAGAAATACCGGCAGGATTACTTAGACACGAATACGCTGAACCACCGGATTGAAAATATTCTTAAGAATGCAGAGCAAATTGGAGAGCGGGAAAGGTTTATCAGGCTGATAGAATTGAGTTTAAGATAATTGTGGGATATTGCAGAAGATTATTGCGGTTGCTTTTTAAATAATATAAAAAAAACTGGTATTTTCCCAGCATTTCTGTTAAAATAAAGGTAATTATGTAGATAAGGATAAAGGAGCATTGATTATGGCAGAATCTATGGAAGATTACAAGGAAGAATTGGAAGCGTCATTCCGCGAGATTAAGGAAGGCGATATTATTTCAGGGGTCGTGCTCGGCGTGACAGAGGAAGAAGTAACACTGGATTTGAAATATTATACGCAGGGAATCATCAAAGTCGAAGATTTGAGCAATGACCCGAATTTCCAGGTGATGGAAGAGGTGCATCCTGGAGACGTCATCAAAGGCACGGTAGTGAGCCTTGATGATGGACAAGGCAATATTCAATTGTCCAAAAAAGAGGCAAATGATGTGCTTGCCTGGGAGAAGTTAAATACATATCTGGATGAGAAGACAGAGCTTTCTGTGAAGATTGCGGGAATCGTGCCTAGCGGCGTAGTTGCCTATGTGGAGGGCATCCGTGGGTTTATTCCGGCATCCCAGCTTGATTTGTCCTATGTGGAAGCCACCGAGGACTGGCTGGGACGTGAAGTGCAGGCGAGAGCCATTACAGTGGATGAATCAAAGAAGAAGCTGGTACTGTCGGCGAAAGTTATCTTAAAGGAGAAACAGCAGGAGGAACATGACCGCAAGATAAGGGGAATGGTCCCAGGCACAGTGATGGAAGGTACGGTGGAATCGTTGATGCCTTATGGCGCGTTTGTGGATTTGGGAGATGGAATCAGCGGGCTGGTGCATATTTCACAGATTTCCCAGAAGCGCATAGGCAAGCCTTCTGAAGTGCTGAAGGTGGGACAGAAAGTTAAAGTTAAAGTGCTTAATACCAATGACAATAAAGTGAGCCTCAGCATGAAAGCCTTAGAGGAAGAGATGGTGGACGTGGAGAAAACGGAGAAGGCAGAAGAGTATATCTCCCATGAGAGTGCCTCCACGAGCCTGGCAGATTTGTTAGCTGGAATAAAATTATAGAAAGGGAGTTAAGTCAATGAGAGTAAATGCCATACAGGGTACGGACGGTACCGGGACTCAGACAACGACGGCGGCGGTAGGGCAGGGAGAGGATTTCTCTTCTTATCTGCAGACCACGGCATCTCTGGAAGAAATTTTTACAGAAGCAGCGGAGAAATATAATGTGCCGAAGAACCTGATTAAAGCGATTGCCAAAGCAGAATCAGATTTCAACCCTAATGCCACCTCAGGTGCAGGCGCACAGGGAATTATGCAGCTTATGCCGGCTACGGCGAGGGAACTGGGAGTTACGGATTCCTACGACCCATACCAGAATATCATGGGCGGGACGAAATATATCAGCGAGATGCTGGCAAAATACGATGGTAATGTGAGCCTTGCCTTGGCCGCTTATAATGCGGGCAGCAATAATGTGGCAAAATATGGCGGTATCCCGCCTTTCAAAGAGACGCAGAATTATGTGGTTAAGGTTACCGGGTTTATGAATAATGGCGTAGAGGTTCCCAATGCGTCTTATACTGTCAATGCAGATGGCAGTATGGCGGCGGCTTCCGTGCAGGAGGTGGAAGACAGCTACTATCAGAGTATTTTGGAGCAGCTTTTCTCCTATGAGGAGTATCTGAAATTTATCGATATGTATATGAAGCTTCAGGAAGCGGAACAGAAGGAGATTAAGCAGGAACAGGAGCAGAGTGAGAAGAAGAACGATGATTCTTATTATGCGTACCAGGAACTGCGCTACAGCCCGACTGTAATGAATCTGCTGGGGCAGTAATTTGCAGGAGACAGCAATGGAGACAATTAAGATAAAATATTTTACCCAGGAGATAGACAAGTTAGCTTATATTGATGGGAAATCAGACTGGATTGATTTGCGTGCCAGTGAGACTGTGGAACTGAAAACCGGCGAATTCAAGCTGATTCCCTTGGGCGTGGCGATGCAGCTGCCGGCAGGATATGAGGCGCATGTGGTGCCCAGAAGCTCTACTTTTAAGAACTATGGCATTCTGCAGGTGAACAGCTGTGGGGTGATTGACGGAAGTTACTGCGGGGATGGGGATATGTGGCGGATGCCGGTGTATGCCACCAGGGACACGGTCATTCATAAGAATGACAGAATCTGCCAGTTTCGTATCATGGAGAACCAGCCGCAGATTGTCTTTGAAGAGACGGCTTCCCTGGACAATAAAAACCGCGGCGGTTTCGGAACCACCGGGGTGAAATGAATTTAATTTAATATAATATTTCGTTTTCGGATATTGACAAAACAAAAGTACCAAACGCTCTTTTGAAGAGGTTTGGTACTTTTCAGATATCCTTAATTCTTGCGCAGAACCAGATGCTGTGGCAGGCCATTTACCATGAACGGCTGGTAGTCTCCCTGAATCAGGGGCTCAATATAGTTGATGAATTCGTCTGTCACATAATTGCCCTCTTTGTTCATCCAGGAACGCGGAACAACTTTCTCATGGTTGGCAATCCGGTGTACATCGTAGATGCCCGCTGCGCTCTGATATGGGTCATCGGAAATACGGTCGATAACAACCATTTTGCCGGTATCCCCTTCGTCTGCGGCTTTGACAGCAGCGCCGCCTACCATGAAAGCTTCATCGATATCTACACGGGAAGCCATATGGGAAGCGCTTCTCTGCAGTGTGGAGAATTCAACGCTGCGGGTCTTGCAGCCAATCTCTGCGCCGAGGAAGCTGGCAAGGTATGCAGCGGTTCCCTGGAGCTGCTTGTGCCCGAATGCGTCTACATACTCTCCGCCGCCGGATAACTCGCAGACATACCTTCCGTCTGCCAGCTTAATGCCTTCGGATACAGCAATTACGATAGATTTCTTCTTCTGCAATAAGTCCTTGACGGTCTGTAAGAATTTGTCAATATCAAAGACAGATTCCGGCAGATAGATGGCATCCGGTCCATCGCACTCCTCCGTCTTGGCAAGGGCGGTTGCACCCGTCAGCCATCCGGCATTACGCCCCATAACCTCAATAATGGTAATCATTTCCTTGTTATAGGTAAGGCCGAGCGCATCGCGGATGATTTCTTTGGTGGAAGCAGCGATGTATTTGGCAGCGCTTCCGAAACCAGGTGTGTGGTCTGTCAATGCCAGGTCATTGTCAATGGTCTTGGGTACGCCGAGGAATTTCTGGGAATGCCCTTTGACAATTGCATAGTCAGAAAGTTTCTTGATGGTGTCCATGGAATCGTTGCCGCCGATATAGATAAAAGTCTCAATATCCAGCTTGTCCATAATTTCAAAAAGTTTCTCATAGATTTCCGGGTTCTCATGGATTTCCGGCAGCTTGTAGCGGCAGGAACCGAGGAAAGCGGAAGGCGTGCGCTTTAATAATTCGATGTCAATGTCTGAATGAATCTGGGTGGATAAATCTACATACTGCTCGTCCAAAAGTCCCTGAACGCCGTGCAGCATACCATATACTTTATCGAATCCCCTTTCCTTTGCAGTCTTGTATACTCCGGCCAGGCTGGAGTTGATTACGGAAGTGGGGCCTCCTGACTGTCCTACAATAATGTTACGTTTCTTGCCCATGATAATAGGTCCTCCTCTAAAAGTTTTTTTCTTATTATAACGAAAGTAAAACGATTTTACAACCCGGTTCGTTTGAAAATTGATTTCCGTGTGTAAAATGAGGATGTCTGTTTTAAAGGAAGTTGTTAATCTGTATAAAAAAACCCTCCTATTTCGTCAAAATGACGAAGAAACAGAAAAACATTATTTATCCTTGGCGGATGCAACAAGAATGTCCGATGGTTTTTGTTGACTTGGCAAGTGGTATTTTGGGGAAGAATTTGGTACTATATGATTATGAAATTTCTGCAGCGCAGACAAATTATTATTTTTAGGAGGTAATTGGCAGGATGGCAAGTTTATCATTACAGCACATTGGCAAGAAATATCCCAACGGATTTGAGGCAGTGAAAGATTTCAACCTTGATATTGAAGACAAGGAATTTATTATTTTCGTAGGTCCGTCAGGATGCGGTAAATCCACAACACTTCGTATGGTGGCAGGACTGGAGGAGATTTCCTCCGGGGATCTTCTGATTGATGGCAAGCGCGTCAATGACGTGGAGCCTAAGGACAGGGATATCGCCATGGTATTCCAGAATTATGCATTGTACCCGCATATGACCGTATTTGACAATATGGCGTTCGGGCTTAAGCTTAGGAAGGTTCCTAAGGCAGAGATTAAGAAGAAAGTGGAAGAGGCAGCGAAAATCCTCGATTTGGATAAATTATTAGACCGTAAGCCGAAGGCTTTATCCGGCGGTCAGAGACAGCGTGTAGCTATGGGACGTGCGATTGTGCGTGAGCCCAAGGTATTCCTGATGGATGAGCCGCTGTCCAACCTCGATGCGAAGCTGCGTGTACAGATGCGTGCTGAGATTGCTTCCCTGCATCAGAGACTGGGCGCAACCATTATCTATGTAACGCATGACCAGGTAGAAGCAATGACGCTTGGAACAAGAATCGTTGTTCTGAAAGACGGTATTATCCAGCAGGTAGATTCCCCTCAGAAATTGTACAATGAGCCGGATAATCTGTTTGTGGCAGGATTTATCGGTTCTCCGCAGATGAACTTCCTCGATGCTGTCTGCAAAGTTGAGGGTGACAAAGTTTCCCTGAAATTTGGAGAAAACAGCATCCTGTTGCCGCCCGCAAAGGCTAAGAAGCTGATTGACGGCGGTTACAAAGGCAAGACGGTTATCCTTGGCATTCGTCCGGAGGATATTGACGATTCCCAGATTGCGCTTGAGACGCACAAGGACAGTATTTTCAGCACGAAGGTAACCGGATATGAATTGCTCGGTTCTGAGGTACTGCTGTATTACAACATCAACGGTTCCAGTATGACGGCAAAGGTTGATTCCAGGACGCCGGCACGTTTGGGCGATTCAATCAGGCTTGCGATGGATGTTGAGAAAGTCCATGTATTTGACAAAGAAACAGAATTGACAATCACCCACTAATTCGGTAAGATAGTGGTGTAGCACAAGGAACGGAAGTGGCGCAGAGATGTGTTGCTTCCGTTTTTTAGTTGATGCGGGCTTTCTGCTCTGTTTTTCAGGAAAAGGTTTTGCGGGTTTGCCCGCATGCATGAAGCGAGGTATTTATGTTATCGAATCATAAACTGCAGGTGACGTTGGAGGAAATAAAAGAAGTTTCACGGATAGATTTTGCACTCTATACGGACAAAGGAAAGCTGCTGGCGTCCACATATGATCCGGGCGAAGAGATGGCAGGAGCAATCTGCAATTTTGCGGAGTCCATGGCGGAGAGCCAGATGCTTTCCGGTTATCATTTTTTTAAAATAGTGATTGAAAATGAATTGGAGTATGTCCTGCTGGCACGTGCGGGCAATGAGGAGAATTATATGATTGGCCGGCTGGCAGTATGCCAGATACGAAATCTTGTATGCGCCTACCGGGAGCAGTTTGACAAGGGCAGTTTCATCCAGAATGTCGTGCTGGGCAATATGCTAGTTGTAGACATGTATAATAAGGCGAAAAAGCTGCACATCGAAGAGGTGCAGCGGGTCGTGTTTGTCATTGAGGTTTCCGGGAAGAAAGACAGCGTGGTGCAGGAGACCGTGAAAAATCTCTTTGTCGACAATGCCAGGGATTTCGTGACGGAGGTGGATGAGAAGTCTGTCGTTCTGGTGAAAGATGTCAGTGACATGGAGAAGGAGGAAGATTTGGCAGACATGGCAAAGATGCTGGTGGACAACCTTCATACTGAGGCTATGGTAAAGGTCAGGGTAGGCTACGGCAACCGTGTAGAGGCGCTGCCGGAGATTGCGCGTTCCTATCAGGAGGCCAAGATGGCGCTGGAAGTCGGCAAGGTTTTTTATATGGAAAATGATACGGTATCCTATGGAAATCTGGGTATTGGACGTCTGATTTACCAGCTGCCGGCCAGCCTGTGCGAAATGTTTCTGCGGGAGGTGTTTGGAGAAAATATCCCGGATGATTTAGATGAGGAGACCCTGGTGACTATCCAGAAATTCTTTGAAAACAATCTCAATATTTCGGAGACGGCGCGCCAGCTTTATGTACACCGCAATACCCTGGTTTACCGCCTGGAGCGCATAGAGAAAGCATTGGGTCTGGATATCCGTACATTTGAGGATGCCATGCTGTTTAAGATTGCCCTGATGGTCATTTCGCATATGAATTATCAGAAGAGTTTGCCTGATAACTAAAGAAATCGTGTATAAAACCGATATTTACTATAGCGATAGGAACTCAGGGATGACATTTTTGCACAAAGGAGTGGGCCAATGAAGATAAATAATGTAGCGAACGATGCAGTTGTCAATATGAAGAATCGGGACCAGGCAGAGAACAAAGAGGGAGTGCAGCAGGAGCAGCAGGGAAAGGTCAAGGATGGGGCGGTTAAGGGCTCTGAATTGAATCTTATGCAGGACCCCATTGAAGAGAAGAAGAAAAAGGCAATGGAAGAGGCAATGGAATTTGTCAAGACTCAGTTCAAGTCCGACCAGATGGTGGATGACGTTCTGGGCGAATGCCGTGATACCATTAAGGCCAGCAAGGCAGCGGCCGAGGAGGCGGCGCAGGAACTGGGTGAGATTAAGAAGCAGAAGGAAGAGCTAGGGGAGATGTATCCTGATAAAGAGGATGAGGAATACAAGATGCGTCTCTCAGAACTGAATGAGGCAGAGTCACACTGGAAGAAACAGTATGAAGATTCCCACGACATTATCGCAGCGGCGACAAAGGGAATCAAGGGAATCAAGCTGAATGCCCTGAAATACCATGGCATGGTGGATGCAGGCAAGGCAGCGGAGGCTACCCTCAAAGCAGCCAGCGATGAGATTGTGGGAATGCTCAAGGACGAGGCAATCGAAAAGATTGATAAGGATATGGAAGAGATTGTCGAAGATGCCGAGGAAGCTAAGGAAGAGCAGGTCAAGGAAGACGCCGAGCGGGAAGAAATCCGCTATGAGCGTGAGAAACAGGCGCAGAAGGTAGAAGAGGAACTGGAGAAGAAGAAACAGCAGGCGAAAGCGAAAAGTCCCATTCCTGAGAATATTGATGTCAGGGAACTGCTGAACAGGCAGAACGAGATTGTGAAACATACGGAGAAGGTTTTGGAGGAGCAGAAGCTGCTGGCAGAGGATATCAAGGGGATAGTCACGGATTCCCTGATATAATGCCGCAATCGCATATGACAGCAGAATAAGGAGGAAAGAAAGCTCTGTGCAGCAGTTGCACAGGGCTTTTTAAAGGTAAGATGAGTGAGAAGATGAGAAAGAAAACAAGACAGATTCTGTTGATGTTTGTTCTGGTATTTACTGTTTCCGGCTGCGGAAGTCTGTCTGAATACCAGGACATCGTGGACGACCTAGGGCGTATTGCCACAGAGTTGGGGCAGGAAAGTGCAGCAGGAACTGATGGCCGTGGGAATGCGGCAGAGGTGAATGGTCAGGGAAACGGCGCGGGATTAGGTCGCGGAAGTACGTCGGAGCCGTATCAGAAAGGAGCGGGCACGCTGGAAGTGCATTTCCTGGATGTAGGACAGGGAGATGCCACGCTCATCCGGCAAGGAGAGCACGCAATGCTCATAGACGGCGGCGATAACAGTGAGGGCACAGCATTGCAGGCTTACCTGCAATCACAAGGGATTGAGCGCTTAGATTATGTAATCGGGACCCATCCGGATGCCGACCATGTGGGCGGGCTGGATGTGGTGCTCTACAAATTTTCCTGGAATCAGGTGATTTTGCCGGATGCCCAGAAGGATACCAAGACATATCAGGATGTGTTGAAAGTCATAAAGGATAAGAACCAGCCCATTACAAGACCGGTGGTGGGCGACACATACGGTTTGGGGATGGCGGAATTTACCGTGATTGCCCCGGTGGAGGAGGATTATGGGGATAACTGGAACGATTATTCGGTGGGAATCCGTGTGAGTTTTGGGGAAAACCACTTTGTATTCACCGGAGATGCGGAAGAAGCGGCTGAGGAAGATATGCTGCAATCGGGCATGGAGCTGTCGGCAGATGTATTGAAAATAGCGCATCATGGCAGCGATACGGCGAATACCCCGGAATTTCTGGGGGAGGTACAGCCAGAATTTGCAGTCATCAGCTGTGGGGAAGGGAACCGATATGGGCATCCCCGAGCGGAAGTGCTGAATAATCTCCGCAGTATGGGCGTAAAGGTTTTCCGCACGGATGAGCAGGGTACCGTGGTAGCTATTTCGGATGGCAGCACAATCACCTGGAATTGCTCGCCGAGCGAGAGCTGGAAAGCGGGCGAACCGGGAAAATGACGGCACAATCATATGAGCGTGGGAATACAGGGAGATTTGGACTGAGGAGGAAGTATGCAGACGGAAACAGAAGTAGAAATATATTTAGAGGAAATTGCCAAAAGCGGTAGTATTCTGGGACTTGAGAGTATGCAGGGGCTGATGGAAGAATTGGGAAATGTGCACAGATATCTGAAATATGTCCATGTGGCAGGAACCAACGGCAAAGGTTCTGTGTGCGCGATGGTGGCATCCATCCTTCAGCAGGCAGGCATACGCGTGGGCAAATATACTTCCCCGGCTGTGTTTGACCGCATGGAACAATATCAGGTCAATGGAAGAAATATCACTGTGGGGGAATTTGTACAGGTGATTTCCGAGGTGAAGGAGGCGTGTAACTGTCTGGTAGCAAAAGGGCGGAGGCAGCCGACCGTGTTTGAGGTGGAGACAGCGGCAGCATTTCTCTATTTCTATCAGCAAAAATGCCAAATAGTGGTCTTGGAGACTGGCATGGGCGGCACAGGAGATGCCACGAATATCATTGAAAGCCCATTGGTCAGCGTGCTTACCTCCATTAGTATGGACCACATGAAATTTTTGGGAAATGATTTGCAGCAGATTGCCCGCAGTAAGGCTGGGATTATCAAGGAGGGCTGCAAGGTCGTGGCAGTAAAACCCGAGCAGGAGGCGGTGCGCCGGGTGATTGAGGAAATATGCTGCCGGAAGCATGCGTCTCTGACCTACAGTTCGGCACAGAAAGCCAGCCATTTGCGGTATTGCCAAAGCGGGGAGGAACTGCGGCAATGTTTCCGCTATCATTATGAGCAAACTGAGCGTACAGGTACTTCTCGGGAGGGCTGTTTGCCGGAAAATGATATGGAGATAGAACTTTCCATGATGGGCGACTATCAGATAGAGAATGCGGTCTGCGCCATTGATATTGCCAAAACCTTGCGGGATATGGGGATATCCATCTCGGACGAGCAGATTCGCGCTGGCCTTTCACAGGCGCGCTGGGAGGGGCGGTTTTCGGTGCTGCGTGGCAATCCCCTGGTTGTGATGGACGGTGCGCACAATGCGGCTGCGGCGAAAAAATTGGGGGAAACTTTGAAAAGGGGTTTTACAAATTGGCAAATAATTTATATAATAGGGGTACTTGCAGATAAAGAGCATGAAGAAATGCTGAGGATAATGCTTCCGCTGGCGCAGCAGGTATTTACGGTAACGCCAGGCAATTCCCGCGCCATGGATGGGCAGGCTTTGGCAGCGGAGGCAAGGAAATACCACGAACATGTTTCCCATTGTCCGACTGTGAAAGAAGCAGTTCAAAAGGCGTTGTCTGTTGCCGGTGGGGAGAAGTCCATGGTACTTGCATTCGGCTCCCTCTCTTATCTGAGAGAATTGCGGGAAGCTTTGAAGGAGATATTATAAATGGTAGACAAAGAGAAAATCAGCCGGGCGGTGACACTTCTGTTGGAGGGGATTGGCGAAGACACCGCCAGGGAAGGTTTGCGTGAGACGCCAGAGCGGATTGCCCGCATGTATGAGGAAATTTTTGCAGGGATGGACCAGAATCCTCAGGAACTTCTCAGCAAGACATTTGCAGCTGCGGGCGCGGGGATGGTATTGGAGAAAGATATCGTGTTCTATTCGATATGTGAACATCATCTGCTGCCTTTTTATGGGAAGGCACATATTGCCTATCTGCCCAAAGACGAGGTGGTAGGGCTCAGCAAGCTTGCCAGGACCGTGGAAATCTATGCGCGCCGCCCTCAGATTCAGGAGCAGATGACCTCCCAGATAGCGGATGCGCTGATGGAATACCTAAGGCCGAAGGGGGTTATGGTGGTGCTGGAGGCGGAGCATATGTGCATGACAATGCGCGGGGTGAAAAAACCTGGAGCGCAGACAGTTACAGTGGTTACGCGGGGCGCGTTTGTGAAGGAAGCTCATCTGCAGCAGGAATTCTGGCGGATGATGGGACGCTGACGGTATCTCTGGGCACATTTTGGCTGCCGGCCTGCTTGCAGACATTCATAAGGATAATAGTTTGATTTTGTATGGGAGATAGAAAATGCAGAAAAAAATGGCAGGAATACAGATAGGAAATCGGATGTTTGATACGGCTAAAGCTGCCTATGTCATGGGCATTTTGAATGTAACGCCCGATTCATTCTCTGATGGCGGCAGATATCTTGCCGTTTATCCGGCCTTGAAACGGGTGGAGAAGATGATAGAAGAGGGGGCGGACATCATTGACGTAGGTGGGGAATCCACCAGACCTGGTTATCAGCAGATAAGCGATGAAGAGGAAATCAGCAGGATAGCGAGAATAATTGCAGAAATTAAAAAAAATTTTGATATTCCGGTATCTGTAGATACCTACAAAAGCAAAGTGGCTTTGGCAGCATTGCAGTCAGGGGCAGACCTTGTCAATGATATCTGGGGCTTGAAACATGATTCCGAGATGGCGGGAATAATTGCAGAATCCGGTGCAGCGTGTTGCCTGATGCATAACAGGGACAATACAGAGTATGAGGATTTTATGGGGGAGATGAAAGCGGACCTGAGGGAGAGCGTGGAGATTGCCCATAAAGCCGGTATAGCAGATGATAAAATCATCTTGGATCCTGGGATTGGGTTTGGCAAGACTTATGAACAGAATCTGCAGGCAATCTGTAAACTGAGCGAACTTAGGGAACTTGGTTATCCCATCTTGTTGGGAACTTCGCGCAAATCGGTGATTGGGCTGACACTGAATCTTCCGGTGCAAGAGCGGTTGGAGGGGACGTTGGCAACGACCGTGCTTGGCGTGTCGGCGGGCTGTTCGTTTGTGCGGGTACATGACGTGTTGGAAAATAAGCGCGCCCTTCGGATGACAGAGGCAGTCCTTGGATGGAATCAGGTGAAAAGATGAGAACGAGGGAACTGGATAGAATAAATATTAAAAATTTGGAAGTGTTTGGCAGACATGGCGTATTTCCGGAAGAAAACCGTTTGGGACAGAAGTTTATTATCAATGCCACTTTGTATGTCCCTACCAGGGAAGCTGGATTAAAAGATGATTTAACGAAATCCGTACACTATGGAGAAGTCTCACATTTTATGGCAAATTATATGACGGAGCATACTTTTGGACTGATAGAAGCAGTGGCGGAGCAGATGGCAAGGGCAGTGCTTTTGCGTTTTCCCTTGATACAGCAGATTACCTTGGAGATTTGCAAGCCATGGGCGCCAATCGGTTTGCCGTTGGAAGCCGTGTCAGTGGAGATTACCCGAGGCTGGCATCTTGCCTATGTTGCCGTTGGCTCTAATCTTGGCGACAAAGAAGCTTACATCAGGCGAGGCGCAGAAGCCTTGGATCGTAGAGAGGATTGTGTGGTGGAGCGTGTGTCGGAACTGATTGTGACCAAGCCTTACGGGGTGGAGGAGCAGCCCGATTTCTTGAATGGGATGATTGAGCTGCGCACGCTTTTGTTCCCGCAGGAATTGCTGGACGCGCTTCATTTGGCAGAACGGGAAGCGAACCGGGAACGCAACATGCGCTGGGGTCCCAGGACCCTGGATTTGGATATTATTTTTTATGACGACTGTGTGGTGGATGAGGAGGGGCTGCAGATTCCGCATCCGGATATGGAGAACCGGGAATTTGTATTAAAGCCTCTGGCAGAGCTGGCGCCTTATCTGCGCCATCCGCTGAACGGAAAGACGGTGAGCCAGATGCTGGCGCACTGTATGCGGAGGTAAGATAAGGGCTTTAGAATTACCGGTTGGGATATGAAATGGTCAGGGAAACAGGAAAAGTAACGAAAAGGCGGGTGTAGGATGGCGCAGGGATATTTTGCATATGAGCAAAGAGATAACGGAATCTGTATTCTGCGCTGTTATGGCAGCAGCGGGAGCGTAGTGATACCAGAGGAACTGGATGGGTTTGCGGTGACGGAGGTGTCATCTTATGCTTTCGCAGAGGAGATGGAGGAAGAACCGCAGAATGACAGCGGCTATCCCTGTATCTGCGGGGACAGGCTGGAGGAGGTATATCTGCCGCGGACAGTCCGCAGGCTGGGACGGTACATTTTCTATAACTGCCAAAGGCTGCGGAAATTATCTTTTTACAGCAATCTTGCGTATATGGGAGCGGGAGCGTTTACCGGCTGTGAAAACCTTGCCTTTCTGGAAATGTATCAGCTGGAGGGAAGGTCCTGCCTCAGGGAGATTCTGCAGGATTTAAAACAGAAAGTGCGGGTGGACTGTTACCAGGTGTTGGATGAGGGAGGCGTAGAATCTTCGCAGGTTTCTGACAGGAGCAGCGCTAAGATGTCTGGGCGTTTGGTTTACCCGGAGTTTTTCGAGGAGGCGGTGGAAAATACGCCGGCAAGAATCATCTCCACGCAGACGCATGGGATGGGCATTCAGTACCGCAATGCATTCCGCAATACGCAGATTGTTTTTGAAGAGTATGACCGTCTTTTTGCGATGGGAAAATATAATATAGATTTGACAAATATTATAGACATGGCAATATCGAGGCTTCGTTATCCATATTTTCTGGGAGAGAATGCGAGGGCAGAGTATGCCGGCTGGCTGTCCGGGCATCTGCAGGAGGCGGCAGATGCCCTTGTAAAACAGCAGGAATGGGAAGACCTGCGCTGGCTGGCAGAAAAGTTTGTGACGGATAGAAATCAGATGGAGACGATTCTTGATGCCGCGAAAAAGCAGGAAAAGGCGCAGGTAATCAGTATCATTATGGACATCAGGCACCGGAGATTTCCTGCCCGGGAAAAGAAATTTTGTCTGTGAGAAGGAGCAGTGGGAACGATGTTTGAGGAGCAGCTGCTGGAAAAAGTGGATATCTGTAAGGAAATATTGACGGACTGCCGGAATGAACTGTATCTGAATATGCGGTTTCTGGATGTGGCTCTCCACAGCCTGTGCCCGGAACCTTCCATGCAGCTAATGCAAACGGCAACGGACGGTCTTGTCTTGAAATATAACCCGGAATTCCTGATGGGGCAGTACCGTCTGGGCAATGTCTGGGTGAACCGCTGTTATCTGCACAGCATTTTCCACTGTCTGATGGGACATGTGTGGAATCTGCGGGGTAAGGAGGACCGGCGGCTGTGGAATCTGGCCTGCGACATAGCAGTGGAATCCATGATAGATGGTTTGCCGTACCGCTGTCTGAGAAGCCCTTCCAATCCTTACCGGCGCGCTGTGTATGATGGGCTGGCGAAGAAAGTGCCGGTGCTCAATGGGGAAGGGATTTTCTATCTGCTGCAGCAGGCCAGGCTGGATATCCGCGTGGTGGCGCGTCTTATGCAGGAGTTTGCCTTGGACGAGCATTTCCTGTGGGAGCGGGAAGAGAAAGGGAATCCTATGCCTCTGCAGCAGCAGGATCAGTGGAAAGATATCCGTGATAAGATGGAGACGGAGCTTGATACCTTTTCCAAGGAGGCGGCCGAAGACTCGAAAGGCCTGCGCGAGCAGCTTCGCGTGGAGAACCGGGAACGGTATGACTACCGCACGTTTTTGAAGAAATTCTGCGTGCTGAAGGAAGAGATGCTGGTGGATATGGACAGTTTCGACTATATTTTCTACCATTACGGCATGGAAATCTACGGAAATATGCCTTTGATTGAGCATTTGGAGACCCGGGAAGTGCAGAGGATAGAGGATTTTGTGATAGTCATTGACACGTCCATGTCCTGCAAGGCGGCGCTTGTGCAGAAGTTCTTGGAGGAGACGTACAGTATTTTAAGCCAGTCCGAATCTTTTTGCCGCAGGTTTTGTATCCATATCATCCAGTGTGATGAGCGGGTGCAGTCGGACGTTGTGGTTGGGAACCGTCAGCAATTAGAAGAATATATGAGGGATTTCCAGGTGCAGGGCATGGGAGGGACGGACTTTCGCCCGGCATTTGCCTATGTAGACGCCTTGTTGGCAAAGAAGTCTTTCCGTAAGCTGCGGGGACTGCTATATTTTACGGATGGATATGGGACGTTTCCGCTGAAAAAGCCCTCATATGACACGGCGTTTATTTTTTTTCGTGAAGATTATCAGGATGTGGACGTGCCAACGTGGGCGATAAAGCTTATCTTGGATGAAAGGAATTTATCATGAATATAAAACGAACCAAGCAGGAAATAAAAGATACTATCGAGGCTTATCTGATGAAGGATGCCTACGGCATGTATGAGATTCCGTCAATCCGCCAGCGGCCGATATTGCTGCTGGGCTCGCCCGGCATTGGCAAGACGCAGATTATGGAACAGATTTCCAAGGAGTGCGGGATTGGGCTGGTAGCGTATACCATCACGCACCACACCAGGCAGAGCGCTATCGGGCTTCCGTTTATCTCTAAGAAACAGTATGGGAATCAGGAATTTGCCGTGACAGAGTATACGATGAGCGAGATTGTGGCGGCGGTTTATGAGAAGATGGAACAGACCGGGCTGTCCGAGGGAATCCTCTTTCTGGATGAGATTAACTGCGTATCGGAAACATTGGCTCCTGCGATGCTGCAGTTTCTGCAGTGCAAATCTTTTGGCAAACACAAGATTCCCCAGGGATGGATTATCGTGGCGGCGGGAAACCCGCCGGAATATAACAAATCCGTGCGTGAGTTTGATGTGGTGACGATGGATCGGGTGAAGAAGATTGAGGTGGAGGCGGATTTTGAAGTCTGGAAAGAATATGCTTATCAGCAAGGGCTTCATGGAGCTGTCATCTCATATCTCAATACCAGGAAACAGAACTTTTATCAGATGGAGACTACAGTGGATGACAGGAATTTTGCTACGCCCAGGGGGTGGGAAGACCTCTCCAATATGATTCAGGTGTATGAGAAGCTTGGCAAGTCCGTGGACAGGGAAGTCGTGGTGCAGTATATCCAATTTCCCAAGATAGCCAAGGATTTTGCAAATTATCTGGAACTCTATGAGAAGTACCGCACCGATTATCAGATTGATGAGATCCTGAAGGGAAATCTGGATGAGATTTTGCTGAAAAAGGTGGCGCATGCCTCCTTTGATGAGCGTCTAAGCGTGTTAGGGCTTTTGATATCCAGGGTAAATGAGGCGTTGAAAGCTTCAGTGCAGACGGAGAAGTATATAGAGCTCTTATTTAACGCGTTGTCGGAGTATAAGGAACTGACACAGGCCATAACCGGGGGATTGGATGGGCAGCAACTGTTGGATAATACTTGCAATAAATTTAATTTAGATTATACAAGAATGAAAAAAGCTGAACTGATTGGAAAGGAAGAGGAGCAAATCTATCAGCGTGCATTGGAATCCCTGGAGTATTTTAAACAGGCGCTGAAACTGGAAAATATCCTGGAAGCAGAGAAAGCTTTTGTGCGTGTGAGAGAATTGTTTGAGGAGAAAAGGGGCTGCCTGGAGCAACAACAGCAGGAATCTTTGCAGATAGTAGAATATGTATTTGATTTTTTGGAAGGGGCTTTTGGAAACAGCCAGGAGATGGTGATATTTATTACAGAGTTAAATTCCAATTTTTACAGCGTCAGCTTTCTTCAGGGTTGCGAATGTGAGCGTTATTACCGATATAATAAAGAGCTTTTATTTGATGAGAAGCGTAAGAACATTTTGGCGCGTATGGGCTGATGGAGAAAGGAGACAAGAATTATGGTAGAGAGGCTGCAGAATATTGGAATTGACAGAAATAGGTATTTTTCTCAGATGGCTGGAGATTACAAAGCTGAGGTGAAGCCGGAGAATAAATGGGAAGTTGGAGAACAGAAGACTTTCAATGGGGTAGCAGAGGCGATGCAGAAGCTGCTGGACAAGGGAAATCGCGCCCCATATTCCCTGATGGCTGACGAGAGAGGAATTGTGATGTACAAGGGCGTAGAATTCCGCTGTGATTATGAGAATAACCGCCTGTGCCTGGGCGATGTGTCGAATCCCAAGAACTGCATTACGGTTGGTCTGGAAAAGGGAGGCTGCTTGGTGTTTAACCGGAATAATACGGATGATTTGGTGAGGGCAATCGGTATGTTCTCGCCGGAAGATGTCAACCGGATTATGCGCGCCATTGCCGAAGATGCGAAGATAAGGCAGATTAAGCTGCAGATAGAGGATGAGACCAGTGGCATGGAGGTCTTGGACAAGCCGGAAGATGGGGAAAAAGAGGTTGTGGATAAGGTCAAGGGTGTGAGCGAAGAGATGGCAGATTAGCCAAAGGAGAGCGAAAAATATGAATCCGAGAGACAGGCAGAACAGCCCGATATTTAAAGCATTTAATATAATATATCCTGTATTTGTGTACTTTGTGGCAACGAATCTCAGCATGTCACTGTTTACGATGTTTGCAGTGTTTCTGGGGGCAGATCCCCAGGAACAGTATATGGCGCTGCAGACAGCCTCTGTGGCGGTGACGATTCCGTTTATTGCACGTTTTTATCAGAAAGATAAAAATGAGCCCACGGTATTCTGGGAGCATATGGAGCTGGTAATTGCCCAAAAACCAACGGCAATGAGGGCTGCCAATGGCATTTTGATGTTCCTTGCCGGTGCGGCTTTCGGGGTGGCGTTGAATAATCTGCTGATTTTAAGCGGGCTGGAGGATGTTTCTCCGGGATATCAGCAGGTCAATCAGCAGCTCTTTTCCGGCGGCATTTATTTTGAATTTATGGGTGCCTGCCTTTTAACGCCCTTTTTGGAGGAATTGCTGTACCGCGGCGTGGTATACGGCAGGCTCTGTGACCTGATGATACTGGATAATGAGGAAAAGACCGGCCAGGGGAAGAAGCGGGAGCGCTATGGCAGAATGATTGCTGTGGCATTGTCGGCGTTACTGTTTGGCGTGATTCATATGAATCTTGTACAGTTTATCTATGCGGGGCTTCTAGGCATTCTTCTGGCATGGTTCATGGAAAAAACCGGGCATTTTTACGGTGCGTTTCTGGCGCATATGGGTGCGAACCTCATGGCAGTGCTGCGTGTGGAAAGTTCTGCATTTGCCTGGATGGAATCCGGGACCGCGGCATTTTATGCGGCAACGGCGGCATCTGCGGCTGTGGGGGCAGCGCTGCTGGCAGTGATTTATCTTTGGAATAGGGGACCGCGGCAGGAATAAGTGTTGGTTGGCCGAGCGATGGGAAATTATAAAGCTTTTGCTGTTTGCGATGAGAGTAGAAGGATTGATTTATGGAAAAGAATTTAACATCTGGCAGTGTGCTGCGGAATATTATATATTTTTCCCTGCCATATCTGCTGTCTTATTTTCTGCAGACCCTGTATGGGATGGCAGATTTGTTCATTATCGGACAGTTCAATGATGTAGGCTCTATCACGGCTGTTTCTGTGGGCAGCCAGGTTATGCATATGCTGACGGTGATGATTGTGGGGCTTGCCATGGGTTCCACAGTGAGCATTGGCAAGGCAATCGGGGCTGAGCATCCGCAGCGTGCCCGGACGGCAATTGGAAATACGGTTACGCTGTTTTTGGGAGTGTCCTTGGCATGTACGGCATTGCTTCTGCTGCTGGTTGGGCCTATCGTATCCCTTATGTCTACGCCCAAGGAGGCGGTGACCGGCACGGTTACATACCTTACCATCTGTTTTGCGGGGATTCCCTTTATCACAGCCTATAATATCATAAGTTCCATATTCCGGGGGCTTGGGGATTCCAAAAGCCCTATGTATTTCATTGCAGTATCATGTACGGTGAATATCGCCCTGGATTACCTGTTTATCGGCGGATTTCATATGGGAACGGCAGGAGCGGCGCTGGGCACGACCTTGTCCCAGACTATCAGCGTGATATTGGCGCTGTGTGTGATTGCCAGGTCCCAAACCGGGATTAAGCTTACAAAAGAATGCTTCAGGCCGCAGAGGGAAGCGATGGGGCAGATCTTGAAAATTGGCGTGCCGGTAGCTTTGCAGGATGGCTTTATCCAGATTGCATTTATCGTGATAACTGTCATCGCCAACCGCAGGGGATTGAATGATGCGGCGGCAGTAGGAATTGTGGAAAAAGTAATCGGGGTTGTGTTTCTGGTACCCTCCACCATGCTGTCCACAGTATCGGCGCTGTCCGCGCAGAATATCGGGGCGGGGAAACATGACAGGGCCGCGGGAACTCTGCGGTATGCCATATACATTACGGTAGGATATGGTTTGGCAGTATCCCTTGCCATGCAGTTTGCCGCGGAGCCGGTGGTGGGAATGTTTACGGAGGATGCAGCCGTCGTTTTGCTGGGCGGGCAGTATCTCAGGGGATATATCTGGGACTGTATTTTTGCAGGAATCCATTTTTCGTTCAGCGGCTACTTCTGCGCATATGGCATGTCGGGGCTTTCTTTTCTGCACAATTTCCTGTCGATTGTCCTCGTGCGCATTCCGGGGGCGTTTCTGGCATCGAAATATTTTGCCGATACGCTGTTTCCCATGGGGCTTGCCGCGCCGGGCGGCTCGCTTCTGTCGGTGCTGATTTGTATCGTGGCATTTATCTGGATGCAGCGGAAGAGGGAAAATCCGTTGTGAGAAATGTTTTATAAAACGTAAGGCGGCTTGGCAGTGTAAATTTATAGAGAAATGTGAGGAAAACAGAGATGGATTATACAGGAGCAATTTTTGATATGGACGGCGTTCTCTTTGACACGGAACGGATTTACCAGCAGACTTGGCATGAGCTTGCCGCAGAACGTGGGGTGGAGCTTGCCAGCGGATTTCTGCAGGCAATATCGGGAAGCAGCGGGGCGCATATGAATCAGGTGCTGGAAGAATATTACCATGTTGCGGATGGGGCGGCTCTTGCGCAGGAATGCATGGGTCGGGTGCGGCAGAAACTGGCAGTCCATGTTCCGGTAAAAGAGGGCGTTCGTGAAATCCTTGCATTTTTTAAAGGGAAGGGCATGCCCATAGCGGTTGCCAGCAGCAGCCTGCCGGGCCAGATTGAGGCGAATCTTGAGAATGCTGGCATCAGGGATTATTTTGCGGAGATTGTCAGCGGCACGGAGGTTGCGCATGGCAAGCCGGCGCCGGATATTTTCTTGCTGGCAGCCAGGCGCATAGGCTGCAGACCGCAGGAATGTTTTGTGTTCGAGGACAGTGCAAATGGGGTGAAAGCAGGATTTGCAGCGGGCTGCGCCACGATTATGGTGCCGGATTTGATTGAGCCTTCTTTTGAGATACGGCAGTACTGCACCAGGATTTGCAGGAATCTGGCGGAGGCGCAGAAGGAAATTTGTGAAAAATTTATGCGTGAAAAATGATGTAAATTTTGGTTAGAATATTGCGTACAATAAATGTATAATGTATAATAAAGCCAAAAGGAGGTCGATGTAATGGATATGACATTGTTGGATTTAACGGAACGCCTTGTTCCTGTTTCGGATTTTAGCCAAGGCAGAGCAGGAAAAATTTTTAATGATGTGGCGGAAAATAATCATGAATATATTGTGCTGAAGAATAATCAGCCGACAGCAGTGTTGTTGTCAATAAAAGAATATAGGGAAACTCTGGAAAAAGCTTCCAGGCTGGATAGACTGCTGGATAAGATTGAGAATATCCAGTTGCTCAAACTTGCGGAGAGTAGAGTCGGGGGGAGAGCAGATTCTTTTGAATTGTTTGTAAAGGAAGAGGGGGTATCCATGGAAGAATTAGAAGAACTTTCTGAAAGTGTGGAATTTGAATGATGGCATGGAAGATACGGATTACGGACGAAGCAAAGAAGGATTATAGCAAAATTGAAGGGGATGTACGGAAGCAGGTTTTAGCAGGTATTGTAAAAGTATCCAAAGCTCCTTTGCCGAGCCCTAATGGATATGGAAAGCCGCTGGGGAATAAAAATGGAAATAATTTAACTGGATTCTTTAAGATAAAATATCGCGGAATTGGGATAAGAGTTGTGTACACTTTGGTTGTTGATGAAATGATAATGAATGTTTTAGTAATTTCGCAAAGAGATGATAATTACTGTTATGAGTTGGCGGCAAAATTGTATAAGAAGTATGGTAATGGCATCTTTGAAGATAGTTTCAAAGAATTCTAATCTATTTATTTTATCACTCTATAATACCAATATTCGATGAAAATTCTCACACAATTCTATAAAATTCTTAAAAAACTCTTGGGAAACACCATCAATCAAAAATTTTTTTGGAAAATCCAAACGGAAATTGTATGTTATTTTGCAGAATACCCATGAAAATAAAAGGTATTTTCAGACAATAAATGAACATAATCCGAAATATTTATATTATCAGAAAATTATAAGAAAAAAACGGTTTACAAGCAAGGGAAAAAGGTGTATAGTATTTTTCAGAGCAACACTTTACCGCGGCAAAGCAATGGCGACAGACTCCGGTTGGCATAAAGGCGAAGATTTTGCCAGTAGAAATCAGCGTGATTAACAGATGAGGAGTTTGCCATCAGGAATATAGCAGCATGATTAGCAGATGAAGGTTTTGCCATCAGAAATATAGCAGGGAGGATGAGAAGATGCAGGAGACAAAACGGACGGCAATGGGGATGTATGACCCCAGGTTTGAGCATGACAACTGTGGAATCGGGGCGGTTGTGAATATCAAGGGTATCAAGACGCATGAGACAGTGGAAAATGCTTTGAAGATTGTAGAGAATCTGAAACATAGGGCAGGAAAGGATGCTGAGGGTAAGACCGGAGATGGCGTGGGCATCCTTCTGCAGATTTCCCATAAATTCTTTAAAAAGGCAGCGCAGCAAATAGGGATTAATTTGGGAGAGGAGAGGGATTATGGAATCGGCATGTTCTTCTTTTCCCAGGATGAGCTGAAACGTAACCAGGCGAAGAAGATGTTTGAGGTTATTGTAAGGAAAGAGGGTATGGAATTCCTCGGCTGGCGGCAGGTGCCGATTGCGCCGGACAAATTAGGTCAGAAAGCCGTTGACTGTATGCCTTACATCATGCAAGGCTTTGTCAAGCGTCCGAAAAATGTGGCTAAGGGACTGGATTTTGACCGCAAGCTGTATGTGGCGCGCCGTGTGTTTGAGCAGTCCAACGATGATACTTATGTAGTATCGCTTTCCAGCAGGACGATTGTATACAAGGGAATGTTTTTGGTAGAGCAGCTTCGCCAGTTTTTTGCGGACTTGCAGGACAGAGATTACGAGTCGGCGATTGCCACCGTACATTCCAGGTTTTCTACGAACACCAACCCCAGCTGGGAGCGTGCGCATCCCAACCGCTTCATTGTGCATAATGGAGAAATCAATACCATCCGTGGAAATGCAGATAAGATGCTGGCGCGGGAGGAAACTATGGAATCCGAGCATCTGCGCGGGGAACTGCAGAAAGTGCTGCCAGTGGTGAATGCAGAAGGTTCCGACTCTGCGCGGCTTGACAATACGCTGGAGTTTCTGGTGATGAGCGGCATGGACCTGCCGCTGGCGGTGATGATTACCATCCCGGAGCCGTGGGCGAACAATGATTTGATGAGCCAGAAGAAGAAGGATTTCTACCAGTATTATGCCACGATGATGGAGCCCTGGGACGGTCCGGCATCCATTTTGTTCAGCGATGGCGATATTTTAGGGGCAGTCCTCGACCGCAATGGGCTGCGCCCTTCACGTTACTATATTACGGATGACGATTATCTGATTCTGTCTTCTGAGGTGGGCGTCCTGGAGATTGAACCCACGAAGGTTGTGGTGAAAGAACGCCTGCGCCCGGGGAAAATGCTTCTGGTGGACACCGTGCAGGGCAGGGTCATCGATGATGATGAGCTGAAAGAAAAATATGCGGGCAGACAGCCGTATGGCGAGTGGCTTGACCGCAATCTGATAAACCTTGCGGATTTGAAAATCCCCAACCAACGCGTGCAGGAATATACAAAGGAGGAACGCCAGAGGCTGCAAAAGACGTTTGGCTATACTTACGAATCGCTGAAAGAAGCCATTCTGCCGATGGCAAAGAACGGCGGGGAAGCCACGGCAGCGATGGGCATTGATACGCCGTTGGCAGCGTTGGCGGGCGACCATCAGCCGCTATTCAATTATTTTAAGCAGAAATTTGCCCAGGTGACGAACCCGCCAATCGATTCTATCCGTGAGGAGGTTGTTACCAGCACCACGGTCTATATCGGGGAGGACGGCAACCTTTTGGAGGAAAAGCCCATGAACTGCCAGGTGCTGAAGGTGAATAACCCCATCCTTACGAATACGGACTTAATGAAAATCAAAGCCATGAAAGTAGATGGATTCCATGTGGTGGAAATTCCCATCACCTATTATAAAAATACCAGCCTGGAGAAAGCGATTGACCGCCTGTTTGTGGAGGCTGACCGTGCATACCGCGATGGGGCAAACATTTTAATCCTTTCTGACCGCAGCGTGGACGAGAACCATGTGCCCATTCCCTCGCTGCTTGCCGTGTCTGCATTGCAACAGTATCTGATTAAGACCAAGAAGCGGACGGCTTTGGCGATGATTCTGGAATCCGGGGAGCCCAGGGAGGTCCATCATTTTGCGACTCTGCTCGGTTACGGCGCATGTGCCATCAATCCCTATCTGGCGCAAGATACTGTAAAACAGCTGATTGACGAGCATATGTTGGATAAAGATTACTATGCAGCGGTGGCAGACTATAACGATGCCATTTTGCACGGCATTGTCAAGATTGCGGCGAAGATGGGGATTTCTACGATTCAGTCTTATCAGGGCGCGAAAATTTTTGAGGCAATTGGCATCAGCGCTGAGGTGATAAACAATTATTTTACCGATACTGTAAGCCGTATCGGCGGAATTACCATAAAAGATATCGAGGAGGATGTGGATGCACTGCATTCCAGCGCTTACGACCCGCTGGGATTGGAGACGGATCTGACCTTGGAGAGCCGCGGACGCCATAAGATGAGGAGCGGCGCTGACAGCCACCTCTACAATCCGCTGACTATCCATCTGCTGCAGGAATCCACGAAGCGTGGCGATTACCAGCTATTCAAGCAGTATACCCAGGCGGCGGATAAGCAGGAAAAAGACGCCAATATCCGGGGGATGATGACGTTTAAGTTTCCCAAGAAAGGCGTGCCGATTGAGGAAGTGGAGAGCGTGGATTCGATTGTGACGCGTTTTAAGACCGGCGCCATGTCGTACGGCTCAATTTCCCAGGAAGCGCACGAAACCTTGGCGATTGCCATGAACCGCCTTCATGGGAAATCAAACAGCGGGGAGGGCGGTGAGAGCCCGGAGCGTCTCGTGACCGGCAGGGACGGCATCAACCGCTGTTCGGCAATCAAACAGGTGGCGTCGGGGCGGTTCGGCGTTACCAGCCAATATCTGGTAAGCGCCAAAGAAATCCAGATTAAGATGGCGCAGGGTGCGAAGCCGGGAGAGGGCGGGCATCTGCCAGGGCAGAAAGTTTATCCATGGATTGCCAAGACAAGGCTTTCCACGCCGGGCGTGTCGTTGATTTCACCGCCGCCGCACCATGACATTTATTCCATCGAAGATTTGGAACAGCTGATTTATGATTTGAAAAATTCCAACAGGCAGGCGAGAATCACTGTAAAACTGGTATCGGAGGCAGGCGTGGGGACTGTGGCTGCCGGCGTGGCAAAGGCAGGAGCGCAGGTGGTGCTGATTTCCGGTTATGACGGTGGAACTGGGGCTGCGCCCGCAAGTTCTATCCACAACGCCGGGCTTCCCTGGGAACTGGGGCTTTCAGAAACGCATCAGACCTTGATTTTGAATGGGTTGCGCAATAAAGTGCGCATTGAGACGGACGGCAAACTGATGACTGGGCGCGATGTGGCAGTTGCCGCTATGCTGGGAGCGGAAGAATTTGGCTTTGCCACGGCGCCGCTGGTGACGATGGGCTGTGTGATGATGCGTGTCTGCAACCTGGATACTTGTCCGGCAGGTATTGCCACGCAGAATCCACAACTGCGGAAACGATTTGCAGGCAAGCCGGAATATGTCATCAATTTCATGCGCTTTATTGCAGAAGAACTGCGGGAATATATGGCAAAGCTGGGCATTCGCACCGTGGATGAACTGGTGGGGCGCAGCGATTTGCTGAAAGTCCGGGAGGACCTGAGCGAGCGGGAAAAGGAATTGGATTTGTCGGGAATCCTCAACAATCCGTTTGCCGGGCCTAAAGCGAAAGTAATCTTTGACCCCAAACAGGTTTATGACTTTGAACTGGAAAAGACAAAGGATGAAAAGATTCTCCTCAAACAGCTGAAAACGGCGTTGGAGAGCGAGCAGAGGCGCAGCCTGGACGTGGAGGTGACCAATACCGACCGTTCTTTTGGCACGATTTTCGGCTCTGAGATTACCAGGCGTTATGCGGACACCCTGGCAGAAGATACGTTTCTGATTAAATGTACGGGAGCGGGAGGTCAGAGTTTTGGCGCATTTATCCCGAAAGGGCTGACTTTGGAACTTGTAGGCGACAGCAATGATTATTTTGGCAAAGGACTGTCCGGCGGCAAGCTGGTGGTTTATCCGCCAACCGGCGTGCGTTTTCGGCAGGATGAAAATATTATTATCGGAAATGTAGCCCTCTATGGCGCTACCAGCGGAAAGGCGTTTATCAACGGAGTGGCCGGGGAGCGTTTCTGTGTCCGCAATTCCGGTGCGAATGCAGTGGTTGAGGGCGTTGGCGACCATGGCTGTGAGTATATGACGGGCGGCAGGGTCGTAGTCCTTGGAAAAACTGGCAAAAACTTTGCAGCGGGCATGAGCGGCGGCATTGTATATGTGCTGGATGAGGATAATGATCTGTACACCAGAATTAATAAGGAAATGGTATTTTCCCAGGAAATTACCTCCAAATATGATGTTATGGAACTCAAGGAGATGATAAAGGAACACGTATCATTGACTAACTCCCAGAAAGGGAAGGAAGTTCTTGATGATTTCAGCAATTATTTGCCGAAATTCAAGAAGATTGTGCCTTACGATTACAACCGCATGATGATGGCGATTGTACAGATGGAAGAAAAGGGCTTGAGTTCGGAACAGGCGCAGATTGAAGCTTTTTATGGCATCACAGGAATGAATTGACAAGGAGGGAATTTTAACATGGGAAAACCAACAGGATTTATGGATTATAAAAGACAGACGGCAGAAGCAATTGCGCCCAAAGAGCGCATCCAGAATTTTAATGAGTTCCATACCCCGCTGCCCAGGGAAGAACAGCAGAAACAGGGCGCGCGCTGCATGGCGTGCGGGGTTCCTTTCTGCCAGTCGGGAATGGAGATTATGGGCATGACTTCCGGCTGCCCTTTGCACAATCTGGTACCGGAGTGGAATGACCTGGTATATACCGGGAACTGGGAACAGGCTTACAACCGCCTGAAAAAGACCAATAACTTCCCTGAGTTCACGGCCCGGGTATGCCCGGCGCTCTGTGAGGCGGCATGTACCTGTGGGAATTATGGGGACGCCGTCTCTGTCAAGGAAAATGAATTTGGGATTATTGAACATGCATATGCTCAGGGATTTGCGAAAGCACGGCCGCCTAAAGTGCGCACCGGCAAGAAAGTGGCGGTTATTGGCTCCGGCCCTGCAGGGCTGGCAGCGGCGGACCAGCTCAACAAACGCGGACACCAGGTGACCGTATATGAGCGCGATGACCGTGTGGGAGGTCTGCTGATGTACGGCATCCCCAACATGAAACTGGAAAAATGGGTAATTGAGCGCAAAGTAAAGATTATGCAGGAGGAGGGCGTGGAGTTTGTCGTTGGCGTCAACGTAGGCAAAGATATCAAAGCGGCAAAACTTTTGAAAGAGTACGACCGGATTATCCTCGCCTGTGGGGCAAAGAATCCCAGGGACATCAAGGCTCCCGGCAGGGATGCCAAAGGCATTTATTTTGCCGTGGATTTCTTGTCGGCAACGACCAGAAGCCTGCTCGACTCTGAGCTGAAAGATAACAAATATATTTCGGCTAAGGGTAAGCGGGTAGTCATCATCGGCGGCGGCGATACCGGAAATGACTGTGTGGGCACATCCATCCGTCACGGTGCGGCTTCCGTAACACAGCTTGAGATGATGCCGAAAGCGCCGGATACGCGTGCCGAGAGCAATCCATGGCCGGAGTGGCCGAAAGTCTGTAAGACGGACTATGGTCAGGAGGAAGCGATTGCCATGTTTGGACATGACCCGCGTATCTACCAGACCACGGTCAAAGAATTCCTCAAAGATAAGAATGGAAAACTCTGCGGCCTGGTGACGGTAAAGCTCGAGAGCAAAAAGGATGAAAAGACCGGGCGCATGGTGATGGCGGAAGTGCCTGGCAGCGAGAGCAAGATGGAGGCGGACCTGGTCTTGATTGCAGCAGGTTTTCTGGGCACGGAAAAATATATCGCCGATGCCTTTGCCGTTTCCCTGAACGAACGCACGAACGTAAAGACGGAAGCGGAGCATTATGAGACAAATGTCAAAAATGTCTTTACCGCCGGAGACATGCACAGAGGGCAGTCTCTTGTCGTGTGGGCAATCCGCGAGGGCAGGGAAGTCGCGCGGGAAGTCGATGAGAGCTTGATGGGCTATACAAATCTGAATGCTTAAAATTTTTATATTTTCCTGCAAGGATTTCTTCCTTTCAATCGTATTATAAGTGAAACAGAAAAAATCTTATTGCAAGGAGGAGATAGAGTATGAGAAGAGCAGCTATGTACGGAATGATTGGAGCGCTGTCATTGACATTTGGGACAATTGTGATTCCGTCAGAGAATTTTATCCGTCTGAATAGTAAAGGTGTGGAGGAGAGTGTCATTCCTACCGTATCAAGGGAATTGGATACAGAGGATGCGAAAGCGGCAGCCGATACGAAAACCGCAGAGAATACGGAGGTCCCGGAGGATGTTTCCAAAGTGCAGGGGACAGCAGCTGCAGATACAACAATGGATACTGTAGCGACAGTGGATGTGAATGCAAATCAGGCAGCTATCTGTCCGCATACGGACGGCAACCATACGCCGGATTGTCCGTATTATACTGGCGGATATGCCTGTGGACACACAGATGGGCATCATACGGCAGACTGTCCATATTGGGACGGAAACTGCGGGCATACAGATGGGAACCATCCGCAGGACTGCCCAAATTATAGTGCTGGAACTGGCGGATATGCCTGTGGACACACAGATGGGCATCATACGGCAGACTGCCCATATTGGGACGGAAACTGCGGGCACACAGATGGGAACCATCCGCAGGACTGCCCGAATTGGGACGGATATTGCGGGCACACAGATGGGAACCATCCGCAGGACTGCCCGAATTGGAGCGGAAGCCAGGGGAATTCCGGCAATGGGAATAGCTCTGGTTATGGTGGACACCATGGCGGCGGACATCATGGAGGAGGTCATCATTAATGGTGATTAAGAGGAGGTGAGGCGCAAGTGCGCAGTGAGACAGAAGTAAACCATGCGGTGGAAAAATATGCGGATATGGTACAGCGCATTTGCTTTTATCATCTGAAAAACCAGGCAGACACAGAGGATGTATTTCAGAATGTATTCCTGAAATATATGATGTATGACCAGCCCTTTTGCGACAGTGAGCACGAGAAGGCATGGATTTTGCGCGTGGCAATCAATGCCTGTAAGGATTACCTGAAAAGTTTTTTTCGCAGGAATATTGTCTCTTTGGAATCATTGGGAGATGTAGAAGCGAAAGCCGCAGAAGATTACCAGGAAGTTCTGGAGGCAGTGCTGTCCCTTCCTGCAAAATATAAAGATGTGATATATCTGAGCTATTATGAAGGATATACAGCAGCGGAAATAGGAAAGATTTTAGGGAAAGCAGAGAATACCGTGTATTCTCTGCTTTCTAGGGGAAGGGGAATGCTGAAAGAGAAGCTGGGAGGTGAATGGAGTGGGCAATAGCATACATGATGCATTTGATAATATAAAAGCAGACCCTCAGATGAAAGAGGCTACAAAGAAATATCTTGCGGGGCGCTGTCAAAAGAAGAACAATTTGTTTGCCAATCACATTTTTTATAGGACATTTGCAGCAGTCTGCGCGATGTTGGTTTTAGTAGCTGGAATCGGAGGTTATCGTTGGGCGAAAGAACCAGTGTCTTATGTAAGCATTGACATTAATCCCTCCATGGAACTGGGGCTGAACCGCTTTGAACGGGTGGTATCTGCCGTGGCATATAACCCAGAGGGGGAAGAAATTCTGCAGGGATTGTCTTTGCAAGGGAAGAAATATACAGAAGCCATTGATTTGGTTGTGGAGAGCGAGGCGATGGCTCCGTATCTGGAAATGGAAGACGAACTGGTATTTACAGTCGCTGCACAAAGCAGCCGGGAAAAGGTGATAGAGGCAGGAGTTGCCCATTGTTCAGGGCATATTGAGCATAGCAGCCATAGCGTCAATGCAGATGTGGAAATGGTTAACCTGGCGCATGATAATGGGATGTCAGTAGGAAAATATAACGCCTATCTGCAGTTGTCTGAATATGACAGCACAGTGACTTTGGATGAATGCAGACATATGAGCATGTCAGAGATACATGGAATGATTAGCGAGCATGGTCAGGGACAGGGCTGCCACCATGCACAACAAGAAAGTTCGGATGATGGGACATCGCATGGGAGCCAGCAGGACGGCACGGATGATGGGACATCACATGGGAGCCAGCAGGACGGCACGGATGATGGGGCATCACACGGAATGCAGCAGGAGAGTACAGGCAATGGGAATGGACAAGAGGCTCATCAGCAGGATTCATCCGGGGATGGTTATATGGAACAAGGCGGACATCATAGGAGAGGGCATCATTAGCCTCATTTACCAGGAGAGGGCTTGTGCATTATTCACAAAAAAAAGAAAATAAAATTTAAATTTTGCATATTTTATTGAAATGACGTGAAAAAGTGATACAATATTATTTATGGATGGGAGCGTGAGAGCATCGTTTTATACAAGGGAAGTTAAGAAAGGGTTTATATGGGAAAAACAACATCAATTAACCTGGTGGGAAGAGAAGAATTTGAGGATGTCATGAGAGTATTTGCCAGGTGTACGGATGACTACCTGTTCTTGTTTGATTTAGACAAAGATGAATATATTATTTCGGAAAAAGTTTTGGAGAGGTTTGATTTGCCAGGAAATCATTTTACTAATGCAGGGGCTGTATTGGAGAAGATTATTTACCCGGAGGATATGCCTGGCCTGACGGAGAATCTTGCTCAGATTAGAAGGGGTGAGAGCCAGGAGCATGATCTGGAATACCGCTGGGTGGACAAGAATGGCAAGATTGTGTGGATTAGCTGCCGCGGTATCGTGATTCAGGATACGACCAAGGAAGAAGAGACAAAGCTTTTAATCGGCAGGGTTACTGAGATTGGCAGCAAACGCAAAGCAGACAATGTGACCGGACTGTTTGCGGAACGCCAGCTGCAGCTTGACTTTGAGCAGCTTAAGAGAGAGGGGAAACGCGGCAAAGGAATTCTCCTGCGCATAGGCGTGGATAATTTTAAAGAAATTAATGAGCGGTATGGGATGGATACCGGGGACGTGGTTCTGAAAATGATTGCCGATTGCATGGAACAGGTTGCGGGAGAAGACCATTGTTACCGTTTGGACGGCGATGAATTTGTGATGCTGATGGACGAGGAAGATGAGCAGAAAGCGAGGAAGAAGTACCACAAGACAAGGATTCTCATTGAAGAGCAGCGCAAGGAGCAGGGATACCGGAATTTTTATACAATTTCTGCCGGTGTAGTTGGATTTTATTATGAAGAGACAGAATTTGACAAATTGTGCACGTATTCAGAGTTTGCGCTGGGCATGGCTAAGAAAAACGGCAAGAACTGTTCTTATGTTTTCACACAGGAGGATTATGAGGAATATTTAAAGAATATCAAGATTCAGGAGAAGCTTCGCTACAGCGTGAACCATGATTTCCAGGGATTTGAGGTATATTACCAGCCGATTGTATCGTTAAAAACGGGGCAGGTGGTAGGCGCAGAGGCATTGCTGCGGTTTTCTTCCAAGGAGTATGGGATGCTTTCGCCGGGAATCTTTATTCCGGTTCTGGAGGAAAGCGGTCTGATTATCCCGGTGGGAGAATGGGTGTACCGCACGGCGATGCGCCAGACGATGGAATGGCATAAGATAATGCCCAAGTTCAGAATTAATATCAATCTCTCTTTTATTCAGATTTGCAAGTCGGATGTCGTAAACGAAATTATGTCATCTATTGAAGAACTTGGTATAGAGCCATCTACGGTGCTGTTTGAGTTTACGGAGAGCGGCATGATTTCTTATGATGATTCCGTGCAGCGGCTTTTGGATGTGCTGAATGAGAATGAGGTGAAGATAGCGCTTGATGATTTTGGTACCGGATATTCTTCTCTGGCGTATCTGCAGAATCTCAAAGTGAATCTTTTGAAGTTAGACCGCGGATTTACTTCCAAGGCAGTTGTCAACGATTTTGATTACAACCTGATTGGGCATATTGTAGATATGGCGCACAGCGTCGGTCTGCAGGTTTGTTTTGAGGGGATTGAGACGGAAGAGGAACTGCAGAAGCTCAGGAAACTGGAGCCGGATTATATACAGGGCTTCTATTATGGAAGGCCGGTGAATAAAGAGACGTTTTACGAACAGAATCTTAAGAAATTTGAGGTCTGCAAGTGATTGATTATTATTAAATTCACAAAGAAATGAAGGGGCTGAAGCCATTGTGCAGCAGCCCCTTTATCCTCTTATTGGAAAGACCTTGTCACGATGAAGCGTGAAAGTGTCTTCTCTGTTAAGAGAAAACATTTATGCGCACTCGCACAAGAGGTAAATATTGCTTCGCAATTGTGCTCGGCGCGTCAAAGTGTGCAATCTCCGGGGGATTGAGGGGTAAGGGAGTTGATGCGGGCTTGCCCACTTTATTCTCAGATATACTCCTTGACAATCTCCATAAATTTATCATGTTGTTCTGAGGTAAACTGTTCATAAGTCATGTTCTTTGCAGCAATCTCTTTGCCAAGTTCGGCAAGGAATTCGGGTATTTCCGATTCCAGCATAACGCCCAAATCTTCGCCGAAAGTTTCCTCACCCTCAATTTCACAGCCGTTTTCAAAAACCACAAAGGCAGGTTTGGGACCGTCCGGCGTCTGTTTTACGCCACCGCGGAATCCCAGGGGTGCAATCTGGTGTGCGGAGCAGGAAGAAGGGCAGCCGGAGATATGGATTTGAGGGAGTACGCCGTCCGCGAAGTTCTCTTTGCGGACCCGCTCTACGCAGGCGTGAAGCAGGCTTTGGGAATCCCTTGCGCCCACCTGGCAGATGGAAGCCCCGATACAGGCAATGGAAGACTCGAAAGTGTTCTCAGCGCTGTCTGCGGTAAGAGCCAGAATCTTATCAGCTTCAGAAGCCGTCAGGTTTATAATATACATGCTTTCGTCCGGGGAGAGCCGCACCCGAACATCCTCCATCGGAAGGATGGTATCGTATAATTTGCGGAAAAATTCAGGTTTGGGGCTGCCGCCAATGGGGTGATAGGAAACGGCGTAAAGCCCTGGCTGTTTCTGGGGGATGGCCCGGGGGTTGTCCAGGCTGCCGTTATCGCCCTGTTTGGTAATCTCAGGGATGGCAACAGTAAGGTCCAAATCCTCTTCATCCAGAACTTTGGCAAGCTTCTCCTGGTATGCTTTCACATAGCCTTCCGTTCCCAGGGTTTCCTGCATGAAACGGGTGCGGGCTTTCCCGCGGTTTTCGTAGTTGCCGTGGGCAAGAAAGGTATCAATCATTGCCTTGATATAGTAGAGGATTTTCTCAGGGGGAACATCACATGCCACCAAAGCGCCCATCCGGGGTTCACGTCCCAACCCTCCGGCGCTGTATACGTCAAAGCAGCCGTTCTCTTTTGCCACAAATCCCAAATCACGGAATGTAGCGTGGGTGACGTTTTCTTTACAGTTGGAAAAACATACTTTCAGTTTGCGGGGAAGCTTTACCTTTTTGATAAAACCAAGCAGGTAGTCTGCGGCTTCCTCTGCGTAGGGCAGGACATTGAAATACTCGCCTTGCTGTACGCCGGAAAGCGGGGAACACATAACATTCCGTGGAAAATCACCGCCGCCTCCTCTGGTGATGATGCCATGGTCAAAAGATTCCTGAATGAGTTCACAGACCTGCTCGGCGGAAAGGTTGTGTAGCTGTAAGCTCTGGCAGGTTGTAATGTGTGCGAGTGAGATATTGTATTTTTCAACACTGTCCACGATAAATTTGAGCTGTTCTTTGGTGATTTCTCCGCCGGTAAGGCGCAGGCGCAGCATACTTGCCCCGCCGCCCCTCTGGGCATAACTGCCGAAGCCGCCGGAAAACCCTTTGTACTGCGCGACGTTAATTTCTTTTTTGTAGAACTTGTCCGTCATTTCATCGAATTCTTTTAAATCTCCACGAAATTCTTCTACGTGATTTCTCATGATAACCTCCTGCTAAAATGATTGCGGGTAATTTCATTCCATATATAAGATACCCTAAATTTTCCATATTATATCATAATCAATTTAAAAATGAAAGGTCGACTGTGTGGAAGTTTCGCTGGAAGTATGATAAAATATGACCTAAGGAGGGACCAAATGACATGAGGAGGGACCCGCGAAGTGGGAGGAGTCCTGATGTCTTTTAACGGATTTCATTAAAGGAAAAAGAAACTGGGAGGATGCCTTAGGTCACTGGGAGCGGCCAAAGAAGTAAAATATGACCTGAGAAATTAGAACTGGAGATGAAAATATATGAGAAAAGCACTGTTTTTTGATATTGACGGAACCATCTGGGATGACAGCCATACGATTCCAGACAGCACGAGGGAGGCATTCCGCAGGCTGAAAGAAAAGGGGCATTGCCTGTTTATCAGCAGCGGCAGGACCAGGGTATTTATCCCGGACAAGGAACTTCTGCCCCTTGGGTTTGACGGCATACTGGCGGGCTGCGGCACGTATGGGGAGTTTCAGGGGGAAGTAAAGTTTTACCATCAGATTCCGCAGGAAGAAATTTGGCGTGTCAATGATTTTTTGCGGAGCGTGGACGCCGCGTATATTTTGGAGGGCAGGCATTACCTGTATCTGGATGAAGAGCGTTTCCCACAGGAATCTGTATTTCCGCAAAAGCTGAAAAGCAGTATGGGGGACAGGCTTATCCGCGTTACTGGAAATGAGGAGCGGCTTGAGGTCAGCAAGTTCTGCGCCAATTATCTGCAGGAGGCTGAAAAGCAGCAGGAATTGGAGCGCGTGTTAGAGCCCGGATACACGGTCATACACCGGGGCGGGGATTTTATGGAGATTGTGCCCAAAGGATTTAACAAGGCAACCGGGATACAGGAAATGTGCCGACTGCTTGCAATTGCACATGAAGATACATATTCGTTTGGGGATAGCACGAATGACCTTGATATGTTGGAGTATACGGCGCATTCTGCGTGTATGGGCGATGGGATGCAGCAGGCCAAAGATGTGGCGGATTATGTGACAGCGCCGCTTTGGGAGGATGGCATATACAAGGCGTGTGAGCATTATGGGCTGTTTTGATGGTAAGCGTTCTGTCAGGGCCGGCTTGGGCTGAATAGTTTATAAAAATTTTATAATGTTTAAGATTTGCAATATTGACAAATACTGGGAAAAAGAATAGCATGGACGGAAAACGGTAAAAGGGAGGAAGACATGGGAAAGATAATGAAATATTTAGGCGAACACAAAGCAGCAGTCATTGCCATCTTTTTGCTGCTGGTTGTGCAGGCGTACTGTGATTTGTCGCTTCCCCAATATATGTCCGATATTGTGGATATTGGAATTCAGCAGAGCGGTATTGAATATGCCGTGCCGGAGGAGATGCGTGCGCAGACGATGGAAGGACTCTGTCTGTTTCTGCCAGAAGAGGATGCTGCCAGACTGCAGGAATCTTATCAGCAGGCAGAGGATGGGAATTACAGCCTGAAGAATTTGCAGGAAGAGGAAATGCAGGACTTAGAGGCAATGCTTGGCCTGCCAATGGTGGCAATGTCCTCCGTCACGCAGGAGACAGGCATGGAAGTCAGTGACCTTAAGGCAATGCTCGAAAGCGGGCAGATGACAAAGGAACAGATACTGCAGGCCGAAGATGCAGCGAAGGAGAACATGGGCGACATGAGCGACTCCATTATCTCCCAGAGAGCAAGGCTCATGGTAAGGCAAGAGTATGAATCGCTGGGGTATGATATGGGCGCTTATCAGAACCGTTATATGCTGCGCACCGGCGGTAAAATGCTTGCCGTGTCGGTTGTGATGATGCTCGCTGCCATAGTGGTCGGGCTGTTTGCCTCCAGGACTTCGGCAAAGATTGGCATGACACTCAGAGGCAGGGTGTTTCATAAAGTGGTGCGCTTTTCAGGCAGTGAGATGGAACAGTTTTCCACGGCATCCCTGATTACCAGGAGTACCAATGATATCCAGCAGGTGCAGATGGTGTCTGTGCTGCTGCTGCGTATGATTTTATATGCGCCGATTATTGGCGTTGGCGGCGTATGGAAAGTATCCAGCACAAAGACGGGGATGGGCTGGATTATCGGTATTGCCGTGGGAAGCATTATCCTGCTTGTGGGCGTGCTGATGTCAGTTACCATGCCCAAATTCAAGAAAATGCAGACCTTAGTGGACCGTCTGAATCTTGTTTCCAGAGAGATTTTGACCGGCGTCCCGGTTATCCGTGCATTTTCCAGAGAGAAATTTGAGGAACAGCGGTTTGCGGGGGCAAATCAGGATTTGATGCGGACGCAGCTTTTTACCAGCAGGGTAATGTCCATGATGATGCCGGCGATGATGCTGATTATGAACGGCATCACGGTGATGATTGTCTGGTTTGGCGCGCAAGGCGTGGATTTGGGCAATCTCCAGGTGGGGGATATGATGGCGTTTATCACCTATACGATGCAGATTGTCATGGCATTTCTGATGATTACTATGGTATCTGTAATGCTGCCGCGTGCAGGTGTTGCAGCAGACCGTATTGAGGAGGTAATCAGGACGAAGGAGACCATTCTGGATCCTGAGGACCCGGCAGATGAAGGCAAGGCAAACTGGCATGGGGAGGTAGCGTTTGAAGATGTTTCCTTCCGCTATCCAGGAGCAGACGAGGATGCCGTCAGACACATTTCTTTCCGAGCAAAACCGGGGCAGACGACAGCCATTATCGGGAGCACTGGCTGCGGAAAGTCTACCGTGCTGAACCTGATTCCCAGATTTTATGATGTGACGGCGGGAAGGATTACCATGGATGGCGTGGATATCCGGCAGATGAGCCAACGGAAGCTTCGTGAACTCATCGGCTATGTGCCCCAGAAGGGCGTGCTGTTTTCCGGGACGATTGCTTCTAATATTGGTTTTGCAGGCAATGTCTCAGAAGCGCAGATCAGGGAGGCGGCAAGGGTTGCCCAAGCACAGGATTTTATTCAGGAGAAAGAAGAGCAGTTTGACAGCCCAATAGCCCAGGGTGGGACGAATGTTTCCGGTGGTCAGAAACAGCGGCTTTCCATTGCCAGGGCGATAGCGAAAAATCCCCAGGTATATCTGTTTGACGACAGTTTCTCTGCGCTGGATTATAAGACGGATGTGACGCTCAGGAAAGCGTTGGCAGAGAAGACGAAATCGGCAGTGGTGATTATTGTTGCACAGCGGATCAGCACTATCCTCCATGCAGAACAGATTATTGTTCTTGAGGAGGGGGAAGTTGCAGGTATCGGAACCCATCAGGAATTGATGGAAAGCTGTGGGACTTATCAGGAAATCGCAAGGTCTCAGCTCTCGGAGCAGGAACTTGCCAGTCAAGGAGGTGTCAGCTGATGGGTGAACAGAGAAGACCGCAAAGGATGCGGCACGGACATGGGCATGGACCGGGTCCGGGTGGTATGATGCCCGGAGAGAAAGCCAAGAATTTTAAGGGCACGGCGAAGAAATTGCTGCAATATATGGGACGTTATAAAATAGGTGTTTTTACAGTGCTGGTTTTTGCTGTGGCATCCACGGTGTTTGGCATTACTGGTCCTAAAATATTGGGAAATGCCACAACGGAGCTTTTTAACGGACTGGTGGCAAAAGTCACAGGCACAGGCGCGATTGATTTTGGCAGAATCGGGGAGATATTGCTATTTCTGTTGGGAATTTATCTGTTCAGCGCTTTCTGTTCCTTTATCCAGAGTTATATCATGACAGGCATTACGCAGAAGGTATGTTTCCGTTTCCGTGAAGACATTTCCAGGAAAATCAACCTTATGCCTATGAAATATTTTGAGTCTCGGACTGTGGGAGAGGTGCTGTCGAGGATTACAAATGACGTGGATACTTTGGGACAGGGGCTGAACCAGAGCATCACGCAGCTGATTACATCGGTTACCATGCTGATTGGTATTTTGGTGATGATGCTCAGCATCAGCCCGCTGATGACCTTGATTGCACTGGTAATCCTGCCGGTTTCCGGCATATTGATTGCCCTTGTGGTTAAGTTTTCGCAGAAATACTTTGTGGCGCAGCAGGAATACCTGGGTAAGATCAACGGTCAGGTGGAGGAAGTCTACAGTGGGCATAATATAGTCAGGGCTTTCAACAAGGAAGAAGATATGCTGCAGGAGTTTAACGAGACGAATGGCGTTCTGTTTGCATCGGCATGGAAATCGCAGTTTTTATCTGGCATGATGCAGCCGATTATGAATTTTGTGGGCAACCTTGGCTATGTGGCGGTGGCAGTTGTAGGCGGGATGCTTGCTATCCGTGGTACGATTGAGGTAGGGGAAATCCAGTCCTTTATCCAGTATGTGCGCCAATTTACCCAGCCGATTTCCCAGGTGGCGCAGGTGTCGAATATGCTGCAGGCAACGGCAGCGGCGGCAGAGCGTGTCTTTGAATTCTTAGAAGAGGAAGAAGAGGAGCCTGTATTGCAGCCGGTGGAGAAGACTGTAATGGAGGGAAGGGTATCCTTTGAACATGTGAAGTTCGGATATGACAAAGATAAGATTATCATCCATGATTTTAACTGTGAGGTAAAGCCAGGGCAGATGGTAGCGATTGTCGGGCCTACCGGGGCGGGAAAGACCACGATGGTGAAGCTTTTGATGCGTTTTTATGACGTGATGGGCGGCAGTATCCGTGTGGACGGCAGTGATTTGAGGGAATTTGGCCGCAGCAGCCTCAGGGAGAATTTCGGCATGGTGCTGCAGGATACCTGGCTGTTTAAAGGCACCATCATGGAGAATATACGTTACGGCAGGCTGGAAGCAACGGATGAAGAGGTTATCGCAGCGGCAAAGGCAGCACATGCCCACCGTTTTATCTCCACCTTGCCGGGCGGTTACCAGATGGAGCTGAATGAAGACGCCAGCAATGTGTCACAGGGGCAGAAGCAGCTTTTGACGATCGCCAGGGCTATCCTTGCGGACAATCCCATACTGATATTGGATGAAGCAACCTCCTCCGTGGATACGAGGACGGAAGAACGGATTCAGAAAGCAATGAATAACCTGATGAAAGGCAGAACGAGTTTCGTCATTGCACACCGCCTTTCCACAATTAAGGATGCGGATTTGATTCTTGTCATGAAAGACGGAGACATCATAGAGCAGGGCGACCACAAGGGTCTGCTGGCGAAAGGCGGATTTTATGCGGAGCTGTATAATTCGCAGTTTGAGGTATCTGCTTAGTCAGGATTACGCTATCCACTAAGTAGTTACAGTTCACTTCCACGCCATTCGCAAAGGCGCTTACAGCGCTTTCTCGCTGCTTTATCTTATTGGGAAACGCTAGGAGACCTCAGGACTCTCCCCAACTTCGTTGGGTCCCCCCTCAGGTCAAATGCTAACTTTGCTCATAAGCTGGCGTTCCCTCCGTCATCACAAATGGAGAAATCATCATGCAAGCATGTGATTATCTCCATATTGGCTGACGAGTGAACTGTAACATTAAATCAGGCATTGAAATTTTAGCAGATTCATAATATCATATAGGGGAAGAGATAGGAGGAGCGAATTTATGAATGGATATGATGAACTCTGTTTGGAGTACTTTCTGGACAATCAGTCGCAGCTGTTTGATGAGAGGGTGGCGGAGAACCTGGATGATGCACAGGAATTTTTAGAAGACTGCATGGCAGTGGTATGCAAAAACATCAAAGAAGTGCGGGCATATTTCGAGGACGAAGGCGCCGATGTTTCCTATATGGACGATGATGAGCTGGAGGAAGCATCTGAGGTATTTTCACTGCCTGACGGAAGGTTTTTGGTGGTGGAAGCATAGCGGCCCTGTCTGGAAAGTGAGAATGAGA
This sequence comes from uncultured Lachnospiraceae bacterium, assembly GCA_910583835.1. Taxonomy (GTDB): domain Bacteria; phylum Bacillota; class Clostridia; order Lachnospirales; family Lachnospiraceae; genus Petralouisia. The sequence goes on along the minus strand of CAJTYM010000002.1, from coordinate 91,416 downwards.
TGACAAAGTATGATGTGATTATTGTGGGCGCCGGTCCTTCGGGGATATTTTGCGCCTATGAGCTAATCCGGCAAAACCCTGAACTTCATGTGCTGATGCTTGAGAAGGGACGGAGGATTGAGCAGAGGGAATGCCCGAAGCGCAAGACTAAGGAGTGCGTGGGCTGTCAGCCTTGCTCGATTACTACCGGATTTGCCGGGGCAGGAGCTTTTTCCGATGGCAAATTATCGCTGTCCCCGGATGTGGGCGGGAACCTGCCGCAGATATTAGGTTACGATGAAGCTGTGGCGCTGATTCAGGAATCGGATGAGATTTATCTGAAATTCGGTGCAGACAAAGATGTCTACGGCGTAGGAAAAGAAAGAGAAATTCGGGAAATCAGAAGAAAGGCAATCAATGCTAACCTGAAGTTGGTGGAATGTCCAATCCGCCATTTGGGCACGGAGGAAGGTTACAAAATCTACAGCCGCCTGCAGGAACATCTTTTGCAGCAGGGAATCGAGATGAGATTTAGGACCATGGTAGACAATGTGCTGGTGGAAGATGGCAAGGCAGTGGGTGTTGTGACAAGAGAAGGGGAGTCCTTTTTTGCACAGGAAATTGTCTGTGCCATCGGCAGGGAAGGGGCAGACTGGTTCAGCCATATCTGCAAGGAGCATGGGATTGAGACGAAGGTAGGAACGGTGGATATCGGTGTGCGGGTGGAAGTCCGGGATGAGGTGATGGAGTTTTTGAATCAGAACCTCTATGAGGCGAAACTAGTCTACCACACGCCGACCTTTGATGACAAAGTGCGCACGTTCTGTACGAATCCTTCCGGTGAGGTGGCAACGGAATATTATGAAAATGGGCTTGCGGTGGTCAATGGCCATGCCTATAAGTCTAATGACCTGAAGACAAATAACACGAATTTCGCCTTGCTGGTATCAAAGAATTTCACAAAACCTTTTAAGACGCCGATTGCTTATGGCAAACAGATTGCCCAGCTGTCCAATATGCTCTGTGACGGCAAGATTCTTGTGCAGACGTTTGGGGATTTCCGCCGGGGAAGAAGGACGACCGAAGAGCGGCTGTGCCGTAACAATCTGATTCCGACCTTGAAAGATGCCGTTCCGGGAGACTTGTCCCTCGTATTCCCACATCGGATTATGGTGGATATTGAGGAGATGATTTTTGCGCTGGATAAGGTGACGCCCGGCATTGCCAGTGATGAGACGCTGCTTTATGGTGTGGAAGTGAAGTTCTATTCCAACAAAGTAGTGGTGGACCGTGCATTTAAGACCAATTTGCCTGGGCTGCGCGCTATTGGCGATGGGGCATCGGTTACCAGGGGGCTGCAGCAGGCATCTGCCAACGGACTGAGCGTGGCGCGCAGTATCCTGGCGGAACTTTGATAATTTGCAATTGTGCTGAAGCAGGGCTGTGATAATGAGCAATTGTGGCAAACAGAATTGTGATAATTTGCAATTAGGATGAAATGGATGGGATTACCAATGAGAACAGGTGGAAAATTAAAATTAGTTGGGCTCAGCGCTCTGTTTTTGCTGACGTTTAGCGGCTGCAAGGTGACAGGTTCTGAGGTGGTAGTCAATGCAGACCATATAGACAATAAGGTGTTCAAGATTAAGGAAGAAGTCTGCACACTGCCGGAGGCGCGGGTCGTATTGACGAATTACCAGAATATTTACGATACGATGTATGGCATTGATTTGTGGGAACACGGTTTCAAAGATAATCAATTGGAAAATTATGTGAAGGACATGACTGTTTCCAGGCTGGCGCAGATTATGGCGATGGATTATCTGGCGCAGGAAAATGAAGTTGCCTTAAGCGAAGAAGAACAGGCAAAGGTCAAGGAGGCGGCGGAGGCGTATTTTGCTTCCTTGAACGCTGCAGAGAAAGAGTATATGCAGGTAAAGCAAGGTGACATAGAGACTTTGTACATGCGCTATGGTCTTGCCAATAAGCTATATACGTTTCTCACACAGGGGGTCAACGATGAGGTCAGCGATGAGGAAGCCAGAGTTATGGAGGCTGAGCAGATTTTTGTATCAGATAAGGAGAAGGCAAAAGAGGTTTCCCAGCAGATAAAAGAGGGGAATGATTTTCTCACGGTTGCCAACCGCTATAACGAGGCTGCGGAGGTTGAGGTTTTTTTCAGCAAAAATAATGTTGAGCAGGAAGTGGCAGATGCCGTATTTTCCCTGGAAAATGGGGAAGTCAGCAAAAAGATTAAGACAGATGACGGTTATTATTTTGTCAAATGCATAAACCATTATGACCAGGAGCGGACGGATGACAATAAGTCTGTGATTTTAGAAGAACGAAGGAAGGAAGCGTTTGATGATGTCTATCAGGGATTTTTGAAAGATTTGCCCTCAGAATTCAACGAAGAGCTCTGGGATGGGGTGAAAGTGGAACTCAATAAGGATTTGACAACAGACAGTTTCTTCCAGGTGTATGAGAAATACTGTACGTGGTAAATTAGGTCAGAACAGTGAATTACATAAGAAAAATAATATACAGGCAGCGTTTCCGCAATATGGGGACGCTGCCTTAATTTTGGTTGAACTGTTACACAAAATGAGAAAATTCAAATGATATGGTTGACAATGATAAACTACTGTGGTAGTATAGATACATTAAACTACTGCAGTAGTTTCTGGAGGAAAATATATGGATGTGAAATTGTTTGATTCGGAATTAAAAGTCATGGATGTGTTATGGAAGGAAGGTGATGCCACAGCAAAGCATATCTCCAATGTGCTCAAAGAGGAGGTAGGCTGGAATATGAATACGACATATACATTGATTAAGCGCTGTATCAAGAAAGGGGCAATCGAGCGTTCGGAACCGAATTTTATGTGCCATGCGCTGATTCCCAAGGAAGCGGTGCAGGAAGCTGAGACGGAGGAATTGATTAATAAGATATATGACGGCTCAGCGGAAAAGCTATTTGCTGCCTTGCTGGGCAGGAAGAAGCTGTCAAAAGAGCAAGTTGATAAGTTGAAGAAGATGGTTGAGGAATTGGAATGAGGTAAGCAGGATGAATTTGTGGAGCATGAGCGTTTCGGGAGGGATTTTTATTTTAGCAATTGTAGCTGTCCGCAGTCTGTTGCAAAACCGTCTGCCGGGGAAAGTATTTCAGGCGCTGTGGTTTGCAGTGTTTCTGCGGCTGATGATTCCTTTTTCCATACCATGCCCATGCAGCGTTTATACTTTGGCAGAGAAATTGGCTATGGAATGTTCTGTTGATGGAATGCCATGGAATCATGCAGATAATATTGCAGTATTTGATGAAATGTCAGGAAATAAGGCGTCAGGGGAAGCCGTGTCGGCAAATGCTGCAAATGATGCAGATTTGGATTTACGGACTGTATGGCTGCCTATCTATCTGGGCGGAGTTTTCCTGTGCATTCTGTATTATGTGTCCGTTTATGTTAGATGTCACAGGGAATTTGCAACCTCACTGCTCATAGAGGACTTGAAGGTGCAGGAGTGGGCGTGGGAACTTCCGCTGAGACGTAAAGTCTCAGTACGTCAGTGGGAGGGCGTGGAAACACCGTTGGCTTATGGGATTATCCATCCGGTAATCCTTTTGCCGAAATCGCTGGTGAAAGCGGATAGGGAGCAGCTGAGGTTTGTGCTGCTTCATGAGTATATGCATATCCGCCATTTTGATACAGTGAAGAAGATTTTTCTGATACTGTCCTGCTGTATTCATTGGTTTAATCCGCTTGTCTGGGCAATGTGCATTCTGGCAAACCGGGATATAGAGATTGCCTGTGATGAGAATGTAGTCAGATATCTTGGCTGGGAGTCGCGCGCAGCTTATGCTTATGCGCTGATTGATCTGGAAGAGCAGAAGGGTGCGAGGTTTTCCTTCGGTAATAGTTTCTGTAGAAATGCAATGGAAGAAAGGGTGGTTGCCATTATGAAAGAGAAAAAGAAATCAATAGCGTTGGGTGTATTGTCAGGTGTGCTGACAGCGGGAATGATTATGGTATTTGCAACTTCTGCATTTGTTTTTGGCAAAACAGTAGCTGTCGCAGAAGACACAGCAGAGGCAGCGGGTCCTGTCGATGGCGTCTATGCGGTGGAAGAGGGCGACAGTTCTTATGAATACGAAGAGAATACAGCAAAGATGCTAAACGGCGCAGAAGAAGCATATGAAGAAGCTGCAGACATTGAGTATGATATGAGTGATAAGAGTGACGCGACTGCCATAGCGTATGGGATGTCCTCGGATATTGCATATGCAGCAGAAGATAACGAGACGTATGAGGGCAGCAGTACCCCGGACGTTCCCGCGGAATATGCTTCCTATGGCATTACTGCCAATGATAAGACAGGGACCTGGATGTATCAGGGGAAAGAAGTTGCCGTTTTTCATGACAAAGATTATCTTCTGACAAATGGCTCTTGCGGCAAGAATGCAGTATATCTCGAAGTCTGCCGGGATAAGAATGGGGATATTGAGGAGATAAAGGAATTGGGCAAAAGAGAAATGCAGGCATTGCTGCGTCCTACAGGGCTTGAACTGCAATAATATATGTGAATGAAACAGACAGACGTCCTGTGCTTGTAAAGTTCAGGACGTCTGTGCTGTTATCTTTTGACCGTAATTGTTTTCTTTAAAGTTTTCCCACCTTTTATTTTGGCAGTAATGGTAGATTTTCCGGTTTTTTTAGCGGTAATCTTTCCGTTGCTCTTGACGGATATGACGGACGGCTTCGATGATTTCCAGGTAACGTTTTTGGAAATTTTTCCCTTTGTGGAATTTTGCCCGCCCATAATTCCCGGAAATGTAATATTACAGGTGATGGTCAATTGCTTGGACTTTTTTAACTTGATGGAGGAGGGGGCGTTTAACTTCATCTGCTTAACATTGTTTTTGGCAACCTCAATGGTCTGGACTGTTTTGCCCTTTACTTTGGACTGTGACTGCAAACCGGCAGTGGAATAGCCTAATTCAGCAGAGATGCCATACCAGCCGCCGCTGCTGCGGACAAAAGAAGCGAGGCCGATGAACTTATATTCAGGATTGATGAGGTTTGTGTAATGTCCGGTTACGGCATTGGTGTTTTGGTTCACCCAATCTTTCTTTTCATCGTACCACTGTTCAACTCCGCGCATCAGGCCAGAATAGTTCCAGGCAAGATTTTCGCCCCAGCTTTGCTCGTTTTTATAGTTGATACTGGAACAGCTCTTGCCATTTGGGCGGGTGTGCCCCTCATTGACGGTACATTCTGCTGCCCGCAGCTGTGCAATCCATTCTAAATTCGAGGACCATTTCAGCGGAACATAGTCTGAGGATTTCAGTTTCCTGCCGGTGTTAGGGTTGATATAGCCCTTCGTGCAGGCTTCCTTGCGGATGTCATTGATTCTCTTTAAAATGTCTGATTTATCCACGTGCTCAAAAGTGCCGGACACGCCGATAAGGATATTGCCGCTGCCGGCCTTTTTTACATCTGCCGGGCGCACGGCGGCAGCCTGGACGGTTGTAGGTATCTGGGCAATTGCCAACATAAACATAAGCACAAAAGCTGTTATTTTTGTTTTCCAAGATGTTTTTGCCATGGGCTCTCCTTTCAAAACCCTTATTTTGCCAACAGCAGCATAATTTTGTTGCTCCTAGCGACAAATTGGCTCATTGCATCTGGTGTCAGCGGGTGATTGCTAAGGAGCGCCAGGTCATAGAGCTGTTCACAGAAGACTGGCACATGCTCAGAATCTTTGTGCTCCAAAATATATTTGACCAGCTCATTGTTGGCGTTCAGTACCAATGTCTGGTCGCCGCCGAACATGGAGGGATCCATGCCTGCCATGCCGTACATCTTCATCATATCCTGCATTCTTCTTCCTTCCTCGGAGAGGGTTATGACGGAAGAGATGTCTGCATTTTTCAGCTTTTCGACAGTTACGTTCAGCTTCTCATTGTTCAATGCCTTGCGGAATGTCTCTGTCAGCGTGTCTTTTGCTTCCTTCAAATCTTCCTCGGAAACGTCTTCTTTCATGGAATCCGTGAGGTCGGCATCAATGCGCACAAATTTAATTTTTTCATTTCTGCGCTCCAACTGTGTGATGAAAGAAGTATCAATGTTATGGTCTAAGATGACGGCATCCATGTTCTGTTCCTGGAACATCTTAATATACTGTCCTTGCTGCTGCCTGTCGGTTACATAGTACACAGGTCTGCGCGTATCTTTTTCCTCCTCAGTTCCATCGGCAGAATCTGCTTCGTCTGTGTCGGCAGAAGAAGTATCTGCAGTATTGGAATCAGCGCTGGCGTTGTCCGCAGAATTATCATCTGCATGAGCGGAATCAGTGTCTGCATTTTCAGAATCAGCGTTTTCTTCCTCGGTTTTTAAGCATTCCGGCAGTGTGAGGTATTTATCGTCCAAGTTCTTGAATAAGATATAATCGTTCATCTTATCACAGAATTTCTCGTCTTTCAGGCAGCCGAATTTGATGAAGGGGCTGATGTCATCCCAGTATTTCTCATAAGATTCCTTGTCGGTCTTGCACATGCCGCTCAGCTTGTCGGCAACTTTCTTGGTGATGTAATCAGAAATTTTCTGTACAAAGCCGTCATTCTGCAAAGCGCTTCTCGATACGTTCAGAGGCAGGTCCGGGCAGTCAATCACGCCCTTTAACAGCATCAGGAATTCGGGAATGACCTCCTTGATATTGTCGGCGATAAATACCTGGTTGTTGTAAAGCTTAATCGTGCCCTCAATGGAATCGTATTCCGTGTTGATTTTGGGGAAGTAGAGGATACCTTTGAGGTTAAAGGGGTAATCCATATTCAGGTGAATCCAGAACAATGGTTCCTTGTAATCCTGGAAAACCTTGCGGTAAAAGGTCTTGTACTCCTCGTCTGTGCAGTCGTTGGGGTGTTTTGCCCACAATGGATGCGTATCGTTTAAGGCAACCGGACGTTTGACAATCTTTGCTTTTTCTGTGCGCGGAGACACTTCCACCTGTTCTTTGGTTCCGTCTTCGTTCTCCTTTTCCTCGAACTTTGCTTCCTCCACGATGGTCTCTATGACCTTATCCTTGTCGGTCACTTCATCGGCGGGGATGGTCTCGTATTCTTCCGGTGCATTTTCCTTTGCAAGGTAGATGGCAGTCGGCATGAAGGAGCAGTATTTCTCAATTACTTCCTTAGCGCGGTATTCGTTGGCAAATTCCAGGCAGTCTTCATTTAAGAATAACGTAATTTCTGTGCCGACAGTCGTCTTGGAGCCGTCAGACATATCGAATTCCGTACCGCCGTCACAGGTCCAATGGACGGGTACTGCGTCTTTCTGGTAGGAGAGGGAGTCGATATGCACTTCGTCTGCAACCATGAAAGCAGAATAGAAGCCCAGTCCGAAATGCCCGATAATCTGCTCCTCGCTTGCCTTGTCCTTATATTTTTCTAAGAAATCAGAAGCGCCGGAGAACGCAATCTGGTTGATATATTCCTCCACTTCATCGGCGGTCATGCCTAATCCGTTGTCGATGAACTTGAGGGTCTTCTCCTCCGGGTTGACAAGAATCTGAATCTTGGGCTCGTAGTCGTCTGGAAGTTCATATTCCCCTATTAAGTCCAGCTTCTTTAACTTGGTGATGGCATCGCAGCCGTTGGAAATTAACTCGCGGTAAAAAATATCGTGGTCCGAATACAGCCACTTCTTGATAATAGGAAAAATATTGTCGCTGTTGATGGAAAGATTTCCGTGTTTGTTGCTCATAAAATTACACTCCTTTGTTTGCGGTTTTTTATTTTTGCTGATACATTTTTCGTCTAAAAAAGATTGTAATACCCCTGTCTGTAAAAGTCAATAGAAAATTAGCACTCTTTAAGAATGAGTGCTAACAAAAACCTGCAAACCCAGTAAAATCAAGGGCTGAAAGAATTCTTAAAAGTTTATAAACAGTATCAGTTATTATAAAAAATGGGGAAACTTAAAATAAACAGAATTTGACAGCCCACCGCTTTTATCATAAAATGATGAAATATGAAGCCATGGGCTTTGATGAGGTCAGAAGTTAGGAGAGAGGTTATGGCAGAGCAGATAAAAGGGAGTATGGTAAATGGGAATCCCACAAAGGCGCTGATTGGTTTTACATTGCCGATGGTGGCAGGAAATTTATTCCAGCAGTTTTACAATATTATGGATTCCATCATTGTGGGAAATGTAGTGGGCGAAGATGCATTGGCAGCAGTGGGTGCGTCCACTGCCATTACTATGCTGTTTGTGATGGTGGCGATGGGCACTGGCATCGGCTGTTCCGTGGTAATCTCCCAGCTGTTTGGCGCAAAGCAGTTAGAGAAGATGAAGACGGCGATTTCCACAGCGCTCCTGTCTATCCTCGGATTCAGCATTTTCTTGAGCATATTGGGGGTGCTGATTAACCGGGGGCTGATGCGGCTGATGGGGACGCCGGCCAACATTTTTGAAGATGCGGCAGAGTATATGCAGATTTACTTTTTGGGGTTTGCATTTCTCTTTTTGTACAATGCATTTTCCGCCATTTTCAATGCGCTGGGGGATTCCAGGAAGCCCCTGTTATTTCTGATGTTCTCTTCCCTGCTCAATATTGGGCTGGACTTGTATTTTGTGGCTGAGCTCCATTTGGGTGTGCCGGGCGTGGCGTGGGCAACGCTGATTGCCCAGGCGTTGTCTGCGGCGCTGTCTTTTTTCTTCCTCATGCGTAAATTAGGGAAAATAGAGACGAAGGAATTCGCCAGGTTTGACAGGGAACTTTTGCTCACGATGGTGAAGGTGGCAATTCCAACGATTGTGCAGCAGTCGATAGTCTCCGTGGGGATGCTCTTAATCCAGTCGGCGGTTAACCGTTTCGGTTCCACGTTCCTTGCCGGGTATACGGCGGCAACCAAGATTGACGGTATCGCGATTGTGCCGATGGTGGCGGTGGGCAATGCGGCATCCACTTATGTGGCACAGAACATGGGAGCCAGGAAACCAGAGCGTATCAAGTTGGGTTACCGTATCTGCCTGGTGATGGCAGCCGGTATTGGACTGATGATTGCCATCATATTGCATTTTACCGGAGAAAATTTTGTTGGTCTGTTCCTGGATTCTGGTTCCAGCGCGGAGGCGATTTCCGTGGGGGCAAGCTATCTCAGCACGGTTTCCATGTTCTATTTCGTCATGGGCAGCATGAATGTCAGCAATGGGGTCCTGCGCGGGGCGGCAGATATGGGATGGTTCTTGTCCAGCAGCGTATGCAACCTTATGACCAGGGTGACGCTGACTTATGCCCTGGCGGATGTGACCAAGGGCATGATAATCATGTGGGCGAATCCGGCGGGTTGGACAGTAGGGCTTGTTATCGCCTTAACGCGGTATTTCCAGGGGGGATGGAAGAAGAGGGAGATTGTTTAATTGAAGCATCCCTGCGGCTAAAGGTCTGACCCCTATGGCTGTGAATGTGATTCCTGTGGTCACGGTTTTGATCCCTTCCATATGTATAATGTGACCCCTCTGTTATGGAGAATCGGCTTAGATGTGCTTGAAAAAAAGAAGTTTTTTGAGTATAATGAAATCGTAGTAGGGGCGAGGATTTGACAATCTCATTGCCATACATTCATGCAGAAAGGTGGTGGATGCCGTTGAAAGCAGATACAGTTACAAAGGATTATGTAAAAGATGCGGGTGTATTTGCCGACATTTTCAATTACTATATTTATGGCGGGCGGCAAGTGATTCTGTCGGAGCAGCTTACGGAGCGTGATTCCACTAAAATTGCGCTGCCATATGGCGCGGATGGCGCTGTGGTTCCTGTCCAGAAATTTCGTGATGTGCAGAAGCTGTATGTCGCAATGACGGACGGAAAGATGGAATATGTCCTTTATGGCGCGGAAAACCAGACGGATATTCATTATGCCATGGCTGTGAAAAACAATCTCTATGATGCGCTGGAATATGCCGGGCAGGTGGAAGAGGCGGCAAGGTCACACCGGAAAGAAATGAAGCGGAAAAAGGAGCAGGGGGAAACATCTGTTGGAGAAGGCAGGAAGACGCCAAACATGGGTGAATTCTTAAGCGGTTTCTGGGCAGGGGACAGACTGATACCCTCCATCACGGTAACCGTATTTTTCGGCTCACAAGAGTGGGATGGACCGTTAAGCCTGTTTGAAATGATGGATGTGTCTGACCCGGATGTGCTTGCCTGCATGGACAATTACCATGTGCGGCTGATTGCCCCAGCGCAGATGCCGGATGGGGAGATTATGAAATTCCAGTCCAGCCTGCGGGAGGTCATGCTGTTCATCAAGTATTCGAAAGACAAGGAAAATTTAAGCAGGGTATTGGCAGCCAATGAAAAGCGTTTCCGGGAAGTGGAACGCAGGGCGGCGGATGTGATTGAGACAATTACAAATTCAGGAATAAAATATGATGAAAGTGAAGAGGTGGTTGATGTGTGTCAGGCGATTCAGGAAATAAGAAAAGAATCCGAACGTGATGGAGAACGGCAGGGCAGACTTCTGCAAGCTCAGGAGAGCGCTAAAAAATTATATGAGATGGGGCTCGATACGGAAAAAATTGCTCAGGCAGTTGGCTATGCTGCGGAAACAGTAAAGGGTTGGCTTGGGCTTCGAGCATAATGTGTTGATGTCCCCCTAAAAATATTTAACAGCGGCCCAGGCGGCTATTCAGATTTGATGCCATAGAAATTTGGGTACTAACAGGAAAAAGTATTAAAGAATGGCTTAAAATAAAGGTTTTTAAGGCTTTGAGAGGTTCATCACAGTGGTGGGTGAACCCCGCTTTTTTGATGTCGCTGATAGAGGGGGGATAAATTTAGAAAATATACAGGTGGTGAGGAGTTTTGGTAGAGATGGATATAGACTTTATGCAGAAAGCTTAGTTGAGGGAAGTATAGTTTTACAAGATAATAGAAAAAATGTGTTTTGAAATGTTAAAAGAGGTATAATCATGATAGACTATAATCAATTATTAGGTAATTACAATACAACGTTTTTTAGTGTACATTTATTTGATGAAGATGCTTCTGTTTATGTACATGAATATGTTCATCACATTCAGAACATTACGACACTTTATGGGTTAATGTATTATACTTGCAGATTGATATATCTATTGCATGAGTTTATTAATAATCCAAATTCATATTTGTATAATTCAGTTCACAAACTATGGAAGAAAAATAGAAAAATGATAGAAAAGATTATCAAACAAGTAGGAGGAGCCATTGATCTAGAATATAATAAGTGTGATATAGAAGATATAGATTTTGCAATTAATAAAAAGTACTATGAAAGATATGGAATTAAGGTAGTTGATGCGGTGAGAATAAAATTAAATATGGATGGAAGGATTTGCGAGATTCCTTTTACGGTGAGAATGATTAAGGAAAATATGGCACGTTTGATTCAAAAACGTTGTTTTCCCAAAAGTGAGGTTTCTAAAAATGTGACTTACTATTTAATTGAAGAAGTTATAAAAAGATATTCTCCAGATTTTCCGGTAAATGCACAGACGGTGGTGGCCCTTTGTGATATCGCTTTGATAGCAGATTCACCTATACATGCTTTTTTTAACTTTCTGGATTATTATAAGCAGTTTAATAGTGATGAATTGACTGCAAAGTTCATGTATGAGTGCGTTAAAAGAGAAAAAATAACCGGTTTAGTAGGTAGTTTTCAAATTATGGAGTTATTAGAAAAGCAACTTATTAAATGTTATCAGGCAATAGATGCTTTTTATATAAGCTTTGATTCTCAAGCCCATATTAGAGATTGGATAAAGGAAATTTGTCGTAAAGGAATTGAATTTAGAAAAAATAATTTTTCTTTTATGTGTAATATCATGGATAGCAATATTTCTATATATGAATCACAAAATAAATTTTTGAATATTGTCAAAGAACTTGGAGTTACAATAGAAAGGGATTGCAGTGGTCAATTTAGAATGCCTAACAATATTGCACCCACCGATTTTGTTCAGTTGGTTGCGCTTGAGGAATATACAACAAAAATATTAGAGGAAAAGCACGGAAGGTTATCACCATGTATGTTAAAAAAGTTTTGCAAAATGTGTGTCAGAAATGATACTGTTTCAGTAGGATATGGAATTCGTAATTTGAAGGCTGTTAAATTAGAAGATTTAAAGATGGTAGATATAAATTCAATTAGTAAATCGGTTGTTAATGAAACATGCAATTATCCAATGCAAAGGGACATGTATAATAATTTATGCCCATTTACATATGTTAGGAGAAACATTCAACAAATTAATCAATAAGAATTGGAGGGCACAAAATGAATTTTATTTTTTCGGGAAGTAAAGAGAGTTTAGAACAAGAAATTGCAAAAATGATAGAAAAGAAAGATATTAATAATTTTATTGATGGTATTACAAAATTATCTCCATATTTTAGTGATGATGAGTACATAACGGTAACAACATATATAGCTGAAACAAATCCAGATGTATTAGAATTTTTAAGTCCAAATAAAAATTATAATATAAATTTAAAGATAGTTACTATTACCATTTTAGCAGCAATATTAGATGTTAACTTAACGAAAGGATTTGCAAGTGTTGCATTGTCTGTTAGTGGCTTTAAAAGCAATGGTGTAGTTAAGCTTAGTGAGACAGAAGGAGAGAAATGTGTAGTTTTAGAAATGCTGAGAACAAAATCAGGTGTAATAACTAAGGATATTTTACCACCTAGCAATAGAGAATGTATTAATAATAATTTAAACTGTAAACATAGAAGTGGCGACCAATGTAAAATTGGGGAAAAGGATATACAAAAGATTTTTTTGTCTCTGTGTGATAAAAACGTTATACGAGAAAACGGAAATGGTGTATATAAGTATAATTTGTGAAAGATTATATTGTGGTGGAATGTGATATAATCGCGGAGTTAGCAGGTGTCAATGGATTTGATGTAAGACATTGGGGGATGGAAGGAGAAAGAAATTGTTTAACTTCAGCCTGAACCCATGTATGCAGCCATAATATCCGCAAAATATTATTTAATAGACTTTAATATCTGGTTATGATATACTAAAGCCATCAAACAAATGTTTTCATAATTTGGAGGTGATATTATGAATGGCGCTGAAATAATGAAAAATGCGATGGATGAGTTCAAAGATATCCAAGAATACATGACAGTAGCAAAAGAGGAAAACGCATCAAGAACCTATGCAATGCTAAAAAAGAAGTATTTTTATTTAAAGGCGCTGTTGACAAGTCTTGGAGTGAACCTTACGGATATTGATGAAATCAAAGAATAACAAATTTAAGGAGGAGAAGGTTTGGAAGCAAAGGAACAGAAAGTATTGGATGAGATTTTAAAGTCTCATGACTACAGCCAGACAGCAGTGATTGCAATCATGCAGGACATCCAGAAAGTATACCGCTATCTGCCGGAGGATGCGCTCTGCTACATTGCGAAGAAACTGGATTTGAGTGAAGCGAAAGTTTATGGAGTGGCAACTTTTTATGAGAATTTTTCTCTGGAGCCTAAGGGGAAATATGTCATCAAAATCTGCGATGGGACAGCCTGCCATGTGCGCAAGTCCACGGCGATTTTAGATGAAATCCGCGCTCTTTTGGGGGTGACAGAAGCAAAGCCGACTACGGATGACATGATGTTTACCGTGGAGACAGTCTCCTGTCTGGGGGCTTGTGGATTAGCTCCGGTCTGTACCGTCAATGATGAGGTGCATCCGGCGATGACGCCAGAGAAGGCAAGGGAACTGATTCAGGAATTGAGAGAAGGCCAGGATGCCGGAGAGGAGGCTGCAGATGAGAATTAATACGAGGAAAGAACTGGAAGAGAGAAGGAAAGAATATGCAGCATCCTTAAAGACACAGAAGAAGCAGATTTTAATTTGTGCCGGGACTGGCTGTGTTGCCGGCGGTTCTCTGAACATATATGCAAAGATGCAGGAAATCCTCATAGCGCGCGGAATTAAATGTTCGCTGGTGCTGGAGAAGGAGCCGCATGATGAGAGTGTCGGTCTGAAGAAATCCGGCTGCCATGGCTTCTGCGAGATGGGACCGTTGCTTCGTATAGAGCCCAAGGGAATCCTCTATGTGAAGGTGAAAGTGGAGGATTGTGAGGAGATTATTGAAAAGAGCATTGTTAAGGATGAGGTGATTGACCGCCTGGTCTACCATGGGCAGGATGGCAAAGCCTATGAGAAACAGGATGACATTCCATTCTATAAGCAGCAGACGCGTGTGGCGTTGGAGGACTGCGGAAGGATTAATGCAGAATCTATCAAGGAATACATAGCAGTGGGCGGTTACAGCGCCGTGGCAAAGGCATTGTTTGACATGACGCCGCAGCAGATTGTGGACGAGGTTAACGAGGCATGTCTGCGCGGACGCGGCGGCGGCGGATTTCCCACCGGGCGCAAATGGGCGCAGGTACTGGCACAGGACGAAGAGGTGAAATATGTAGTCTGTAACGGTGATGAGGGCGACCCCGGCGCATTTATGGACCGCAGCATGATGGAAGGCGACCCCCACCGTGTGATTGAGGGTATGCTGATTGCCGGAATCGCTACTGGCGCGCATTACGGCTATATCTATGTGCGTGCGGAATATCCTCTGGCAGTGGAGCGTCTGCAGACGGCAATCAATAAGGCGGAAGAGAAAGGCCTGTTAGGCAAAAATATCCTGGATTCCGGTTTTGACTTTGATTTAAAGATCAGCCAGGGAGCAGGCGCGTTTGTCTGTGGAGAGGGTTCCGCACTGACTGCTTCCATCGAGGGTAACCGCGGCATGCCCAGAGTAAAACCGCCCCGTACCGTAGAAAAAGGGCTGTTTGAGAAGCCTACTGTTTTGAATAATGTGGAAACTTACTGCAACGTTCCCCCGATTATCACCAAAGGAGCTGAGTGGTATAAGACGATTGGACCAGATAACAACCATGGGACGAAAGCGTTTGCCCTGACTGGAAATGTCATGAATACGGGATTGATTGAAGTGCCCATGGGGACGCCGCTCAGGAAAGTTATCTTTGATATCGGCGGCGGCGTTAAGGACGGTGAGTTCAAGGCGGTGCAGATTGGCGGTCCTTCCGGCGGATGTCTCTGTATCAGCGCCACGGAAGACCATTTGGACCTGCATCTGGATTTCGATTCCCTCAAGAAGGTAGGGGCTATGATTGGCAGCGGCGGTCTCGTTGTCATGAATGACAAGAGCTGTATGGTGGAAGTGGCGAGGTTCTTTATGAACTTTACCCAGAATGAATCCTGCGGGAAATGTATCCCCTGCCGCGAGGGCACTAAGCGGATGCTGGAGCTCTTGAATGATATCTGCGAGGGACGCGGAACGCTGGGGCATATTACGCTGCTGGAAGAATTGGCGTCAACCATATCGGCAACAGCGCTGTGCGGGCTGGGCAAGACGGCTGCTTCGCCGGTGGTCAGCACCATGAAGTATTTCCGTGATGAGTATCTCGCCCATGTCGTGGATAAGAAATGCCCGGCGGGGCAGTGCAAGGCGCTGGTAACCCTCCAGATTGACCCGGAACTGTGCAAGGGCTGCAGCAAATGTGCAAGGCTTTGTCCGGTAGGCGCGATTTCCGGTGAGGTGAAGAAACCATTTACCATTGACACGAAGAAATGCATTAAGTGTGGGGCCTGCAAAGAAGGCTGTAATTTCCACGCAGTGATAGAAGTGTAGGAGGGAACGGACATGGAAAAATTTATGATTATTGACGGAGAGCGTGTACCGTTCACCGATGAGAAAAATATTCTTGCGGTTATCCGCAAAGCAGGAATTATCTTACCAACATTTTGTTATTATTCGGATTTGTCCATCTATGGGGCCTGCCGTATGTGCGTGGTGGAAGATAACCGGGGCGGCATCGTGGCCTCTTGTTCCACGCCGCCGAAGGATGGCATGGAAATCCGCACGAATACGCCGCAGCTGTACTACCACAGGAAGCGGATTCTCGAACTCCTTCTGGCTGCGCACTGCAGGGATTGTACGACATGTGAGAAGAATGGCAAATGCAAGCTGCAGGAATTGGCAAACAGGTTTTCCATTCCCAGCGTGCGTTTTGAGAATACCAATCCTGTCCGTCCCATTGATACTTCCTCCAAGGCAATTGTGCGCAACCCCAATAAATGTATTCTCTGCGGGGACTGTGTGAGGGTCTGCAGTGAGATTCAGCATGTGGGAGCGATTGATTTTGCACACCGCGGCTCCGATATGGAGATTTCCACGGCATTTGGCAGGAATATTGCAGATACCAACTGCGTCAACTGCGGACAGTGTGCGGCAGTATGCCCAACGGGCGCTATCACGATTAAGAACGATACCCATGACGTATGGCAGGCAATCCACAGTTCCGATAAGCGGGTAGTTGTGCAGATTGCCCCGGCAGTGCGCGTGGCAATCGGCGAGGCGTACGGATATGAACCAGGGGAAAATACCATCGGCAAATTGATTGCTTCGCTGCGTATGCTTGGCGTGGATGCCATTTTCGATACCTCGGTGGGCGCGGACCTGACAATTATGGAAGAATCTCAGGAGTTAGTGGAGAGCCTGGAGGAAGAAGACCGCAAATATCCGTTGTTTACTTCCTGCTGCCCGGGCTGGATTCGTTTTGTGGAGACAAAACATCCCCATCTCATGCCTTATGTTTCCACTTCCAAATCCCCGATGCAGATGTTTGGTGCGGTAATCAAGGAATATTACCGGAAGCTGGATAAGAAGGAGCACAAGGAGACCGTTTCTGTGGCAATCATGCCCTGTACGGCTAAGAAATTCGAGGCTTCCAGGGAGGAATTCAAGAAAGACGGCATCCCTTATGTGGATTATGTGCTGACTTCCGAGGAAGTGATTGGTATGTTAAAAGAAATCGGTATCCGTTTTGACCGCCTGGAGCCGGAGGCATACGATATGCCGTTCTCTATCTATTCAGGGGCCGGAGTTATTTTTGGCGCCACTGGCGGCGTGACGGAAGCGGCAGTCCGCAGGGTAGTGGAAGATAAGAGCCACAAAGCGCTCAAAGAGATTGAATTCAGCGGTGTTCGCGGCATGGAGGGCGTTAAGGAATTTACGGTTGACTTAGATGGGCGCACGGTCAGAATCGGTGTGGTCAGCGGCCTTGGCAATGCAGACCGGCTGATTCAGAAAATTGAGAGCGGCGAGGAGCATTTTGACTTTGTGGAGGTTATGGCATGTGCAGGCGGCTGCGTTGCCGGAGCCGGACAGCCATTTGCGCGTTCCACGGAGAAACGGATGCGTGCCGAAGGACTCTACAAGAATGATAAGGCGTTGCAGATTAAGCGCAGTGAGGACAATCCATTGGTAGATACTTTGTATAATGATTTGCTGAAAAACCGCGAGCATGACCTTCTGCATGTGCATTACATTCAGAAATAGTCCAAGCGGAACTGGGAAATGCCCTGGAAAGGAAACATGAAGTACTTTCCAGGGGCATTTTTTGTGATACAAGTGTCTGGAAAATGGTAAAGATTTCCCATATCCATGCCGAAACATATACAAGAAAGGCAGCGTTTCACAGAGCATAGCAAAGGAGAACGGTATGAATATTTCATTGACGAATATAGGGACAGACACTTATCATAAGGGTGGCTCCGTTTTTGCAGGCAATCTGCCTGTGCTGCAGAATAATCTCACAAAGAGCGCGCAGGACAAGGCCCAGCGGCAGCAGAAGACGCAGAGTGAGGTTTCATTTTGGGAGAAGCAGAAAGAGAATCTCAAGAATCAGGAATGCGATACGGTGGAAGAGATTGCTGACAAGCTGAAAGCATTGCACAGTTATGAGGAAGAGATTGCGGCGGCGAAGAAAGCGTTTAACAATGAGCAGATGTGGCATGTGCTGGACGAGGCGGAGGAACTTGGCGAGAAGATTGCAGAGGCAGCCGAGGACATGGAGCCGAAGACTGCCGAAGAGAGACGCGAGGACATGGCAGAGGAGGCTCTGGGCACAGAGGAAGACAAGGGCATGATGGAAGAGATGATGGAAGATGTCTCGGACCTTGCCGAGGAAGTCGAAGCTGTGGAAGAGAATTCCGAAGAACTCGAGGAGCTTGCCGAAGAGACCCAGAAGCTGCAGGAAGCCCAGAAGGCGCAGGAGGAACTAGACGAAGCCCAGCGTATTGAGGAGCAGAAGCAGGAGATGGAAGAACAGAAGCTCGCTGCCAGGCAGGAGGCGCGCAACCTAGAAGCATACCAGACTGCAGAGAAGAGGTACCTCTATCAGAGGGTAGATTTAAAAGTGTAAAGGAAAATGCATAATCACAGAACCGTTGTCTGGGACAGCAGTTGCCTGTTCCAGACAGCAAAGAATCCCGCATTGCGGGATTCTTTTTTTTCCATGGAGCTGGGAATAGTCATTTTCATATTTCTATCACAATCAGTCTATATCATGAAATAGGATTATGAAAAATCTGCTGAGAAACAGATTATTTATAAACAAGGAAGTTTTGGGCATAATCCGATTTGACAGAAGAAAATATTTTAACAAAAACTGTAAGTGAGGAAACGAAAATGAATTTTTGTACCATGGAATTTATTCTGTTCGCAATTATTTTGGCTGTGTTATATTATATTGTCAGACCGTCTGGGAGATGGATAGTTCTTTTAGCCGGAAGTTTGGTGTTTTTTGCGTTTGGCGGCTGGAAGTATCTGCTTTATGCGGTTGCCATGAGCGCAGTATTTTTCTGTGCAGCCAATATGATAGATAAAATCAATGACAGCCAGTCGCAGCTGGACCGCAAACAGGACAAGGAACAATGGGCGCAGTTTGCTGGGAAGAGCAAGAAGATTCTAATCATAACGATTGTGCTTGTCGTGGGCAATCTCGTTCTCAACAAATATTTTAACCTGCTTGGAAAACTCATAGGCAATATATATGCTTACTTAGGGGGAACTGGGGAAGTTTCATGGTGGGATATTGCCCTGCCATTGGGATTGTCGTATTATACATTTTCCGGCTTGGGCTATATTCTGGATGTGTACTGGAAGCGGTATCGCAGTCAGAGGAATTATGCAAAGTTCCTGCTGTATATCGTATATTTCCCTCATATCATCCAGGGACCGATTGAACGGTATGGCCTGTTGGGGAACCAGTTTTTTGATGAGGCAAGGATTCGCTTTGATGGAGAGCGCATAAGACAGGCGCTTGTGTGGATGGGCTATGGCTACTTTAAGAAATTGTTTGTCGCAGACAGGCTAGCCATTTTTGTCAATGGCGTGATGGCGGAGCCCAAAGGCACAGCGGGAAGCATGCAGCTTTTTGCCATATTGTTAAGCGCTGCCTGGATTTATGCTGATTTCTCTGGGTATATGGACATTGCCAAGGGCGTTTCGATGATTTTTGGCATTGAGATAAACCAAAACTTTAACCATCCCTTCCTCTCTAAGAGCATACCGGAGTGGTGGAGAAGGTGGCATATGTCTTTGAGCAGCTGGTGGAAGGATTATATTTATATGCCGATGGCAACATCCTTGCGGTTTATCTCAACATGTGCTAAGGTGAAGAAGAAGTTTGGCAAGAACGTAGGGAAGTTCTTTAAAGATGCAGTGCCGCTGCTGCTGATTTGGACAACCACCGGGCTGTGGCATGGGACGGGAGCTACATATCTGGCGTGGGGATTATATTTTTCCTTCCTGTTTATCTGTTCCGTTACCTTTGCTCCGATGACGTCGAAACTTTTGCAGAAGCTGCATATCAATGCGGATAATAAATGCTTCCATCTGTTCCAGATAATCAGGACATATCTGCTGTTTTGTGTGGGAAGGCTGTTGACAGTACCGGGCAGCTTGCGATATACTGGCAGTATTGTAAAGAATATGTTAACAAATTTTAATGTTCATGCGGTCTTTACTGAAAGTGTGTACGAGCGGTATGGTATCTGCATACAGGAGTTATGGTTTATGTTCGCGGGCATTGCAGTAATCATCATTGCAGACTGCATAGAAGAATATAAGAAAAAGACCATCAGCCAGTGGGTTTTCGACAGGAACTGGTTTGTCAGGAGCGTAATCTATGCGGTGGTGATTGTCGCAATTGTCGTTTTTGGAATTTATGGCGTGGACTTCTCTATGGAAGGATTTGCATACCAGGATTTTTAGAAAATATTATGAAAAAGGAGACGCAACATGAAAGAAGAATTATTGAAATTATTGGAAGAGGAATATCCTGAGGTGGATTTTCATGCAGAAAATCTGGTAGATGACGGAATTTTAGATTCCCTCACCTTGGTAGGTATGATTGGCACTATCTCTATGGAATATGGAATACAGATTCCGTATGAGGAAATTGTTTCAGAGAATTTTAATTCATTAGATGCGATTGCCGCATTGGTGGAAAGGCTGCGTTAAGAGAATGAAAGTATTAAAAATATTGGGTGTTGGCGTATTTACGGCGGCTTTAGTTGTGCTTAGCCTGTTTGGGCTGGACTACGTTTTATCAGATGATACGAATTCTTTTGCGAGATTGATTATGCATGAAATGTATGAGCAGGAAGAGATTGACAGTCTGATTGTGGGGTCATCGCATGCCTATAGCGGCCTTGACCCTGCTATTTTGGATAAAGAGTGGAATCAGAATACGTTCAGCAGCAGTACCTCTGCACAGAGGTACGATACGTCTTTTATGCTGCTTAGGGAGGCCAACAGGGTCGCGGATATTGACACCTGTTATTTTGAAATATCCATGTACAGCACAACCAAGGATATCGGAGATGGGATACTGGCGGAAATCTGTACGGTATCAGACTTCTTGAGGCCATCCTTGGATAAGTTTAGTTATATGCTGAAAGCGGTTAAGCCGGAGGATTATGTCAACGCATTCTGCCGTGCGCGCCGCAATTGGAAGTCCATCTATTCGCTGGAAGAGATGGAGGAGACTGTTTCCAAGAAAAGTAAGGATTTCTATAAGAACTACGAGGGAGTTGAACTGAAATCAGGTGAATATAAAGGCAAGGGCTTCATTGATTTTGAAGGAGAGCTTCAGAATGCAGCGACTTCAGTAAAAGGAGCTTATCAGGGGCCTATCAGTGAAGATTTCCTGGAATGCCTGAGAGAAATGTCACAGTATTGCCGGGAAAATGATATTGAATTGATATGTTTTGCCGCTCCGCTGTCAGAGTATACGCTGGCATCTGGCGGCAGTTACGATGATTATTATATACAAGCGAAAGAGGTCTGTGAGGAATACGGCGTCCCCTATTACGATTTCAATCTGGCAAAACCGTCAGTGCTTGATATCCAGGATAGTGATTTCCGGGACAGGACGCATCTGAATGGCACAGGGGCCAGAAAACTGACAAAGGGGTTTGCAGACTTTTTTGCGGGGAAGATAGAAGAGGAAGAAATGTTCTATGAGTCCTACGCGCAGAAGCAGGAGCATCTGCCGAAGAGGTTTATTGGAATTGTAATAAGGCGTGATGAGAGTAAGGAATATTGTGAGATGACGCCGATTGCCACCAAGGAAGACGATTATAAGTACGAGGTTTTATATGAGGACGAAAATAAGGATTACGTCTCCATTCAGAAAAAGTCTTCAAATCTGAAATTTAAAATGCCCCAAAAAGGAAAAACAAAGTTAAAAATAAGGGTATACGATTCGCAAGGCAATAAAGTTGCCGGTTTTATCAAGAGTATTTAAAGGAGGAAGAATATGGCTGAGTCAATCGTAGAGATAGTGGCTGGGCACGCCGGACATATGCCGGAAAAGCTCTGCGTGTCAGACCTTGCCGGAGCGCATACCTATGCGGATATCTGGCGGCAGGTGCAGCAGGTATCGCAGGAACTGGCAGCGCTGGAGATTCACCGCAGAGACTGCGTGATGGTCGAGTGTACCCAGGATGCCGCTTTTTTGATATGTGGTTTGGCGTGTGAGTTGGTGGGAGCAATTTTCGTGCCGGTAGAACATAGGGCTTCCGAGGAAAGAGTGCGGAGCATCCTGCAGGATACGGAAGCGAAATTATTTCTTAACAGCACAGAATATGATGTGCCGGTAACCAGGATGGCGGCAAAAGAGCTGCTGGCAAAAAGCGCAGAGGATTTTGCAGGCCAGTTGCCGGCAACAATTGTTTTTCCCAAGGCGGAAGAAACGGCGGAGTTACTGTATACAACGGGTACAACCGGGGTTTCTAAGGGAATAGAAGTGACAAACCGCAATAATATAGCGCTGGCAGAAAATGTCAGCTACGGCACGGAAATGAAAGAGGACAATGTGGAACTGATACCCTTGCCCTTGAGCCATTCCCATGGGTTGCGCTGCTGTTATGCGAATATGCTCAATGGCAGCGCCGTGGTGTTGATAGAAGGGGTAATGTGGGTCAATCAGGTGTTTGATTTGATTCAAAAATACCATGTCACGGCCATGGATGTGTCGCCGAGCGCGATATTATTTTTGGAGCAGCTGGCAAAAGGGAAATTATCAGAAATCAGCCCACAGATTGATTACATACAGGTGGGGACGGAGGCTTTGCAGGAACATGTGAAGGAGATGCTGATATCGTATTTCCCATCTGCAAGGCTCTATAATTTTTATGGCTCCACGGAGTCGGGCAGGACCTGCGCCCTGGATTTCAACAGGGACAGGAAGAAGCCGGGCTGTATCGGCAGGCCTACCAGGAATGCCACGTTTATGGTGACGGACGAGAACAGGAAGCCCATTGAGTCCTCGCAGGACAATATGGGGCTGTTGGCAACGGCGGGAGCCATGAATATGAAAGGTTACTGGCATCAGCCCGAATTGACGGAACAGATTATGCAGGGCGGCTATGTGTTTACCAACGATTTAGGATATATTGATGAAGATGGGTATGTCTATACCCTAGGAAGAAAGGATGATGTCATCAACTGTAAGGGCATCAAGATATCCCCCAGCGAGATTGAGGACAGCGCCAGAAAATACAGTAAAATTGTCGACTGTGCCTGTGTCCCCAAAGAGGACAGGCTGTCTGGGCAGGTTCCCAAACTGTTTGTCGTTGTGCAGGATAAGGAAGATTTCAAGCAGAAAGAAATGTTTGAATTTCTCAAGAAATATATTGATGGCAATAAGATGCCCAAGGAAATCGAAGTGATTGATGAAATCCCACGAACTTATAATGGCAAAATACACAGGGTAAAACTGATGGACAGGAAGTAAACAGTGGTAAACCTTTTGGTATTATAAGAAAACAAAATGTGTAAACTCAAATAACATTAATTCTACATAATAAAGGAGTAAAATAATGAAAAAGAAAAGTATCATCAAATGGGCAGCATTGTGCATGAGTTCTGTGCTCTTGCTTGCAGGCTGCGGCAACGGCGGACAGGGTTCCAAGGAAACAGGGAGTGAAGGCAAAGAGGCAGCAGGGCAGGAGGTCACGCTGAATCTTGCCTATCAGTATGGCCTTGCCTATGCACCGTTGGGAATTATGAAGGAACAGCAATTGATAGAAAAAGCATATGAGGAGGCAACCGGGGGTAAGGTTACCGTCAACTGGAACCAGATGAGTTCCGGGGCGGACATCAATACCGGAATATCGGGCGGAAGCCTTGACGGCGGATTTATGGGTGTCGGACCGGCAGTCACTGGTGTTACCAAGGGCGTGGGATATAAGATATTCACGAACTTGTCAGGGCAGGAGCATGGTCTGATGACAAACGATGAGAATATTAAGTCTTTTGATGACCTGATTGGCAGCAGCAACCAGATTGCCCTTGTCAATATCGGTTCTATCCAGCATATCATTCTGGGACTGGCTCTGGAGAATGCGGGGAAAGACCCTCATGCATTGGATTCCAACCTTGTTGCCATGGCACATCCCGATGGGATGGCAGCTTTAGAGAGCGGGAATGTATCCTGCCATCTGACCTCCAGTCCTTATATTTTCCAGGAGAGGGAAGAGTCCAACCTGCATGAGATTAATGACGTCACCGAAGTATGGGGCAAGGATGATTCTTTCATTGTGGGCGTTGCGTCTGTCAAGCTGCATGACGAGAATCCCCAGCTGTACCAGGCATTGTGTGATGCGGTGAAACAGGCGGTAGACTTTATCAACGACAGCCCTGAGGAGGCGGCAAAGATTACCTGTGAATTTGACGGAAACAGTGAGGAAGAGGAACTTGCTTACATAAACAAAAGCAAGTATTCTATTGAGACGAGCCGCATATTTGAATTGGCATCTTTCATGGGTCGGACAGAATTTATTGATAATGCGCCGGAATCTTATGAGGATTTGGTGTTTGACAATGTTACTGGCGACTGAGAAGCCAGCCGTGTTTGACAACGTTGCTGGCGGTTGAGAAGCCAGCGGCGTTTGGCTTGATGATAGGAGAATATCACTATGGATGAAAAGAAAAGGAAAATACAGGCTATTGTGGCAAGGACCCTTTTCATAATTGCGATTCTGTGTATCTGGGAGATAGTTGCCAAGTCAGGAGTCATGGGCAGCAATTCTGAATTGATATTTCCGCCGCTGGAGGCGATTGGCGCGGCTTTTATCCGCAATTTCCAGACCGGGATGGCAGGCGTTTCCCTCTGGGTGTACATAGGAAATTCCATGGCGCTGCTTTTGGAAGGACTGCTAATCGGCATTGTCCTGGCATTTGTACTGTCTGGCCTGTCAATGCTGAGCCGGGTGTTTTTTGATATTTTCAACCTGGTCATTTCCATCTGCGATTTGCTGCCCGGCGTTGCCCTGCTGCCAGTTGTAATCATTATCTTCGGCGTAAAGCCAGGAGTGATCGTGTTTCTGGTCGTACATGCCGTGCTGTGGCCGATGGCAAGAAATGTGTTAGACGGATTTTTGGCAGTTCCCAGGATTTATGTTGAGGCAGGGATGAACATTGGACTCAAGAAATCATCGCTGCTGCTGGGTGTTTACCTTCCTGCCGCGACTTCTTATATCGTGTCAGGTTTAAAAGTTGGCTGGGCAAGGGCATGGAGGGGCCTGATTAGCGCCGAGATGATTTTTGGCGTGGCTTCCTGCCCCGGAATTGGGCTTTTTATCAACCAAATGCGCACGAATATGAATAATGCAGAAATGTATGCAACCTTGATTGTTATCATTATAATTGGTCTTGTCGTACAGTATGGGGTGCTTTCGCCCATTGAGAAATGTACGGTGAAGAAGTGGGGAATGTCGAGATGACGGAAAAAGATAATTGCATTTTAGAGGTGCAGAATTTATCAAAAATTTTTGATGCAGAGACAGAAAAAGAAAAAGAAGTCCTGAAAAATGTCAGCCTTAAAGTTGACCGCAACGAATTTTTATGTATGCTGGGGCCTTCCGGCTGTGGGAAGACGACATTGCTGCGCTGTATCGCTGGGTTTGAGAACTATGAGGGAAAGGTGCTGGTCAATGGCATGGAACGCAAGCAGCCGGGGATAGACCGTGTGATGGTTTTTCAGGATTTTAACCAGCTGTTCCCCTGGAAAACCGTGGAAAAAAACATACAGTATCCCCTGAAAGTCAATGGAATCCGCGATAAGGAGGAATTGAAGCAAAGGACAGAGGAAGTGCTGGCCAAGGTGAAACTATCGGGGCAGGAGAAATACTATCCGTATCAGCTGTCCGGCGGCATGAAGCAGCGGGTGGCAATTGCCAAGGCGCTGGCGCTGAAACCGGAGATTATATTGATGGATGAGCCGTTTGCAGCTTTGGATGCGATGACGCGGAGAGAACTGCAGGAAGAGCTGCTGCGCATCTCCACAGAAGAGAAATGTACGTTTATCTTTATCACGCACAATATTCAGGAAGCCATTGTGCTGGGGACGAGGATTATGGTCCTGACAGAGGGAGGCAGGATTGTCGAGGATGAGAAGAATGTAATTGCCAGGCCTGTGACGCCGGCTTCCGAAGGATATGGAGAGATATGGGAGCGGATGCACAATGCATTGTATCAATAACAAAGTAAAGGTGGCGCAAAATAACAGCGGGCAAAATATCTTTTATGGATTGATTGTGCCCGCTGTTTTTGCGCAGTTTTTTGTCTTATAGGAAAGACCTTGTCACGCTAAAGCGTGAAAGTGTCTTCCTATAAGATAAAAGCCCTCTGGGCAGGATGCGCACTCGCACAAGAGGAAAATATTGCTTCGCAATTGTGCTCGGCGCGTCAAAGTGTGCAATCCCCTCAAGATTGAGGGGTAGGGGAGTTGAAGTGGGCTTGCCCACTTTGTTCTTTGGCCGGTAACCCTATTCTTTATCTGATATCTATATTTCCGCTTTGACAGTAAACGCGGAGGTCATTTTTCTTGCCATTGTCTTGCTGGTAATGCACTTCACCATCATCATTTGATTCCAGGTTTTTGCCATCCAGTCTGACTGAGCCGTATTCCGCGTGCAGGTCATAATTGTAATCGGCAACATCAGCGGCGAGGGAAATGTCTGTGCTTCCGTATTCACTGTCGATTTCCGTGTTTCCGAGGGTGGCCTGCCGCAGGGTAAGTTTTCCGGAATCCATGGAAATGCCGCTAGCTGCCACGGTGATTTCATCTATGGTGCAATTGCCATATTCGTTGGACAGTGTGAGTTGTTTGGAGGTTAAGCTGGACAATTCGAGGTTGCCGCTGTCTAAGGAAACAGACGTATTTTTGGCAATTTGGAAACTGTCTGCTTCGATATTACCGTACTCATTGGAGATGTCTAAGTTATCACAGGTAATTGTTCCCAGTGCGATGTTTCCAGAGTCTGCGCTGATGGTCAGTTCTTCCCCGGAAAAGCTGTCTAAATCCAAATTGCCATAGTCGGCCCTAATCTCAGCGTTTTTGGCCTGGATGCCATTGATTTCAATGTTACCGCTGTCATCGTCTATGGACAGCAGCTGAAAGTACTGTGTCTGGGGGACGTAGAGTTTCACATAATATGGTTCCTGGTTGTAGGAATAAATGCTGCCCAGATTGAAGAACATATGGAAGCCCGAACGGTATTTTGTCTGTGTAGGTCCCTCCTGAAAGCGGAAACTGCCATCAGAGACATTATACTGCGGCTTTTCGCAGGTTCCGTCCATGTGGTATTCCAGATAATAGCCGTCTGCGGGGAGCACAGACAGGTTGCAGTAGCTCAGTGAGATGGAGATATCAGAAAATTCTTCCAGCTTTGTTTTTTCCAATTCCCATGCGCTGGGGTAGCGTTCCTTTCCAACTGCAGATGGCGTATGAAAGGCTCCTGTCCGTATGCCCTGGCTGATAATGATGGCAGAGCAGATAATGCCAAAAATGGCAGCGGCGCCAACAATCAGTGTTAAAAGTATATTCCGTTTCATATGTAATGTCCTCCTTTTTCGTATAAAATGTTCATCTAATTATGAAAACGAAAAAGGAGGACATTTTACTTCAATTTATTAATTAAATTTCGTCCCGTGCGCTGTTCTTAAGGTTTTTATGCGCAGTGGACAGCATCAGCTTAATGCGGTTCAATTGGTTTACCTCGGAAGCTCCCGGGTCATAGTCGATGGCAACGATGTTGGCGAGAGGATAGCGGTGGCGGATTTCCTTTATCACGCCTTTGCCCACGACATGGTTGGGCAGACAGCCAAAGGGCTGTGCGCACACGATATTGTCTGTGCCGGAATGGATGAGTTCTAACATCTCTCCGGTGAGAAACCATCCTTCTCCGGTCTGGTTACCCTGGGACACAATTGGTTTGGCATATTTGGCCAATGTTTCAATGTGCGCCGGCGGCTCGAAATGGCGGCTCTTTGCAAATTCTTTGCGCGCTGCGCTGCGCAGCCATTCCAACGCCTTAATACCGAGATTAGCGCGCCGTGCGCTTGATTTTTTGGCGCCCAGGTATTGGGCCTTAAAATTCATATTGTAGAAACAGTAGAGCAGGAAATCCGTCAGGTCAGGCATCACGGCTTCTGCGCCCTCCGCCTCTAATAGCTCTACCAGGTAATTGTTGGCAGCCGGCAGGAATTTTACGAGGATTTCGCCCACCACGCCAACTTTGGGTTTACGCTCATCTGTCATGGGAAGCCTGTCAAAATCCCGGATAATCTCGCGGCAGTACTGTTTGTATTTGCGGTGAGAGGGCATTCTCTTAGTAGTTAGAAATTGGATACATCTCTCTTTCCATTTCTGATGGAGCGCATTGGCGCTTCCCGGTATTGTCTCGTAAGGCCTGGTGCGGTACAGGCAGCGCATGAAGATATCGCCGAAAATTAAGCCATACAATGCCCGCTGCAGCAGCGGCAGGGAGAGCTTAAAGCCAGGGTTGCCCTCCAAGCCGCTCAAGTTGACGGAGATAACCGGGATATCCGGGTATCCTGCTTTTTCCAGTGCGCGGCGGATAAAGCCGATATAGTTGGAAGCACGGCAGCCGCCTCCGGTTTGGCTGATAATAACAGCAGTTTTCGTCAAATCGTATTTGCCGGAGAGAATGGCATCCATAATCTGCCCGACTACCATCATGGAAGGATAGCAGGCATCGTTGTTGACATAGCGCAGCCCCATGTCAACCGCAGCTTTACCATCGTTGTCCAGAACCACCAGGTTGTAGCCAGAGACGGCAAAAGCGGGCTGAATCATCTCAAAATGGATGGGTGACATCTGGGGACAGAGAATGGTATAATTCTCGCGCATCTCCTCTGTAAATACGATACGTTCATACTGTGAGGAGGCAATCTTGCGTTCCTTGTGCTGTTTTTCCTTGACCCTGAGCGCAGACAGCAGAGAACGGATACGGATGCGCGCAGCGCCTAAGTTATTGACCTCGTCAATTTTCAGGCAGGTATATATCTTGCCGGATTTGGACAGTATATCATTCACCTGGTCGGTGGTCACGGCATCCAGCCCGCAGCCAAAGGAGTTAAGCTGAATTAAATCTAAATCATCCCTGGTCTTGACAAAGTTAGCGGCAGCATACAGCCTGGAGTGGTACATCCACTGGTCCATAACCATCAGCGGGCGTTCAATGTTCTGCAGATGCGAGACGGAATCCTCTGTCAGCACGGCGATGCCATAGGAATTGATCAGTTCCGGGATGCCGTGGTTGATTTCCGGGTCGATATGGTAAGGCCGGCCAGCAAGGACAATGCCCCGAAGCTTATGCGCTTCCATATACCGCAGGGTCTCCTCCCCTTTGCGCTGCATCTCTTCCCTGGTCTTGGCAAGTTCTGCCCATCCCATGTCCACGGCAGTCTGTATTTCTTCCGCGGATATGGCAAATTCTTCGGCAAATACCTGTTTTAACTGTCCGGTAAGCACTTCTTTGGAGGCAAAGGACATAAAAGGATTGAGGAAACGTACCTTGCCGGAGGTAATCTCATCCACATTGTTCTTGATGTTCTCTGCATAGGAGGTGACAATCGGGCAATTGTAATGGTTGACGGCGTCTGGAAATTCATTTCTCTCGTAAGGGATACAGGGATAGAAAATGAAATCCGCCTGCTGTTTAATCAGCCAGGAAATATGTCCGTGAGCCAGCTTTGCCGGATAACATTCCGATTCGCTGGGAATGGACTCTATGCCCAGTTCGTACATTTTGCGCGTAGACTGCGGGGAGAGCAGCACACGGAACTTCAGCGCACGGAAAAATACTGCCCAGAATGGGTAGTCTTCGTACATGTTAAGCACACGGGGAATACCCACCGTGCCGCGCACGGCTTCCTTCTCGGACAACGGCTCATAGCCGAAAATGCGTTGGTTCTTATAGGCAAAAAGGTTGGGAATCTGCTGTTCGTTCTTTTCCTTGCCCAATCCTTTCTCGCAGCGGTTGCCGGTAATGAAGCTGCGGTTTCCCGAAAAGCGGTTGATGGTCAGCAAGCAGTGGTTAGTACATCCCTGGCAGCGGGAGAGTTTCGTCTCCACCTTGAGGTTTTCAATCTCTTCGATGGAGAGCATGGTGGTATGGGGGTTATCCTCGTAACGCTCCCTGGCGATGAGGGCGGCGCCGAATGCGCCCATAATACCGGCAATATCAGGCCTTACGGCTTCACAGCCGGATATTTTCTCGAAACTGCGCAGCACGGCATCGTTATAGAAGGTTCCGCCCTGTACAACGATATGTCTGCCTAAATCCCTGGCATCGCTAACCTTAATAACCTTAAACAGTGCGTTTTTGATGACGGAATAGGCAAGGCCGGCGGAGATATCCGACACATCAGCGCCCTCCTTCTGCGCCTGTTTTACCTTGGAATTCATAAATACGGTACAGCGTGTGCCCAAATCAATCGGATGCTCCGCAAACAGCGCTGCCTGTGCAAACTCCTCCACAGAGTAATTCAGGGAGTTGGCAAAAGTCTCAATAAAAGAGCCGCAGCCAGAGGAACATGCTTCATTGAGCTGAACGCTGTCCACCGTCTGGTTTTTAATCTTGATACATTTCATATCCTGACCGCCGATGTCTAAGATGCAATCCACTTCCGGGTTGAAGAAAGCAGCGGCATAGTAGTGCGCCACGGTCTCCACCTCCCCTTCATCCAGCAGGAAAGCGGCTTTCAGCAATGCTTCCCCATAGCCGGTGGAACAGGAGTGCACAATCTTAGCCCCCTCGGGCAGCAGCTTATGGATTTCTTTCAGCGCCAATGTCGCTGTGGCAAGGGGATTGCCGTTGTTGCTGCTGTAAAAAGAGTAAAGCAAAGCGCCGTCATCGCCGACAAGCGCAACCTTTGTGGTGGTGGAACCTGCATCGATGCCCAGATAGCAGTTTCCCTGGTAGGTGGATAAATCCTCGGTCAGGACATGGTGCTTCCCATGGCGTTTCTGGAATTTCCCATAGTCCGCCTGGTCCTGAAACAGCGGTTCCATCCGCTCTACCTCAAATTCCATATGGATATCGGAGGAAAGCCTGGTCAGGATATCCTGAAGTTCCATGGCAACGTCTGCTTTATGGTTGAGCGCCGAACCGATTGCCGCAAACAGATGAGAGTGGTCTGGTGCGATAATATGTTCGTCATCCAGCTTGAGGGTGCGGATAAACGCTTTCTTCAATTCTGGCAGGAAATGCAAGGGTCCGCCCAGAAACGCCACATGTCCGCGAATCGGCTTTCCGCAGGCAAGCCCGGAAATCGTCTGGTTGACAACTGCCTGGAAAATGGATGCGGACAGGTCTTCCTTGGACGCGCCCTCGTTGATGAGCGGCTGGATGTCGGTTTTGGCAAACACACCGCAGCGGGCGGCGATGGGATAGAGGGCCTTGTAATTCTCAGCGTAAGCATTGAGCCCGGTTGCATCGGTCTGCAGGAGCGCAGCCATCTGGTCAATAAAAGAGCCCGTGCCGCCGGCGCAGATGCCGTTCATGCGCTGCTCTACGTTACCGCCCTCAAAATAGATAATCTTGGCATCCTCGCCGCCCAGCTCAATGGCAACATCTGTCTGGGGGGCATAGTCCTGCAGCGCGCAGGATACGGCGATGACTTCCTGTACGAAGGGGATTTCCAAATGCTTTGCCAGGGTGAGCCCGCCGGAGCCCGTAATCATCGGTGATAAATATATATTACCCAGAACATCTTTGGCCTCTGCCAGCAGATGGGAGAGCGTTTCGCGGATATTGGCAAAATGCCTCTCGTAGTCGGCAAAGACCATTTCGTTCTGTTCATTTAATATGGCAATTTTTACAGTAGTTGAGCCGATATCTATGCCCAGCCTATGTAAATCTTTCTTTTTCATAATAGTATTACCTCCAAAATTTCTTTGGCAATTTCTTCCTATTTATATGATATAACTGTTCGGAAATCGAACACCGTATATTATACGACAGGAAATAACAAAAAACAATTCATTTTTCAGATTTAATGGAATGTTAATATTTGGCCGTTACAGTTCACTCGTCAGCCAATATGGGGATAATCACATGCTTGCATGATGATTTCTCCATTTGTGCTGACGGAGGGAACGCCAGTTTATGAGCAAAGTTAGCTGCGAAGCAGCGAGAAAGCGCTGTAAGCGCCTTTGCGAATGGCGTTGGAGTGAACTGAAACAGCCGTTACGAATGGCGTTGGAGTGAACTGTAACGGTCGTTGCGAATGGCGTGGGAGTGAACAGCAATATTTGTCTTGGGGATACATTGTAATCTCCATAACGTGAAACTTTGCCATAATATATGCAGAATATGGAAAGGTAGAACCGTTTCGGGAACTACGAATATAATAGTTAGAAAGAAACTGTGATTGAACACGGAGGAAATAAGATTATGGCAAGAATCATACCTATCCCGATTGGTCCCATCTATCCGGGCGGACCATGCAGGGGAATCATACATGTGGTGCAGCAGGGAGATACGCTGTATCAGTTGGGGAAATTTTACAATGTAAGCGTAGGGCAGCTAATCTTTGCCAACCCATTCGTAGATATCTATAATCTGCAGATAGGAGATGAACTGTGCATTCCGGCATCCATAAATCCGCTGCCCATCGGGGCTGGAGAGAGGAATCAGTATCAGGGATACCAGGACTGGGATGATATGGATGATGCTGACGACTGGGAAAACGATATCGACGATTGATAGTAGTCCGCCTGGCCGGAAGTTATGATTGAGCCATCTGCAAATATAAAGTTTTTATGAAAATTACGCCATTCGTTGACAAACCTTTCCAGAAAATTTATAATAAAATCTAACTAACATTTTGTGAGGTGCGTTATGAATTTTTTGAATAAAATGGAACGGAAGTTTGGCAAGTTTGCGATTCCCAACCTGACATTCTGGCTGATAGGAGCCTGGGTTCTGGGATTTATCATCCGATATACAATGCCTGAGGTGCAGACGCTTCTGACCTTGGAGCCGCGGCTTATCCTGCAGGGGCAGGTGTGGAGGATTGTTTCATGGCTTTTGATCCCTCCGTCTGTCAATATCCTGTTTTTGATTTTTTTCCTGTCCTGTTATTATTTTATCGGGACCTCCATCGAACAGGCAATCGGCACGTTCCGCTACAACGTCTATCTGATTGGCGGACTGCTGTGTACGCTTGTGGGCGCGTTTATCCTTTACCTTGTCTATCTGCTTGTTGCCGGGATACCGGTGACGGGGATTGGTTTTTATTTCGGCACGGAGTATGTGACGATGTCACTGTTTATGGCATTTGCCGTTATTTACCCGGAATCGCAGTTCCGGCTGTATTTTATCATTCCCTTTAAGGCAAAGTGGATGGGAATTGTCGATGCAGTCTGGATGGCTTTTATGTTTGTTGTCAGCAACTGGGCGGGAAGGGTGGCAATTCTTGCCTCGGTAATGAATTTCCTGATTTTCTTTTTCAGCACCAGGAATTACCGTAGGGTGTCGCCCCAGGAGATACGCAGGAAGCAGGTTTACCGTCAGCAGCTGCGCCAGGCGCAGGGCATTCCCAAGCATAGATGTGCAATCTGCGGCAGGACAGAGAAGGACGGGGAGAATCTGCAGTTTCGTTTTTGCTCCAAGTGCGAGGGCAATTATGAATATTGCCAGGACCATCTCTTTACCCACCAGCATATCAAACGGAGCTGAGGTTATCTTGAATATCAGTTCAGCCACCCGCGTGGGCTGAACTGATACTATACATAATGCGGAAAATCACTCTGCAATTGACAAATAATGTTTTAGAAATTATAATTGGGAAGTAAAACTAGTAAAAGTAATACGATACCAGGAGGTCTAAGATGGAAAACGAAGTGGTTTCCAAGAATTTTATTGAGCAGATTATTGAGGAAGATATTAAGGAAGGTCATTGTGAGACGGTAAGAACGCGTTTTCCACCGGAACCGAATGGTTATCTTCATATTGGACATGCCAAGTCTATTTTGCTGAATTATGGGCTTGCCAAAGAGTATGGCGGTAAGTTCCATATGCGTTTTGACGACACGAATCCTACCAAAGAGAAAGTGGAGTTTGTGGAATCAATTAAGGAAGATATCAAATGGCTGGGGGCAGACTGGGAAGACAGGCTTTTCTTTGCCTCCGATTATTTTGAACAGATGTATGAAATGGCGGTGAAGCTGATTAAGAAGGGTAAGGCATATGTGTCGGACCTCAATGCAGAACAAATCCGTGAATACCGCGGAACATTGACGGAGCCTGGGCGTGAGGATCCGGGAAGGTCAAGGAGCATAGAAGAAAACCTTGCATTATTTAATAACATGAAAGAAGGGAAATATGAAGATGGTGCGATGGTGCTGCGGGCCAGGATTGATATGGCATCCCCCAATATCAATATGAGGGATCCTATCCTCTACCGTGTGGCGCATATGACCCATCATAACACAGGAGACAAATGGTGCATTTATCCCATGTACGATTTTGCGCATCCCATAGAGGATGCGATTGAGGGAATCACCCATTCTATCTGTACGCTGGAATTTGAGGACCATCGGCCATTGTACGACTGGGTGGTGCGGGAGCTTGAATATGAGCATCCGCCCAAACAGATAGAGTTTGCCAAGCTCTATCTTACCAATGTGGTGACAGGCAAGCGTTATATCAAGAAATTGGTGGAAGAGAATATCGTGGACGGCTGGGATGACCCCAGGCTGGTATCCATTGCAGCGCTGCGCAGACGTGGTTTTACGCCGGAATCCATTCAGAGGTTTGTGGATCTTTGCGGCGTATCCAAGGCGAACAGTTCTGTGGATTACGCCATGTTGGAATACTGTATCAGGGAAGATTTGAAATTAAAACGCCCCAGGATGATGGCGGTCTTAAATCCCATCAAGCTGATTATTGACAATTACCCAGAGGGGGAAACAGAATATCTCGATGCGGCGAACAACCTGGAAAACGAGGAATTGGGAAGCCGTAAGATTCCTTTCTGCCGGGAACTGTACATTGAGCGGGAAGATTTCATGGAGGAACCGCCCAGGAAATATTTCCGTCTGTTCCCAGGTAATGAGGTGCGCCTTATGCATGCTTATTTTGTCAAATGCGAAAGCTTTGTCAAGGATGGGGAAGGCAATGTGACGGAAGTCCATTGTACCTATGACCCGGAGACAAAGGCTGGAAGTGGGTTTAGCGGACGTAAAGTAAAGGGGACTATCCATTGGGTGCCGGCGCCTTATGCAAAGAAATGTGAAGTTCGCTTATATGAGAATCTGGTGGATGAAGAGAAGGGCGTGTACAACAAAGAAGACGGAAGCCTGAATCTGAATCCGGATTCGCTTAGTGTATTAAAAGACTGCTATATAGAGCCTGCGTTAGCGGAGGCTGAACCTTATGATAGTTTTCAGTTTGTAAGACAGGGATTTTTCTGTGTCGACTCTAAGGATTCCAATCCGGATGCATTGGTGTTTAACAGAATTGTATCTTTGAAGAGTTCTTATAAGCTGCCGACACAGAATCAGTAGCACCAAGAGGAGGAAAAGTGCAATGAATTTATTTTCAGGATTGGAAAAGTTTGGTCTGAAATCTACAGAGTCCATGCAGTTATTCGAGGATGAGCAGAAGGAGGATAAGAAAGGGAATGAGACGCGCGCCGAGGAGAAGATTCCTGCGGAGTCAGATTTCCTGCTGGAGAAGACCGTACAT
Source organism: uncultured Lachnospiraceae bacterium (assembly GCA_910583835.1). Taxonomy (GTDB): domain Bacteria; phylum Bacillota; class Clostridia; order Lachnospirales; family Lachnospiraceae; genus Petralouisia. The sequence continues at coordinate 56,003 of CAJTYM010000002.1, read as the reverse complement.
TGTAAAGTGTGCGACCATGTGTTTAAGACCAAGGTGATTAAGAGCGGGAGGGTCAAACGTTTGGAGCCGGACCGTGATTTGCGCCCGAGATTCCAGTATATTGATACGTTGAAATACGATATCACGTCCTGCCCGGCGTGCGGGTATACGGCGATGAACCGTTTTTACGAGCATCTCACCCCTACGCAGATTAAATTAATTAAAGAACAGATTTCCAGCAATTTTCATCCAGACAACAAGCCAGAGAAAGCGGTGTATGATTATGATGAAGTAATTGACCGTTATAAGCTGTCGCTCGTGAATACAGTGGTGAAAAAGGGCAAGGACAGTGAGAAAGCCTACACCTGCCTGAAGATTGCCTGGCTCCTGCGCGGCAAGGGTGAGACAATGGCGGGCAATACGCCGGAGGAGAAAGCAGCAAAAGCTGAGGTTCAGAAAGAGGAGGAGGAGTTCTACCAGCAAGCATTTGAGGGCTTTATGAAAGCTATATCCGAGGAAATGTTTCCAATGTGCGGCATGGAGCAGAGCACGGTGGATTACATTCTGGCGTACATGGCATATCATTTTAAGAAATATGAGATTGCTTCCAAATTTCTGGCAAGCGTGCTGACAGCGCCGTCCGCAAGTCGGCGCATGAAAGATATGGCGTTGGAACTGAAAGAGGATATAATCGCAGAACTGAGAAAATAAAATAGAAAAATGGAGTAATGATTGGAGGCATCCTTATGGAACGACAGGGCAGGATTGCTGCAGTAGGTGTCATTGTGGCATTTGCAGTGATGATTCTTACCGGTTGTACCACAGAGAAGCAGACAGAAGCTGCAAAGGGAGCACAGCAGCGGACAGAGCACGATGCAGAGAAAAGCGTTTCCGATGATACGGCACAAGCCCTTAATCAGGAACCGGAACAAACTCCAAAGGATAAAGAATCACAGAAAGAACAACAAACTCCCAAAGACGAAGAATCTCAGGAAACAGAGAATACTCTCATGGATGAAGATTCTCAGGAAACGGCAGGAAAGATAATCCAGGATGATGAGAAGCGGAATCTTTACCGTCCGCTCATGGAAGCTGCCATAGAAGCGATTGAGGCAGATGATGCCCAGGCATTGTACAATCTTCAGAATGGCGAAGAAGCAAAAGCATTAGCTGCAGCAATCAGGAATGGCGAGCACTATGTTTATTTCCCGGAAGGGGAAGGGAGCGGCAAAGGCGTTGGCTTTTACACATTTGAGGAATGCAGCTGTAAGCAATGGTACTATGGCGATTACAGTGATGGAAAGCGGGAGGGCAAGGGAATCTGGTACTATGTCAGCAGCAGTACGGAAGATGGCAGCCTTTACAAAGAAGTGTACAACGGAGACTGGAAAGAGGACGCGCCGAATGGAAAGGGGCGTCAGCTGACTGCCCTGGGCGGCAATGTCGACACGAATAAGAAATATAAAGTCAAAAACGGGCTGTTCTATGGAACGTATAAGATAAAAGATAAGCTGGAAGACGGCACGGTTGTGCGTGGGAAATATAAGCTGAAAAAGGGCAAATACGTGACGATTACAGATGAGGAGCTTGAAGCCAATAATTTTGCCGTACCGGAAGAACCACATCTGGCTATTGCCTTTCTGTACAACAAAGCTGGTGAACTCAAAAGCTGCAGCATGCTGTATGCAGAAGATATCACCAAAGGTGTGAAGCATTTTTATTCTCGCGAGCAATGAGGAAAGTCTGCATTCTCACACGTTAATGCGACACGGTCTTTCCTATAAGATGAAAAATACCAGATATGGATAAGGGAATTATCCGTATCTGGTATTTTATAGTAAACGACAAAAATAATTGTCGTTTACTATATATTATATGTTTCAATCCTTTGTGAAAGATAAATTATTTTTCTAATTCAGCCATCTTCATTGCGCGGACTTTCAAGGGCAGTCCAAATAAGGTGATGAATCCTTCTGCATCATGGTGGTCATACAAATCGCCGGTTGTAAAGCTTGCCAGAGACTCACTGTAGAGGGAGTAGGGTGAGGTAGTTCCGGCTTTGATGATATTTCCCTTATAGAGCTTGAATTTGACTTCTCCGGTCACGTATTTCTGGGTGGAGGTCACAAATGCCTGTACAGCCTCACGCAGAGGCGTGAACCATTTCCCTTCGTATACAATCTGTGCCATCTTATTGCCCATGTCTTTTTTGACATCCATGGTAGCGCGGTCAAGCACCAGCTCCTCTAACTGCTGCTGTGCTTCCATGAGGATAGTTCCGCCAGGGGTCTCATAGACGCCGCGGGATTTCATGCCTACCACACGGTTCTCCACGATATCGACAATGCCGATTCCGTGTTTGCCGCCCAGGCGGTTCAGCTCGCGGATGATGTCGGCAACTTTCATCTCTTTGCCATTGATGGTCTTTGGCACGCCCGATTCAAAAGTCATGGTCACATATTCCCCTTCCTCAGGAGCTTTCTCCGGGGAAACGCCCAGTACCAGAAGATGGTCGTAATTGGGCTCGCAGGCGGGGTCTTCCAGTTCCAGGCCTTCATGGCTGATGTGCCACAGGTTGCGGTCACGGCTGTAGCTGCTGTCAGCAGAAAATGGAAGGTCGATGCCGTGTGCTTTACAGTATGCAATCTCTTCCTCACGGGATTGCATATCCCACTTGTCACTTCTCCAGGCAGCGATGATCTTTAAGTCGGGAGCCAATGCTTTGATACCTAATTCAAAACGAATCTGGTCATTGCCCTTGCCGGTAGCGCCGTGGCAGATAGCGGTAGCGCCCTCTTTGCGGGCAATCTCAACCAGGCGTTTGGCGATACCGGGGCGTGCCATGGAAGTTCCCAGAAGGTATTTGTTCTCGTATACTGCGCTTGCCTGAACGCAGGGAAGTATGTAATCCTCGGCAAATTCGTCCGTGATGTCCTCAATGTACAATTTGGCAGCGCCGGATAATTTTGCGCGCTCTTCCAGACCGTTGAGCTCTTCGTCCTGTCCGCAGTCGATGCAGCAGCAAATTACCTCATAATCGAAATTCTCTTTCAGCCAGGGGATGATGGCGGTGGTGTCCAGACCGCCGGAATAAGCTAAGATTACTTTTTCTTTCATTACTTTTTCCTCCGTTTATTAATCTATTTGCAATCTAACCTCATGTAAAATGCCATGGGATTATGCACTAATAACTAATATACAACATTATTTGGGAAATAGCAAGTGAATAAAAATTAAAAAAAATGAATAAATATGCATAAAAATTCAAAAAAGGTCTTTACGGATGGAGGAAGATGTACTAATATTAAGAAAGTGCCAGTCAGCATTTGAAAAGGAAAGCGAGGAAGTCAGTATGATAAAAGCAGGAATTATTGGGGCAACTGGGTATGCAGGAGCAGAATTGGTGAGGATTTTGCTGGGACACAGAGAGGCAGAAATCAAATGGTACGGTTCCAGAAGCTATATTGACGAAAAATATGCAAAGGTATATGGGAATATGTTTCAGCTGGTGGAGGACGCCTGCCTGGATGATAATATAGAAGCGCTGGCCAAACAGGTAGATGTGATTTTTACGGCAACGCCGCAAGGGTTTCTGGCAGGCGTGCTGACGGAAGAAATTCTTAGCAGCGCCAAGGTCATAGATTTAAGCGCCGATTACCGGATTAAGGATGTCAGGACTTATGAGAAATGGTATCAGATAGAGCATAAAAGCCCACAGTTTATCGAGGAGGCTGTGTATGGGTTGTGTGAGGTAAACCGTGAAAAGGTGAAACAGGCGCGGCTGGTGGCAAATCCGGGCTGTTATACGACCTGTTCGATTCTCACGGCATATCCATTGGTAAAAGAGAGGCTGATTGAGCCCAATACTTTGATTGTAGATGCCAAATCAGGGACCTCTGGCGCGGGCAGGGGCGCCAAACTGCCCAATCTGTTCTGTGAGGTCAATGAGAATATGAAAGCATACGGCGTGACGACGCACCGCCATACGCCGGAAATAGAGGAGCAGTTAAGCTATGCGGCAGGAGAAACGGTTACAATTAATTTCACGCCGCACTTAGTGCCGATGAACCGCGGCATTCTGGCAACGGAATATGCGTCCCTGAAGAAAATCAGACAGGAGGACGGCTCTTACGCTTATCCCAATTATGAGCAGGTAAAAGCAGCTTACGATAAGTATTATGAAGAGGAATATTTTGTGCGTGTCCTCGATAAAGGCGTTTATCCTGAGACGAAATGGGTGGAGGGCAGCAATTTTGTGGACATTGGATTCCAGATGGATGCGCGCACCGGCAGGATTGTGATGATGGGAGCGATTGATAACCTCGTGAAGGGGGCGGCAGGACAGGCAGTACAGAATATGAACCTTTTGTTTGGGCTTCCTGAGAATGAAGGCCTGCAGCTTGTGCCGATGTTCCCCTAGTACAACAGATATTAAGTTTCTTTATGTTATGCTTGTCTTTTTCTCCCTCTGCTTCGTTGTAAAATCTAGCCGTAGCCACCGCTACGCCGTCGATTTTTCGCCTTGCAGATGAAGGAAAATCCTGCGTTTAACATTAAAGAACTTAATTTCCGTTGTACTAGCACAACAGTTAAATCTAGGGGAATACTGATTAAATCAGTGTTTTCCCAGATTTCAGAAAATGGCAGATGCATGATATTCCAGATGGAATTTGGCAGCTGCAGAATAGGAAGAAAAAAGATGCAGATGGAAGATAAAACAATCATCCCGGCAACCGTGCGGGTGATGAAAGAGGAAGACTACGATAAGGTATACCGCCTGTGGAAAACCATCAAGGGTTTTGGCATCCGCAGCATGGATGATTCCCGGGAGGGCATAGAACGCTTCCTCAGGAGGAATCCGACTACCAGCATGGTGGCGGAGGCAGGAGGGGAGCTTGTGGGCGCCATCCTCTGCGGGCATGATGGGCGGCGCGGCTGTTTTTACCATGTGTGCGTGCGCGAGGATTACAGGCAGCAAGGCATTGGCAAGGCGATGGCAGTCTTGGCCATGCGCGCCCTACAGGAGGAGCACATCAACAAGGTATGCCTGATTGCCTTTAAGAAAAATGAAGTGGGAAATTCTTTCTGGAAGAGCGTGGGCTGGACGTTCCGGGAGGATTTGAATTACTATGACTTTGTATTAAACGATGCGAATATCACGACTTTCCAGTAAATGCGGTAAAATATACCACATTTTTGATAGGTATGATAGAGGGCATTTTCGTGAGGAAACAGGGAGGAATGGCGAATGAAAATGATTACAGGCGGCGTGACCGCGGCAAAAGGATTTACCGCAGCCAGTACGGCGGCAGGAATCAAATATGAGGGCAGGAAAGACATGGCATTGATTGTCAGCGAGCAGGAGGCAGCCTGTGCGGGCACATTTACCAGCAATGTGGTGAAAGCAGCCCCGGTAAAATGGGATATGCGTCTGGTGGCGGAGGAAACGTGTGCCCGGGCAGTGGTGGCAAACGCGGGCATTGCCAATGCCTGTACCGGGGATGAGGGCATGGAGTATTGCCAGAAGACGGCACAGGCAGTGGAGAAAGCGCTGGATATTCCGGCAAGCCAGGTGCTGGTGGCATCTACCGGGGTCATCGGGATGCAGCTTCCGATGGATAAATTAGAAGCAGGAATTTCTGCGATGGCGCCAGAGCTTAGCGGTACAGCAGAGAGCGGGCTGGAAGCAGCACGTGCAATCATGACGACCGATACGGAGCCGAAGGAAGCGGCAGTGACGTTTGAAGTGGATGGGAAGAAGGTCACCCTGGGCGGCATGTGCAAAGGCTCCGGCATGATTCACCCTAATATGTGCACGATGCTCAGCTTTGTAACCACAGACCTTGCTATCTCCAAGGAATTGCTGCAGGAGGCGCTGCGCGAGGATGTGAAAGACACGTATAACATGATTTCCGTGGATGGCGATACTTCCACGAATGATACGGTGCTGCTGCTTGCCAATGGCATGGCGGGCAACCAGAAAATCACTGATAAGGGTGAAGGTTACCAAAAGTTTGTGGAGGCTTTGAACGCGGTAAACACTGCGTTGGCTAAGAAGATGGCAGGAGATGGGGAGGGAGCGACCGCGCTCTTTGAGACAAAGGTCATTCACGCAGATACGAAGGAACATGCCAAGACCCTTGCGAAATCAGTCATCTGTTCTTCGCTGACCAAGGCGGCAATCTATGGGCATGATGCCAACTGGGGCAGGATTTTATGTGCCTTGGGATATTCCGGCGTGGATTTTGACCCGGAGAAGATAGAACTGTTTTTTGAGAGCAAATCTGGCAGGATTCTTATTTATAAGGATGGCGTTGCCGCAGATTATAGTGAGGAAGAGGCAACGAAGATTTTGTCTGATGAGGAAGTGACCGTACTTGTGGACATGAAGATGGGAGAGGAAGGGGCAGCAGCCTGGGGCTGCGATCTGACCCATGAATATGTGACAATCAATGCGGATTACCGTTCTTAAGGGCTGCCGGTAGGCTATGATGATAAGATATGATAAGCTGTGAAATGGCATTACAGGCTGTGAAGACGAATGTTTCGCACATTTTTTGACAATTTAGAAAAGAGGACAGTAAGATGGCAGAAAAAAATATGCAGGATATATTACAGAAAGCAGAAGTGCTGATAGAGGCGCTTCCCTATATTCAGCGGTTTAACCGCAAGATAATTGTGGTAAAATACGGCGGCAGCGCGATGGTGGACGATGAACTGAAACTGGATGTCATCAAGGATGTGACGCTTTTGAAGCTGGTAGGCTTTAAGCCGATTATCGTCCATGGCGGCGGCAAGGAGATCAGCAAGTGGGTCGGCAAAATCGGCATGGAGCCGGAGTTTGTCAATGGGCTGCGCAAGACGGATGCGCCGACGATGGAAATTGCAGAGATGGTTCTGGGCAGAGTCAACAAATCCCTGGTGCAGATGGTGCAGGGACTGGGCGTCAACGCCATCGGAATCAGCGGCAAGGACGGCGGGCTGCTGAAAGTAGATAAGAAATATTCACAGGGACAGGATATCGGCTATGTGGGAGATATCAAGGAGGTCAATGCCAAAGTGCTCTATGACCTGTTGGAAAAAGATTTCCTGCCCATTGTCTGCCCCATTGGATTGGATGATGCATTTGAGACTTATAACATCAACGCCGATGATGCGGCCTGTGCCATTGCCCGGGCGGTCAAGGCAGAAAAGCTGGCATTCCTCACAGATGTGGAGGGCGTATACAAAGACCCGCAAGATAAATCTTCGCTGATTTCGGAATTGTCTGTCTCGGAGGCACATGAACTGATTGGCAGCGGAACGATTGGCGGAGGTATGCTGCCGAAGCTCAATAACTGTATTGATGCCATTGAAGACGGCGTATCCCGGGTACATATTTTAGATGGGCGTATTCCCCATTGCCTGCTTTTGGAGATTTTTACTAACAGAGGTATCGGCACGGCAATCATAGGGGACAGTGAAGAGCGTTTCTCTCAGGCGAAATAGGGACACCAACATTTCTAATGTATAGAAAAGAACAGACGAGGATAAAGAAGCAGGTCACTACACTAGAACAGAAGGAGCAGAATGAGATGGAAGAAAATACGATAATTTCGCTGGCAGAAAGCCATATTTTACATACTTATAACCGCTATCCGGTGGTACTTGACCATGGGGAGGGGGTATACCTCTACGATACGGAGGGCAGGAAGTATCTTGATTTCGCGGCAGGAATTGCCGTGCAGGCGTTGGGATATGGGAACCAGGAATATAACCAGGCGTTGAAGGAGCAGGTTGACAAACTGCTCCATACCTCAAACCTGTATTATAACCAGCCTACGATGGAAGCGGCGGCGAAGCTCTGTGCGGCTTCCGGCATGGACCGTGTCTTTTTTACCAACAGCGGGACAGAGGCGATAGAGGGGGCTTTAAAGGCAGCAAAAAAATATGCTTTTGAGAAAGATAAATGCACGGATCATGAAATCATCGCCATGAATCATTCGTTCCATGGCAGGAGCATGGGGGCGCTTGCGGTAACCGGCAATGCGCATTACAGGGAACCTTTTGAGCCGTTGCCGGGGATCGTCAGATTTGCGGATTACAATGATTTGGACAGCGTAAAAGCTTTGGTAAATGACAGGACCTGCGCCATTATTATGGAGACCATACAGGGCGAGGGCGGAATTTATCCGGCAACGGAAGAATTTCTGCATGGCGTCAAAGAAATTTGCGAGGAGCGTGATATTCTGCTGATTTTAGATGAAATCCAGTGCGGCATGGGAAGGACCGGGGAGATGTTTGCCTATCAGGGATACGGCTTAAAGCCGGACATCATGACATGTGCCAAGGCTTTGGGCTGCGGCGTTCCGGTAGGAGCTTTCGTGATGACAGAAAAGGTGGCGGAAGCTTCTTTAAAGCCTGGGGACCATGGGACCACTTACGGCGGCAATCCTTTTGCGGGTGCGGCAGTCAGCAAGGTTTTTGACATTTTTGCGCAGCAAAAGATTACGGAGCACGTTAAGGAAGTTGGGAGTTATCTGGAGGAGCAGTTGGAATTGCTGAAAGCAGAATATAGCTGCATCGCTGCGCGCAGGGGCAAAGGGCTGATGCAGGGGCTCGAACTTTCGATCCCGGTAGCGGAAGTGAGCAGCAAGGCGCTGAAACGGGGATTGCTTCTGATTACGGCGGGCAGCAATGTCCTGCGGTTCGTGCCGCCATTGGTGATTGAAAAAGAGCATGTGGATGAGATGGTTAGAATATTAAAAGAAATATTATAAAGGTATAGTAATTCATAATTGTGGTTATCCTATCTGAAAGAGTTTTTTAGGAGGAAACCAATGATTGGAATTTTTATTGCGCTTCTGTCTGGGGCTTTGATGAGCATACAGGGCGTATTCAATACGGAAGTAACGAAAGGGAGCAGCATGTGGGTCAGCACAAGCTGGGTACAGTTTTCCGCCCTCATCGTCTGCCTGGCTGCCTGGCTTTTTACAGACCGTAGCAGCTTTACGGCGATTTTGCAGATACAGCCTAAGTATATGCTGTTGGGCGGGGCAATCGGGGCGTTTATTACCTACACGGTAATCAAGAGCATGGCTGCGCTGGGACCGGCAAAGGCAGTGATGCTGATTGTTGTCTCGCAGCTGCTGATTGCCTATCTGATTGAACTTTTCGGCATATTTGGCGTGGAAAAGCAGCCTTTTGAATGGCGCAGGGTGCTTGGAATGGCAGTCTGCATTGGCGGGATTATTTTATTCAAGTGGGAATAAGAGCACAATCAAAAGCGGAGGACCTATCACTTTCATTAGTGGCCGGTTCTCTGTTTTTGATTTTTATAAATTATTGAAAAAGAATTGAGAAATTATGTGGAAAACTGTATAATAATGGTAAAAAATAGGGCAAAGGGGGTAAGGGGTATGAAGCCAAGAATATTTGTTAGTTCCACTTTTTATGATTTAAAATATATCAGAGAAGATTTGTCGAATTTTATCCGCTCATATGGCTATGAGCCAGTGTTGTTTGAAGATGGGGATGTTGGGTATACGCCTGGAAAGAACTTAGATACGTCGTGCTATGAGTCTATGAAGAATTCTGATATGGTCATTCTTATTATTGGCGGAGAATACGGAAGCGCTGCCAGCGGGGAGGATAAGGATGAATTTAAGGAGTATATGTCTGTTACGCACAATGAATTCCGGGCGGGTGTGGAATCTGGAATTCCCATTTTTGTAATGATAGACAAAAAAGTTATGGCGGAATACGGTGTATACGATGCCAATTATGAGTCTATTGAAAAGGATAACAGAGCCGTAGCGTTTCCCACGACCAAGAATATAAACGTTTTCAGATTCATCAAAGAGATAAAGGGAATTGTAACTTTGCCCATCCAGGAATTTGAGAAATCATCGGATATCAAAGGATTTATCAGCAAACAATGGGCTGATATGTTTAAGAACTATCTGAGTTTTTTGAGGAATGAAAAAGAGGACAGGAAAATTGAGAGTTCCGTCAATGAGATGAAAGCTCTGATTCAAAAAATGGACATTATGCTGGACAGTGTCGGCAAAAATGTTTTGTCAAAGGATAACCCAGAGGAATATGAAAGCGTTGTTAATCAGCAGGAAATTTTGTCATTTTGTAATCTCCTTGTCGAAGCTTTTACTCTGAAATTAGACCCATCAAAAGAAGTGGATGACATTTATAAACGGAAAGAAATTATTATCAGCTATTTAGAGACGTTAAATGAGATAAAAGATTTTGGTATCTCAGAGGTTACGGTAGATAAAATTGATGTTGTGGAAAGCATATTGAAAAAATATGGGTTAGATTATTATAGGGTGAGAAATGATTTAGGAATAATAGGAAAGAAAATGGATTTGTTGTCTAATGAAACGAATAGAATGAAAGTGATAGAAACCATGTGCGAAGATGAATATTTTAACAAGCTTATAAAAAGGACAATGTTTTAGTGAGCATGTTAGGTATATTAGGTAAGCAGTTCAGGTGTGAAGAAACTATTTGTGAAAGAACTGGAAAATGGACATTTTATATCCGAAATAGCAGGAAGCCCCCGGAGCAAAAAACGTTCCGGGGGCTTCTTGCAATCTATGTATAAATTGCCCCTCTATAATAGTAACAGTTTGGGAAGGCAAAACATGACGCTTTTTTATAAAAAGATTTATAAAATTTGAAAAATGCGTATTTTTATGGAAAAAAGCCACAAAAATTCACAAAAATAGTAACAAAATTTTCAAAGTGGTTGCAATCCTAAAGAATCCATGATATGCTAACCAAAAGCATACCCCTCAGGCAATCTGCCACATCATTCAGGCTGCCGTTAGGAGTATTTTCTGGCAAACAAATCTGGCAATCTATCATATCTGGAATTTCAGAAAATCCATGCTTTAGACAATAGCAACATATCAAATGGCTGGAGGCTCTGAAAGAAGTCCTCCGGTATCTGCAGAACGCCCATGTCGGGCAGAGAACATCATAAGGAGGACAATGGATGGATAAAGGGGACAATAGGAACGTACAGCGCAACTATAAGGACACGGTGTTCCGGCGAATTTTTTCAGAGAAAGAGAGCCTGCTGAGCCTGTACAATGCACTGGGTGGCACAGCTTATACGGACACGGAAGAACTGGAAGTCACCACTTTGGAGGATGCCGTCTACATGAATTACAAGAATGACATCTCCTTCGTGCTGGATTGGGAACTGATGCTTTACGAGCACCAGTCTACAGCCAACCCTAACATGCCCCTGAGGGATTTGTTTTACGTGGCGAAGGTGCTGCAGGGGCTCACGAAAGATGCGAACCTTTACGGTTCGGAACTGGTCATAATTCCGCTGCCGAGGTTTGCCGTGTTCTATAATGGGACGGACCCGTGTCCAGAGAGGGAGACGCTCAGGCTGTCATCTGCCTATGGGAAAAAGATGCCTATGGGGGAGGGACAGCCGGATTTGGAACTGCGCGTTATGGTCTACAATATTAACCTTGGGCATAACCCGGAACTGTTTGGATTGTGCCCAAAGCTGGGAGAATATGCGCAGTATGTCCAGAAGGTGAGGGAGTATGCGAAGGAAATGCCGTTCCCGGAAGCAGTAGGGAAAGCAGTGGACTATTGCATAAGGAATGGAATCTTATCAGATTTTCTGTCAAAGAACCGAGCGGAGGCGATAGAAGTGAGCATATTTGAATATAATGAGGAACTGCACATCAAGAGCGAGAAGGAACTGTCCTACAGGCAGGGGCATAAGGCAGGAGTGGAACAGGGGATAAAACAGGGAGTGGAACAGGGGATAAAACAGGGAGTGGAGCAGGGAAAAGAGCGCCTGAATCTGTTATATGGAAAACTGCTGTCAGAGAACCGCCTGGAAGACCTGAGAAAGAGTATCGAGGATGAAGAGTACCAGAATCGGCTGTACGAGGAATATGGTTTATAAAGAAAAATCTTCAAAATAATTGCAAACTTAAGAAATCCATGATAAGCTAATTAAAAGCATACCCCTCAGGCAGCTTGCCACATCATTCAGGCTGCCGTTAGGAGTATTTTCTGGCAAACAAATCTGGCAATCTATCATATCTGGAATTTCAGAAAATCCATGCTTTAGACAATAGCAACATATCAAATGGCTGGAGGCTCTGAAAGAAGTCCTCCGGTATCTGCAGAACGCCCATGTCGGGCAGAGAACATCATAAGGAGGACAATGGATGGATAAAGGGGACAATAGGAACGTACAGCGCAACTATAAGGACACGGTGTTCCGGCGAATTTTTTCAGAGAAAGAGAGCCTGCTGAGCCTGTACAATGCACTGGGTGGCACAGCTTATACGGACACGGAAGAACTGGAAGTCACCACTTTGGAGGATGCCGTCTACATGAATTACAAGAATGACATCTCCTTCGTGCTGGATTGGGAACTGATGCTTTACGAGCACCAGTCTACAGCCAACCCTAACATGCCCCTGAGGGATTTGTTTTACGTGGCGAAGGTGCTGCAGGGGCTCACGAAAGATGCGAACCTTTACGGTTCGGAGTTGGTCGCAATCCCGACACCGAAGTTTGCCGTGTTCTATAATGGGACGGACCTGCGTCCAGAGAGGGAGACGCTCAGGCTGTCATCTGCCTATGGGAAGAAGCCGCCTGTGGAGGATGGGCAGATGGGGTTGGAACTGTGCGTAACAGTCTACAACATTAACTTCGGGCATAACCCAGAGTTGCTGGGGGCTTGCCGGATTTTAGGGGAATATGCGCAGTATGTCCAGAAAGTGAGGGAGTATGCGAAGGAAATGCCGTTCCCGGAAGCAGTAGGGAAAGCAGTGGACTATTGCATAAGGAATGGAATCTTATCAGATTTTCTGTCAAAGAACCGAGCGGAGGCGATAGAAGTGAGCATATTTGAATATAATGAGGAACTGCACATCAAGAGCGAGAAGGAACTGTCCTACAGGCAGGGGCATAAGGCAGGAGTGGAACAGGGGATAAAACAGGGAGTGGAACAGGGGATAAAACAGGGAGTGG
>CAJTYM010000002.1:0-42916 GCA_910583835.1 uncultured Lachnospiraceae bacterium | reverse complement strand
GAGTGGAACAGGGGATAAAACAGGGAGTGGAACAGGGGATAAAACAGGGAGTGGAACAGGGGATAAAACAGGGAGTGGAGCAGGGAAAAGAGCGCCTGAATCTGTTATATGGAAAACTGCTGTCAGAGAACCGCCTGGAAGACCTGAGAAAGAGTATCGAGGATGAAGAGTACCAGAACAGGCTGTACGAGGAATACGGTCTGTGAAACAGCTAATGTAGCGACCTGCTGATAATTAGTCAAACTCACTTGTATATCCGCCTATCTGCTTCGTTGGATTTTCTAGTCGTACATCATAAGGAATCCTCCCGCAAGCGGGTCCCTCCTTGTGACAACCGCCACCGCTACGCTGTCGAAAATTCGCCTTGCAGATGAGCGAATATACTGCGTGATTTTATCAAATATCAACAGGTCACTACACTAGTGTCTTGTCTCGTTGTACTAGTGTATTTTGCCCTATAGCAGTAGGAAGCCCCCGGAATCAAAAGGCGTTCCGGAGGCTTCCCGCAATTTATGTATAAATCGCCCCTCTATAATAGAAACAATTAGAACTAGCAAAACATGACGCTTTTTATAGAAAAAAATTTTACAGATATTAAATTTTGTGAATAATAACCAAAAAATATAAGGATAAAAACGTTTGTTATGACTGTTTTGCCAATGAATAATTACCATGGATTATCTTTTAACTTTTCTTATTGCCGTTGCCTTAAATGATGATTCGTGGTAATATTCTCTTTAGCTTACAAAATGTGTCCGGGGGATTTTCTGTCAAATGTTAGGAAAAGCTTTTGCCTATAAATAGTAACAATATAAGGGGTCAAAACAGATGTTTTTTTGGGGAAAAGATAGAAATGATTATTTTTGAAATTTTTTTCGCCAAAAGCGTCATGTTTGTGACACTTGGATTGTTACTATGATAAGGGGAGAAGATGGGCAAATATCAAGAATAAGGAGGACGTGAACGGCATGAAGAACATGGGCAGCTCGGATACCATGGATGGTACGAAGAACAAGGAAAGCATGGAAGCTAAAAATAATATGGAGAATAAGGAAATTTTGGAATTCAAGGATGATATGGAGAATAAGGAAATTCTGGAATCCAAGGATGATATGGAGAATAAGGAAATCCTGGAATCCAAGGGAGATATGGAGGATAAGGAAATCCTGGAATCCAAGGGAGATATGGAGGATAAGGAAATTCTGGAATCCAAGGATGATATGGATAACGTGGACAATGCGGATGCAATGGAGAGCACGGACAGTGACGAGATGGACAAACTATTGAAAGCAGCTTTCTCGCAGATGGTAGAACAGGAGTACGAGAAACGCCCTAAGGAATTCCCCAAGCATCAGTTTTCGCCGCAGTTCGAGCATTCCATGGAAGAAATTTTGCGCACAGGGAAGATGGCAGACAAGGCAGAGAAGAAGGACAAGCGGGAATTTTCCATGTTGGCATTGCTGCGCCCCATCCGCTCCCGGAGGGCAGTCCTTGCCATGGTCGTATTGATGGTGTGCCTGTTTGGCGCGACAGTCAGCGGCACGAATCCGATTATTGTCTGGCTGCATGACAGTTGGATGGAGCAGCATGGAGATTATGTGGAGATAGAAAATAGAGAAAAGGGGTCAAAACGTTCAGACGAGGCATTTCAGAAATATGAGTTGACACAGATACCTGAGGGGTATCAGTTGGTGGAAGAGTTATTTGACGAGAGTATTGGAATATATTATTTGTATTATGTTAATGAAGAGGAAGATACATTTACTTTTAGACAGAGTATGAAGGATAATAAAAATTTAGGAAACATAACTGCCAACAGGAAAGACATGGAACAGGTCAAGGTGGGCGAGTTTGAGGGCTATTATGTCAAAGATTCCGATAATGATAACTTCATTCTTTCCAATGCAGAGTATATGCTAATATTTACTGGCAATCTTTCCAAAGAAGAGTTTCTGGCTATGGCGGAGGGCTTGCAGATAGCAGAGTAAAGCCTGCCCCATAGTGCCCATTGTTATTTGGGCTTAGTCCCGCCTTTTGTAACTTAAATGCAAGCAACTATGCAAAATCACAACCTACAGCCATGCCAGAAGCTGCCATTTAACGCTATGGTGTCGTTATGCGGCTTATCTGCCATGCTGTCGGAACATATGCAAGAAGTAAATTTGAACGCTCTGCAGTGCTGTTTCCCGGGGAATGAATTGCAATCAATGAAAAAAATAAAAAATTTCGACAAAAAGTGTCATGTTTCGCCTTGCTGGATTGTTACTATTATAGAGGGTAAAAATCTTACTCGCAGAAACAGTTTGGAAAGGAGAACAAAAGATGAGACAGAGATGGAGACAAAGACTGCTGGCAGCGCTGACCTTGCTTACGATTCTGGTAGCGCTTCCTGCCGGCAGCTATGCTTCCGCGCAGGAGGTGACGCCGGATGTGGCGCGGAAGGCGAGGGCAGTGAAGAGGGATGACAGCGGCATCGACCCACAGTACATTAATACGTCATCAATTACCGCGGATATTGCCATCAGTGGGAACAATGCCCATGTTTATGCCAGCGCAATGGCGAAAAAGGTCTGCCGCGTGACCGTGACCATGCGTCTGCAATATAACGACAATGGCACCTGGAGGACCAAGGTATCCTGGGTTGGATCTAGCACTAACGGCTGCAAAACCCTGGCGGAAGACTTTACCCTAACCAAAAGAGGAGAGTATCGTACCTACGCCATCTTTGATGTTGGCGGCGAAAACCTTACATATAAGAGCGTAGCGGAGAGGTATTAACGTATGAAGCAATTTTTGAGGGGCTGCATAACGATTATTATCAGTTTTATCATCATCGCGGTGGTGAATCTGATTCTCAATTATTTCTTTTAAACAGGCAGGAGAGGAGCTTATCGTTCATTTCCGGCATCATGAAGCAAAAACGGATGTATTTATTGTCTAGAAACGGAAATGTGGAACAATCGCGAATCATCATCTTCTGCCGGATCATCTGGTCGAACAGCAACCCGGAGGAAAGCGTATTATCGAGAAGGCGCACCAGCATGAAGTTTGCGCTGGGCGGATATGCCTTGAACCTGTCATCGGCTGTTACCAAGTCAAAGATTCGGCTGCGTTCCCGCGAAATCAGAGAGCGGGTACGCGCAATGTAGGAGGAATCCCGGAACATAATCTCACCTGAAATTGCAGCCAGGGAGTTGATGGTCCAGGGGTTCTTCTTCGTGTTGATTTCTTTCATCAGGTCGCGGTTCCCGGTGACGGCATAGCCCAGGCGCAGACCGGGGCAGGCGAAGAATTTGGACGTTCCCCGCAGGATGACGATATTGTTGTAATATGCGGTCAGCGGAACCGAAGTGATTTCCTGATAATTATCAGCAAATTCCACATAGGTCTCGTCCACCATCACGAAGATATCGTTCTGTTTGCAGACGTCTAAGATTTTGCGCATGGTGCGGCGCAGGATGGCTCCCGAGGTCGGATTGTTGGGATTGCAGATAACGACAAGGTCAATGCTCTCATTGAGGTGGGAGGTAAAATCCTGCGCATCGAAAGCAAAGTCCTGCTCCTCCTTCAGGGGGTAATACAGGCATGTCCCGCCGCCCAGGGCAATTTCGCGCTCATATTCCGAGTAGGTGGGACCGATAATCAACGCTTTCTGCGGGCGTTCAATCTGGATGAACAGGGAAATCAGCTCGGTGGAGCCGTTGCCCATAATGATATTTTCATAATCGGTATCTGTATATTCGGCGATACATTTGCGCAGGGAGGTATATTCCCTGTCTGGATAGGCGGTGATATCGTCAATATGGTTTGCCAGTTCTTCCCGCAGCAGCGGAGAAATGCCCAGCGGATTGACATTGGCGCTGAAGCTGGTAATCTCTTCCTTCTTAATCCCATAAATCTGTTCGATTTTTTCTAAGTCACTTCCGTGAAAATGGTCTTTGTGCTGAATCATCAAAAATCCCCTCCGTTTCTTTACACAGGCATTTAAATCGTTTATAATAAAACCAACTGTTTCCATTATAACGAATCACGATAAAAAAGCAAGCAGGTGACGATTTGCAGAAGAAAATAGAAGAGTTGGCAGCAGGGAAATGTTACCGTGAAGTTTCTCTGTTGCAATGTATCCCGGAGAAATTAGAAATTGAGATGTTGGAGGGCGCGGTCTATAGCGGCGAGTTTACGATAAAGAGCAGTGAGAGCATCCCCATAGCGGGTAAGGTCTGTGCCACCAGCCTGAGGATGAAGTGCCTGCAGGAAGAATTTCAGGGGACAACGGCAAAGCTGGAATTTGAATTTCACAGCGAGGGGCTTCTGGCTGGGGATACCCACAGCGGGGAGTTCCATATCATCAGCAGCCAGGGAGAATATGTGCTGCCTTTTTCGGTATCTGTCTGCAAGGATTACCCCACCAGTTCCCAGGGGAAGATAAAGAGCAGCTTTGAATTTGCCAATCTGGCGCGTATCTCCTATGATGAGGCGGTAAAGACGTTTTCACAGCCCAGGTTTGCGGCAATTTTTACGCCCAGGGAGAGCGAGGAGCATTTGATTTTCCGTGGGCTGTGCCGCAGGCCGTGTACGCGGGCGCAGGTGGAGGAATTTCTGATTGCCTCCCGTAAGAAGCAGCGGGTGCGGTTCACGGTGGAAGAAGCGAAGCGGGAGTTCTATGGCGTATCAGAGACCCAGAAGCAGCAGATTGTGCTGCACAAAGAGGAATGGGGGCATCTTGCGATTGAGGTATCTTCCGACGGGGAACTGCTCAAGCCCGCCAAGACGCGTATGACGGATGAAGATTTTGTCGGCAGCCACGGAACGTTGGAATACCTGATTGATGTGAATATTCTCCATGCCGGCAAGAATTTTGGCAGGATAACCTTGCAGACGCCGTTCCAGAAAGAGGAGGTTACTGTCTGCGTTACCAGAGAATCCATACTGCAGGAGCATCCGGTCTGGGAAATCCAGAAAAAACAGTTTCAGCTTGCCCAATCTTACCTGAACTTTGGCACACACAAGACAGGCACGGGCACATGGGCGAAGCAGTCTTTGAAGATTTTGGCAGAACTGCAGGAGCTGCTGCCGGGCAATCACTGGTATCTGCTGGCGAAAGCACAGGTGTATTTTGCCAACCAGCAGCGGCAGGAGGCAGAATGGGTGCTGGATTCATTTCCGCGCAACAAAATAGACAAGGAGACGCCCCTGTATGCGTATTATCTGTACCTGCGGACCCTCAGGGACCCAGAGACGGGTTATGTCAACCGCTGTACTGGCAAAATCCGCAAGATTTTTCATAAGAACCGAGAAGAATCGCTGCTGCTGTGGATACTGCTGTTCCTGGATGAGGACCTCAATTACAGCAAGGGAAGGAAGCTGGAGACCGTGGTCGGGTATATTCGGGAGGGCAATGAGAGCGTACTGCTGTATCTGGAGGCTCTGCGGATATTGGAGAAGGAGCCTTACCTGCTGAACCGCATCACGGATTTCGAGAAGAAAATACTCAATTTTGCAGTCAAGCATCAGGCATTGACCAGGGGGCTGGCGGAGCAGGTTGTAAGAATGCTGCCGGACATCCCGGTCTATCAGCCCATCTGGTATCAGATCCTCTGTGCCTGTTATGAGGCAAATCCAGGTCGGGAATCTTTGCAGGCAGTATGCAGCTATTGTATCAAGGGGCAGCGCTATGGCAAAGATTATTGGCAATGGTACCAGCTGGGCGTGGCGCAGGAATTGCGGATTGCCGGCCTGCATGAAGCCTGGGTGCGTTCTGCCAATAAGGAACAGATGGCAAAGCTGCCCAGGCAGATCGTTCTGTATTTTCAGTCTTACAGCAATTTCGGCGGTGAAGCGGAATCCTTGCTATATCAGGCGATGATTGAGAATAAGTCCCAGTGGAAGAATGTATGGCCTCATTACAGCAGGAACATCCATGAATTTGCCTTAAAGCAGCTGAAAGGCGGCAGGATTGACCGCGCGCTTGCCACAGTTTACAAAGAGGTCCTAAAGCCGGAACTTTTGACGCCCGAGTGGGCGGGGCATATGGCGAAGGCGCTCTTTGCGTGTGAGGTATTGTGCGATAATCCCCATGCCCGCAATGTAGTTCTTTGCCAGCATTGCCTCAAGGAAGAGCAGGTAGCGCCCATTGTCCATGGCAAGGCCTATGTGCAGATTTACGGAAGCGCCTATCAGATATTATTGGAAGATGCCAAGGGCAGACGTTTTGTGCCGGATGGTGAGGTGAAGGTAACGCCGCTTTTGGACAGCGAGGAATTCTTAGCGCGTGGCATCGCGTGCGCGCCTGATAAGCTGCCGTATCTGCTGAAATATTTCGATAAGAAGAAAATCTGGCAGACCTTCGAGGAGGAAGACCTTGGATACCTGCGCATGATGGTGGATTTACCGGCAGTCAGCGATGCGTACCGCCAGGAACTGCGCCCGCAGATGGTCGCCTATTATTACGATAATTATACTGGTGAGGCGTTGGATGAATTTCTGCTGAATCTTTCCTTTGATAATCTCGGCAGCAGGGAGCGGGAGAAGATTATGCGGCTTCTGGTGGCAAGACGTCATTACCGGCGTGTATATGAGCTTCTCGTCCGTTATGGCATTGAGTATATTTCTCCCTCTAAGCTGGTGTATGTCATCTGCCACCAAATGGATGAATTGGAGCAGGAGGAAGTGGAAGAGTCAGACAGTTTCGTGCTGGGGCTCTGTCGGGAAGCATTTCTTAAGGGGAAATACAATGAGCGGATTCTGCTGTATCTTATCCGCTATTTTGAGGGAAGCCTGGGTGAGATGTTAAAACTTTGGGATTCCGCGCGCGGATTTGAATTGGACACTTATGAATTGGAGGAGCGCTGTCTGCGCCGTTACCTGTATACCGGGGATTTCTCAGCCATGCTTGCGCAGGTATTTGAGAGCTATGTGAAGAACCTGGGCAAAGATAGGGTGATTTTGGCCTATGTGAGCCAGATGGCGCATCTGTACCTGGTCCGCGATGCCGTGGTGGAAACCTATGTGTTTGAGCGGATTGCAAATCTGCTGCGCCGGGGCCATCAACTGAACCGTGTCTGCAGGCTGGCATTCTTGAAGTGGTGCGCCCAGGAGCAAGAGGTTACGGAGGATAAATGGGAACTGGCAACGCCCATTCTGGAGGAACTGGTGAAAGAGGAATGCTGTTTTGCATTTTTCCAGTCTTTTCCCAGGAAAATACAGGAGAAATATATGTTCCACGACCGTGCTGTAGTGGAATACCGCACCACGCCGCAGGCAAAAGTCTTTATCAACTACCTTCCCGTGGGCTATACCAAATATCTGGAATGCGAAATGAAGCAGATGTACGAGGGGATTTTTGCCAAAGAGTTTATTCTGTTTTATGAAGAAAATATCCCCTATTATATCAAAGAGGAGATAGATGGGGAATATAAAGTAACTGAGAGCGGGCAGATTGAAAAACAGCGTCTGGATGGCGGCGGCGAGGAGAGCCGTCCGGTTCTCATAGATGATATGATGGCGGCATGGCAGATGAAGGATGAGGCTACGCTGCACAAGCAGATGGAGACATACGGATTGATGGATGAGATGGTGAATCAGGAATTTACGCTGCTGTAGCCACATAAAAATAAGCTGTGATTTGCCATGGAGGTAGAAATGAGACCGACAAAAGAGGAATGGTATATTGGAATAGAAGCAGGGCGGCAATGGATGCAGATTAGCTGTTACCATGCCGGGCTTGCAGAGCCGGAGACGAAGAGTACGCTGGCAGGATCAGAAATGTATCTGATTCCCACGGCAATCTGTAAGCGCAAACAGAGCGGTCAGTGGTGCTTTGGCGAGGAGGGCAGGCGGCTGGCAGAGTCCGGGGAAGGATATTATGCCGCGGACCTGCTAAAACGTGCGTTTCGGAAAGAGACTGTCACCTTGGACCGCGAGTATGCGGCGGAAGATTTGCTGGGCGTGTTTTTCCGCAAACTGCTGCGCCTGGCGCTGCCGGCTGAGGGGATTGCGGCAGTCACTAAGTGCGTCTTTTCCCTGGAAAAGGTGACGGAAGAAGCCGTAGATTTTCTGCAGCGTTTTGCAAAGAAACTGGGATTTACGGAAAAGCAGATACAGATTCAGGACCATCGGGAGAGTTTTTATGCCTATGTCGTATCTCAGGAGCCGTCCTTGTGGAACCAGCAGGTGTTATTGCTGGAGGAGGAGGGGAATGGAGTATACTGCCGTCTGCTTTCCTGCAACCGCAAGACGGAACCGATGGTTGTGGAGGTAGGCGAGGCATTTTTGGGCAAGCTGCCGGAAAACCATGAGCAGCGTGACATGAAGTTTGCCGGGATGGTGAAAGCGGTGCTGGCGGGCAGGATAGTGACGGCAGCTTACCTTATCGGTTCCGGGTTCGAGGGAGACTGGATGAAGGATTCCCTGCAATTAATCTGCCGCAACCGCAGGGCATTCCAGGGCAAGAACCTCTACACCAAAGGCGCCTGTTATGCCGGGCTTCTGCAGGAACATAAGGACGAGGCGAAGACCGTATATTTCGGC
Source organism: uncultured Lachnospiraceae bacterium (assembly GCA_910583835.1). Lineage (GTDB taxonomy): Bacteria > Bacillota > Clostridia > Lachnospirales > Lachnospiraceae > Petralouisia. The sequence goes on along the minus strand of CAJTYM010000002.1, from coordinate 34,387 downwards.
GACTACAAGGTCAGGCAGAACATTATGCTGGGGGCAGTCCGGGGAGAGGTGGAATTCTTCTATACGTTGGTGGAGGCGGGCAGCAACCGCCATCAGGTTGATAAGGAACTGCGTATCTTGCTGGAGGGCGGGCCAATGCTGGAAATCTGGCTGCAGGAGCCCGGGAGCAAGGAGGCGCGGATTGAGAGCCTGGAACTGACAGGGCTTGAGGTTTCCGGGCAGGAGCGCAACAGGCTGCTGCTGCACATTTGTGGCGGCAAGGATGAGAAACTCCTGCTGAAAGTGCAGGATTTGGGCTGGGGGCAGATGTGCCCATCCAGAGGGCAGGAGTGGTCTTTTGAATTATAACGGCAAATATATCTGAGATGCAGAATGGAGAAAAATATGGGCAGAATGTGGGTATGTGAAGGAAAGCTGGCGGATAAGCCTCTGATTATAAATTCCAGCGTAAGCTTGTATTCCTTAGAGGAACTGTGTTATTATCTATACCATAATGCCGACTCCGTGGAGGAAAGCTTCTATCATGAGGCGTTGTGCCAATGGCTGTCTGGGGAACTCGGCATGGAAAAGCTTGCAGACCAGGTCCGTGAAGGGATTGAGAAGGGAAAAAGCGGCGGCTTCTGCATGGAGCTGATTCTGGCAACCGGGGGATTTTACAGCCGTAAGGAAATCAACCAGGCAGTTTCGATTGTCCAGAATCTGGAAAGTACCAGCCCGGCGCAGCGGGCGAAACTGAGGGGCGACCGCTTCCTCAAGTCCGGCAAATACCGCAAGGCATGGATAGAATACCAGAAGGCGTTGGAGGAAGAGGGCGATATGTTCTTTCAGGGGCGGGTCTGGCACAATCTTGGCACGCTGTATACCAGGCAGTTTTTGTTTGAAGCCGCCGGGGAATGTTATAAGCGGGCGTATGAGGTTGGGCAGCAGTCGCAGAGCAGTGAGGCTTATCTTCTGGCGTTAACCTGCAAGGAGGAACATCAGCCGGGTCAGCAGCATGGGCAGGGCAGCCTTGCCGGGGAACTTCAGAGGATACAGGAGATGAAAGCATCCGGGGACCGTGCAGGCTATGAAGCTATGGTGGAAGATTTGTTGCAGCAGTTGAGAACAGAGTATAGGAAAAGTGAGTAAAATGGGATTATTCAGAAGAAAGAAAAGGCCAAAATATATAGATGGGCTGTGGGATGGAAGCGCCCCTAAGGCTCAGGAACAGGGACGGGAGCGGGAACATAAAAAGATCCCCGATTCCCAGAATCCGCAGAGCAATCCGGCGATGGAATATTGTGAGCAGATTCTTACGGCGGCAAAAGCTTTAGAGGAGACCAAACGGGATTACAAGGTAGTGACCGATTATCTGACCGATATCCAGAAGATTGAAGAACTTCCAGAGAAGGAATTTTCTGAAATCCAGGAAGTTGCCAAGCATATCAGGGATTTGAACCAGACGCGGGATGACTACCTGAATAAGTCCAGGAATATCTCGGATTCCCAGTTTGCCCAGATGGAGCAGCTGCAGGACCAGATGCCGGGGATTATCCGGCGCCTGCAGGAGAATGAATCCTATCAGACAATGGTTAAGCGGGATATGCAGTATCTTGAGGGAGAGAGGGAAGAATGGCGTTATTACAAAGAGGCGCTGGAGCAGGAAAGCCATCTGCTGCGCAAATTGCTCTATGTTCTGGCAGGTGTGTTTGCGGCAGCGGCAGCAGCGGTTATCGTGCTGGGGATGGCGCTGCATTTTGACATTACGCTGCCGTTTCTTTTGGCAACCTTGGTGGCGGCGGCGATAGGGATTGGCATGGTCTGGCGGCTGCAGAATGATGGCGTGGATATCAAACGCTCGCAGGCGAATATCAATCGTGCCATTACGCTGTTAAATAAGATTTCCTTCAAATATGTCAATGTGACCAATGCGGTGGATTATGCATGTGAGAAATACCACGCCAAGAATTCCTATGAGCTCAATTATATCTGGGAGCAGTATCTGGAGGAAGTGCGGGAGCGGGAGAAATACGAGAGTACGAACGAAGAACTGGAGTATTTTAACGATAAGCTGATGATGCTGCTTCACCGTTACCGCCTTTATGACGCCAAAGTATGGATTTACCAGACGCAGGCGTTGCTTGATAAGAAGGAAATGGTGGAGGTCAAGCATGAGCTGCTGGTGCGCCGCCAGAAACTGCGCGCCACGATGGAAAGCCAGATAGCCAATATCAGGAAGGCACAGACAGATATTGTGAAAATTGTCAAAGAGCATCCCGGCGATGAGAAGGAGATTAAAGAAATCTTAAGGTCTTTGGACGAGATGTGCGGCCTTGCTTAGGAGAGACTTGTTTTTAAGGGATTTGTGAAGTATAATCGAATTAAATTGGAATAATTTTACAATATGATTCATGTCATTATTTGATCATAAGGAGGAAATGTCATGTACCATTGCCACGTACATTTTTATCTGCTTGGCGAACAGAGCAGAACATTTGAGATTATCAAAAAAATGCCCCCTCTTGAACATTTTACTCATGAATATATGGAAAGCAGCATACCAGAGGAAGCATTGGCTGCAAAGGCAGATGTAATTTTGGCAGACCTGCAGCTGCTGGCTGCAAAGGGGGCGGTACAGGAGGTTCTTCGGGCGAAGCGCAAAGAGGCAGAGCTTATTTTGCTGGCGGGCAAAGAGCAGGTTGCGGATTTGGCAGAGGAATTTTCTGAAATTAAGGATATCTGGATTTGCCCCATGTCGGAGGATGAATTGCGGTTCCGTTTCTTAAGATGGCAGCAGAACTGTAAGATGGTCAAAGATTCCTGGCAGACCAGCCACTTTTTTGAAGCTACAATCAATAATGTTCCCAACCTTGTCTGGTATAAGGATAAGAATGGCATACATGAGAAAGTCAACGACAGTTTCTGTAAGACGGTTAACAAGACCAAGCAGCAGGTGGAAGGACAGGGACACGCCTATATCTGGGATGTGGAACAGGATGACCCGGCGTGCATTGAATCTGAGCGGGAGGTTATGGAAAGCAGGAAAACCTGCGTATCGGAAGAAGTCATCCAGACGGGCGCTGGCGAGCGTACGCTTACCACTTACAAATCCCCCCTGTATGATTTGGACGGAAGCGTTATGGGAACCGTTGGCGTGGCGATTGATGTGACCCAGGAGCGCCTGTATGAGCAGGAGATTATCCAGAAGAATAAGACATTGGAGAAGATTTTTACCTCCATAGACTGTGGGGTTATGCTCCATACCTTAGATGGCAAGCTGGTAGTCAGCGCCAATAAAGCGGCGTTGAAGATTTTGGGATACGAGACAGTGGAAGAGATGATGGCAGATGGGTTTGATTTAATTGCCAGCACTGTTGTCGAAGAAGATAAGAAGAAACTCAGAAGATGTATCATGGAACTGCAGAAAGAGGGAGATACTGTCAACATAGAGTACCGTGCAAGGCATAAAACTGGAGAACTGCGGCATGTTATGGGCAGCATCAAGCTGATAGAGCAGAATGGCACGCTTTATTACCAGAGATTCTTATTAGACTGCACGGCGCAGAAGCTTCAGGAGGAAAAGAATGAAAGGCGGCAGACGGAGCTTATCCATGCGCTGAGCATAGACTACAATATTGTCGGCTGTTTTGAACTTAATATGGACCTTGGCATTCCCTTGCGCCATAATGAGGAAGAAGGGCGTGCGTTTGCCCCTAACGCCGAGGGCAGGATCCGATTTTCAGAGAGCATGGAGCGTTACATAGAAGAGTTTGTGTATGAGGACGACCAGGAAGAGGTGAGGGCGGCTGTCTCTGCTGAAAACCTCAGAAAGGAGCTGGCAGAGAAGAAGCAGCATTATGTGAATTACCGCGCAGTCATAAAGGGAGAGACCAAATATTTCCAATTAAAGATAGTGCGTACAGGCAAATGGGATAAGCAGCAGGGGATTGTCCTGGGAATCCGCAGCGTGGATGAGGAGACCAGAAACGAGATGGAAAAGAAAGAATTGCTGGAAGATGCCCTTATGCAGGCAAACCGGGCAAGCAAGGCAAAGAGCATTTTCCTCTCGAATATGTCCCATGATATACGCACGCCCATGAATGCCATTGTAGGGTTTACGGCGCTTGCCATCACGCATATAGATGACAAGGAACAGGTGGAGGAATATCTTAAGAAGATTATGACCTCCGGCAACCATTTGCTGAGCCTTATCAATGATGTGCTGGATATGAGCCGCATTGAGAGCGGCAAGATGCATTTGGATGAGAAGCCTTGCAGCCTGCCGGATATCCTTCACAGTCTGCGCAGTATCCTGCAGGCAGATATCCGCGCAAAACAGCTCGACCTTTATATTGATGCTGTTGATGTGATTGATGAGGAGATTTACTGTGACAAATTGCGGCTGAACCAGGTACTGCTGAACCTTTTGAGCAATGCGGTCAAGTATACCGGAGCCGGCGGCATGGTCAGCATGAGGATTATCCAAAAGCCCAGGGCGCCCAAAGGCTATGCAACTTACGAATTCCATATCAAGGATAATGGAATCGGCATGAGCGATGAATTCGTTGCGCACATTTTCGAGCCGTTTGAGCGGGAAAAGAGCAGTACCACCAGCGGTATACAGGGTACCGGGCTGGGAATGGCGATTACCAAGAATATAGTAGACATGATGAACGGTACGATTTCCGTCAAGAGTGAACAGGGCAATGGTACGGAGGTTACTGCCTGCTTCACATTTCGCCTCAATAATGAGGTGAAGGAACAGCAGGATATCCCGCAGCTGAGGAACTGCCGTGCGTTAGTGATAGATGATGATTTCAATACCTGTGACAGCGTTACCTATATGCTGACGCAGATAGGGATGCGCGCAGAATGGACCTTGTCTGGCAAGGAGGCGCTGCTTCGCACCCATCAGGCGGTCAGCAGAGGAGACAATTATACGGTTTATGTGGTGGACTGGATGCTGCCTGACATGAATGGTATTGAGGTTACGCGCAGAATACGCAAAGAAATGGGCGAGGACGTCCCCATTATCCTTCTGACGGCGTATGACTGGCTGGATATTGAGGATGAGGCGAAAGAAGCAGGTGTTACGGCATTCTGCAGCAAGCCCCTGTTCTATTCAGAACTGCATAAGTGCCTGCATTCCATTGTGTGCGCAGAGGAGGAAGAAAAGGAGAAAGAGCAAGAGCACAGCGGGGGAGAGAAACGCCACACCGGACGTATCCTGCTGGCGGAGGACAATGAATTGAATCAGGAGATTGCCAAAATGATTCTTGAGGATGCAGGGTTTACCGCAGAAGTGGCAGAGAATGGGCAGATTGCTTTGGATATGCTTACGAAATCTGAGCCTGGATATTATCAGTTAATCCTTATGGATGTGCGGATGCCGGTAATGAACGGTTATGAAGCGACTAAGGCAATCCGTGCCCTTGACAATAAAGAATTATCTTCTATACCAATTTTTGCCATGACTGCCAATGCCTTTGAGGAAGATAAACAGGAGGCTAAGGCAGCCGGGATGGATGGGCATCTTTCCAAGCCTATTGAAATTGAGGTACTGTTTGAAACTTTAGATAAAATTATGAAATGATGGGCATACTTCTTAAAAAAGAAAAGGAGTATTCAAGATGGACAGATATTTATGTGAGCCTTGTGGTTACGTGTACGATCCCAAGGTGGGAGACCCGGATCATGATATTCCGGCTGGAACAGCCTTTGAAGATTTGCCGGATGATTGGGTATGCCCCTGGTGCGGATTGGGCAAGGAAGTATTTGTGAAAGAGTAAATTTAATTTAGGGAACCTTTAAGGCAGCGACTGTTTTAAGGGTTCTTTTTTATTATTATCGAAAATGATTGCAGCTTTTTTAATTTATGATATAATATTGAATAGGTTTAAAATAATGGTGAGGAGGAATTTGCAGTGAGATTAGTTACTCGTTCAGATTTTGATGGTTTGGCTTGTGGTGCATTGCTGTTAGAGGCTGGCATCATCGACAGTTGGAAATTTGCACATCCGAAAGATTTGCAGGATGGCCTTGTTGAGGTAAATGAGAATGACTGTCTGGCAAACGTGCCTTATGTGGAGGGATGCGGACTATGGTTTGACCATCATTCAAGTGAACATGAGAGATTGGCATTGGAAGGGAAATATAAAGGGGAAAGCCGGATTACACCTTCCTGTGCGAGGATTATCTATGAATATTATGGGGGCGAGCAACGTTTTCCGCAGTTTGGCGAGATGATGGAAGCAGTGGACAAAGTAGATTCCGGCAACTTGACGATAGATGAAGTTATGAATCCCAGGGGCTGGATTCTGGTAGGGTTTTTGATGGATCCCCGTACCGGGTTAGGAAGGTGGAGACAGTTTACAATTCCTAATTACCGTCTGATGGAGGTATTGATGGAAGCGTGCCGTACCAAGTCCACGGAAGAAATCCTCAATCTTTCAGATGTAAAAGAGCGGATTGAGGTGTACATGGAACAGACAGAGAAGTTCAAGGAAATGGTTAAGAAATATACCAGGGTAGAGGGAAATGTCATTATCTCTGACTTAAGGGGGGTAGACCCTATCTACACGGGCAACCGTTTTATGATTTACAGCATGTATCCAGAGCAGAATATTTCTGCATGGATTGTAAGCGGGCGCGGCGGCAAAGGCTGTTCTGCAGCAGTAGGTTACAGTATTCTCAACAGGACAAGTGAAGTCAACGTGGGGAGCCTGATGCTCAAGTATAACGGCGGTGGGCACAAGAAGGTCGGGACTTGCCAGTTTACAGATGAGACCATGGAGACAGAATTGCCGAAGATGTTGGCAGAACTCTGTGAGATGGCGAATACATAGGGGCTAATTAAAACAATATCAAAAGCGGAGGAATCATAAGATGAATAGAAAACAGATGCCAAAGGGCAGGAAGCGAAGGAGTTTTGGGGGGATTGGGCTGAAAGTAGGTCTGGTTGTGGCTGTCACGCAGATAATTTCCGTTGTTCTGGTATTGTCTGTCTGTGTCGGCGTATTTAATACCATGGTTACCAGAATGTTGCGGGAGCGCTGTACCAATGGCACGAATATGTTGGCGCATGAACTTAGCAGAGTGCCCGAAGGTACGGATATGAATCAGATGTTGGATGAACTGAAAGAGCTTATGAGATGTGAGTTCACGATTTTCGAGGGTGATATGCGTAAGTATAACACGGTGACACAGAATGGCGAGCGCGTGGTAGGTACGCCTCTTGCTCCTGAACTGAGCGCTATCGTGCTCGAACAGGAAACGGCTTATGTGGGCGAAGCGGAGATTGCCGGCAATTCCTATCTGTGTTCTTACGTCCCTACCAGAGGGGATGATGGAAAGGTCAATGGGCTGATTTGTGCCTGTATCTCTGAGGAGACTGTAGAGGAGGAGAAAGCCACTGGCGTTACCTTGTCTGTTATTGTGGGAGCTGTTGCTATTTTCCTTTCTATTATATTGCTTGCAATTTTCCTGAAGCTGAAAGTATCCGTTCCTCTCAGTAGGATTACCAAGATGGCAGAGGATTTGGAGACTGGAGAATTGGGACTAGGCAGCGGCGTGGAGATAAAGTCAGGTATCCATACGAACGATGAAATAGGGATGCTTGGCCGGGCCTTTGAGGATACGATTCGCCGTATGCGGGTTTATATCGGGGAGATTGGAGATGTGCTTGGCTCGATTGCCGATGGCAATCTTACCCATGATGCCATCGAAGATTATCTGGGTGATTTCCAGTCAATCAAGAAATCTTTGGACAGTATCCAGGGACAGATGAATAACACAATGGGGCAGATTACGGCCAGCGCAGGGCAGATTTCCGTAGGTTCTGACCAGGTATCCAGCAGCGCCCAGGTGCTTGCGCAGGGGGCTACCGAACAGGCAAGCGCCGTAGCGCAGATAACAGCTACCGTTGCAGATATATCTGAGAATTCCAAGAAGACGTCCGAGGCGACTGCGGAGGCAGGTCAGTATGTTGAGAAGGCAGGAGCTCAATTGGGAATCAGCATGGAGCATGTTAAGGAGCTGAATACGGCGATGGAAGAGATATCCGATTCCTCACAGAAAATCAGCACGATTATTTCCACAATCGAGAATATTGCGTTCCAGACCAATATCCTTGCCTTGAATGCTTCTGTGGAGGCTGCGCGTGTAGGCACTGCAGGCAAAGGATTTGCAGTGGTGGCTGAGGAAGTCAGCAGCCTGGCGGCCAAATCCGATGAGGCAGCCAAGGCAACCAAAGATTTGATAGAAAGTTCTATCCATGCAGTCAACAAGGGAAGCCAGTCTGTGAGCGATGTTACTGACTCGTTGAACCAGACGGCCCATCATGCAGGGAACGTAACCTCTCAGATGAGCATGGTTGTGGAAGCTGTGGAGAAGCAGACTGTAGCGCTTGCACAGCTTACTGAGGGTATGAATCAGATTTCGGCGGTTGTCCAGACGAACTCTGCGACCAGTGAAGAATGTGCCGCTGCCAGCGAGGAGCTTTCCTCTCAGGCAAGCTTGCTGAAGAATCTGATGAATACTTTCAAACTGAAACGCCGATAGCGATAAAATCGCTGAGGGTGAGAAGAAGCCGTTGTCCTGGCAGATATTTATCTGCCTTGGCAATGGCTTTTTGGTTTCACAGAAGGATATTTTGAGGGGATGAAAAGCGACTGGAAATGGGCAAACGGTATATTCCCAACCATTGGTTGAATTTTTCCTATTCAACTGATAACTTGTGTAATAGAAATACAATTAGATGTATTGTTCAAAGCGAAAGGAGAGGACATAATGAATCAGACAGAGATTGGAAAATTTATCGCCAAATGCCGAAAAGAGAAAAAGCTGACTCAGGCACAGTTGGCAGAAAAACTTAACATTACAGATAGGGCCGTTTCCAAATGGGAAACAGGAAAGAGTATGCCTGACTCATCTATAATGTTAGAACTTTGTGAAATACTTGGAATAACAGTAAATGAGCTGTTAAGCGGAAAAAATGTTGACAAGGAAAGCTATGAAGAGAAGGTGAATGAAAATTTGCTGTCTTTAAAAAGAAAGGATGAAAATAACATGTCTAAAAATGTGATGATTTCAATTCTGTTTTCAGTACCGTTTTTGGTGGGGGTTATGGCATGTCTTATCTGCAATCTTGCAATTTCCGGCAATTTAACATGGTCATTAATTCCGATTAGTTCTATTGTTTTTGCGTGGGCGGTATCCTTCCCAAGTATCATATTGGGAAAAAGGGGAATAATGGTCAGTTTAATATCACTGAGTGTTTTCATCATTCCCTATTTATTTTTGCTGAGCAGCTTCCTAAAAAGAAAAGAAGTATTTTCTCTTGGTGCGGCAATGGCAGTAGTTTCAATCGTATTCCTGTGGTTAATAGCGGCAGTGTTTAACCGTATTGGAAAAACAAGCAAACTGGTTGCTTTGGGAATTACTTTTTTAATAGCCATCCCATTTATGTTTTTTGTCAATATAATTTTATCAATAATGATAGAAGAACCTATCATTGATGTGTGGGATATATTGTCTGTGTTTATGCTTCTGATATTATCATTTGCTTCATTTATCTGTGATTATGCTAAGAAAAAGGGGTTGGTGAAATAAGTTCCCATTTCTTGGCGCGAAGGCTTTGGAAGGGCGTATAGTATTTCTTTTTGGCACTTTTCGGTTTTCCGGGTTGTAAAACAGACGCTTTGGCATAGGCGCAAATCAATCTGTCCAGTCGTTCTTTCTGAATAGAACAGCGCCGGCAGCAGTACATACCACTGTCAATGCCCCCAGAATCAGCAATTCCTTTCCATGCAGGCTGAGGCTGTCTCCGGCAAAGGCTCCCTGCATTAAATCAACGGCATGGGTCATTGGCAAAATGGCAGAGACTTTTTTCATAGTATCGGGGAACAGCATATCTGGCATGGTCGCGCCAGAGAGAAACAGCATCACAAAATAAGAAAGATAACAGAGTAAGTTTGTGCTTTTTAAATCCCGTCCGATAGCAGTGAAAAGAAATCCCATGGAAAACATAGAAGTAATGGAAAGCAATATGCTTACGCAGATAGAGAGAAACGTACCGTTTATTTTTATCTGATATAGAATTTTTCCAGCGAATAATAAAATGGCAATTCCCATAAGCGTCATGATAAGATTGACAAATATCTGTGCTGCGATGATGCTTTTTTTGCCAACCGGCGTAGCATCAAATCTTTTATAAATTTTCTTTTCTTTATAACCTGCTAATGTCAGGGGCAGAGACATTAAGCCGGTGACCCCTGTCACCATGACGGAGTATGCCGGCACAGAAATATCCATCATTTTGATATCTGCGCCATCATAAATCGGTGAATTTCCATAAATTCCGCCAAACAATAGCAGCATTAGTACAGGAAACACAAGCGTAAAGAAAAAGCTAAAAAAATCTCTTGCAAATAACCGTAACTGCATGCTGCAGATAACTGCGAACCGCTTCATAATATTCCCTCCATTGTTAGTCCTGTCGTTTTAGGTGCAATCAATAAATAGAGTTTTTCCAAAGAAAGATTTTCTGTCCATGTATCCCGGGAAACCTGACTTTTCACATATGCCCGGAATTCCTGCTGCGTGCCAAGGAATTGCTGTTTGCCTTTTTCCAAATAGAGAATTTTGTCAGCAAGGGCTTCCACTTCGTCCAGATAGTGGGAAACCATGATAATGGCAACGCCGCTTTTCCTTATATTCTCAAAGCTAACCCACATATTCTGCCGTACCTCCGGGTCAAGCCCTGTGGTCAATTCATCCAAAATTAAAAGCTTCGGACGCCCCATAAGGGAAAGCAGAATAGATAACCGTTGTTTCTCGCCGCCAGACAGTTTGTGAATCGGACGTTTCCTTTTGTCGCTAAGGCCCAGCTGCGCCAGCAATAAATTCCAATCGGCTGGCCGCTCGTAAAAACTTGCAAATAACCTGCATTGTTCCTCAACCCTGATTTTTAAGGGATATTCCGCTTCCTGCAGCTGAACGCCCATTTCTTTATATACTTTGCGGCGGTTGAGCCAGGGGTCTTTTCCAAAGATACGGATTAGGCCGCTGTCCGGTTTGCGTAAGCCCTCCAGACACTCTACAGTGGAGGTTTTACCAGAGCCGTTTTGTCCGATGACAGCCAGGATTTCCCCGGGTTTTACAGAGAATGAGACATCCTGGACTGCATGTATGTTCTTATAGGACAGATTCAGATTTTTTACTTGTACGATTGCCTGTGACATCATAATTCCTCCCTTTTTTTGATAGCGTTATTTTAGTATGCATTTAGAAAATAGACAATAGGGAAGGGGAGAGCGGCAGTCTGTGTTGCATAAGAGGTCGATTTTTATGTCTGAAATGCACGCATTCCTTGTATGATTATGTTACAATGTTCAAGGAGGGCATATCTGATGAAAGTTGAATGCAAAATCAGTGAAGATTACAAGGAACCGTGCGCAATTCTTCATATAAACAGAATGACACAGGCGATTGCTGAGATTATCTCTATGTTAGAGAAAGAGGGAACAGATTCCCAGACATTGATTGCGGCAAAAGAAAGAAAAACTTATTTTATCAAAGCGGAAGATATATCGTTGGTGCGCACCGAAGGCAGGGAGATTGTCTGCTACGATAAAAACAAAGGCAAGTATGTATTGGATAAGCCGCTGTATGAATTGGAAAGTATTTTGGATAATCATTTTGTGCGCATTTCCAAATCAGCAATTGTCAATATACGGCAAATCGACCATGTAGAAGCAAGCCTCAACGGAACCATGGAACTGGTGATGGACAATGGGATTACCGATTACATTTCCAGAAGATATCGGAGAATTTTCAAGGAAAGGCTGGGATTAGGATGAAACATATCGTAAAGTTAGTAACGAAATATATCTTATATGGTATTTCTATAGGCTGTACTTCTTTTGTGCTTATGTGTATGTCGTTTTATATTGGCGGCGGGGAAGAAATATTGGTGTCAATATGCAAAGATTTTGCAAGGCAGTCTGTTGGCGCCATGCTTGTAGGAATTGCCTGTGGGGGAACAGCTGTCATTTATCAATTTAACCGTCCTTCTCAATTGATTAAAGTTATCATACATTTTTGTGTCGGCATGGGCGTATTCTATCCTGTCGCTATTAATTTAGGCTGGATTCCTTTTCATCCAGACAGAATCATCCAGACAGTCTTGCAATTTTTGTCCTCATGCGGTATCTTTATAGTAGTCTGGTTTTGTTTCTTTCTGTTTAACCGAAAGGAAGCTAAAAGGATTAACCAAAGGCTGAAAGAACTGGAACGAGGGTACAAAGGCTGAATATTTTATAGAAAAGAAGGGTGATATATTTATGAAAAGTGAGCATAGAACGGTAGACTTGAATGCATATATTGAGAATGTCAATTGCGAAATTAAAAATGTTGAGGATGGTAAACAATTAATATTCTCTTTTAGCAATGTTAGCCAGGAAATAATTACTGCAATAAAATTGAAATGTTTATGCTTCGATAGTTTTGATGACAGGATTGAATTTGGCAATGAAGATTTTTTGGAAGTAAAGAAAGCAGATATAAATGTTAAACCGGCAAAAACAGCTGGTTTTGCAGTAGATATTAAGCAATGTGACCTGCAAAGAACAGAAGTTGAGGTTCTTCAGATTGTGTATATTAATGGAGAAAGAGTTGCTCCTATGGAGGAGCATATTATTGAATACGATATTGGCGTTTTAAGTTCCTCAGGTTCTGCAAATGACCATACGGAAAGCGATATGTTGTCGTATATGAAAGAAAAAAATGACAAAGCAATCTGTTTTCCGCAAGAACATTCTGCCGGATGGATATGTTCATGCGGCAGATTAAATAAAAATAGCAGTCTTCAATGTGTGTCCTGTGGATATGGTAAATATAATAATTTTGAAGATTTTAACGAAGAAAATATTGAGCAGAAGTTGAGTGAACGTTTCTTGCAGGAAAAAGCAGATGAAGAAAGGAAAAGAGCAGAATTAAAAGCAGAAGCAAAAAGAGCTGAGAAGAAAAAGAGGGTCATAACCATATCTGTTGCCAGTGCGGTAGCGCTGGTGGTAATTTCTGTTATTCTGTCAATCGTTATTCATAATATCAAGTATGGTTTATCGGATGAGGAAAAAGCACAGCATCTTATTGCACAAAATAATTACCAGAAAATTGAGTCATTTATAGATACATTATATGTTGAATACAGTGATTTATCGGAAGAGAGATATCATGATGATAATTATGACTATGAACATCATAGGGAAAATCGCTTGTCAGATGCAGAAAAAGATGCTGACTATTTATTTTCGCGAGGGATATATCTGGCTTCTATTAGGCTTTATGACACAATAAGAAAACAATATCCTGAAAAATACCATCAGGTATATGATCAGCTGGTAAGTTTGAATGAAGGACATAGATATACGGACTATTTAGTGGCTGAAACAATGTATGTAAAAAATCAAAGCTCTTCTGAGATACGCGAAAGGGAAGGAGATATGGATAGAGCAATACAGATTTTGGAAAATTATATGGCAAATAAGACATTAAATCCATCAAAAATAGAAGGGCCAGATGTTTATATAACTCAACCAATGTACTCAAAGGTATATGGAATTAATTTAGGGGTTTTGTTTTATAATGATGGAAGCATTCAGTATATAGGTGAGGTAAAAAACGGAAAAGCAAGCGGCTATGGAATGGCCTGGTATCCGCCGGAAAATGATAATGGAACTTGTTGTAAAGGACAATTTGTCAGAGGACAATTCAAGAGCGGAGATTCATATGACATTGATGGAAACAAAATGAGCGCAAGTGAATTGAAAGACATTTCATTCTCAGGAGAGTTTGTTATGGTACATAGAGCAGACAATTCAAGGTCGAGTGAACAAATAGCACAACGCAACCAAAATAATGAAGACATAAGTTTATCTAAAGCTTGTGCTGCTGTGGAAACATATTTAACTGAAGTGCGCAAAAAGCAGCCTTCAATCACAAATATTACGTGGATAGATATACCGGATGTTATAGGGGATTATTACTATTTTTACTGCACGGTTGAGGAGGCTGGTTTAACAAGAGATGGAACAATCACGGTGGAAAAGGGCAGTAATGGAACCTTTAAAGCGACAGGTATAAGGTTTGAGGAATAGTTCTGTTAAAACTTAGGTATTTTGCAGAACAAGCATGAAAAATTCCGTAAGGGAAATTAAGAAATCATGGACTGGTAAAACGAAATATATATCAGGATGGAAGATAAGATGAAGAATTTACGGAAATTAGCGGGAATTTCAGTTCTCTGTATACTCATTTTCATGGTAATCGCATTGCTGCGGTTTCAGCAGCAGGAAGCGGAACTGTCTTTGCTGCCGGATCAGTTCGAGTATGATTTTAATGAGGGCTGGGCAATGGCTTCTCTCGAAGAGGGAGAAATGTCCTGGCGGGATGTGGAAGATAAGGACAAGCTACGTGAATGGGAAGAATTTGCACAGACAGAAGAATGGCAGGATGTGAATCTGCCTTATGCCGGAGATACCGGCGGCAATGCTGGCCAAGCGTTCATATTTAAAAAGACGCTTCCCCAGGAATATGCAGGGCTTACGATAAATTTTTCCACAACAGATGCCAGGGTTTATGTGGCTTTGAATGGTGGGGAACTTTATCAGTATGGGATGGAGAACGAGATTTCCAAAGAGATGATGGGAAAGAGTGAACATTTTGTGGATATTCCCATTACATTCCAGGAAGGGGAACTATGGATTGCTTTGTTCCCATTCTCCTCGGGCACGGCGATATGCCTTAATGATGTCAGAGTTGAGTCGCGGGACATGGTAGTGATTGGGCTGGTCGGAAATAACATCATTGACATAGGCTGCTGTCTGCTGATAATACTTATGACAATTATCATGTTCGTGCTTGCGCTGATACGGCACTATACCCACCAGCCAGTCAGGGGAGAGTTTTTCTTAGGGCTGGCGGGGATGGTCACAGGGGTTTATTATTTTATTGGAACAGATACGTTAAATATTTTTTATAACGTGCAGGAAGCCTATGAGATGCAGGAATATTTAGTATTGCTGCTGCCGTTGTTTTTGACCTTATATTTTGAAAGGAATCTGCGTACCGTATATCCGAAACGTTTTTCCTGGCTGTTATGCGGCGCAATCCTCAATGCGGCCATACAGATTCTCCTACAGGCGCTGCACATCCAAGACCTGGAAGACATGATGAATATATCTGCTGTTGCAGTAGCCGTGGTCTGTGTGGTGGCGATTGCCAGCCTCATACAGTATGATTACAAAAACAGAAGTTATCAGACGGTTCTTTCGGTGCTGTCCATGATTGTGCTGCTGTCAGGGGAAATCGCAAATTTGATGATGAATATATTTTTTGAAAACCGCTATGGCAATGCGGCAGGCCAATACAGCATGACGGTGTTCTGCGTTATGATGGCGGTCATGCAGACTTTGCAGCTTTCCAAAGAATACCGGGCAAATGCGGAGCGAAGCGCACAGTTGCTGCAAGAAAAGGTGAAGGTGGCAGAGCAGCAGAATATCCAACTGGCCCAGGCCAAAAAAGACGCAGATGCGGCGAGGAAGGAGGCGCTGGCGGCCAATGATGCCAAAGGCAAATTCTTAGCGCACATGTCCCATGAGATACGGACGCCCATCAATGCAGTGCTTGGCATGGACGAGATGATTTTGCGGGAATCCAGGGAAGAGAATATCAAAGAGTATGCGATGGATATTTATATGGCGGGCCAGACATTATTGTCTCTGATTAACGATATTCTGGATTTTTCCAAGATTGAATCCGGTAAGATGGAACTTGTGCCGGTAGAATATGACGTCAGCAGTTTGATACACGATTTGTCCAATATGGCTCTGCAGCGGGTCAGGCAAAAAGAGATAAAGTTTGAGGTCGAGGCAGACCGCACCATTCCTTCCCATCTGTATGGCGATGACGTCCGTATCCGCCAGGTATTGACCAATATCCTTACGAATGCCGTCAAATACACACATGAGGGGACGGTATGGTTTCGGATTCAATGCCGCAGGGAAGGGGAGACGGCGGCACTCCGGTTTGAGGTAGAGGATACGGGGATTGGAATCAAGGAAGAGGATTTGCCGAAACTTTCTGCAGAATTTGAACGGATTGAAGCGGACCGCAACCGTAATATTGAAGGAACCGGGCTTGGCATGAGCATTACCATCCGTTTGCTGGAATTGCTGGGCAGCAGGCTGCATGTGGAAAGCACATATGGGAAGGGATCGAAATTTTATTTTGAACTGGAACAGAAGATTATAGATGATACGCCGATTGGGGATTTCCAATCAAGGGTGCATCAGCTTGCAGAAAATTACAGTTACAGCACACAGTTCTGTGCGCCAGAAGCGGCGATATTGGTTGTGGATGACAACGCTGTTAACCGTAAAGTTCTAAGAAATCTCCTCAAAGAAACGCAGATACAGATAACTGAGGCGTCAGGTGGAGCAGAATGCCTCAAATTAGTACAGGAACAGCATTTTGATTTGATTTTCCTTGACCATATGATGCCGGAAATGGATGGAGTGGAAACGCTTCACTGCATGAAGGAACTGTCGGATTACCCATGTCAGGATACGCCTGTTATCGTATTGACTGCCAATGCAGTGTCCGGGGCCAAAGATAAGTATCTGGCAGAGGGGTTTGACGGTTTCCTTTCAAAGCCAATCGTCCCCCAAAAGCTGGAAAGCATGATGAAAGCACAGCTGCCGGAGGCATTGCTGCAGGAAGTCCATGTTGAAGTGGGAAATGCAGAGAGCAGTCAGAGTAACGAGGTAAAAGCAAGCAGCCAGTTGGAAGAGCTGCCGCAGGTGGACGGCCTGGATTGGGATTATGCTTGGGTGCATTTGCCGGATATGGAATTGCTGGAATACACGGTAAAAGAATTTTATGCGCAGATTGACTCTGCAGCAGACCATCTGCAACAGGCATATGAGCAGGTTACAGACCCGAAGGGTCTGGAGCAGTACCGGATTCAGGTACATGCCATGAAAAGCCTGGCGGCAACGATTGGCATTTTTCCTTTATCTGGTCTTGCAAAAATATTGGAATTTGCGGCAAAAGATGGTAAAATAAATGTGATTATGTCTGTGACATCCGTATTTTTAGAAGAATGGCGCAGTTACCGACAGAAATTACAGGGTGTCTTTGGTATCGGAACTGCTGTCCGCAAGGAAGTGACGGATTTTTCAGTGGTGCAGGCGCTTGTGGAGATGGTGCGCATCAGCATGCAGCAGATGGACATTGACCAGGCAGACAAGCTGATGCTTCAATTGCAGGAATATGAATATACAGGAGAAATGGAACAGAATGTCAGAAAGCTGGCAGAAGCAGTGACGAATCTGGATGCAGAAGAAGCAGACCGACTGGGGAATTTACTGATAGAACAGATGAAGAGATAAATCAGTGATTGGAGGATAAAGGTGAAAAAGATTTTATTGATAGGCAAGCTTAACAGTGTGGTAAAAGAAACAAATACATACTTGTCTCAGTTTTTTCATGTGCAGCTTTGTTCAGAGAATGCAGAAGTTTTGCAAGGGATGTTAAAAATTGTAAACCCAGACTTGGTTTTAATCAGCCTGATTGGCGCATATGACATTGATACATCCATGTTTTTCCTTTTAAGCGACCAATATGCCGACATCCCGGTTCTGACGATTGGAACCAAAGAGGAGAGCAGTACATTTTTTAAATATTATGAAGACGGCCAGTTTGAAAATTTGGTTCGTCCGGTAGAAAACACGGTGATTTTGAATGCTGTGTGCAGAAGGCTTCAATTGGATAAACAGGAAGTGGAACGAGACGCGGAAGAGGAACGGAAAGATGATAAGGGTAAGAAGAGAATCCTGGTAGTTGACGACAATGGCACAGCGCTGAGAACCATGAAAGCCATGTTAGAGGAACGTTATGAGGTTAACTTGGCGATTTCCGGAGCGCAGGCAATGACTTCCATTGGCAAGAAACGGCCGGATTTGATACTGCTTGATTATGAGATGCCTGTGTGTGATGGAAGGATGACCTTGGAAATGATACGTGCGGACGAAGACATGAAGGATATCCCGGTAATTTTTTTGACTGCGGTAAATAACAAAGCCAATATCGAAGCGGTATTAAAGTTAAAGCCCGCAGGATATTTTTTGAAACCAGCAGTGAAGGAGCGTCTGATTGCAGAGATTGATAAGATTCTGGGCTCAGACTCTTAGAGTGGAACAGAGAAAGGCAGCTCGCGGAGATGAAGTTTATTGCTCCGCAATCCATGAGCATACGAAGAATGCGCACCGCGCATTCTTTTTTTCATCTTATTAGGAAAGACCGTGTTGCATTAACGCGTAAAAATACAGACTTTCCTATAAGATAAAAGCCCTCCGGGCAGGATGCGCACTCGTGCGAACTGTCCTCATTTTTTCGAGAATTCCCCTGTACTGTCCAGGAATCTCGTCAAGAGACAGGGAACGGACCCTTTCTTCCGTCCCATCCTGTATCGCCTGTTCGTAATACCAGCACTTAAATTCCAGAAGTTCAAGCGTTTCCTGCATGTCTTCTATTTGTTTTTTTACGGCATCCTTCCTGGCCTCAAATAGCGCCAGCCTCTTTGTGAGGGACGACTCATCTCCCTGCATGGCCATGTCTATAAAATTCCTGATTTCTTTAATTGACAGACCGGATTGCTTCAGGCACTCGATGACTTTCAGCCACTCGTGATCCTTGTCGGAAAACATGCGGATGCCGCCGCTGGAACGTTCCACGAAAGGGAGCAGGCCCTCCTTGTCATAATAGCGTAGCGTGGAAGGGGGGATGCCTAAAATTTTTGCCATTTCACCAACCGTATATAGCATGAAAAATCTCCTTAAAAAATTAAAAAGTCTTGACTTAAAGTGCACTTTAAGTAGTATGATTAACATGAACATGAGAAACTTAAATTTAGTATAAGAGGTATGAAACGAAAAGTCAATGAAAACAAAAAGGAGGATTTTGACAATGAGTAAAGTGTTAGTAGCATATTTCAGTGCAAGCGGAGTGACTGCAAAAGTGGCAGAGAGGCTGGCAGGAGAAATCGGGGGCAGGTTGTTTGAGATTGAGCCGGAAAATCCATATACGCCTGCAGACCTTGACTGGCAGGATAAAGGCAGCAGGAGTTCCGTGGAAATGGATGACAGGAACTGCCGCCCGGCAATCCGTTCCCGGGTAGAGGATATGGCGCAGTATGATGTTGTATTTGTCGGTTTTCCAGTATGGTGGTATCGTGAGCCATCCATTATCGATACCTTTATGGAAGCCTATGATTTCAGTGGAAAGACCGTAGTTCCTTTTGCTACATCCGGTGGGAGCCCGCTTGGGGAAGCTGGGGCAAATATGCAGGCTCTGGCGTCAGGCGCAAAAGTTGTGAATGGAAAGCGGTTTGCGGCGAATGCAACAGGTAAAATACTTGCTGACTGGGCGGCAGAGTGGATATAAGGCATGTTTTTTGCCTGTGATTCTGCCAAGAAAACGGATGGGGAGATTGCAGGGATTTATGAAAGGTATTACAGGTAATGTGACAGAATCGGAAATCAGGCATTGTACTGGAAGGAAAGGAAACAGGGGAAAATAAGCTGGCAGATGATGAGATTCAGACTGTTGGAAAATACATGGAAAACCACCATCCTGCCATCGTAAGCAGGGAGACATTTGAGGAGGTGGCTGCAGTCATCAGCCAGAGGGGAAAAGAAAAGGGTGTGACCAGTGGGAGCAAATATCAGAACCGTTACCCGCTATCGGGCAGGATTGTCTGCTCGGAGTGTGGAAGTATGTTCGAGAGGAGAATCCATTATTCCACCCACCAGAAGTACATTGCATGGTGCTGTTCCAGACATATAGAGAAAAAAGGGGAATGTTCCATGAAGTTTATCCGTAACGATGCTGTGGAGGCGGCATTTACAACGATGATGAATAAGCTGGTTTATGGACACCGGAAAATCCTCCGTCCGCTGCTGGACAGCCTGCGCAGGGTGGATGATGAAGGCAGCTGCCACAGGGTCAGTGAACTGGAGGACAGGATTGAGGCGGTCATGGAGAGAGGACAGGTGCTGTCAGGGCTGATGGCGAAAGGTTATCTGGAGCCTGCCCTTTTCAACAAGGAAATAAATGAACTGGCGGCGGAACTGGAGCATCTGCAGGGACAGAAAGATATCCATATAAAGATGATGAATGGGAATCTGTCAAAGATCGAGGAGGTCACTAGGCTTCTGAAATTTGCATCAAAATCTGAAATGCTGACTGCATTTGACAACGGACTGTTTGAAGAATATGTAAACCGGATTATAGTATATTCCCGGACAGAGGTGGGGTTTGAACTGAAATGCGGGATTACGTTGAAAGAAAGGCTGGTGAGGTAAATGGGTCATACACCGTTTGGTTATAAGATTGAAAATGGATGCGCCGTGGTGGATGAAGCGGCAGCAGGACAGATACGGCAGATTTTCCAGTTTTATCTGGAAGGCGACAGCCTGGCAACTGCCGCAAAAAGGCAGGAGTTATTTCTTTCCACGGAGGAATCAGCTGGATGCTTAAAAACAAGCATTATCTTGGGGATGAATATTATCCGGCAATCATAGACAGGGAGACATTCGACAAGGCAGAACAGGAACGGATGAGGCGGGCGGCAGCCCTCGGCAGGATAAAAGAGCCTGAGAAGCAGGAGGAGATTCAGATTCCCACAGTGTTTCATACGAAGCCGGCGGAGCAGACATTTGATGATCCGTTCCTGTAGGCGGAATATGCTTACAGCCTGATAGAAAGCGAGGGATAGAGAGGTTGATAAACAAGAATGCAAATGTGACAGTCATCCCGGCAAGATATCATGCTGTGAGTCAGGAAAAGGATGAGGGTAAGCCAAAACTGCGGGTTGCTGCTTATTGCCATGTTTCCACGGACAGTGAGGAACAGGCGACAAGCTATGAGGCACAGATCGAACATTATACGGAATATATACAGAAAAATCCCGAATGGGAACTGGCCGGGATATTTGCGGATGAAGGACTATCTGGCACTGACACCCGCAAGCGCGGGGAATTTAACCGCATGATCGAGGAATGCATGGCAGGGAAAATCAATATGGTCATTACCAAGTCCATCAGCCGTTTTGCGAGGAACACACTGGACTGTCTGAAATACATCCGTCAGTTAAAGGACAGGAATATCCCTGTGCTTTTCGAGAAAGAGAATATCAATACTATGGATTCTAAAGGGGAGGTGCTGCTGACCATCATGGCATCGCTGGCACAGCAGGAAAGCCAGTCCTTAAGCCAGAATGTGAAGCTTGGGCTGCAGTACCGCTATCAGCAGGGGCTTGTGCAGGTCAACCATAACCGTTTCCTTGGATACACGAAGGATGAGGAAGGGCAGCTGATTATTGAGCCGGAAGAGGCAGAGGTTGTAAAACGGATTTACCGGGAGTACCTGGAAGGGGCGAGCCTCGCACAGATTGGGAAAAGCCTGGAGGCAGACGGCATCCTGACAGCGGCAGGAAAGGCAAAGTGGCGGCCGGAAACGTTGAAGAAAATATTGCAGAACGAGAAGTATATCGGGGATGCCCTCCTGCAGAAAACCTATACAGTGGATTTCCTTTCCAAGAAGCGGGTCAAAAACAATGGCATTGTGCCGCAGTATTATGTGGAGAACAGCCACGAGCCAATCATTCCACGTGACCTTTATATGCAGGTTCAGGAGGAGATGGTGCAGAGGGCAAACCTCCACAGTGGGGCAAAAAGGAAGAAACGGGTCTATAGTAGCAAGTATGCTTTGTCAAGCATTGTTTACTGCTCCAAATGCGGGGATATTTACCGCAGGATTGCATGGAATAACAGGGGGAAACATTCCACGGTCTGGCGGTGCTGCACCCGTGTGGAGCATGGACCAAAGAAATGTGATGCACCGACTATTCAGGAATCGAATCTGCAGGATGCGGTGGTAAAGGCAATCCAGGAAGTATTGGGCGGAAAGGATGTATTCCTGCCTGTTTTAGATAAGAATATCAGAGAGGTGCTGGAGAGTGAAAGTGGGGAGCAGATTGCGGAGATTGACCGCAGGCTGAAGGAGTTACAGCAGAAGCTCCTGCGACTGGCGAACGGCAAAAAGGAATATGGAGATGTTGCGAATGAGATTCATAAACTGAGGGAGCAGCGGCAGGATGTTCTGGCACAGGATGCAGAGTGGGATGGAAGGCGGCAGAGAAATGAGGAAATGCGGGAGTTTTTAGAAAAGCAGGTGAACGAGCCGCTGGCATATGATGAGCAGTTGGTTCGGAGGTTGGTGGAGAAAATTACGGTGTATGAGAATAGGATGAGGGTGGAGTTTAAGTCAGGCTTGGAAATAGGTGTGGAAAGATAAAGTTCCGAGATGACAAAATGTCTTGCGGTTCGACAGTGGACTGCAAGGTTTTTTGTAGTTCGACAAAGTATGGTGTAGCCATATTGTATAATTAGCTCAAAGAATTATAATAATTATGAGATATTTTAAATATGCACTAATTTACAACTTTTCGAATTTTGACATATTATTGCAAAAACTCAAATTATATATTAGTGACGATTTAATTTATATCTTGTACTTAAACAAAAACTTGTAAACAGGTGGTAATATATAAAATTTATGGGAATATGAGAAATGCTAGTGAGAATAGAAGGCAGTTGTAGGTGATGTTAAAGAATTTTGTTGAGAATTATAATTATTTATTAAATGCAATGATGGAAATTATAGGACTGATACTTTCGGCGTTTAGTGTTTATTTTGGGAGGAAGGCATACCTTGTAGCGCAGAAAATATTTGATGATGGATTGCAAATTAAAAAACAAGAAGTGTTATCACATGTAAGTGTAGAATTTATCACAGAGTTTATCAATCCGTTTGAAAACTTTTTGATATCTACAAAATCATTATGGGAAAATGCTTATGATGCACAAAATGTTTTCGCAGTACGGGATATATTGAAGAATAATGCTTTTTCGGTGGCTTTTCCTTATTTTGATGTTCACAAGGGTGATATATGGGATTCTTTAGCCGTTTGCGGTGAAGCGAAACAAGGAAAAGCATTTAATGATATTTTAAGATTTGTCGATAAAGCAAAACGCTTTGGAGATTCAGTAAATAATTTGTACAAAAAATTGGATGAGTGCTTGGAGGATATTCAAGAACTTTCTGCTGCTACCACTTTAAACGATTTGTTTCAAATATCAAAAAATTTGAATAAGGATATGTTTGAAAGGGGAAGAGAGATGATTAAGGAAATGGAAGAATATGTTTCAAGATTGCCAGAAAAATTGAAAATAACAGAAACTCAAAGAAAACTGTATAGGAATTAGGTATGGAACAATATTTTTATAAATCAAATATGATTGAAAAGAATTATTTGGCTAGTTATGCAGACGCCTTTTTTATGAATAATAAATTATTTCTAATTAATACACTAACTGACAGGCAAGTAATGTTGGAGGGAGAAAAGGATTCTCTCCAACAGTTACTTTTGGCTTTAAATAGGGGAATTAGTGATGAGGATTTGAATTTATTGTTAGTTAAGTGTAATGCAGAAGGGATTTTAGAAACCCTTTTAAGAGAGGGGTTGGTTGAATGAAAATGGAATATTTAAATCCATTTAAGATAGGTGATTTTAGCTTTTTAGGGTGTTACTTGTTTTCGAAAAATGGCAAGCATTTTCTACTTGGCGAAAATGGATGTGCAATTCTTATAGATGATACATTATTGAAAAATATTCGGGTTCAAGTGTTACCTTCAGGATTGCAGTTTAAGCTAATTCAACATGGATTGGCTTATGTACCAGGAAAAGTAATGTTTCGCTGTGAGAAACAAATAGACATACGGTACTTTATTATTGATTTGACAAAAAAATGTAATTTTAATTGTGTATATTGTTTTCGTGATTTGCATAATGCTAATACCATTTCTGCCAATGTGTTGAATGATATATTACAATATATCTTATCGTATTGTCATAAAGAAAGAATCACGAAGATTGGATTGCAAATGTGGGGAGGTGAGCCGATTCTTGCTATGGATCGGATAGAATATGTCATAGATTTTTTCAAGCATACAGATTTGCAAGTGGCTATAGATATTGAAACAAATGCTAGCTTAATTACAAATGAAGTTGCGGAAAAATTATTTGAATGGGGAATACATATAGGGATAAGTTTAGATGGTTCGCCAAGGCTTCACAATCAGCAGAGACTACTAATATCAGGTAAACCAAGTGCCGACTTGGTAGAAGCAGGTATTTATAACTTGCAGAAGTTTTATAAAGATGATTTTGGTGGAATAACAATTATTACAAAACATAATTATAGATATATAAAAGAAATATTAGACTATTTTATTTATAAATTGCATTTAACGTCTATGAAATTTAATCTTGTTAGAGACAATGTTCATGCTTGTGAGGAGAGCTTGTCTTTAGAGGAAGATGAAATTTTTTGGTTTGCTAATGAACTTTTAGATTATCTTCAAGCATTTAAAAGTCTTGGAGCGGAGTTTTCAGAGGGCAATATTGAAATTAGAGTAAAGAATCTACTTCATAGAAGCAATGCTAGTTGTTGCATTTCCCATGGATGCCAAGGTGGAAAGAAAATGGTTTCCTTTGGTCAAGATGGAGGCATTTTTCCTTGTGAAATGCTTGATTTTCCAGAAGAGAGAATAGGCTCAATTTATGATAAGGTTGATATAGGAATTCAGTTAGAAAAGGCAATGAAAAAGAATAATTTTTTTCTGCCAAAAAAGGATGGGCGTTGTTGTGGGTGTCCATGGTGGTACTATTGTCAAGGAGGATGCAGTAGTAGAAATCAATATTTGCGCAAGGATGGGCAAATAGATGAAACAGAATGTAGTTTGAACCGAGCCATTTATCCAAGGCTGATTGAAGGAGTTCTTGATGGCTATATTAGATAAAAAGCGAGGTGATAGATATGGGGTCTTCGTATTTAGCTATCGGATATGAATGCAATCATAACTGCCGATGTTGTCCTTTGACAACTTATGATCGACTTCATAAACGACTAAGTTGTAATGAAGTAAAAGAGAGGGTGGAACTGATACGGCAAACAGAAACGGTGGAACATATTGTACTATCCGGTGGTGAACCAATGTTGCATCCAGATTTTCTGAAAATATTAGAGTTTATAGCAAAAAAGGGATTTTGTATTACAGTTTTATCAAATGCTTCACAATGCCGGAAAAAGGAAATGGTAAAATCCATTAAAAATTTTATGCCAAAAAATAAATTTGATATCATTACAGCTATACATTCTAGTAATCCTACAATCCATGATAGAATTACTGGTGTACAGGGAAGTCTAATGGAAACATTGGAAGGGCTTGATAATTTAGTGGAGGAAGGGATACCTGTAACGATTAAGCATATATTTAATCGTATCAGCCTTTTTACATTAATGGATACATTTAAGTATTTAGAGGAACATTATCCGCCAAAAGTTAGTTTCCAATTTTGCACTATGGATTATAGCGGTAAAGCTGAAAAGAATATTGAAGAGCTTTTTCTTTCAATGGAAGATATTCAACCATCCATAGAACAAGTATTGGACTATCTGGAAACAAAAATGGCAAAAAAACGTAATATTTCATTTATTGAGACACCATTGTGCTTAACAGATCCATATTATTGGAAATATTATAATTTGAATTCTAATACACTTAATACCTATATTGCCCCAAATACTGATGAAAGAAAAGTGGATTATAATGTGCCTAGTGAATGTAACTCGTTTTATGAAACTTGTAAAAAATGTGATGTACAAAAATGGTGTGTAGGTGTTTGGAAATCTGCATATAAATATGGGCAAGAAGGTCTATTAAGACCAATTTGCAATACAAAATCTGAAAAGGAGGAAATTATATGGACAAGATAAGAGTTTTTTCAAAGAAATTGGGTAAAGCATTGGATGTTTCTTTTGGAACAGATGGGAAGTTGGTTACGCCTGATGGGGTTCTTGTAAACGGAAATGGAGTAGTGCTTGCTTGGAATAATAGTTCTGGAAGCTGGATAGATAGTGGATGGAACAATAGTTCTGGAAGTTGGCAGGATAAAGGATGGAATAATAGTTCTGGAAGTTGGATGGATAAGGGTTGGAATAACAGTTCTGGAAACTGGTCTGATAAGGGTTGGAGTAACAGTTCTGGAAATTGGGGAGATGCAGGTGGCAATGGCGGAGGATGTTTTATCACATCTGCTTGCGTAGAGTATAAAGGGCTTACAGATGATTGTGTAGAGTTACAAACACTTCGTAAGTATCGGGATATTATGGTACAGGAAGATGAGTCTTTCCGTGGAAAGGTACTTGAGTATTATCGCAAAGCACCTCTTATTATTCAGCAAATTGAAAAATCGGGTAAGAGAGACATGATATATGACAATTTGTACTGTCAGATGATTCGTCCTTGTGTAGCACTTTTGGAAGAAGGAAAGACAGAAGAGGCTAAATTATTGTATCTAAATTGTTATGAACAGCTGTCTAACGAGTATCTGGCAAGTTGATGATGAATTATTTTATAAAACAAAATGAGATAGGACTTCGGTATATAGAATTTAATGATGAAAATGTTTTTCTTCATTGGCATAATGATTATGAGACACGAGAGACAATAGGCGGCATATTTCCTTTTACCAGAAATACCTTTCGGGAAATATGCCGTTCATGCAACGAACCATATCCTTATAACATATGGTTTGCTGTATGTGAAGATGATAAACTTATAGGTATTGCTGGTTTGCATAGTG
Source organism: uncultured Lachnospiraceae bacterium (assembly GCA_910583835.1). Lineage (GTDB taxonomy): Bacteria > Bacillota > Clostridia > Lachnospirales > Lachnospiraceae > Petralouisia. Next base: position 7,578 of record CAJTYM010000002.1, on the reverse strand, counting down.
TAAAATATGTTCAACGAAATGCTGAATTGGCCATTTTGATTGGAGAAAAATCAGATAGGCACAGGGGGAAAGGCAGAATAGTTATAGATTTAATAGAGGAATATGCCTTTGGCACATTGGCCTTGCATCGCCTTTATGCACTTGTATATGCATATAATTGTCCTGCGATGAAATTTTTTGAAGCTTGTGATTGGAACTTGGAAGGGATAATGCAAGAAGCGGTATATTGGAACTATCACTTTTGTGATGTGGCCATGTGGGCTAAACTAAATTCTAAAAATGGATTAGAGGCTAAAATTATAAATAACCTGTAGTTATCCGAAAAAATAATAGATTTCTTGCAAGAAGAATGAATATCTGCTTTTTGCAAGGAATTTGTTTTTTTTATGGAATATGTATTTTAGTCTTGGGTTTATGATTAAGTTCTTAAATCAAAATCTTGCGGGATGTTCCAAATAAATATAGTGTACAATAATGTTCTTTCCAGTATTATTGATATGTTTCTATAGACTGAAAAAATATCAAAATGGCTAGATATGTTCTAATATACAAAAAAAGGTGTATGACATACTTCCTATCCTCTCGTGCCAACTGGTATTTGCAAACAAATCAGGTTTATAAAGTTTTGCATTATAGGTTTATGGTAGATAGTCTGAGTACTAAAAATCCCCAATTGAGGCTAACAAAACCTCCTTACTGCATGGGGCGAGGAAATATTGGCAATGAACATGAGGTTATTTCTGGCAAAAGAAATATACAGGTGATTAAGGCAGTCTATCCCTTATAAAAATGATTTTCTGGCAGGATGCTCTTTATATGTAGGAGAGTCCTGTATTCTGAGATGCTGATATTAAGCGCAGTGGCCAGTATTGTTGTAATGGGAACAGCTATGGTAGGTTCTACGGATTATTATTTAACGTCCTCCTTGACATCTGATTATGCTTATAATACTATATGCATAAAGTAATTTAGATATCAGTTATGCTATGATACAATCAAACTGAAAATGGAGTATCGGCAAAAGAGAATTTCCATGCCACAGCTTAATAAAGGAGGTAAATTTATATTTGGATTTTCGGTCATACATACTGATTTAACAATACATCTTCCGCCGCAAGCATTGCCAGAGAATGATGAAATGAGTAACATAGCAGACAATTGGTTGTTTTATATTTTTTGTCATTAAGAGTAAAGTTTCCTGTTTTGGCGTTTTTCATGCTTCTTATGTCATGCCCCATAGCTTGCTGCGGGGCATTATCAGTATAAGTTTATTTGTTTTATCACTTTTTTTGTATGTATGTTCCTTTCATTTATAAGGCAATTGGTAGTGTATTAATTTAAAACTTAACTGTACCAAATGCAAACAGCCCCCATCATAAGCCATAACTATGGAAGAGTTTCCCTATTTTTTGTAATAACTGATATTTCGGCACCAAAAGCTTTTGCGGCCATAGACAATTTTATCATCAAGATGATAATTTATTCCCGCGAGTAATGAGCCAAGCAGCGGAGGGGTAGGATGAATAGTACATTTTTTTATATGGAAGAACCTATTGATATGCAGGCTTCTTTTTTTGAAGCGAATCAACAGATGCAAAAACCGGAAAAATGGCGACCGCCGTATGTTAATTTCGCATTGTTTGACCCAATGCCATCTTTTGAGGTTGGGGATGTGATTCTTGACAGATATGAGGTGAAGAAGCTATTGCATGGTTCCATGGGGGATGTCTACCAGTGTTATGACCGCTATGCAAGATGTGATATAGCAATGAAGACCTTAATCAGTGGTAGAAAATCCGACCGTTTAAGGTTGAATTTTTTCTATGAGGAAATTGAGGAAAGATTGAAGCTGGACAGGCATCAAAATGTTGTGCATCTTAGATATGTAGAATCCATTGAGGGCTATCCTTACACGGTCAGTGAGTGGGTGGAGGGTGATGGGAGATGGGGCAACTCCCTGACATCCTGGATGGCTTCCTACCCTTTGGGGCTTCCTGACATTGTAAGTTTTTTGCTGCAGATTACGGCAGGATTAAGCTATTGTCATGAAAAGATTTCCACAGAAGAGAAATGTTTTGTGCTTGGGGACTTGAAACCGGAGAATATATTAGTTGAGAAGGGTAACATATTCAAAATTATGGATTTTTCAACACATAGCTATACTGAAAAGTGGGCATCTCCAGAACAGAAGAGGAAGGAGGCGCTGGATGTACGCAGTGATATTTATGCCATAGGGCGGATTGCCTATGAAATGCTTACGCTGATCCATACACAGGAGACGGAAGCACTCCCGGTCCGCAAGGTAAAAGAACTGATTGACCGCTGCATGGCATATGATCGGCAGGAGAGGATTGGTTCTTATATGCTCCTTACTGAAGAACTGCATAGGCTTTGTGGGGAATTGGGGATGACGGTACCTGAGAGCAGGATACAACACAGGACTCATCTTGATTGTCTTTACAGGCTTCATTCTTTTATAAATTTAGGGCGGAAGGTTCCGACATATTCTCTTAAGGATATGAGCTTTCAGTTAAGTGCGCACGATGGTATGGCATTCCATATAACCATGGATTCATTTATGGAATTTGTACGGATTGACGACCTCTCCCTCTATGAGGCAGAAGCTGCCATACGGCTTGGAAAAGAGGACGAAGCGTTAAAAATTTTGGATGAAAACAGAGGGAAGCTTCAAGGTTTGGCAAAATATTATTATATATATGGATTGGCTTATTGTTCAAAAGGAGATTTCATTAACGCACTTAACTATTTTGAAAAAGCTTCGGAAGGAGAACTATTTTTCTCCGCATTGGATATGGAGGCGGACATTTTTCTGGGGAATCCTCCTTTATACCGTGAACGACAGGGATGTGTGAGAGCCCAAACCATTGTGGATCGGTTATTTCGGGATATTGACAAAAAAGCGACAGGGTATCTGGCAAATCAGGTGTATGGTAAGTTTTTAATGCTGCTTGGGGATTATCGGATGGCATCACGTGCTTTTCAAGAAAGCCTGAATTATCCAAATGCAGAGGAATGGAATAATTTATATTATTTTGGTTTATGCGAAAGCAACCAGGGGAACCATAGTGTAAGTGCAGCTATTTTTTTAAGCGTAATTGAGATTATAAATTCTGACCACGAGTATATCAATAATAGAAAAAAGGCAATCACTCTTTTGGCATGTTGGAACCTTCTTGGAAATGAGGAAGAAACGGAAAAAATGGTACTTGCCATACGTGAAAAATATGGCTGGGATTATCAATATATGTTAGATTCCCTGCAGCGTGATAAAGAAGCCTATACATCGTATTTGCAGCTTATCCGGGAGAAGGAGAAACGATATGCGGATCCTATAGATTTGCAAAATAGTATGCATGGGCTGATGAATTCTTTGGAGAGGGATAAAAAGATTCAAAATGCCATTCTTATGGGCGATATTGTAAAAGCGGTCTGTTCCCGGGAAACTGCTATTTTATTTCAATTAAAAAAATATGGGGAAGCGGTAGCAGTGTGTGATAGAGCGCTTTTATATGACCATTATCATCCAGATATGTTACAAAATAAAGGCGCATGCTATTTTATGATGGGGGAATTTTTGTTGGCTCACTGCTGTTATGTGCTTGCGGAACATTATGAACAGGATTCCGCAAAAAAGGCAAAGGCAAAGCAAGTTTGTTTACAGATTAGGAGGGAGCATCCGGAAATGTTTGAGGCGAAGACGCTTAGTTAAACTATTTTTAGCTGAGGGCATTGGAATAATAAAAATTACGAGAAAAATATGATAAAATGGAGGGAGATAAGTGAAGAATGCATATTTTGTTTTATTTCATAGAATAATGAAAAAATATGTCAATGATATGGGAATGGCGGGTGAAACGGAAAACGACAATAAAAATAATAATGGAAGGAAAAAATTTAGCCAATACGAATTGTATAATGATTTATTTAAGGTACAGTTAAAAGAAACCCCGAGAGAAGATAAAGGAATTGACGAGGGTCAGCTCAGCAAATGGACAAACGGAAAAGAAAATGTTCCCAAGGGGATGTTAACTTATGTTTTTTATAATATGGAGGAGTGCAGATGTTATTATTCCGGTGTGTTTGAAAAATATGTTGATGAGAATAATATATTCCGAACCATGGAAACGGAAAAGAAATTGGCCGAAGAAATGTGTCAATTAAAAATAGATTGGGGTATCAACTTATCCTCCGTGACACAGGACAATAACCTGTGGGATATTCTCGCGGATCTCTTAGTTACAGCGTTGGTCTGCGAATATGCGCTGCATGCCGTTGGCCTGGAAATAGGGTTAAAGCAGTATTTGTTGGCAATGCTGAAGTTTTGCAAAGAAAAAAATGTAGCTTTTAAAACTCCTTTTCTTCTCTCCGCATTATTTCAGACAGACCGTAGCCTGCTTCGGTATACGCTCAATAAATTGGAAAAAGGTTTGGGAGAGAGATGGGGAAACCTTTTGAAACAGTATGTAAACGCTGAGCACTCCCAAACCTTTGAAGTAGTAAATCTGGATGATATTACGCTGCTGAATTATGCCAAAATCCGTTCCTGCCTGAACAACAAGGACGAGATGGACGAATTGGAATTTTGCTGTGCCATAGTAAATTATCCCGATTCGTCCAATACACTGCAGCAATTAAAAAATACATTATGTAAATACGGATATAACGACTATGAAAACTGGCGGAAACTGCTCCTGCAAAATGAGGAGGAACTTCAAGGTACAACGGTTGATTACTGCATTAGCGATTGACGAAGTGCCTTTACTGTTTCGCCCAATGCTCTGCCTCTATCCCTTTCCCGAAATGCTGTACTGTTGAAAGGGATGTTGGCGGGAATTATTTTAATTCTTTCTGGAGGGTTTTTAAAATGGTCATAACCGCAGCTGGCATTTTGAATCAATGAAGTATCAATATGGTTTGGAATGAAAATATCATAAGGGGTTCTTTGCTGTTCATGCTCGATACCCAAATCCCAGAAACGAATCAGGTTTGGCCTGATTTTCAGCAGGTCGTTTACCATAAGCCATGGGTATGCCAATAATATTGATACCAGATGTTTGTTGCCATCCACTACATGAAAAGTTTCTCCGGTCTGGTTTATTATAATACGTTTGTTTCCCTGCGATGGATATTCCCGGCTGAGAAACGCGGCTAAACCGTTTGTGAGGATATACTTACAGGAATTTTGGATGATTGATTTTGTTGGGATGTTTGTCAAAAAAAACTGATGATGCCCAGGAGCTCCGATTAAATTTGTAAGGTTTGTGTTTTTCATATGATTACCGCCTCCTTTGAAAATATTCTAAAAAAAGGCTGTTCTTTTTTGAATGAGGCTGATTGAGGAGAGTTGAGGAGAGTTGACGTGATTAATGAAAGGGGAGCAGAACAAAATGAATAGCCGCCTCTCTTTTTTGTGCAAGAATAGAGAGGAAAAATGTAAGAATAAGCCTTATAATAATAAAGACAGATTTATGTACACAAAGCACCTGTATGTGCGGATAAGGAGGCAGCTCATGGAATGGGTTGAAAAATTAAACCAAAGCATGAATTATATTGAGGAACATTTGACGGGCGAAATTGACTATGAACAGCTTGGGCGGATAGCCTGTTGTTCCACCTATCATTACCAGAGGATGTTTACTTATATGGCGGGCATCACTCTGGCAGAGTATATCCGAAGAAGGAAAATGTCTTTAGCGGCAGTAGACTTGCAGGGTGGGGATGAACGGATTATTGATATTGCAGAGAAGTACGGCTATCATTCCCCGACTGCATTTAACAGGGCGTTCCAGTCTTTTCATGGGATAGCCCCTTCGTCCGTGAAAGAAGAGGGCGTATCCGTGAAATCTTTTTCCCCCATTGTATTTAAAATTGCTGTGAAAGGAGCGACAGAAATGAATTATAGAATTGAGACAAAAGAGGCATTCCGCATCATAGGCGTATCTGCACCGCTTGATAAGGAAATCGAAAATAATTTTATGGTTGTGCCAAAGATGTGGCAGGATTTATCTGTAAATGGAACCATACAGAAATTGGCAGGGATGATGGATACGCCGCCAATGGGACTTTTGGGTGTGAGTGCCTGTAATGATGAAGAACAATGGAGATATTTTATTGCCGTTTCCAGTACAAAAACAAGCGGTGAGTTTGAAGAATATACCGTTCCCGCATCTACTTGGGCAATCTTTTCTGGAAGGGGCACAAACCAGTCGATACAGGAATTGGAACGGCGCATTATAACAGAGTGGCTTCCGACCTCTGGATATGAATATGCCAATGCCCCCGATATTGAGGTTTACTTAAATCCAGACCCACAGGATGCACAATACGAGGTATGGATACCCGTAGAAAAGAAAAAGGCATAACGGAGGGAATTACGGACGAGATATTTGATATTTTGAAAGCAAGGACAGAGGGGCAGGACTGTGGCAGGAGACGATAATAGAAATACCTGTCTATGCTGAAGAAATTGAGGGCAAGGGAGATTATAGTAAAAGAAATGATATATAAATAAACACGCAAAGGCGACAGAGAACATTGAAATCTTTGTCGCCTTTATTTTGGAACAAAATTTTATTTTAGGGAGAACAGGAAATGACTTCATTCTGCTGAAAATGCATGGCTATTCTACAAAGGAAATTGCCTCGTTTGTGGGATTGACAAAATCATGTCAATGAAATATAATTAAACCGACGGTTTAATTATTGAAAGGAGAAATGCAGATGGCACGCAGAAAAAAAGAACCCAAAAGCGTACATAGAGAAAATATTGCCGCTGCCGCTTCCGCCTTGTTTATGGAGAAAGGGGTTACGGCAACTTCCATGAACGATATAGCAAAAGCGGCGGGATATAGCAAAGCAACATTGTATGTGTACTTTGAGAACAAAGAGGAAATTATCGGTTTTTTAGTGTTAGACAGCATGAAAAGGCTTTACAGTTATATAACTTCCGCATTGGAGCAGCAGGAAGAAACAAAAGCAAGGTATGATATGATTTGCCAGGGGTTAGTCCTATACCAAGAAGAATTTCCTTTTTATTTTAAAATGGTATTAGATAAAATTAACATTGATTTTGAAAGCCAAGATTATTTGCCCGAAGAGAAAGAAACCTATCAAGTCGGGGAGGAAATAAATGAAAAAATAAAGGATTTTTTAGTAAGCGGCATGAAAAAAGGCGATTTGCGTGATGACATAAAAATTATGCCTGCTATCTTTCAGTTTTGGGGTATGTTGTCAGGGCTTATCCAGTTGGCGGCAAATAAAGAAGAATACATTGAAAAAACAATACACTTGTCTAAAAGTCAGTTTTTAGAATATGGTTTTGATATGTTATACCGTTCAATTGAAAAGGAGGGAGCGAAATGACCACGAACAAGAAATCGGTGCTTGCAATTTTAGGCAGCCCCCATAAAAACGGAAAGACGGCATCTATGATGGATATTGCAATCCGCAGAGCCGAGGAAAAAGGCTATATGGTAAATAAAATAAATCTGTATGAAAAAAATATCTCATTCTGCATAGGGTGCCGTAACTGTATAGACACGAAAGTCTGTACGCAAAA
>CAJTYM010000001.1:104986-338010 GCA_910583835.1 uncultured Lachnospiraceae bacterium | reverse complement strand
TGTGTGTAATTTTCAAGGTGCTAAAGAGGGTCTATTCGACCCTGGCATCATTATAATAAATGGGCAAAGATTTTTGATTAAGATTTTGTAAACGTTTTGTAAGATTCTAGCACAAAACAACGTAATTGCAAGAAGTAGTACATTTTCAAGAAATTATAAACATTTAATACGAAGCTTCCGATATATGAAGTGGTATTTTAGGCGTTTTCTGCAATTTTTTTACTGAAAAATGGGCAAAAGTTATGGAGGACAGAAAGGACAGAAAAAGAACATGAAAAACAAAAAGAAATGGAAGCAATTAACGGCGCTGGCATTAAGCGCTGTAATGTTATTTCCGGCACAGGCCATATATGCTGAAAAAGGAACAGAAGCCGTAACAGAGCCTATGTCGGAAGCAATATCTGAGACAACGGAAGAAGATTTCATTATTGCGGGCGGAGTGCTGACGCAATATAACGGAGATGCAAAACGCGTCATTATTCCTGACGGAGTAACAGAAATCGCACATGCAGCATTCTATGGGGATAGTAATATGGAGTATCTGTATCTGCCGGATTCTGTCACAACTATCCGGGATCAGGCGTTTCGTTTTTGCGATGCACTGCAGGAGATTCGTTTTTCAGAAAATCTTACAGAGTTAGAGTTCAGCGCCTTTGAGGGCTGTTATGACCTGCGGGAAATTATTCTGCCGGACTCTCTTACGCAGCTGCCGCAATATGCTTTTCATGTGTGCTCTGAGGTGCGGGCAGTGAAACTTCCTGCAAACCTTAGGGAAATTGAGGCTTCTGCGCTTGCAGGCATGAATCATCTGGAAGCTATTGAGATGCCTGACTCCCTGATGTCAGTGGACGGCACGGCATTTGATTCCACGCCGGCAACGCTGATTGTGTCAGAGGGTTCTGTGGCGGAACAGTTTGCCGTACAATGGGATATGGATTATGTACATAAAGGTTCGGCGAGACTTCAGATAGAGAAGACCGGCATGGGCGATGTGGAGATTTCGGATGGCGATAGCATACTCTCCTCCGACGATACGGTACGCATAGGGCAGCTGGTATACATCTCGGCAAGGAAACAGACAGATGACCTGCAGGTTCTTGCAAATGGCAAAGATTTAGTTTACCCCAGCCTAAAGAACGGCATAACACAAAATCTGAGCAATCCATATTTAACTGATGGTAATTTAATCAGCTATCCATATATCATAACCGGCGACACGCTGCTGCAGGCTTCTTTTATAAACAAGGCTGCAACGGTAAATGAAGCCCTGAATCTTCCGGGCGGCAATCTTGATTTCACATATTCAGATGTAGAACCCGTGACATTTCAAGGACGGAACATGGTGCAGTTTCAGTCCGGGTCCGCAAAACTGTCTTTGGCTGTAAACAATACGGCCGACCAATATATTTCTTTTGATTTCTATAACAATTATTGGTTGGATCATGTATATTTTTCGATAGACGATACGGTATACACCATCCCTATGCTATCAGGGCAAAAGACGCCGCTTCCTACGGCATTTAAAATTCCGGCTGGAACGCATATGCTGACATGGGACACGGAAATCAATTATGATCTTCTGAATTGGGGAGTCACTGATGTCAACGTCTATATCGGCAATGTATTTTTTACATCCGATGTAAATATGCTTACAGCCAATAATGTTTCCACATCCCAGAAAGTAATTGATTTAAAAATCGGAGAAACTGATATGGTTACCTATTCAGCAGAACCGGAGATTCTTTCGGAAAAAACTGCGGCATTCTCCAGCACGAATACCGATGTGGTTTCTGTGGATCCGACAGGCCGTGTGACAGGGCTGGCAAGAGGAAAGTCTGTGATTAAAGTAACTCTGGACGGCAAGATGGCAACGGTCCCAGTTTATGTTTCCAAATATGCCCGAAAAGGAGAATATGAGTACGATGGAACTATCCTGATGGGATACTTCGGAAGTGAAGCTGTTTTGGAGCTGCCGGAGGATGTGCAGACGATAGGAGAATATGCATTTGCCGGACATAAAGAACTGGGAGAGGTTACCTTGCCGGATACGGTGGCGTCTATTGGCGCCTATGCATTTTCTGACTGCATGGGACTGAAAACAATTCGTATCCCGACCAGCGTAACAGAGATTGGCAAGCGGGCGTTTCCCAAGGATGCGGTACTCCTTTGCGATGCAGGATCTGCCGCCTATGAGTATGCCCTTGCGAATAACCTGCATTATGAACTCCCGGATGGGACCAGCGGCGTTGGGGAAGCTGTGGAGACCGTGGCGCCGATTGTAAATGAAACAGAAATTACACAGCATACAGCATGGATTAACACGAGGGAAATTTATGTGCCAAACGACACGGAAAACACTTATATCTGTGACGGTCAAAGCATTTACCGTTATCACATTGCAGAAAACCGTTTTGAAGAAGAACCGATTATAACCCTCGCTGCTCCGTCCTATACAACGGCAGTCAGAGGTTCAGTCATCTATATACGGACAGATGGGGAAGCCTCGGGAACCTCCCATATCATCGGCTATCATGTCCTCAAAGATAAGATTGTTTATGAACAGGACTTCCCTACTTCTGCATATGGGGAGTTTGCAGTAGATGATGAACGGAATTTCTTTTTTACCGATAATGGCATAGATTTATATATCTATGATGAGCTGGGAAATAAAACCAGTGAGGAAGTGACGAGCAATGCCCCGCTGATTTCAGGCTTTGGCTCGCATCAGATTTCACAAGTGGACCCATATAACCGGGTGCTCTTGTCAACGTACAGGAACACGATGGGAAGGGCGGTCCATTACGAGGAAACGTACACCTATTCCGATATTGGTTCTGCTGTTGGCTCTCAGTACAGCAAGTACCATTTTATCGGTTATAAAGCATACCGTAATGGGACATTTATTTCCACATCCAATTTTATTAAGAATCCGGAAGCCATTGGTTATTCCAAGTGGAGCTTTTTTGACAGGGGCGCCTATGCGGTCAATGCTGCCGGGCAGATTGTCAGATACAAGAAAGTGCAAGACCGCACGCCAGGCATCGATTATGATGTGCTTTACCAGATTTCTGATGTTGACGTATATGGCGGAAAGCAGCCGGCGTCATGCAAGGTTGGCAGCACCGTCTATCTTGCAAACGATATTGGCAAAATTTATGCATATAATGTTGAAAACAATAAAATGGAAGGATTGTATACTTTGCCGGATTCCAATGTGCAGGCTCTGTATGCAATTGACGGAAACATTTATGTTCGGTATACCAGAGCAGAAAAAGAGTATATTGCAAATTTGCAGTGCAATGCATATAGTGAAACAAGAACGATTCAGCGAAACCAGCATATCACCCTGACATATGAGAAAGATGACGTGATATCCCGCTATGTACAGTGTGTCAGCGATGTGGATTATACAAAAGAGAACAATATTTTTCAATCTCTTCCCAATAGCACGGCGCCTTATGCAGCTGGGGAACTTTCACCGGCAGTGAAAGCAGCGACCCTGGCAAACCTAAATTATGCCCGCTGGCAATCTGGGCTGAATGAGATTTCCATCTATGATGAATATATGGAACGCTCACAAAAAGGAGCCGTTCTGATGGCTGCAAACCGGGTGCTTACCCACGAGCCGAACCAGCCGGCAGACATGGATGATGAATTTTATAAAGAGGGCTGTGCCGGCGTGGGCGCGGATTTAGGGTATTCTGGAAACGTCAGCCGAGGAGATACGCTGCCGGAATCTGTTTTTGGGTATTTAGATGATATATATAATGTGTCAGGAGGAATCGGACACCGTCTGAGCTTATTGGACAAAACAGCAGACCGCACCAGTTTTGGATATTGCCAGTCGTACAGTGCAATGTCAATGTATTATGCAGATAATCCAGAAAGCCTTGGCAATGACGAGGATTTCTATGCATGGCCCAGTGCTGGATATTTTCCAACAGAGGCTATCGCGCCTCGTGCAAGCTGGCACATTATTACAGATTTTTACAGCGTCAAAAATCAGCATGTAGATTTGACATATGAAGGAAAGACCTATACCGTAGATGAAAAAGCGCTGCATTATAATGGGAACTACAAAGCCTTATATTTTGACCTTCCTGATGAACTGCTGACAGCGTTAAAGAAAAATAACTATCAATTTAAAGATAATGCTACTGTTGACGTGAAGCTAGCAGGATTGTTTGATAAAGACGGAAATCCGATAGAAGTATCTTATCCGGTACATTTCGTGGAAGCAATATCCAATCCTGATGATGGCGGTGGCAATACTGGCGGAAATACCGGTGGCAATAACGGCGGCAATAACGGTGGCAATAACGGCGGAAATTCTGGCGGAAACGGCAGCAACGGCGGAAATTCTGGCGGAAACGGCAGCAACGACGGAAATTCTGGCGGAAACGGCAGTACTGGCGGGAATAACGGTGGAAACAAAGTTAATACTAGCCCTACAGAACAAAAATATATAGACAGCGGAAAAATAAAGGCAGAAAATTTAGTTGTCGGGCAATATATTACCGATAAAAAAAGCTCCGGGCAATACCGCATTACAAAGGTAACGAAAAAAAGCGGAAAGATAACTGGCGGTACATTAGAATTTGTCTCACCCATGAAGATTTCCTGCAAAAAGATAAGCGTTCCCAATGTCATTAAATTATGCGGATTGAGTTTTAAAGTGACTGCGGTAAAAGCAAAAGCATTTACCCGCTGCAAAAAACTTACAACCGTCAAGATAGGGAAAAATGTGTCTTCCATCGGAACAAAAGCTTTTTACGGCTGCAGGAAACTGGGATTGATAACGGTAACATCTTCCAATCTGAAAAAAGTAGGGAAAAATGCCTTGAAAGGAATTAAGTCTACGGCAAAAATCAAAGTTCCCAAAAAGAAACTGCAGACATATAAGAAACGTTTTAAAAATAAAGGGCAGGGGAAAAAGGTGAAGATTACTACTTAAAAATATAAAAGAGGGTATTGCAAAATCATCAAAAACAGATGATTGCGCAAGGGATACTTCACATAAGGAAGTGTCCCTTACGATGTTTTAGAGAATTTGTGAAAATAAATTTTTAATTTTGACATTAACAAGCTGATTATTTATAGAATTAATAATAATCAGCTTTATTATTTTCAAATTCTCAGGCTAATTTAATTAATATACACATTATTTATATTATTTCTATGATACTGGTATCTAAGCATTGTAGCGTAATCTAATTGTATTGATAGCTTGATATCGATTTAACGCTTCCACTTCACTATATACATCAAGTGTATTGCTAACATCTTCTATGGTAACGACAAGAGCATATGGAATATCAATATTTTCTTCTTCCCAACGTGAGAAAAGTTCAAGCCAAACCTGCCAATCACCTGCTTCAAATTTTGTAAAAAGTTTAAAAAACTGATGACATACATCCCATTTTTGGCGTCCTTCTTTATAGTTCTGTTGAACAGGTATGAGTCTGCCATCCGAACTACTCTTTTTAAGAGAAGCCCTCACATATGCGCCTAAATATTCTGTGCCTTTGGTTCTGTCAACAGGTGGCATAGACATGCATGTTACAGAAACTTTTGCAACATTCCTACCTACTTGCGCTGCTAATATTTCAGGCATATAGATTTTTACTCTTTCTTTTGTGATCCTATTCAGCGATCCTGTTCTAACAAAAGTTACTTTTGATGGTGAAGAATATTTGCTTCCATCAACATCAGACATACCTCTGCCATATAAATTATGCGCAAAAGCGAGTTCTTCATCTGTGATATTTTCTTCATCCCAAATGGGTATTGCATTATGATATAATAATGCTTTTGCTAACAATATATCTTGATTAGGTATGATGCTTAGAATTTCTGCAAAATCTCCTGCAACAATAGGTGCAGTAAAACTCGTTCCAGCATCTGGAGTTAATTTACCGTTTTTATCCAAAAGCAATGAATACTTATCTTCGGGTACAGATACTGAACCTGCGACATAAGTAATAAATCCCCCATAGGCTGTTAAATCCGGTTTCGCCCTCAATTGGTGAATTTGAATTTACAGATAAATTATAAACCTTTGATATATCAGCAAACGTTTCAACTGCATTTTGGATTCTTTTAACGAAAATATTCACAGGAACACTGCCGTCTAATATATTACAATCTATAATACGCGCTCTCGGAATTAGCTTTGTTGTGGGCAATTGGTAAATTTTCAACTTGAATGTTTTCATCCAATTCTAAATCGTTTAAATCAATAGCATTTACCGAAGCGGCATCTGCACTAAAAAAATCTGTTTCTTCTATCCTATATATTGCTGTATCATTTTCGTAATGCAAAAGGGAACTAGAAGGAATAATTGCGCGAATTACCGGCGTATTGTCTGACAGCAAATATGGTTCATCTTTTAGTTCTCCCTTAAAAGCAGAGATTTTATTTAGTATTTTTTTATTACATTGTCATAGATATCTGCGTCCAGGTTAGGAAGAAGCATTAGCTGAACATCAAGAGTTAATGGTACTTTTTCAGCACATGTTGTTCGTTGTAATGCACTTGAATTTTTTTCGCTTCCTATATAAGGCTTAAAATCAGCAATATAGTCAAAATAAGTTTTGCCAGAACCAGATTGGGCATAATTATCAATTCTGCCTTTCAGTAACTGAAACTGTGTTTTTGTAGTTGCTATTATAGCCTTGTTCTCGTTTTTTACTGTTTTGACCTGCATACCAGTGGATTTAAACAGGTCTTTTTTATCTTTCACTTTTTCACCTTCAGGAAGTTCAACTTTAAATATCATAAGGTTGCTATCAGCAAGCGAGTTATCTACCAATATATTTTCCATGACTTTTTTTATTTCTTGTAAGCTATGACTTAACTTTTATCCATGTTCAACAAAAGAAACATTCCTAGGAGTAGTTCTCACAGTTACAGTTTTATCTAATCTGACAACTTCTTCATCTGGAATCCACAGGTGTTCTTTTCGCTCATTATTTATCATCTACACTCTCCTTTTTAAATCTATAATCTAAAGTCGATTTAGGGATATTGGTTATTTCTTCTAAGGTTGGAAGTGATATTCCGTTTTTCTTAAGTTTATATAATGCTTTCATAAAATCCTCGCTATTTTCACTGATAAAAAGTGTATTTTGCTGCAACCATATCTCGACTATCTGTTTTTGAGAAATATTATTCTTAATTCCGCCCAATACACAGTGCTTTGCCAAAGCCTGCATAAAACTTTGAATTTCTGCCCCGCTCATTCCATCAGTTAGAATAACTAATGTTTTAATATCTATTTTATATTCTGGCAATTTTTCATAAAAAAATTTTTCTATCATTTGTTGCCTCTGCGCCGCAACTGGGAGTTCCAGTAAAATAGATGAATCAAAACGTCTCCATATTGCAGGGTCTAATAAATGATGATGATTTGTGGCAGCTACCAAAAATACATTTGCAGGCATTAAATCCATATTTTGTAATAATGTAGTTACAATTCGTTTTAACTCACCTAATTCGTTAGCATCATCCCTTTTTTTTGCGATTGCATCAAATTCATCAAGAAATAACATTATTCTTTTGTTTTTTACAAAATCAAAAATTTTTCTTATATTTGTGCCTGCTTGACCTAAATATGATGATACCAATCCATATTCCTTTGTTTACAAGCCGCTCTATAGATTTTTGCTCAGAAACTATTTGTTTGAGAGCAGAAAGGGTTTTTTGGGGCAAAGCAACGTCCTTTAGATTACTTTTGGCGTTAATATTTCCAGTAGTTCTAAAGTGCTATCTTTGTCTTTAGGCATTGGAACGGAACTTTGCGTTGAGAAAGACATTTCAGATATAGGACTATCTGCCAAACTTGCAGAAAAATTCTTTCTATAAATATAAGCATTTCGCAGCAACAAAGCTGTAGTTGAATTTGCTTTTTTTCTTCATCGTCAGCTAAAATATTCACTGCGTTTTTAAAAGCATCTTCGCTCCCAGACCTATGTGCTTCAATTAATTTTACAACGAATCCTGATTTCATATTTCAACTCCTTTTGGGACATTTTCGGACTTATATTTAAAATATTTATATTTTTTAAATTTATGTCTTACCAAGCACTGAATTTGGTTATCCAAATTCGCTTGTTAATGGCTTTTGCTCCTAAGACCCTATAAAAATAAAAAGCCGATAAGCTGTGAGGCTTCTCACAAGTTCATCGACCCTTTCATGCACTTACACTAATCATTTTTACTACAGCTATCAAGCAAACGATTTGTTCCTGTTATTTCCGCATCTACTAAATCAATCATTCGTTTTACATTTGCAGAATGAGTAGCAGAAACCTCGTTTTCCCATAATGGATTCACTTGCTTTTCAATTCCTGTACGGTATTTTTGCAGGATGGTAAGGCGTTCCTGTAAAAGCTCCTGTTGTTCCTCTGGTGTGAATATATTTAAGAAAAATGCGGCAATAGAAAAGATATTTGTATCGTAATTAAATTGTAGGACGGATGCTTTTAGCGTATCTATAAACTCGACTTTCCCTTTGTCAGAAAGGCTATAAACAGTACGGTCTGGCATATTTCCGACTTTCTCGGCTGTACCTAATATGAACTCCTTTTTCTCAAGAGTTTTCAGTGTAGAATAAACAGTTGAATCAGCGATATTAAACCACCATTTTACATTCATGTATTTTAAGAGCTTTATTATCTCATATGCGTTAAGAGGTTTTTCATAAATAAGACCTAAAAGCATTGTGGCAGGTTTTGACAACATACAGTTTCCTCCTTGACATTTGATTGTATTTGCAGTACTTTATATATAAAGTAATTCCTATAAACACTACTATTATACCACAGTTAAATTAAAAATGGAATACCAGAAAAGGAGGTTTTTTATGCCACAACTTAATAAGGGCGGCAAATTTGTATTTGGGCTTTCTGTTATACACCCAGATTTAACAATCCATATTCCACCACAAGCATTGTTGGAGTACGATGCGACACGAGATGGAAAAATTATTATCTTTACAGGAAGCAAAATAACAGGCGGTTTTTGTGTTACTACATTTTCGTTGCTGCGGGGCTCAAAGTTAAAGCATATTTTAAAGGATTGTCCTGCATTAAGGGATTGCTTGCTTTCAGAGGGTGAGTTTATGCAATATAAAGGGCGTAAATATGCTTGGCTCGATATTGATAAAAATGGTGTGATTAAATTGCCGCACAGTACCTTGGCGGTTTTAGACCTACAATCTGGAATGGAACTTCTATCTATTCGCAGCAGTGATATTGCCTTTACAATGGGAGCAAAAGGACCACTGTTAGAAAAAGCCCATAACTTCCAAGGAAGCATAGAGAAATATTAGGAGGACAATAAAACGAGGAATATAACAGATAATCGGTTGTTTAATACAATTTTGTTATTCACAATCATGGGTGAATTTATTGTTCCGTGGACACTGGAACAATTTTATAATGAATATAATGGCAAACTAATGGTTATGAGTGCTTTAGGCAGTCCGCAAAGTCCAGTCCGACTGGTTTATAATATATGGCTTATCTGGCTTGGCGGTTTCTTAACATATACAGCAGGTGCATACTTTTTGTCATTCAGAGCAAAATTTCCTGTTCTGGCGATTTTTATGCTACTTTCAATTGAAATTTTTGCTGTTGGTGCAGGGCTTATTTCTGGATTTTTCAGCGTAAACGAGAGCAAATACATAGTTACTACAGCCTCAAAAATACATGGCATATGTGCTGCAATCGGTTTTATGGCTTTACTGCTTTTTCCATTGCTAAATGGGATTGTATCATTTAAGCAAAATGGCACGCTTGAGGGCATCATCAGTATAAGCTCATTTGTTTTATCGCTTTTTTTCTTTGCCTGTTTTGTTATGGGAGATAAGGAGCAATTTCAAAATACCATTTTGAAGTATGAAGGATTATGGGAACGCCTTACTTTGTTTTGCATGTATATTCCTTTTGTTTATAAGTCTATGAGCAACTTGTTCTTTTAGAGCGATAGCGAGGTATTGAAATGGCAAAGAAGCAAAAAACTTCAAGTAACAATTATCGAAAATTTTAATAAAAAGCGGAGGAATAAAGCAGAATGAATAAGATAAAAACAATTTTTATGACATCAATATCAGAAGTATTATTAGTGCTTTGTGTCGGCTGTGCAAATTTGCTTATTAAACCGATATACTATTTCTGCTTCTATAATGTCCTGTATGGTATATTGTGTAGCTTTTTAATCCCCCTTTTCTTATTGCGAAAAGAGAAAAATATATTTGACTTCCTTGGGATTAAAGCACTTGGGAAAAAGCAGGTTTTCATTTTAGTAGTATTTATTGCTTATTCGGTTGGCGGACAGATTATTCCCTTAGTGGCTAAAGGTGGAATTATTCCTTGGAACTTGCTTCCTATGGGAATTGTGCCGTTGATTATGACAACCTTTTTTGAAGAGTTTTTATTCCGTGGATTTTTTCAAAATAAGTTCGAGAAAGAATTTGGCACAATAACCGCAATTCTGGTTTCTGGACTGATGTTTTCGTTTTACCATTTGGGCTATCCGAGATTTCGTACCTTTGAGGATATTCTTTTACTGTTCGCCGTTGGAATTGGATTTGCTGCTGCTTATAAACTTTCTGGAAATAACTTGATTGTTGCATATTTTGTGAATCTCCCCAATGCCTTTGTGACCTATATGTTGAAATTTGAACAATTTCCAAAAATGACAATAGCTTCAACAATAGCAAGCATCGTTACATTGTGCATAATTGTTGTAGTATTTATTGTGCTTGTGAGAGCGAATAGAAAAGAAAGGTAAAAACAACGCTTATGGATGAAAAATTATATCGTGAACTTGGTCAACTGACAAAGGATAAATCAATTTGAAAACAAAATATCCCCTATGTACCTTGTTGCTCCTTATTTTGAAGAACTATTATCCTTGGCAGGGGATAATAGCCCCAATGTACGGTTAAGTTTTATATGGGCTTCTGAAAACATTGCGACAAATACATGGGCGGTATATGAGAATTGTTTGCCGATATTTGCAGAGCTTCTTAACGATGAAAACGAAAGAGTCCGAATGGAAGCACCAGAGATGTTTCGGGTGTTAGGAAAACGAAAGCCCGAATTTGTGCGACCATATTTAGAAAAATTGGAATATATAGCAACGCACGATGAGGTTAGTGTAGTTCGTATTCACGCCAAAGGAGCAATTAGAGCCACATTATCCAAAACCATCAAAGAGCCAGACGCTAAGACGCAGAGCCGATGAACAGCTCGAAACAGAAGCATTCAGATAAAGAAAAAACGGCATAGCCACAAAGACCATACCGTAATTTGATACAGAGTTGCCCTCGTACCCTTCACTTCCTTATGTGAAGGGTACGAATACCCTCTTTTTACTTTAAAAGTCTCAAACTTGATTGCATGGGCGTTGGGTCTATTACTGTTTTATCCCTATACGAACCAGGGCCCGCTGCAATGCAATCTCTGCACGTGCCACATCAATCTCCGCCGTATGGTTGCGCAGACGCTCTTCTGCCCTGGCTTTTGCCGCCTCCGCACGCGCCACGTCAATCTCATCCGGCCACTCTGCAACTTCTGCCAGAAATGTGACCTTCTCGCCGAGAATCTGTACAAATCCCGCATGGATGGCTGCTTCCTTCTGACCACCAGATTCCGTAATTGTTACGATTCCGGGTTTCAATACCGTAGTGAGGGGAATATGGTGCTTATAGACACCAAGCTCCCCATCTACCGAGTTGAACTCTACCATGGAAGCCTCGCCCTCGTAAAATATACGGTCCGGCGTAATAATCTGCAATTGAAAATACTTGTTTTCCTCTGCCATTTGCCTTCCTCCTATTTCATGCGGGCGCGAACTTCATCAATGGACCCTGCATTCAGGAAATGGCCTTCGGGAACATCATCATGCTTACCTTCCAGAATCTCCTTAAAGCCGCGAAGCGTCTCTGCTATCGGCACATATTTACCATCCAATCCGGTAAACTGGGTTGCCACGAAGAACGGCTGAGAAAGGAATCTCTGTACCTTTCTTGCACGGTTTACGACCAGTTTGTCATCCTCAGACAACTCGTCCATACCAAGGATTGCAATAATATCCTGTAACTCTTTATATCTCTGTAAAATCTCCTGCACACCGCGCGCTACCTCAAAATGTTCCTGGCCTACGACACGCGGGTCAAGAATACGAGAGGTAGAATCCAAGGGGTCTACTGCCGGATAAATACCAAGCTCCGCAATGGAACGTGACAAGGTCGTGGTTGCATCCAGATGGGCAAATGTAGTTGCCGGAGCCGGGTCTGTCAAGTCGTCTGCCGGCACATATACTGCCTGTACAGAAGTGATAGAACCGCTCTTCGTGGATGTGATACGCTCCTGAAGCGCACCCATCTCAGTCTGCAGCGTAGGCTGGTAACCAACTGCAGACGGCATACGTCCGAGCAGCGCAGACACCTCAGAACCTGCCTGTGTAAAACGGAAAATATTATCAATGAACAAAAGCACATCTTTCCCGCCTTTGTCACGGAAATACTCTGCCATTGTAAGACCTGTCAGACCAACACGCATACGTGCTCCAGGAGGCTCGTTCATCTGACCGAACACCATACAGGTCTTGTCGATAACGCCTGATTCCTTCATTTCATAGTAAAGGTCATTTCCTTCACGTGTACGCTCACCAACACCGGTAAATACAGAATACCCGGAATGTTCTGTCGCTATATTGTGAATCAGCTCCTGAATCAGCACCGTCTTACCTACGCCGGCGCCGCCGAAAAGACCAATCTTACCGCCTTTCTGGTAGGGGCAAAGCAAGTCAACGACTTTGATACCGGTCTCCAGCATCTCTGTGGAGGTTGCCTGTTCCTCAAAAGTCGGGGCTTTTCTATGAATTGGCATAAATTCTACATTCTTGGGTGCCGGTTTCTCATCTATCGGCTCACCCAACACGTTGAACATACGTCCCAATGTCTGCTCCCCAACCGGAATACTGATAGAAGCTCCGGTTGCCTGCGCATCCATTCCCCGGACCAAACCGTCCGTAGGACCCATGGCAATACATCTTACCGTATCATCACCCAGATGCTGGGAGACTTCCACCACCAGCTTCTTTCCGCTGTCATTAAGCGGAATGTTGATGGCTTCGTTAATCTCCGGCAGGTTGCCCTCGGAAAATTTAATATCCAAAACGGCACCGATAATCTGAGTGATCTTACCTATATTCTTTTCTGCCATAATTTCACTCCTTATAATTGTTATCTCAGGCTATATCATTCCTCAGCCTAAGTTGTAATCAGAAGTGCATTCTTGCACTTCTGCCGCGGGCGGTTCGCTGCATTTATGCAGCTTCTTCCTCTGAACCGCCCTGCGATTTATTCAGGCTCAGTTTACATTACTTCTCAGCCTATTTGAATCAGAAGTGCATTCTTGCACTTCTGCCGCGGCTGCCCCGCCGCATTCGTGCGGCTTCTTCCTCTGGGGCAGCCTGCGATTCACAGGCGATATACCTAACATGCACAGCATGTTAGGATATCGCCTCTGCGCCAGCAATAATCTCGGTAAGCTCCTGTGTAATGGAGCCCTGGCGCGCCCTGTTATATTTCAATGTCAAATCACTGATTATTTCGTCTGCATTGCTTGTCGCGGAATCCATCGCCTGCATCCTGGCGCCATTTTCACTGGCTACCGCCTCGACCAACGCTCCGTAAAAAAGGCTGGTGAGGTATTTGGGAATAATCAAATCCAGCGCTTCTTCCTCGTTAGGCTCATAATTCATCAGCAGATTGCTGTCTGATTCCTGCAGATCCGCTTCATCAAATTCTACCGGAAGCAGTTTTATCAGCGTAGGTTCATGGCTGACCGTATTCTTAAAATGCGTGTAAGCCAGATAGATTTCCCCAATCTCACCGTTGCTGAATGCTTCCAAGACTTCCTTACAGATTGTAATCGCATCCTCATAAGTAGGGCCTTCAATCACGTCAGAATAATCCGCCTTAATCTCATAGCCCTTACGCATCAGCTGCTCCTTTGCCTTGCGCCCAATCATATAAATCTGGGCATCCTCCACAGCGATGCCGCTGCTTGTGACAAGTTTCACAATATTGGAATTATACCCGCCTGCAAGTCCACGGTTTGAGGCAATCGTTATAATTGCTTTCTTATTAGAATCACCTGCTTTTAAATAAGGATGATTCAAGCTGCCGCTCCTCGCGAGCATGGAAGTCACGGTCTGATACATATGGTTGAAATATGGATTGGATTGCTCCGCACGGTTTCTCGCTTTCTGCAATTTAACAGTAGAAACAAGCTTCATGGCTTTTGTGATTTGCTGCGTACTCTGTATGCTGCCTTTTCTTCTTTTGATGTCCCTCATGGACGCCATAATGATTCACCACCTAACTGATATGCCTTGCTAAGGCGTTCTGCTGTCTCTATTTAAACTGTGCCTTGCACTCCTCAATCGCTTTCACCAGCTTGTTCTCCGTCTCCTCTTTGATTTCCTTATCGGTACGGATAGCTTCTGGAATTTCAGGATACTTTGTATCTATAAAATCAAACAGTTCCTCCTCAAAACGGAGAATATCTGCAACCGGAATGTCCAGAAGATATTTCTTTGTCGCAGCATAGATAATCATAACCTGATATTCTACCGCCATCGGCTTGTACTGCGGCTGTTTTAACATCTCACGGATTCTCTCTCCTTGCGCCAGCTTTTCCAAAGTATCTGCATCCAATTCAGAACCGAACTGTGCAAATGCTGCAAGCTCGCGGAACTGCGCCAGCTCCACACGAATGGGCGCTGCAATCTTCTTCATCGCCTTAATCTGCGCTGCACCACCTACACGCGATACGGACAGGCCCGCGTTGATTGCCGGGCGGAATCCTGAATTAAACATTTCTGTTTCCAGATAAATCTGTCCGTCTGTAATGGAAATTACATTCGTGGGGATATAAGCGGAAACGTCTCCTGCCTGCGTCTCAATGATGGGCAATGCCGTCAGAGAACCGCCGCCCAGCTTCTCGGACAGTCTGGCTGCACGTTCCAAAAGCCTGGAATGCAGATAGAATACGTCTCCAGGATATGCCTCACGTCCTGGCGGACGGCGTAGCAGCAAGGAAAGCGTACGGTATGCGGTTGCGTGCTTACTTAAATCATCGTAGACTACAAGCACATCCTCTCCATTTTCCATCCATTCCTCTCCAATCGCACATCCTGCATAAGGTGCGATATACTGTAACGGTGCAAGTTCACTGGCAGTGGAGGCCACTACTGTGGTATAATCCATAGCGCCGAACTCTTCAAATGTCTTTACAATCGTTGCAACGGTAGAAGCCTTCTGACCGATTGCCACATAGATACATTTTACACCCTGCCCTTTCTGGTTGATAATCGTATCAACGGCAATTGCCGTCTTACCTGTCTGGCGGTCGCCGATAATCAGCTCACGCTGTCCTCTTCCAATCGGTATCATGGAGTCAATCGCCTTAATACCTGTCTGCAGAGGTGTATCTACAGACTTTCTGGAAATAACTCCAGATGCAACTCTTTCAATCTGCCTGAATTTAGTGGTTTCTATGGGGCCTTTGCCGTCAATGGGCTGTCCCAAAGCATTTACTACACGTCCAGTCATGGCATCGCCTACCGGCACCTCTACCACCCTGCCCGTCGTCTTAACGGTATCGCCTTCATTGATATTCTTATGGTCTCCTAATAATACGGCACCAACGTTATCTTCTTCCAGATTCAACACCATTCCATAGACTTCGCCAGGAAATTCTAACAATTCGCCCTGCATGGCATTTTCCAGACCGTGAATACGTGCAATGCCGTCTGCCACCTGGATAACCGTCCCGACATCAGATACCTCAAGCTGTGCGGCATACCGTTTCACCTGTTCTTTAATGACGGAACTTATTTCCTCTGGTCTTAAATTCATGGAATTATTCACCTACTTTCAACTGTATTTTCGATAATTCCCGGGTCAAAGTCATCAGCCTGCTCTTCACGCTGCTGTCGATTACTCTGTCTCCAATCCGAATTACCAAGCCGCCGATCAAACTTTCATCCACATCATAGTGCATTTCAAATTCTACATATTTCGTGGTTTCTAACAATCTCTTCTTCACCTGCTCCTTCTGACTGTCCGAAAGCGGCATAGGCGCAGTCACATAAGCGGTGCCGATATTTTTATATTCCTTTACCTGGTCAATGAAATATGCAAACACAGATTCCATTTCACCGTAATGACCCTTGGAGACAAGCATACGCATCAGTCCTGTAATTTCATCCTGAACCTTGCCTTTGAATACCTGTTCCAGAATCCCAATTTTTTCTTCTTTTACGATTTTGGGGTGATTCATCAGTTTGGAAAGCTCGTTGTCTTCACGAAGAATCTGGCTAATCAGCCTTACTTCTTCCAACATCTCATCCATCTGACCAGATTCCACAGCAAGCTCAAACAATGCATCCCCATATGTTTTGGATACTAGCTTTGCCATGTGCTCTCACCTATTTCCTTTAATGTCTCATCCACCAATGTATCCTGAATGGTTGTATCGATAGAGGCTGTGACTACTTTTCCTGCCATCATGGAGGCAATCGCAATCATTTCCTGCTTTGCCTCGTCCATCACGCGCTTTTTCTCCAGCAGGGCTTCCTCGTTGGCACGCTTGATGATTCTTGCAGCCTCTTCCTTTGCCTCATCCACAATCTTTGTCTGATTCTTTAAAGCTTTCTGGCGGGCCTCACTTAATATTTCCTCCGCTTCTTTCTCAATACCCTTGAGCTTCTGGTCATATTCCTCCTTGACAGCAGCGGCTTCCTCTTTGTCCTTGCGCGCTGTATCAATATCATTCTTGATACGCTCCTGCCTGTCCTTGAGCATCTTCTTTGCCGGGTTAAACAGCAGATAAGACATCAATGTGAACAGGAACAGGATGGCAAGCAAAGAAAGCACGGTATCATGCAATAGCTGAGGATTTAAGCCAAATAATTGTTCCAAGGCCGGGCCTCCTTTCATTGTTATTGCGCTGTACTTTGCGCATAAAGGTATGCCTGTTAAGGCGTTCATTGTTATTGCGCTGTACTTTGCGCATAAAGGTATGCCGTTAAGGCGTTCCTTAATATTGTGCTGCTATTTCGCTCCTTATTTCAACGGCTGTACGAACAGTAAGAGGATTGCTACCAGCAAACCATACAGACCTGTGGTCTCTGCTACCGCCTGGCCCAAAAGCATGGTAGAAGTGATGTCGGATTTTGCGCCCGGGTTTCTTCCAACTGCTGCTGCTGCGTGTCCTGCTGCGATACCCTGTCCAATACCAGGTCCGATACCTGCGATAACCGCAAGACCTGCACCGATTGCTGAACAAGCTCTGATTAATTCTGCTCCTGTAATGTTATCCATAGATAATTCCTCCTTTAATCATGGTAGCGGCACGCGCCTCTTCGCGGCACCTGCCAGTTCGTCGGAAAGCATGTTATAAATGCTTCGCATTGGCTTTCCTCCTTCAATTATACGTTGTCTGTTGCCGGAATCTCGTCCGGTACACATTTCCCGGAGTTTACCCTGGCGGGGAAATTCGCCAGCACTGACAGGCCATGCCTGATAAACCCTATTCTTCCTCGCCAATCGCGTTGCTGATATAGGTCATAGTCAGCATACAGAACACATAGGTCTGGATGCA
This sequence comes from uncultured Lachnospiraceae bacterium, assembly GCA_910583835.1. Classification (GTDB taxonomy): domain Bacteria; phylum Bacillota; class Clostridia; order Lachnospirales; family Lachnospiraceae; genus Petralouisia. Next base: position 320,325 of record CAJTYM010000001.1, on the reverse strand, counting down.
GCCGGAAAATACATCAAAATATGCATGCAATGCACCCGGCCAGAAGTATGCGATCTTGGACAGCAGCGCATAAATCAATGCCATAATGATTGTTCCTGACAAAATATTTGCAAAAAGACGCAATGACAGGGAAACAGGCACTGCAAGCTCGCTGATTACGTTAATGGGGAACCAGATGGGCAGCCATGGCGGCAATGGTGAACACATATCAACCCAAATCTCTTTGGGCTTCTGGTATTTAAACTGGTTAAAATGAATCAACACAAAACTCAGCAATGCCAGTGGGAATGTCACACCGTAATCCGCCGTGGGCGGACGTAAGCCAAACAGCCCGGAAATATTGGAAATCAGAATAAAAATAAAAATGGTTCCAATATAATTAACAAACTTGTCTCCGCTTTTGCCCATAACGCCGTGAACCATCTTGTCAAGCATTTCCACGATCAGCTCCACCACATTCTGAAAGCCGCCCGGAACCTCCGAAGCGTGCTTCATCGCCCGGTTTGCCGCAATGGAAAATACGATAAGTACCAGCATGACAATCAGCATGCACACATGGGTAGTCGTAATCCAAAAGGTCTGCCCGAACAGTTCATAGGAAAAGAGTCCTTTCACCATAATGTCTATATCCGGACCGGAAGACAATAAAATCGCATCCTGCACTCTCTCACCTCCTTACAGTAATTTTATTTATATTCATCAATCTGAAATTTACAGATGATTTTTCACAATCATGACGAATCTCACTGCTCATGGGAATCGGCGGACAGTTCACTGTCCCCTCTTCGCATACGCGAAATAATATTACGGAATGCAGGCTGTAAATAAGCAGATACCTTCAGCCCCATCAAGCCCAAAAACATGATAAGCGGATTTGCCAGTTCAAAATACCAGGCTGCCGCAAAAACACCGACAACGACCACATAACGCAGCACCGACCAGAACCCCGTGCGCACTGCCCTGCCCCTGGCCGCCATCATGTCCACAGAATCCAGGATGACTACTGCCATATTGACTGCCATCCCCATTGCCAGAAGAATGCCTATCCACAACCCTAACGTATACTGCAGCTTATCGCTTACGAACCATATGCCTGTAAGCTGGAGCACAATCCCATATAAGGCGATACCGGCAAGCAATTCTGGAAGCACCGGGTTAATTCTTTTCAGCATAACGGCTCTCCCTTTCTATCTGTTGACTCGGCATAATGTCCGCCGAAGATTCCTCAAATCCTTTCTCACAGCTTGGCTGTTTCCCATCTTGTGCATTTTCAATGGCTGTATCCATGGGCTGCATCCGACGCGTACCCATGCCCCTTGATGGGCTCTCCTGAGAATAAATCTTCTGCGCCATGATAAAGACATTGCGGAATCCCGCAAGCGCCCCGACTGCAAACAGCGGTATCACTATCCATTCCACGGAAAACCTTTTGCCAATGAAAACACCTGCGATTGTGCATAAAAAAATAGGCACCAGCATGTTAATTCCAAACTGCGTAATTAACGTCAATGAACGGTATACGCTTTTGTCATATTTCACATGAGGCACCTCCCAGTCTAAGTTTCCCGGACAAAATATACAAATTTGTCCGCTATAAGGAATATTATATCTATTTTTACTACAAATGTCCATTCCTAACATAAATATTTTATAACACAACAGTTCAGCCAGCCGAAAGAAATTGAGGAAAATCATGCTCGCATGAATTTGACGAAATTTATTACGGCTGAGGGTGCTGAGTCCCAGTGGGACTCGTTTAGCACGGACCGAAACGAAGTGAAGAACGCCAAGCAATGAGCAAAGTTAGCTGCAAAGCAGCGAGAAAACGCCGTAGGTTGCTAAGTGCCAGTGGCACTTGCCAAGCAACGACCGAAGCGAAGCGTAGAACTTTGCGAATGGCGTGAGCTGAACTGTTACAACACCATCTTCACTTCCCTGTCCGTATGCGTATACTGATAGTAACGTACGCCCGCCGCATCCATCATCCGCTTGGAAGCAATGACAGATGGGGTATCCTGATATTTGTCACTGTCATAAATTACCGTCTTGATGCCTGCCTGGATAATCGCCTTGGCGCATTCATTGCAGGGAAACAGCGAAACATAGAGCTTGGCTCCTTCAAGACTGCCGCCGCGGTAATTCAAAATAGCGTTCAGTTCACTGTGCGTTGTGTACAGATACTTATTGTCCAGTGGGTCTCCCTCACGGTCCCATGGGAATTCATCGTCAGAACATCCCTTGGGAAATCCATTGTATCCCATGGACAAAATCTTATTGTCTTCACTGACAATACATGCCCCCACCTGTGTATTGGGGTCTTTGGAGCGCATTGCCGACAGCATTGCAACCCCCATAAAATATTCATCCCATGTAATGAAACCCTGTCTCTTACCGCCCATCATTACCTCCTCTTATTTCGTGCCGAAAATGCGGTCCCCGGCATCTCCTAACCCCGGAACGATGTAACCGTGTTCATTTAATTTCTCATCCAGAGCGCCAATATAGATATCTACGTCTGGATGTGCCTGTTTCATCGCTTCCACGCCCTCCGGCGCAGCTATCACGCACATGAAATGTATATTTTTCACACCTTTGTTTTTGAGCATATGAATCGCCTCCACCGCCGAGCCGCCGGTCGCCAGCATGGGATCTACTACAAACACCTCACGCTCTGCACAGTCTTCCGGCAGTTTGCAGTAATACTCGACAGGGTCTAACGTCTCCGGGTTGCGGTACAGCCCGATATGGCCTATCTTTGCCGCCGGGATAATTTCCAGCACGCCGTCTACCATGCCAAGCCCTGCCCTGAGGATAGGGATTACGGCAAGCTTCTTCCCTTTGAGCGCCTTGGCTGTCGTAGTACAGATGGGCGTTTCAATTTCTATATCCATAAGCTCTAATTCCCTGGTCGCTTCGTAGCTCATCAGCATCGCAATTTCCCCAATAATTTTCCTGAAATCTTTGGAGCCTGTCGTCGTCCTGCGAATCCAGCCTATCTTATGCTGAATCAGCGGATGCTCCATAACTATAACTTTTGCCATCCTGTCTCCTCTCCGTCTTCCTTATTATTGCGCATAGAGGTATGCCTGGTAAGGCGTTGCTTACTCTGTTTCGTTGATAAGGGTTACCAGTTTCTGGACAGTCTTATTTAAAGTCTCATAACATAACCCATAAGACTGCAGAGTACCCCCATAGGGGTTGATTATTTCCAGTTCATCCCCCACCAGTTCTGTCAAAACCTCCACATTTGCCTGTGCTGCTTCTGCAAAATCTTCTAAAATTTTCTCCTTCTGTGCTGCTTCAAACGTGAGCAGCAGATTGTCCGGAGATAAATCCTCTTCTTCCAGCTGGCTGGACATTTTTTCCGACATATTGATGCCGTTGCTAATCAGGACGGCCTCTGCTTTCTGGTTCAGAGGCTCTGGAAAAAGCACCACCAGACCCTTGCTCTCAATTTCAACCGGATATCTGATAGTATATTCCTTCATGATAGCTTCTGCCATAGGAGCCCTGCTCGTCCCACTGTCACACACAAATATGATTTTGCTGTACCGTTTCATATTGCTGCCTCCATCTTCTCTACACTTCAATTACCTGATGCCCGGCTGCCTTTAACATGCGATTCATAATTGCCTGTCCAATTCTGGGCGTGGAAAAACTCTCAGAATATATGATGTCCACATCCTGTTCGTCAAATTCCCTTAATATTCCATACAGATGCCTTGCTATCGTATCCTCGTCGCTCCTTGTCCCAATACTTTTGACGATGCCATATTGATAGCCTTTGCAGCTCTCATCCGTTCCGATTACCCCCGCAGCCTTCCCGGATTCGACAGCTTCTCTTGTCAGGTTATTGATTGCTTGCTGTACCTTCTCCTGCGCTCCGTTTACCAGAATCAATTCTGCCCTAGGCGCATAATGTTTGTATTTCATACCCGGTGCTTTCGGATGTATACTGGAATTCTCTCCCACAAGCCCGGGATCCATTTCTATTTCCCCAATTACTTCCTTTATCATTTCCGGCGTGATATACCCAGGCCTAAGTACCATGGGAATCTTCTCCGAAAAATCAACAATCGTTGATTCTATGCCAATCCCTACTGCGCCCCCATCTAAAATCATGGGAATCCGCCCATCCATGTCCAATGCCACATGTTCTGCCAAGGTCGGGCTGGGCTTTCCCGAAGTGTTGGCGCTGGGCGCTGCAATATATCCGCCCGCTGCCCGGATCAATGCCAGCGCAACCGGATGGCTAGGCATGCGGACTGCCACGGTATTAAGCCCCCCGGTCGTCTCTGCCGGAACAACCCCACGTTTTTCAAAAATCATGGTCAGCGGCCCTGGCCAGAAATGTTCTGCCATTTTCCTTGCCTGAGGAGGCATTTGACGCACAATGCTTTCCAAATCCTCCATACAGGAAATATGCACTATCAGCGGATTGTCAGACGGCCGTCCTTTTGCCTGGTAAATTTGCGCGGCTGCCGCCGGATTCAAGGCATCTGCCCCCAGTCCATACACCGTCTCCGTTGGGAACGCCACCAGGCCACCCTCTTTGAGAATCCGGGCAGCCTTTTCAATTTTCTGCTGATTTAGCGTTTCTTCGCCTTCGATGATTTTCTCTATGACTGTTTGCATACTTGCGGCCTTTTCATTAAAATTTTTATGGGGAAGGCAAATGCGTAGCATAGGAGCATGGCAAATGCAAAGCGATACCTTACTCGCAGTGCCCGCTCAAGAGCTTCGCTCTTTCTCTATCGGGCTGTCGCCTCTCCCGCTTTTCTCGCAGTGCCCGCTCAAGAGCTTCGCTCTTTCTCTATCGGGCTGTCGCCCTATCAACTCCTCAAAAAAAGCACCTGCCGCCGTGCTAGCACTCTCTCTGCCTTCTTAGTTCTCTTGGCTCTTCACTTTCTCGCAGTGCCCGCTCAAGAGCTTCGCTCTTTCGCTATCGGGCTGTCGCCTCTCCCGCTTTTCTCGCAGTGCCCGCTCAAGAGCTTCGCTCTTTCTCTATCGGGCTGTCGCCCTATCAACTCCTCAAAAAAAGCACCTGCCGCCGTGCTAGCACGCCACAGGCACTTTTTCCTCGGACTTGGCACTGCTCGTAGCTTATGTACATTATATAACAAATTGCCAAATCTTGACAACTACTACATATGGTAGCGTATGCTCTGCTGTGCCACATTCCAATATAATTATAATTGCTTTTTTGTATTTTCCTGTGATTTGTTACCGGTCCCGTCCATATTCAGGCATTTTAGAATGCCGCACTTTACCGCCTCGGCAACTTTCTTCTGGTATTCTTCGGTTTTCAGAAGGTTTGCTTCCTCTGAATTGCTCAGAAATCCACACTCTACGATTACGGTCGGTGACGGCGTTTTTTTCAAAAGATAATAACTTTCATTTGCCTTTGCCTGCCGGTGATTCGATGGGTCCAGCTGTTCAACCAGTGATTGCTGCAGCGCCTCTGCCAGTTTCTTCCCTTCCTGGGACTGTCCATAATAAAAGACCTGTGCCCCTTTTACCGATTCGTCCGGGTAGCTGTTCTGGTGAATGCTCACCGTGAATACCGGATCTGCCTTGGTGATGATTTCACAGCGTTTGCGCATATCCTCCACTTTCTTATTGTTGGAGGATTGCTGGTACAGTCCGCCGTCATCCGTGCGGGTCATGACAACTTTGATGCCCTCTTGTTTGAGCAGCCTTTCCAATTCCTTGGCAATTTTCAGGTTTACTTCTTTCTCCTTGACATTGTTGATGCCTATTTTGCCAGGATCGTCTCCGCCATGCCCGGCATCTATCACAATACACACTTCTCCTTTCTGGGCTTTCAGGCTGTCTACCATATAAGCCCCCTCCCTCGCAAACAGACATGCGCCCAGAAGCAGCAGCACTGCCATAATTACTTCTATCCTTTTTTTCATAATCTCCACCTGTCTATCTTTATAAATAAAATATGATAACAGGTGAAAAACTAGTACTCCGTACTTAAAGTTCCTGTGCAAATTTCCGAGGATATTTTTTCGAGTGTGCATGTTCAGAGACGGAGGCGCAGCAGGCTACGCTGAGTATTCCGGGCTTGTGCAATCGGGAAAACAGAAAGGAAAAATCCAATGCAGGCATTTTCAGTCTTTGCGGTAAAACAGATACACCAGACCGATACTCAGCACAGAAAGATAAACCCCGGAATGCGCCGCTTCCAATGACAGCAGCAAATTAAAATCTGTCAGCAATGGCACATACCAGAATAACGCGCAAAACAGATAGAGCGCAACATGCAGCAGCAAAAATATTTTTGCCAGACATTTCGCTTTCGGGCTTTCCGCAAATAAAAGGCTGAAAAACGTAGCGACAGCCAGCACGATAAACACTTTCTGGTTGACAATATCTATTCCGTATTTTATGCCATCTATTCCCTCATCAAAATAACACCATGGCAGAAGCATTGGCAGCAGCGAAACGATGTAAACAAGGGCTGCTATATCCTTTTTCTTGACTTTCCTAATATATGCCATCCTGTATTTCCTCCTCTTCCCGCCCAATCTGCAAGGCTTTTCTTTATCATAGCAAACTGTACGCTGCCATAAGTTGTTATATCGTGGATTTTTCATGAATTTTTTATTAATTTGCCATGCCAGCCCTATTTTTCCCTGAAATATGATAACTCAATTTTTTTCTCATTTATCAATATCTGCTTTCATTCAACAGCGGCAATCTATCACTCCACTACAAACTCATACTTTTCTACTGCCTCCGCCTTCTGTCTTTGGAACTCATGCTCCCATTTATCCTGAAATTCCAAACCGTCTGCGGTGCCGCCCGCTATCTGTTTCTCCATAAATTCACGTTCCCTGGCTGCATTATATTTCTGGATTGGCAAATCCTTCTTATAAACCTCAGACTGAAACTCCCAATATGACTGCTCACTTTCAAACCTGTCCATAAAAGCATAAACCTCTTCTTTATTTTCCGCCTGTTCGTATTGCCGTTTCTGCACCTTTAAAAACTCCTCAACCTCCTGGTCAGACGCCGTATAGCCATTTGCAATCGCTTCCTGATATAGGGCATTAACCTCCTTTACATACTGAAGCGCAAGCTCTTTTGCCTCCTTTTCCCTATATCCCGATATAAGGTAAAAGTCAGTTGCCATATCAATCTCCGCCTGCGGAAGGACAATCCTGCCATCTGCTGCCGGTTTCAGGCTTTTTTCTATCGCTTCGTCAGCCCCACCAACCTTGTCCACATATTTTTGTATGGAATCACCCCAATTGCAGATGGTCTGCACAACCGAAAAACCAAAAGCATTTACCGCAATAAATTCTGCTGCGAAGAACAAAAAGGCAAACAGTGCAAAACACGCCGCCATCCTTGCCAGACTTAAAGCAACACGATGTTTTTGCGTGCGCAGCGGTCTGAGAGAAGTCTGGTATCTGCGGTTAAAACGTTGCGCAAATTCTCCTATATCATTTATATCCGTACCATTGCCGCACATTTCAGCCAGCTCAAGGATTCGGCTTACTTTCCGCACATCCATATCCTCTGCCGTACGGCTGGTCTCCTCATCAAGCAACATTGCGAGATGTCTCCTTAATTTATCAACATCATTTTTTATAGATTCTGCCATTATCCCATCCCTCCTATCTCAACAAAAGTAAAAAGCAGCAGCAACATGAATCGGCCAATCTTCCTGCGAGCCGCTTTTTTAGCCCTCTTTAACCTCATCTTACATGCCCCATCCGTGATATTGAGCTGCTTCGCCAATTCTTCCACAGAATATCCTTCCACATACTTTTTTACCAACAGGAAATATTCATCATCAGACAAAATGTTTTTCAATTCCTCCAGATATATAGAATCATAATTGTCCATGGTCGGCACGTTCTGCAGAATATCTTCACAATCCCCCACAACCACATATTCTGAATGTTTCCTGTTTTTTTGCAAATGCTTATATATGATATTTTTGCAGGTTAGCATCAGCCAGCCCATTGGGTTCGGATGTTTTATCAATATATGGATATTCTGATATGCATGATAATACGTTTCCTGCAAAATATCTTCCGCTTCATTCTGAGCTGCTTTGCAAAAAACATATCTTTTGAGCAAAGGATATGATTCTGTATAGAGCTGATTAAAATACTGTTCTTCGTTTTTTCTCATAGCGCTCCTCTTTTGCTAATGTTTTTGTATCTACTATATATAATACATAATGCAGGGAAAAAGTAACGCTGATTCCGGCAAGAATTTTATTTCCATTCCACAGAAAAGGGACTGTTGCAAAAACAGCAGCAGCCCCTGTCCTAATTCCTCTTCATATACCTCCTGTATTTCCTATTCTTGCCATTCGTCCTCTGTTCCCCAGCCTGACGAATAGATTGTATAAAAACTTCCGTCCGGCTCCACCATAAGAACCTCTTCAAAACAAGACTCAGTAGCAGTGATTACCTCCCCTTCATTAACCAGCCAGTCGAAATAAAGGCTTTCCCTGTCTTTTGCGGAAAAATATTCATCCTTTGTCTGGTTTTCCGGTACGCTTTCATAATACAGTTTCTTGTCTTCTCCATTATCTTCTACCACGGAAATGCGGTAGACATCCCGCTTCTTTAGCCAGGTACCCAAATCTTCCGCCATAAAATTCCCATCGCCTTTTACTTTCGTGACAATCTTTTTTACACTCAGATTATCAAAATCATAGAAAAGGCTGTTCTTTAGAACTTTATACTGCTTCCCGCCCTCCTCGGCATCGGCAGGGATAAGGCTTCTGGGAACGTCCACGGAAACGTCTCCCTTGCCCTGCGCAATGTTTTTCCCATCACCAGGGGAAACAATTTCTGTATGTTTCTTTACATTTCCAGCAGGATTATCCTGGGGCATATCTTCTGCCTGCATAACCTCCTCTTCTCCATCCAAAACTTCATCCAAAACCTCTGTGGCGTTCGCATCAGCATATGAATAAGAGACGGCTGTCCCCATTGCCAAAACAGCTATTGCTGCCAAAACACCTATTTTCACTTTATTCCTCATACTTATCATCTCCTGACTAAGCTGCACCGCGGACTGCCACATTGTGGCATTCTCTGCCCGCAGAGTAAGCATAATATTTTTGTTAAAATAGAAAAGATGGCCATCTATAGTATTAGTCGCAGTTTTTTACCAAACGTCACACAAAACAAATAATTTTTAAGCTAAATTTGCAAATTATGTCGACACATGCTATGATAACGAAAATAGAACAAAGTGGGCAAGCCCACTTCAACCCCCTTACCCCATTCATGGGGGCGCGCTAAACGGAGATGGCTTGCACACTTTGCTGCGCCGAGCACAATTGCGAAGCAATATTTTCCTCTTGTGCGAGTGCGCATAATTATTTTTATCTTATAGGAAGACACTTTCATGCTATAGCGTGACAAGGTCTTTCCTATAAGATAAAATTAGGAGACGAAATGAAACCTTCCATCCAAGAAATCCAAGCCAAAAGCATTTTAACAAAATCAAACCTTCCGGTCGGCGACTATTCCGCCAACCCCTATACCGGCTGCACACATGCCTGCAAATACTGTTATGCGGAATTCATGAAGCGATTCACAAACCATACGGAACCCTGGGGAACATTTTTGGATGTTAAATACTGGAATGAGATAAAGCGCCCGGAGAAATATAACGGCAAAGCAATCTTTATCGGCTCTGTGACCGACCCATACAACCCGCAGGAAGAGACTTACCAGCGCACAAGGGCGCTGTTGGAACAGCTAAAAGGAACTACGGCGAAAATCAGCATCGCCACCAAATCAGATTTGGTGCTGCGCGACCTGGAATTAATCAAGACCTTTCCCAATATCCGTATCTCATGGTCTGTCAACACGCTTGATGAAGAATTTCATCAGGATATGGATAGCGCCGTTTCCATCGCCCGCCGGTTTGCCGCCATGGAGACATTTCATAAGGAGGGAATCCGCACGTCATGTTTCATCTCGCCGATTTTCCCCGGCATCACCGAGGTCAAAGAAATCATCCGGCGGGCAAAAGACTGCTGCAACTGGATCTGGCTGGAAAACCTGAACCTGCGGGGCAGATATAAAAAAGTCATCATGGATTACATAGCGGAAAAATACCCCGATTTACTGCCGTTATACGAAGAAATTTATAACCACAAGAACCGCAGTTACTGGCAGGCGCTGGACAAGGACCTGAAAACATTTGCCAATACCATGGGACTGGAATATGTGACCAATGACGACAGCATGGAGAGGGATTACGATGCGCCGCCAATTATCGTAAATTACTTCTACCATGAACAGATAAAGAAATCCGCAAGAAAGGACACCATGCCCGGGGCAAAGGAACTGGCAACGCCAACCGCGGCGAAGTGTATAGGTGAAAACGATGCCGGAACTGCCGGAAGTTGAGACGATAAAGCGGGTATTGGAACCGCAGATTATGGGACTGCAGATTGTAAACATCACGGTCAGGCGACCGGAAGTAATCGCACACCCTACACAGGAAGCATTCTGTGCACTGCTGCAGGGGCAGAAAATTTCCGGCATGAGACGCCGGGGAAAATTCTTGGGCGTATCGCTGGAAAGCGGTGATTATTTTATGCTGCATCTGCGGATGACCGGCGGGCTTCTGTTCACGCCGCCCGAATACCCGGAAGAAAAGCACACGCATATTATTTTTAAATTGAGCAATGGCTGCGAACTGCGTTTTGCGGATACCCGCCGCTTCGGCAGGTTTTGGCTGCTGCACAAAGACGAGAACGACACATACAGCGGCATCGGCAAGCTGGGGTTAGAGCCATTTGACGACGGCATGACCGCCGAATATTTACAGGCACATTTTGGCAAACGCAAGAAAACCATCAAAGAATGCCTGTTGGAGCAGAATGTGATTGCCGGTATCGGCAACATTTATTCTGATGAAATCCTGTTTACCGCCAAAATCCACCCCAGGCGCCGGGCGGACAGCCTCAGCGACCATGAATGGGTGGCGCTTGCCGATACCATCCCCAAGCGTCTTTCCTATTTCATAGAAAAAAATGCCATTACGCCAGAAGATTATTTGCAAAGCAAGGGCAAAGACTACCGCAACACGCCATTCCTGCAAGTGTATGGGCATAACGGCGAACAATGCCCTAACTGCCGGGACTTATTATGCCGTATGGTAATCGGCGGGCGCAGCAGCGTATATTGCCCATCATGCCAGAGAGATATCGCACCTTGACTTCCGTCCTCACACCGTATATAATACTATTATCGTCATATGTCGAAAATGGAGGTGGATTCATGGCAAGACCAAGCCGCTGCCGAAGAATTTGTCTGGAACCTGAATATGATAGCTTTGCCCCTTGTGGCATCAGGGAACCAGGGCTGGTAATACTCCATATAGACGAATTTGAAACAATCCGGCTGATTGATTATGAAAAAAAGACTCACGAGCAGTGCGCCAGACAGATGGGGATTTCCCGAACTACAGTCACGGAAATCTACGAGCGGGCAAGGGCGAAACTTGCAGACTGCCTTATCAGCGGCAAAGCACTGCGCATTTCCGGTGGAAATTACATGCTTTGCGATGGTTCTGCCTGGAAATGCTGCGGCAAAAAGTGCAACAGAATTAATAACAAGTCTGATAATCAGACTGCCCTAAGAAAGGAACGAGATATTATGAAAATTGCAGTAACATATGAAAATGGAAATATCTTTCAGCACTTCGGTCATACCGAGCAGTTCAAGGTGTACGAAATTGCGGACGGAAAGGTCGCAGATTCGCAGGTTGTAAGCACGGAGGGAAGCGGACATGGCGCCCTTGCCATACTGCTCTCGGACTTAAAGGTAGATACGCTGATTTGCGGCGGAATTGGCGCCGGCGCGCAGAACGCACTGGCAGACGCAGGGATTAGCCTCTACGGCGGCGTCTCAGGCAATGCCGATGAGGCAGTAAATGCCCTGCTCGCGGGAAATCTTGCCTACAACCCGGATGTACGCTGCAGCCACCATGACCATCATGGAGAAGGCCATTCGTGCGGCGAACATAAGCACGGCTGCCAAGGAAATGCATAATAGGTTCTTACAGCTTTGCAGAATACGGACGCTTCGATTCTGCAAAGCTGCATGACATTAATAAGCCACCTGCACCTCCTGTATTTCCTCCGGCAGATTGCCCCAGCGGTATGTGATAGTGATGACGCCGTGTTCCTCCGGCGAAACAGCAAAACGCTTATTGTCAGAAAATCCCTGCAACTGATACGGCTCCCCTTCCTGCGGCGTCAACGTGATTTTATATTCAAGGCTATCATTTCCTGTGGAAACAATTTGGCATTTGCGGGTCATTTCCCCCTTATCATCGCTCTCATCATGGTACACCACCCCAAATACGGTCGGCGAAAGATGACCCAGCTTTTCCTCATAGGAACTGTAAAACAATTCATCTTCCAATATTTTCCCATTGATAAAATCCGCAAACAGCCGGCTGAATGTTTCTGCGCCATAACAATTCAGATGGTCTTTATCTTTAAACAAAGAAGATGTGTTGGGGAAGTATTCTTCTTTACACAAATTAAAATCATAAAAGCGAATATCCGTACCCGCTATCATATCCTGAATAATCCCTATATATTCATCGTAATCGCCAATTCCTGCCAACAGGTAATTAGGCATCGGCGCCGCAACCAACGTCAGGGCAATCTCCTTCTTACCACAAAAAGCAATGATATCCTCCAACGTATGAAGCCAATCCCCGGAAACTTTATTAAAGTCCGCAGCAATCAGCTCCTTATCCAAAAAATAGTTCCAGTTAGCTTGATGTCATTATACCTTGCAGCTTCCCTGATAACCATATAAGAGCCATCCAGATGCTGGGACGATGTCCCGCAATTAAACGTGTTCATCCCTAATTCCTCATCCACACTGTCTCCAGCAAAAGCGCGCTGATAAACGTAATCACCGTTGAAACCGCAATGAGGATAACATATTGGGAATTCCAGCTCATATAAAAATAATAACTGCTAATCAGCAGCCACAAATTTCTCAATTTCTTAGGGATTACAAAATATATTGAGGTCACGATTGGGAAAAATATAAAGAAATCAATGGAATTAAACAGCATACTACCACCATTTTAATTTTTAATAATTTCATAATAGCACAAAATTTTGCAGGGTGTCAAATTTTGAGACCCTGCAAACTAAAAACCAGCCATTTATCCTCTCTTTTTCAGCTTCTCATTCATCCGCCTTGCTTCCAGGCACTGGGACCAGTAAAAAATCAGCGCCACTGCAACAAACACAAACAATATCGCAAGTTCCATGCCCAAAACCTGCCATCCGTTGTCAAACGTAAACCATTGAAACAGAAACCCAAACCCTAAAACTACTACATTAACATAGATAAAGTAGAGGATTGTGCGCACCAGCATGGCAGTTCTGGATACTTCCTTTTCTTTCTCACCTTCTAACGGCAATATTATGCTGCCCAGTGCACAGACTGCTGAGAGAAAGAGAATCTGCCACAAAATGCTAACACTCAATTCTGTGTCCCAGCCATAAAATACGGAAATAAACACCGCAGCTACAAATAAAATGCCGGCAGTGACTTTTTCAAATACAGAAACCATAGATTCCAACCGTTTCATCTTCTCTGCTCCTCCTGATACTGCACAATCTATACGCCCAACCTCTCTTTTAACGCCCCCACATACTGTCTGGATATTATACGCCCAATCTCTCTTTTAACGCCCCTACATACTGTCTGGATATAATCACTTTCTCGCCATTTTTCAGTAACGCTTCATAACGGCCGCCAAATGCCGGAGTCAGGCTTTTTATCTGATTGAGATTCAATATGACAGACTTGGATATCCTCAAAAACATCCACCCCGGCAATTCATCCAACAATTCGTAAAGCTTGCTCTTCACCTGATAAACTTCTGATTTACAGTATGCGAACACTTTCTGGTCCACGGATTCAAAATAAAACACTTCCTCCGGTTCTACAAAAAACATCCCGCCGTCCTTATACGCCGTAAGTTTCGCGCCGCCCTGTTTCAGGCGGTTAATAATCTTTACCATGTCATCATCCAGTGAGCGGCATCTCAAGATAATTTCTTCTTCTTCCTCCGGCCCAATATCCACAATTGTCACTTTCATAACAAAACTCCTATCCAAATCCTCTCAGATGCCCCTATACATTCCTGCCCCAATGGCTGCTGGTAATTTTCCTTAATACTTTAACGGTCGCTGATGTTCTTCCTGCCCTGCACCAAAGCAATGATTACAAAAGCCAGTATACCACATCCCACGAGAAATAACACCTGGAATGTACCTGATACTATATGTCCGCCCATTTCCACACGGATTCCCATATACTCTTTATACTCTGAAAGTACCTGCGCGGGAAGCCCTGAAAATGTATCCTCCAACGCTTCAGCACAGCAGACCTCGCGCATCAGGGAAGTCCCATGAAGGATTGGAATGTATTTGAGCACAGCAGCCACTCCATCCGGGAGATTGCCCATCGGCAGGTAGATTGCCCCCACAAATCCCACCAGCGTGCCGACTACTGTGGCAATTCCCGACCAGGCGCTGCTGCTTTTTATAAACAATGCCAGCAAATACATGATAAAAGAAAAAATACAGACATTTAACACAATCAGCAGGAAAATCTCTGCCAAGGCCTGACCTCCCAGCACTGTCCCTCCTGTCGCCGCAATATAGCAGAGCGCTATCGCCAGTGTCAGCAAACACATAAAGATGCCAATCACAACAGCTGACGATACATAAGACAGGGCTATAATGCTGCGGCTGACCGGAGCTGAATAGAAACTTGCCAGCCTGCCTTCCGAGATATCCGTAACCCTGCTGCCAACCACGGATAAGGTAACCGTAACTGCATTTACGACAAGAATTCCTGCCAATGTCCAATATTGAACCAGTTCCCGGGCATGTTGCTGGTCGAGGACCGCATCGCGCACCCCGCCATATTCTTTCAGCAGATTTACCACGCTCTCTTCATTCATATTTCCCAGAAATACCCCCATCAGCATCAGCACAATCAACATGGCAAGCAGTGAAAAAAATACTGCTGCACGGTCCCTCAGATACACCAGGCAGTTCCGTTTCGTAAGGCTAACAAACTTCTTCATCCTATACCTCCTTCGTCACGTTCAAAAACACATCATCCATTGTTCCCTGAATCACTTCAAACCCTTGCAGCATTTCTTGCAGCTTTGCAAGCAGAGGCAAGGAAGAGATAGTGCTGTCAATTTTTAGCAGCATGCCCTCCTCTGTCGTAGAATATGTAAGTTCCTGATTTGTTAAATAATTCTGGATATCATGCCAGTTATCTTTTTTCGGTATCAGATACAGCTTATCTCTGGCATATTTTTCTTTCAGGGAAAACGGCGTACCGTACTCCACAAAATGTCCACGGCTCATGATACCGATATGGTCCGCCTTTGCAGCTTCCTCCATGTAATGCGTGGTCAGAAAAACTGTCATTTTCATTTCTTTCTGCAGCATATGAACCGTCTCCCAAACACTTTTCCTCGTTGCCGGGTCAAGTCCTGTGGTGGGCTCGTCCAGAAACAGGATATCCGGCGTATGCATCAGTGCCCGCGCAATCTCACATCTTCGTTTCTGCCCGCCCGACAGCTTGCCAAAGGGACGTTTCAGCACATCGGAAAGCCCCAGGATTTCTGCCACATGGGCGAGGTTTTTCTTTAATTTCGCTTTGTCTGTCTCATACAGGCTGCCCCGCAGCAGCAGATTTTCTTTGACCGTAAGCATTTTATCCAGACAATTGCCCTGATAAACCACGCCGATATGCTTCTTGATATCTTCATTTTCTCTGCCAAGCTCCAGACCATTGACATACGCCTCACCGTCCGTAGGCTCCTGCAGCGTGCAGAGCATATTGATGGTAGTTGATTTCCCCGCGCCGTTCACGCCCAAAAAGCCGAAAAACTCACCGCGCGCCACAGAAAAACTGATATCATCCACTGCCTTGACATCCTGATAATATTTTTTCAGATGTTTCACTTTGATTGCTTCTTCCATGCCATTCCTCCCATTTCTTATAAGCCTACGGAAATACTGATGAAAACAGCGTTTCCCTATATTCCCTACCATCCTCTGAAGAAGATAGGTTTACTTTAGCAGAATTGGCAGGGAATACAAGTAGCGGATGGGTGAAATGCATAAAAGGAGTGGTAAGATGCTAAAAATATTGATTATATCCAGGCTCTCTCTCAAGATTTCTTAAATCATTCCTCCATAACCCTCACCCGCTCCCCCTCCGTTACCTCCTTGTTGGCTTGGACTACGATTTTACTGCATCCATATACATTCCCTTCCACTGCGGCATACTCGTCATTACTTTCGATTACGGATACCGGCACAAAGCTGGCAACGGACTGTATGCCCAGAATCGTCTTATCTTCCTCCACGGCAATCACATAATAACCTGCTTTTCCGCTATAAAGCGCAGAGAGCGGAACACAATTTCGGTATTTTCTGCTCTCTTTGGTAAAACTTAACACAGCATTTCCCGTCTGACGAAGCGCACCCTTTTCCACATCGGCAACGACCCGGCAGGCTCCTTCCTCCCCCTGTACCACCTTGGTGATTGCCACCCCCTCTAAAGCCTCTCCGCTCTGCTCCATTTCTAACGTGCACTCCACCCCTTCCTCTATCTTTAAATTCTTCTCTGTTCCGGCAATACCCACTTCTATCTTAAGATTCTTCGTTGTTCCGGCGATACCCTCTTCTATCTTAAAATTCTTCTGTGCGCCAGTGATATCCCCCTCTGTATCAGCTTGCCCAGACGCACCGGCTGTCCTTTCTTCTGTATGGGGCTCCCCATCTCTGCCTACTGTCCCTTCAAACCGCAAATCCTGACTAAAATCCTCAAGAACCATCACCGGCTCCGGTAACGTAATGCTGCCCGCAGATACCCTGCATTCCAGCACGCACCCGGCAAATTCTGCGCAGACCTTCCCCTCTTGCTCCCGCAATGCATAAAGGCTGTCCAGCGTCAATTGCTTCTCTCGCTTATCAAGCTGCAGCAAAGCAGCCGCGTTGTCTTTGGCTGCCCCTGTATTGTCACTTTGCGGCAGGTCCATGCTGCCCTGATCCGCCGTCACGATAATGCTATTCCATGTTCCAGATTCCGTCCCTCCAAAATTATTTTCCGGTTGGCTAACCTGCTGCAGGTAAGCATTTTCGATATCTTCAATCTGCAAATCATATTTGTGGGTTTCAAGCTCCAGCCGATGAATTTCTTCCTCCAGGAACTCAAGGTCAAGCGTAAACAGCAAATCGCCTTTTTCAACCGTATCATTTTGCTGTACCCAGACATTATCTATGCGTAAGTTGTCCTGACAATAGATGGCACGCTTCCCCACGGTCCCCACACGCCCCGCTATCTCCACTGGATACTCCAATTTCCTCTCTTCAAAATCACAGACTGCAACCTGCGGAATCAGCAACGAATCCACCGCCCTGGATACCATTGTCAGAACCGCCATCACTGCCAGAAATATGGCAAGGGCGCGGCTGCCCCGGTTACAGGCAAACAGCCTGAAACGTTTCAATAACTGCATGGATATTCCCTCCCTCTATGGTTTGACAGCCATGTTGCCAATCCCCTTGCGGATATCATCTTTTCCCCAGAACATAATCAGTACCATGGGCGTAAGCACAATCAGCGAACAAGCAAATATATATTGGACATTATCGTAGCTGATTCCCGGTATGTACAGGGAGAATGGCCAGCGTGACGGCGTCTTTAAGAATAGCAGCGGCTGCTCCACCATATTCCAGTATTCAATGATACCGAGCAATGCTGCCGATTTTATTCCTGGCAGCGCAAGGGGGACGCCCACATGACAAAACATCCGCCAATGGCTGCTGCTGTCCAGGGAAAACGCCTCGTATATTTCCTCCGGTATGCCCAGAAAGCTGCGGTAAATAATAAATACCGGAAATGTGGAAAATACTGCCGGCAAAATGACTGCCGCATGTGTATCAAGAATTCCCAAACCATCAATTACGATATAATTTGACAGCATCGTCACCTGAAAAGGGAGCAGCATCAATATGGTATAGAGATAAAACAGCAGGCTGCTCCACCTGCCATGCCATCTGGAAAATCCCCATGCAGCAGGAACAGCAAACAAAATCTGCCCCAGTACAATACAGCCTGTCAATTCCACAGAATTCCAAAACACCACATAGAATTCCGGCTCTTTGAACAGCACCTCCATCATGCCACCGAGGGTGGGGTACGAGGGAAATAACAGCAGATATGTCCCTCCCTCCCCCCAAAGCGTCCCCTCCAGGCAAGACGCCAACTCATAATTGCCGGTGACAGTCCCCACCGCCAAAAGCAGCAGCGGAATGCATGACAAGATACACGCTGCCGCCGCCAGCAAGTAAGCTATCATTTTAACAATGTAACTTCTCAGGACTTCTACCCTCTTTATTTTCTTACTTATATAACAACTCAAGATTTTCCTCTCCTTTTAATTATGGAACAAACCTGGATTTCCCCTTCCTTTCTTGCGGAACGGCCAGACCATTACTGCAAACGTGCAGACGAGGATTACAGCGCCCGCCGACATTTTTTCAACTGACATATCACGGAACCAGTTATGGAACAGATGCTGAACCATATAGATGCTTTTGTCCGGGTATTCGCCTGCCAACAGGTAACTCTCCCGGTAGGATTTGAGCGCCGCTGTCACCGACAATATCAGCGTTGCCGAGAACATGGAGCGAAGCCCCGGAAAAGTTATGTAGCAAAATTTGGAAAAAAGCCCTGCCCCATCGACTGCTGCCGCCTCGTAAAGTTCCCCTGGTATGCGTTCCAATCCTGCCAGCCACAGAACAACGTAATATCCCATATTTTTCCACAGAAATGTGCCGGCAAGGACCCAAAATGACCAGGAAGAATTCAGCCAATCTACCGGAGAACCCAGATAAGTGCTGATAAGCCCATTTCTGTGAAACACTATTTTCCATACAAACACCAGGGAAGCAACCGGCACCGCCATTGGCAGCAAGCAGACATTCCGATAAAACCTTCCCGCTCCGAAATAAATAATATTTGCCAGTATCAGGGAAAGCAACAGCAGCAAAGGTACGCATACCAGCAAGAAACGACAGGTATTTTCCACCGCCAGGCGAAATGCCTGATTCGTTGCCACCATTTTATAATTGCCAAATCCGATAAACGATTTGCCGCCAACGCTTGTAAACGATCTCCTCACCACATCCGCAAAAGGAAGGAATACAAAGATCAGCACCCCTGTCAGGCTTGGCACAAGAAACATAAAATCCCGCAAACCACTATTCCTTTTTTTCATGCAGCCTCCTTATTTTTCCAAAAGATATAGCTCTATGGACTGGGCAATCTCTTCTGCTGCCATCTCAAGATTTTTCTCTCCAGCCAGGTAGGGAACCGCTTCTTTGCGTACCATATCAATTACAACCTTGTCTTCCATGGCAGGTACCGTACATGCCTCAATCACATCTTCCAGTCCTGCAAACTTCTGCTCGGTTGGCCATTCAAAGACCTCTCCTCGGTTTGCATAGCCTCTTCCATATTCCTCCACCAATTTTTCGGAAGGTTCATCCTGCAAACCTGTAAAGACAGCCTTGTTTACCGGAAATCCCATGATAATAGGGTACAATCCAGCATCAATAAATATTTTCTGCTCCTCTTCCCCAAGCGCAAATTCCAGAAACTCCCTGGCAATCTCCATATTCGGCGATTCACTGTTGATTCCGGCAATCAATGCGCTGAACACGCCTTGGGAAACTGCCTGATATGACAAATCCTGATTGCACACGTCCACAAAATCATGAACCGTACCCAGATACCCTAAATCCATTGCCACATTCCCATATTTTATACTCGATGCATCGAGGAACTCGTCATTGGCAAACGCACCGAAACTCATGCCCTCCTCATCCTCCGTGTTAAAAAACTTTGATGTCTCATTTTCCTTTTCCCGCAAATTGTCATTGATTTCTTTGATATTTGCCAGAAGTTTCTTTAGCTCCTCCCTGGAGACAGACCCTTCCTCCGTTCCTATATTTTGCCAATAAATACTGAACAGATAGCATAGAAGACGCTGCCCTGCCCGGAAAAATGGCGGTAAATCTTTTATGGCTTCCGCTGCCTCCAACAGTTTTTCAGGAGATTCCACCTGAGAGACATCATCCCCGGTCCCTATTAATACCGGAAATTTAAAGCAAATCGGCGCCGCAAACTGGGAGCCGCCTTGCTGATATGCCTGAAAAAGATTCGCAAACCCTTTTTTCCCATTGGCATAGTCTTCTAAATCATCGCTCAAATCCACAAGGATTCCTTTTTCTGCATAGGACTCCCAGGGCAATCCGTTTAAAATTAGGACATCCGGTCCATTTCCTGCCATAATCTCCGTATTCAGGCTGCTGATGGCATCTGCTTCTTCTTTCACCGTAGACGCTGCCATCCCGACCTCATATTCCATCCGCATCTCCGGGTGGCTGGACTGGAAATCAAAGACAATTTTATCTATAATCGCGCTTTCTTCCAGGGAATAAACGACAAGTTCCTGTTCCGGCTGCGCTGGAAGTTCTTCATCATATATATACTGCAGCAATTCCATATCTCCCCCAGAAGCATCCTGCACAAACAGAAGAAACTCCTCTCCGTTTACGCTGCAAAAACCTTTTATGGTGGTGTTTATGTCGGAAAAACTGCTCACTCTCCCATCGACTAGAAGTTCTGTTAGAGCCGCAGCGTAATCCGTGCCGTAAATCCCCTGTTCATTGCAGTAAAAAATTTTCTCTTTGGAGACATCGACATCCATGCAGTTTTTTATAAAATTATTTCCCAGGGAAATAGACAGATCCCCCAACTTACCGCCGTTTTCTGCATCCAAAATCTGAATTGCGCCGCTGTGTTCATTCAGATAAATCTTATCCTCATACAAATCTATCTCTGCCGCCGATGTTTTCAAATCCCAAAGAACCTCGCCCTGCACGGAATTAAAACATAAGACCTGAAACTCAATGTCCTCTCCGTCTGATGATGAGAACATGCCATAAATCTTTCCATCATCTGCAATCATAATCTGCCCTAATCCATAACCGGACTGCAGATTCTCCTCCTTTGGCGTTGGAAGCTGCAGCTGCAATTCCTGTACCTGAGGGCTTCCATTGGTATCCTCTATCAGAAAATAATCATATTCCCCAATCGCATGTTTATCATCGATCAGGTTTTCGGACATCTTTCCGGCAGACAAAATAATCTTGTCATCCGCTCCAAAACAGGCAGAAACGATACGATACCCCTGTGGAATCCATTCCTCCCCTACATCATGCTTTTCCCAGGAAACGCCGCCATCACTGCTTCCATAATAATGAAAGCTGCCCGGCTCACTTTCAAACAGAATGTTCACGCTGCCATCTTCCCCGCTTTCTATATCAAAAAGCGTTCGGACGGACATTGGCAATACCACTTTTTTCTCTCGGTATCTGCCCATTACCGCTTCCGACTGACCCCTTGATTCCTCACCTTTTAATTTCTTTCCCTCTGATTCCTCACTATTCAATGCCTGTCCATCCAATCCCTCACTATTTAAAGCCTGTCCTTTCACCCCTTCTTCCTCTACGCCCTCTTGTTCACTCATTTCCCTTCCGCCTTTTCCTATCGGCGCACATGAGACAGTGAAAGCCAAAATAAAGCTAAGCACAAAAGCCAGATACCTGGCAGAAATCTTCTTCATAAAACGTTCCTCCTTTGCTGTCGTCTTGTATAGTTATAGTGAACGGCAAAAATTTCTGTTTTTGTCGTTCGCTTGCGCCGATTTTGGCTGCGTGAAACGCAGCATTTTCCTTACAAAATCGTGCGCATCCCCCGGAAAGGTTATAGTAAGGGACAAATTATTTTGTCGCTTACTATACCATCTTATCACGGACCAATCCATAAAGTCCTCTAAGAACTCTCTAATTACGCCGTATACAAAGAGTACAAAGCACTTTTTTAACATAAATGGTATTAATAGAGGACTTTTAGAGAACTTTTTTGATATACTAAGAAGAGACAACCTGGGAGGATTATTATGAGGATTCTGATTATTGAAGATGATATCAGCCTGTGTGAATTACTGGCCTACGGCTTAGAAGCAGAAGGATTTTCTGCCGATATCTGCGCGGATGGGCTGGAGGGGCTGACCCTGGCATTGCAGGAGCTGCATGACCTGATTTTGTTAGACCGGATGCTGCCCGGGCTTACCGGAGAAGAGATATTGAAACGCATACGGCGCAGCCATGTCGCCACGCCTGTCATCTTCATCACTGCCCTCGGCGAATCTGCCGAGAAAATCACCGGCTTGGACCTCGGAGCGGACGATTACCTGGTAAAACCTTTTGACATCGGCGAACTTCTGGCGCGCATCCGCAGCGTCACGCGCAGAACCCTGAATTCCCCCACCCCTTTTGTTCTTGCATACGGCGACATCCGCCTTTTAGAAAAAGAATCCAAATTAATCCACAGACATGGCACGGTTATATTGCCCAGAAAAGAAGCCGAGCTTCTTGCCTGTCTTCTGCGCAATCCAGACCAGGTCCTATCGCGCCGGCAGATTATCGGCAATGTATGGGGACTGGATGCGGAAATAGAGGACGGCAACCTGGACAACTACATCTATCTGCTGCGCAAAAAATTAAATGCCCTGGACACAAACGTACACATCGTAACCGTGCACCGCCAAGGCTACTGCCTGGCGTTAAAAGGATGTCACGATATTTCATAAGATTCCAAGGAGGTTGCGATGTTCCATAAAATTCAAATGAAACTTTCCTTTATCTGCTGCTCCATTACGGCAGTCATTGTGTTATTTATCATTTTATGCTGTCTGCACGTTTCCGAGCATAACATGTATGGACAGGAGAGAGCCCTCTTCCTCCTGAAAGCTGGTACGATATCCTCCGATTTGCATTTTTCAGAAAGCATTGACCTTCATTGGTATCAGCGGCATCATATGGGCAAAAATATCCTTTCCATCGAAGTCAACGGCTCGCCTTCCACGCTTTCCGCATTACTGTTGTCAGAACAGGAGCAAGCTATCCTGCAGGAACTAACAGAATATGCCAAACGTGAACATCCTGCCGATGACAGCACGGCACTCTCGCCGAACACCCGGCAGCAGACTTTTACCTACACAAATAACAGACACGAATTTCTGGTGATGAAAGCCGTTCTTATTGAAAAAGAACAGGAAATCTCTTACACCTATCTCTACAATCTAGATAATTTTTACAGAAATATTAATGGGCAGCGTGTTCGTTTCCTGGTTATCTGGCTTCTATCAATTGCCATTCTATATCTGTTTTCCCACACATTTACTTCCCATGTGTTAAAACCGCTGGCGAAGAATGATGAGAACCAAAGACATTTTGTTGCCGTTGCCTCACATGAACTGCGCTCTCCCTTAGCAGTCTTCAAGACTGGTCTGTCTATTCTAAAACATAAGCCTGACCCCGGGAAGACAACGCACATTTTTACTTTGATGGAAAATGAGATGTCCAGAATGGAACGTTTGATAGAAGACCTTTTATGCCTGTCAAAGATGGAGAACGCGGAATATCCATTTCATTTTGAGCATACCGACCTTGCCGTCCTATTGACTGCCGCCTATGATAAATATGCTGCCCTCGCCGCAAGCAGAAATCTTACGCTTTCCTTGTCCATAGCTGCAGGCTATGATTACAACTGCCTTTGCGATAGCCAAAGAATCGAACAGGCAGTCATCATCCTCTTAGATAACGCCTTGTCTTATACCCCAGGTGGGCAGAACGTTACCCTAAACCTCTATGGCTCTCATAAGAAATGTTACCTGCAGGTCATTGACAGCGGAAAAGGCATTCCAGCTTCGGAAAAGGAGAAAATATTTGACAGATTCTATCAGGTAAATTCTTCCCACAGCCACAAAGAACACTTTGGATTAGGTCTCTCCATCGCCAGAGAAATCTGCCATAGGCATGGCGGCAAAATCTCTGTCAGCGACACCCACGGCGGCGGGAGTACATTTACCTTAATATTACCCAAAACTAATTCACATACTTGATAATCGTATCCCAGGCGGTGGGACGCTCAAGTCCCAGCTTCCAGTATGCCGCCCCGGCAAGATTATTGTCCTTCATAACCTTAAGCTTCTGCTCTAAAGATTCTTCATTTTCCATCCAGACTTTATGCCTTTTTCCTTCACTTTCATACTCTGCTACATACTGCCCATCTTCCTCTGACCAGACCATCTTGGCTCCATTCGCCGTACAGATATCCTCAGTTGTCTGCATACCTTCTTCCGTACAGGTAAAGGTATAAGGCACGTAACCCTCAGAAGCAGACACCACATCCTCCCCGGAACCTTCCTTGGGAGTCAGTTCCCAAATCCTGCTATAGAACGGCAACGCCAGAATCGTCTGCTCTGCCGGCACTTCTTTCAGGGTGTCCTTGACACCGTTTTGCACAAAGCCGATGGACGACACAGAACCGATATCTTCCGAACCGCTGTAATGTTCATCATACGCCATGATAATGATATAATCTGCAAATACTGCCTGTTCCGCCCTGTTATAAAATGCCGTATAGGAAGTCGGGACATAATTATCTACTGACAGCACTAAATCATTGTTCTCACATTTGATGGACAGTTCGCGGATAAACTGCACATAGGCATCTCCCGCCTCGCTGCTCAGCGCCTCAAAATCCAGGTTAATGCCATCCAGGTCATATTCAATCGCTGCTGCTATAATCTGGTTTGTCAGATAGTCCCTGGTGGACGTATGGGTCATCACATAGGTCGTATCCGCCTCTGGATTCTCCAGGTTGCTGATAAGCCCCCAGACCTCTACGCCCTGCCCATGACAGTAAGTCACATAATCACGGCTTGCCAGAGAGTAAATGTTCCCATCATTGTCATTCAAGTAGAACCAGGTCGGGGAAATCACGTTAATTCCTTTGGTCGCCTGCAGGACGTCCGCTACTCGGTCATTGGCTTCCGGGCTTGTCACCTGATGCCAGCCAAGGCTGACAGGTCCCTCTTTCAGCAGGTGGGTAAACTGCGGTTCCTCGAACGGCCGGGAAATTGTCTCGCTGCGCACCTCACCGAGCCTGTTATTTTTGAGATAGCCAATCATGCCGTCTTCCGTGCAGACCCGGCTCCAGTTATCGCCGCTGTCAATCAGCGTAACCTGGCTGCCCTTTGCCACATCTGCCACGATGGCGCTCTTGATACCGCCCTTGACGCGTATCGCTGTCTTCTTTTTCACGTCTGCCCGCGAAATCTCTCCCCAGGCTGCCGTAATCTGCACACGGTTCGGTTCCGCATTCACTGTGAAATCTATATTGGTGTATTGCTGGACAAATTCTAAGGCAAGGTACACCGCTTCACCGTCCACTTTGACAATTGCGTATTCCGTTGTATTGTTCTTCTTGCCCACCATGTAGGAATTCTCCCCCGCATTTACGGAAATCACGTCAGCTTCCGTCGTGTAGCGCAGGATATTCTCATTGGAGTCCCAGTAAAAACGCTGGTTCAGGTACTGCCTGACTGCATTATAATCAAGATACACATGACCATCCCAGAACTTGGCTTTCTCTTCCATAAGCTGTCGGTCCAGAATCAATGCCATGTCGTCCGCTTCCTGTACCTTATAATATTCCTGTAAATCAACGCGTTCCTTCGTTGGCGTATATTTCTTAATCAAAGTACTGATAAGTGCCACAAAAAGCACAATCACTATAAATGCGACAGCTGCCAATATCGGCGCTAGATTGACCTTAGGACCTCTCGGCTGTCTGCTTCTCTGTCTCTTCACTCTCCCTGTCTCCGGCATAACTTCCTCCTATGTATCCGATTAAAAATCTGCTTCTGGCGCAAGCGAACGACAAAAACAAAAATTTTTGTCGTTCACTATACAAAACAACGTAGATAAGACCACATAAGACAAAAAGAGCTGCCGCAGATATTTCAGATAGCAAACACCGTATGCCTGTATGCAATACAGTATCTTGCATCTATGACTATATCTGCAACAGCCCTCTCTGTTATATTTTACTCAAAACCTGCAATGCATCCTTCTTCAAAATGACATCGTAATGTTCGTCAAAATATGCCCGGATGGCAGATGAATATTTTTCCTGATGTGCGTATTCTGCTAAAATGTTACATACTTTATTAAATTCTTCCGGCGTATGCTGGCTCTTGCTGATTACCAGGTAGTACTTGCGGTTGAGGCTGTTCTTATACAATACGTTACAGCCGTTGTAGAACCCTTTCAATACCCGCGCCAATCGGTTGACCTCATCCAGTCCATCAAAGACAAAGAGTTTGGTAATGTCAACCAGAACAGGCTCTTCCTTCTCCTGTTTGACGGTCTTCTCCAGGGGAATAAAATTATTCTCCTTCTGGGCAGCGTCTGCAATCCTCTTGGCTTCCTCCTGAATCTTGCGGAACAAATCTAAAATATCGTCCGCCCCGGTCGCCTCAAAGACATGTTCGCCCTCCTCGTTCGCCAGCTGGCTGCCCATATCATCATCAGCATCGCCTGGTGCAAACTGCGAAAACCGGGTATCCAAT
Organism: uncultured Lachnospiraceae bacterium; assembly: GCA_910583835.1. Lineage (GTDB taxonomy): Bacteria > Bacillota > Clostridia > Lachnospirales > Lachnospiraceae > Petralouisia. The sequence goes on along the minus strand of CAJTYM010000001.1, from coordinate 293,706 downwards.
TCTTCTGGATATTCCACCTTCGTTATAATCAATATAATGGTATCCGCAGATAACGGAATTGCTTCAATCATCAGCGGTATGTCCTCCGCTTCAAAGCCACATTCATATGCTGCCTGCTGCATCATATCCCGAAAAAGCATCTTCGCCTTCTCAGTGCCGTATGCCAATTCACTCAGTTTGAGCTGGCGGTCCGCCAAATCCTCTCGGGTCAGCGTACAGCGAATCTGGTTCTCACTTACTTTTTCAATCTTCATACGATCCCTTCCCTTCACTACACATCTGCATCAGGAAATAATATGTTTGAATTCTCCTTCCGGGGATTACTCCCCATTAGGTACTCAAAGTATATTACAATTACTTATCTCACGTCAAGTCGAAGTCTGCCCAATTTTCTAAAAAAACTGTGAAATTTCTAAACATTTGCCAAAAAGTATTGCACTGCCAAATTTTGTATGATATAAATGTCCCAGAGATGCTGGTCTGGTCCAGGCAGAAAGGAGCCAAACCAATCATTTAAATTCTGCAGTGTTTCTATTTCTATTATATCATTTTATTCCCGAAAAGTAACCCATTTTATAACCATCGGTCTGCCAAATTTTATTATGAACGAGATTCCGGATGGATGAATGGAACTCTCTGGAAGATATACGCTGCGGATGAGGAAAATATGACCAGTTTTGCCGGATTCTGCTTTCAGTTTTCCATCTTTTATACAATATGACGCAGATACAGAAGTGCGTCTTTTTTCCAGCAAGTTGGTATGCCGCATTTGCCTATATCGAGTTTATTTGAACATAGGCAGTAAGGCAGGCTATCAATATCTTCTGTATTTCATTTATCTTTAATTTCTATGCAACTTTTATGCCCATATGGGCATTCTAACAGATACTAGTATATGAAATCTGATGTATTTTAACCCAAAAGAATTTACCAACGCCTGTGTCCATTCTATCCTGCACGGCACGCAGGACAAAGCACCTCTGTCAGAAGATAACCAGCAGCGATTTGCCCAAAGGGATTCCATATTAAAAAAACTGTGCTGGCAGTTGCGGAACACGAAGATTCCGTATTTATTGGGAAAAGAAAAAAGAGACCGGAATCCCCGAGGAATCTATCGTCTCAAAAATCCGGCATATCGTAACTTCTTGTATTTTAAATTAATATATCACGAAATATCTTCATTTTATATGAAGCAGAGAGGGGGAATCCATTCAGTCAATTGCTTTCATTGTCAAAATAGGATGAGAACCTTATTCACGAATCATTTAGTGTTTTAACAAAAGAACAGAGCTTGGGGCAGCTGCATAATGCAGCAGCCCCAAGCTGGTTATTTAGCCAGGAAATCATTGATTTTATTAACCAACGCATCCGGCTCAATGCCATGTACCATAGCTGCTTCTGCAATTGTTTCCATCTGTGAAGACGGACAGCCAAGACAGTGCATTCCGATTTCTAACAGAAGCGGGGCCACGTTCTCATCAATCTGAAGCAGTTCTCCAATCATTGTATCCTTGGTTACCTGTGCCATATTATATTCCTCCTTGCGCTTGATAGTATCATGCGATATTTAACGTACTCGACCAGTATAGTATTCCACCTATAATTACAGTTTACTCCATATTGGCTGCCGAGTGAACTGTAACTTATTATAATACCATTTTCTACATTATGCAATCTTTTACTTGTAATCGCAGACTGTTTGTATTAAAATATAGTTCAAAGCCACCACATACGGCTTGACGACTATTCATTTTATAAGGAGGAACTAAGTATGGCATACGTTATTACTGACGCTTGTGTAAGCTGTGGAACCTGTGAGGGAGAATGCCCTGTAGGAGCAATCTCCGCTGGTGATGGAAAATATGAAATCGCTGCAGATACCTGCATCGATTGCGGAACATGTGCTGGCGCTTGCCCTACAGGTGCAATTGAGCAGGGCTAATCCCCGCACTGTACATGAATCAAAAGAGCCTCTATCCATAAGAGATAGGGGCTCTTTTACAACTCTGCTGAGCGTCAGGTAAATCTGTCGTGAGTATAACTATCAAACAGAAAGAATATGGGTAACACATATGGGAAAGAAAATCACAGGAATCATAATTATCGTCTGGATGGCAGTCATCTTCGCTTTCTCCGCCCAGCCCGCCGTACAGTCCTCGCAGACCAGCGGCGGCGTGGCATACCGGATTGCCGAATGGGAGAATGATTTTTTCCGCCAGCAGAAAACAGAAGCGGAATTATCTGCGCAAGCGGAGTCCATGCAGCTATTTATTCGCAAAGGCGCACACATGGGCGAATACGCGCTGCTGGCATTCCTTCTGTGCCTACATCTTTGCTATTATCCTATCAGCAAGAAACAGTTGGTAATGCTTGCCCTGGGAATCACCGCCGGATATGCAGCTGCCGATGAGTTCCATCAGTTGTTTGTGCCCGGACGTGCCGGCAGGCTGTCCGATGTGTGCATAGACAGCCTGGGCGGCATATTGGGTATCCTCTTTTCCCGCATTGTGCGCATCATCAAGTAGTTAAATTCGGATTTAATTTCTTTTCCTCTTTTAGTAATTTTGCAGCCTTCTTGTCCTTCTCTTTCTTTTCTGGCTTCTCTTTGCGGAATCTTCGCCCTCTCTGCTGCGAGCGGATAGCCGCATCTAACTTGCGGAAACGTTCTTCCTCCGCCTCATCCTGCTCGCGCATGAGATAATTCATCTCCTTAAGGACTTTCTCGCCAACCTGGACGCTTACTTCCTTGCCAAGGGCAGGATTATTCTCTTCCATCGCCTGTTTGACAATGATTTTCATCATTGATTGAAATTGTTCCAGCTTCACAGTATTAGAAGCGGAATTATTGTGCTCCTTTATGGGATACGAGGGCTTAACTTCTGGATATTCCCGGCTTACCGGCACAACTTGGTGGTCTCCCGGGATATTATGTATCATCATCCGAATGGCTTTCAGCTGATAGCCCTGCTCCTTCCACTCTTTTATCTTTTGGAATTGCGCTATATTTTCTTCTGTGTAATAGCGATGCCCCATCTCGTTGCGGGGAATGGCAAGCTCAAGTTCTTCTTCCCAATAGCGCAAGACATGTGACTCAACATTGACAATGTTTGCCGCGTCCGAAATCATATAGCGTGCATTTTCCACATTTCCTACCTCCTTTTTCGGGCTTTCACGTTTTTCATAAACGCTTTGTCAGGCTTTCTCATTCCAATCAATATCTTCATCCCGGAACCTAAGGCCTGTCCCTTTTTCTTACTTCTATTTTAACGATTTATGCCATCGCTTACAATCTTTTTTCATCGTGAAATAATGACAAGAAAAAACAGATACCTCCCTTATAGGAAATGTATCTGCTTTGTTTTACAAAATATCCGCCAGAACGCCATGACATCATAGAGATATTCCAACAATTCATTAAGGATATTTTGAAAATTGATTTCCGTTCCATGGCGCTGCGGCTATTTTTCCATACTGACAAACTTGGTGTACTGCGGCAGCCATACTAGGTTTACGGTACCGATAGGACCATTTCTCTGTTTGGCTATGATAATCTCCGCAATATTCTTATCCACAGTGTCCTTATTATAATAGTCGTCACGGTAAATAAACATTACTACATCCGCGTCCTGCTCAATCGCCCCGGATTCCCGCAAATCAGAAAGCATCGGCCTGTGATCCGGTCTCTGCTCCACCTGACGGCTTAACTGGGACAAGGCAATCACCGGCACGTTAAGTTCCCTGGCAAGCCCTTTCAGCGAGCGGGAAATGTCTGAGATTTCCTGCTGCCTGGAATCCGACCTGCCGGAACCGGACATCAGCTGCAGGTAGTCAATGATGACCAGCTTCAAATCATGTTCCAGTTTATATTTGCGACACTTAGAACGCAGTTCCGAAATGGAAATACCTGGCGTATCGTCAATAATCAATTTGGATTTGCCTATCGTGCCAGCCCCTTCAATCAGCTTTTCCCAGTCAGAATCCGCCAGATTGCCTGAACGCAGAAGCTGGGCATCTACCCTTGCTTCCAGAGCGAACAGGCGGTTCACCAGCTGTTCTTTGGACATCTCCAGGCTGAAAATGGCTGTGGCAAGGTTATTGTGGAACGCCACATACTGTGCGATATTGAGCACAAACGCGGTCTTTCCCATAGAAGGGCGGGCTGCCACCAGGACTAGGTCTGACGGCTGCAGCCCCGATGTCCGGTAGTCAAGGTCCACAAAACCAGTGGCGATTCCGGTAACGTTGCCTTTCTTCTTAGAAGCAAGCTCAATCTTCTCCAATGCATTGATAACAATCTGCTTGATGGGCACGAAATCTTCACCGCCGCGGTTCTGCAGGAGATTAAAAATCTGTTTCTCCGTGTCCGCCATGATGTCTTCCACGCTGTCCTTCTCCAAATAACATTGGTTAGCAATGTCTTCATTGACCTTTATCAGCCGGCGCAGCATGGATTTTTCCTTGACGATGTTGGCATAGTATTTAATATTGGCAGAAGTCGGTACCGATGTCACGAGCTCTCCCACGAATTCCATGCTGCTGAGTTCAGCAGGAACATCTTTCTCCCGCAGGCGGTTCTGCAGCGTGACTACATCTACCGGCTTCTCTTCATTAAAAAGCTCTACCATTGCCTCAAACAATACGCCGTACTGCTGATGATAAAAGTCTTCCCGGATTAAAAGTTCTGAAGCCACAATGATTGCTTCCCTGTCCATAATCATGGACCCGACAACCGACTGTTCCGCTTCCAGATTGTTCGGCATTATCCGTTTAATCAGGGCTTCTTCCATATGTGCCTCCTTATTCCTCTGTTACCTTAACTTTCAGAGTGCCAGTCACCTTGGGATGAAATTTAATATTAATCTCATGTACGCCGAGTGTTTTCAAGCCACCGTCCGGCAGCTGCATTTTCTTCTTGTCCAATTCCATGTCAATCTGTTCTTTCGCCGCTGTTGCGATTTCTTTGGCAGAAATGGAACCGAAAGTCTTGCCGCCCTCGCCGGTCTTTAACGTCACAACCACTTCCTTGCTGCCAACTTCTTCGGCAAGCGCTTTGGCGTTGTCCAGGTTCTCCTGCGCCACTTTTTCTTCATGGCGTTTCTTTAATTTGAGGTCGTTCATATTCTTATTGTTTGCTTCCACGCCCAGTTTCTTAGGCAGAATCATATTCCGCGCATAACCGTCGCTGACGTTTACGATATCTCCCTCTTTCCCTAAAGATTTCACATCCTGCAGTAAAATTACTTTCATACTTCCAAATCTCCTTCCTCTAACATCTGGTCCAGCGTATCCTGGATTTTCCTCTTTGCTTCATATACGCTGCAGTCCTTGAGCTGCGCTCCCGCCACATTCAGATGACCGCCGCCGCCCATACGCTCCATAATAAGCTGCACATTAATCTCATCAATCGAACGCGAACTGATATATATTTTTTCATTGTACTCTGTGAGCACAAACGATGCCTTGATTCCCACAATGTTCAGCAGCTCATTTGCCGCCTGCGCACCGGCAATCGTAGGGCTTTCCACCCGCGGGTCTGCCGGGCAGATGGAAATGGCAAATGCCCCCTTATAGACCTCGGCATGGCGGACCGCCTCCGCGCGCGCTTTATACGCCGCCATATCATCGCGCAGCAGCTTACGCACCCTGGTAACCTCCGCACCGCAGCGCCTCAGGTACGCCGCTGCCTCAAACGTGCGGACGCCGGTCTTTGTCATAAAGTTGTTGGTATCAATCAGGATACCGGCATAGATGCTGTCCGCCTCATTGGGCTTCAGATGGATATTCTCGTTAAAATACTGCAGCATCTCCGCCACCATTTCACAAGTGGAGGACGCATATGTCTCAATATAGGAGAGCACGGCATTCTCAATGACATCGCTGCTCTGCCTGTGGTGGTCAAAGACAACAATATTCTTAGATTGACGCAAAATCTCCGGGCATTCCGTATAATTGGGGCGGTTCGTATCCACCACGACTAACACGCTGCTGCTTTTGACCATCTCAATCGCCCGCTCACTGCGGATAAACATATCCTCCGGGTATCCCTTCTCTTCGCTGAAACACTCTTTCATCGGGCGCAGGGAAGATGTCACTTCATTTAACACAATATGGGCTTCCTTCCCCATCACCTGCGCGGCACAGTAAATGCCGATAGCCGCCCCGAACGCATCCATATCGCTGATACTGTGCCCCATAATGAACACCTGCTCGCGGCTGGCAAAAAGTTCGCGCAGGGCATGTGCTTTGACTCTCGCCTTGACCCTGGTCATCTTCTCCACCTGCCTGGTCTTGCCGCCGAAATAAGTAATGTTCTCGCCCTCTTTAATCACTACCTGGTCTCCGCCCCTGCCCAATGCAAGGTCAATCGCCATGCGGGAGAACTCATATTTCTGGTTATAGTTGGTATTGCTGACGCCAACGCCGATACTCAGCGTCACCGCCATCTCATTTCCTACCTTGATTGTCTTGACTGCTTCTAAGATGCTGAATTTATCCTTAATCAAATCGTCTAAATATTTGTGCCGGAATACGACAAAATATTTGTCCTTTTCAAGCTTCTTGATGATACAGTCCCGCTCGGAAAAATACTTGCTGACCTTGCGGTCCACCAATGCCACTAACAGCGAACGCTTAACCTCTTCAATGCTCTCGAGCGCCTCCTCATAGTTGTCGATATATACCAGCACGGATACCAGCTGCTGTTCCCTGTTTTCCTGGATATGGCGGTTCAGCTCCGTCTCGTCAAACAGATAGAGGGACGTCAGGTATTGATCCTTCGCCTCCGCTGCAGCCAGGCTTTCATCTACATGTTCCATAACCTCTGTTTCTTCTGCACCCTCCACATGAAAGTAAAGCCTGCTGACGCTTGCCCGGTAAATCCTGTCCTTCCACTCAATGCGGATATTCTGCTCTTTCTCTTCCTTCTCCAACAGTTCCCTGGTGACAGCGGGAAAGATACTGGTGATGGATTTATGGTAGCGCTTATCTTTCTCCGTAATCTGGGCGAACGCCTCGTTCATCCACAGAATCTTGCTGTTATCTTCAATCAGCGCATAGGGAATTTCAAATTTGTCCAAAATCTTTTTCTGCACCGTCCCATACTGCGTTGCAAAATTAACCACTTCCTTGCGTATCCGCGAGCGGTACATAATATAAATCCCCAACATTGCCACGAAATAAACTGCTGCAAATATAGAAACACAGATTCCCGCTTTCTTGTCTATGGAATACAAGGGTATATTTAACAATATAATCGGAACCGTGAGCAACAATGGCAAGCTCATATAATTTTTCAAGGGTCCCTGAAATGATTCTCTTTTTTTCATATTCCTACCTTTGGCTCCTTATCGATTTGATAAATACTCCTGTACAATATAATATGACTGTTTCAACCTCTCCCGGTATGTGGGCAAATCCCATCCATCCCAGGAATAAGCGCCGCTTACGCCGTCAACCGCAAAGGTTATGCCGCTGATGGGCTCAAATGTAATCTCATCATGCTCATAGAGGTTGGCGATACGCTTCTTCTGGTTCGGCGCCGGGATATTCAGAAGCAGCCAGGGCACACGGATTTCCGTGACATCGCCTTTGATGCAGAAGTCTGCCCGCGAATTGTAATCGCTGCTTTCTGGGTCTGCATTCCCATGGCGGAGTTTGCCAGTCTCAATCTGCTCTGTGCCAACCAGCGTGCCATCCGTGAGGAGGACCGGACGATTGAGCATCAGGTTGATGGGTTCAAAACGGTTCGTGTTCTTATCCGCATATCCCTCCTGAATTTCCAACACCTTGCTGTCCGAATACGTGCCCGCTGTATACAGCCAGTAATTCACATCGTAATAAGGGTCAACGTAAATATGGCTGTCATCCTCTCCATTAATTGCAATAGAGAAATCTGCCCCGCCGCACTCCGGGTTTCCCTGGTCTGGAATGGTATCAAGCGTAATCTGTCCCTTCCCTCCGCCGCCTTTCAGCAGCAGATAGACGTATGCCTCATCGCTCTTGACATACAGCTCCTTATCCTTACTTCTTACTATTGGCTCTATACCCTCCCATTCCCCGGCATCGCCGTCCACCGTGCAGGCCGCTTCCTCACCGGGGTCAAAGGACAGCAGTCCAAAGAACTGCTCGCTGGTCTGTACATCACACCAGTAGGCGCGCACCTCAGGGTCTGTGTAGTCCATGGTATTCCAGGTCCTCTTAAACCATTCGTCCTGCCAGATAAACATATATGCCCCCGCACATCCGCTGTCGGCAATGTCCGCCAGCATGGACACCAGGGCATTGCCCTGTTCTTCCTCTGACAGTCCGCCCTGGTTAAAGCCAGCCTCGCGCGCCAAGTGCGTAATCCCACGCCCGGAAGGCACGCCAAACTCAGAAACAATTACCGGCATGGTATGATACTCTATCAATTTACCAAGATAGCTCTTGTATGAATTGGGCGGGTCATCCTCAAGCAGCTCCGGCGCATACCGCATCATCTCCGGGTAATACGGATACACATGGTAAGAAGCAAACAGACCTGCCTTAAAGGATGGCTTTGCCTTTATATGTTCCGGGTCTACCGATACGGCGTCCTCCATCTCAGGATTAGGTTCCCCTGGATGTTCTAAGGGATCGGTCGTCACCCAATTGGCGAACGCCGTTGGGTGCTGCATCTGGTAGTTATCTGTCTCGTAGGAAATACAGGCGTCCAGCCCGCTCGCCAGAAACACTTCAAACGGCGAGGCATTCTCTGTATACAGATAATCGCCATCGAATTCCGTCTTATCTGGATTGCCCTCATTCGTATTAATCACAAAATCAGGCTGCCACTCAATGCCCAAAATCCAGCCCTTGAGATATTGTGACACATCAGCCGTGTAATTACCGCTTGCATTGCCGGCAACCGGCTCAATCGTAATATTTCCATGAACGACGTCAACAATCTTCTGGCACATATCCACCCAATCTTTAGAAATTTTGCCATCCTGTGCAAAAGCATCGCCAATCTCAATGATATCTTCCTCATTATTATACACGCCCTGCATGAAATACAGCGGCTCCTTGGCGGAAGCATTGTATTCTGCCAACGCTTCATAAAACTCCGGCATGAGCACGGTATAAACACGGATGGTATCTGCATGCATGTCCTGTATCTGACCAAACCACCGCAGATATTCCTCTTTGTCAATGCCGAACTCCCCTGGGAAATAGCCCGGCTTTCCCGCTCCGATGTTGACGCCGACGGAAAATTCATCCTGCCAGTTCCTATCCGGCCCATAAGTTTGGAATTTCTGACCCTCTGTGCGGAAGGAATAACGGATGCCATCCTCCGTGCAGACTGGCAAGCCAAAAGCCTCTGCCTGCCCTGTCTGTCCGGCAGGATTTTCCACCTCCGCTTTGGCGGATTCATTGGAACTTCCCCCCTCTGTTTTGGCAGAACTCCCTCCTTCTGTTTTGGCAGATTCATCCTCCCTGGACAGCCCGCCGATTCCCGGCATTTTGCCGTAGGAACATCCGGCAGACAGATATGCAATCATCAGCAGGGACAGGATAACCGCAATCTTGCTTGTTCGTTTCTTCATCAATTAATCCTTTCCCACTACCGTCACCATTTCCCATCTTCCCCATCGACAATCTGCTCCACCACATAGTTGACAATGCCGGAAATCTGCTGTGACTGTATCTTTCCAATGTGCTCAATAAACTCTTCTTCATTGCGATGGCTGACAATATAGCTTCTGGTAGGCGTCTCGCTTCCCTCCAGCGAAACGAGTTCCCCGCCGCTGTCCCGCAGAAGCCCCTGCAGTTCATCATTGAAATGGTCTGTCACATTCTCAATCGTAGGATTGATGGCATCAAATGGCTCAATCGTATTCAATATCTGATTCTGGTATCTCTCCAGGTAATTCTCAATCAGGTTTTCAAAGGTTCGGAATTCCACAAAATCATCGCCAGACACAATTATCGTGATGACAAATTCCCAGGTATGTGGGTGCGTCTGCCCTTGTTTGCCGTTGATGATAATATAATGGTTCATATTCAGATACGATTTCAATCGGTATTCCCGGTACAGTTTCTTTTCTCGCACTTCCCTTTCACCGCCTTCCAAAATTGCCTAAACTGCGCTTTATAACTTCTCATATTATCCTTGCAGTACAAATCTCCCAATCCCCGCACATCAATATCTTCCAGCGACTCTATCAGACCTTCGCTGACCTCCCTATTATATTTGACAAAAATCAGCAATACCATCTGCTCTTCCATGGCAAAACGCAGTACCCGGTTGTCAAGCAATGCCTGCATACGGTCATAAAATCCTTCACGCGCCTCCCCGGACTGTGCCTGGAACACGGCAAAATGCAGCGGATACACATTCTTGTCATCCAGTGACTCCAGAAACTCCTCCAGCATCACATTTCGGAAAATATGCCTGTTGGCGCTGAACGCATATTCCCTTTTCAGACGCTCGTCCAAACGCTCAATCTGCTGGTTTTGCCAAATGACACGTTCCTCCTGCTTATCCAAAGCCCTGGACTGCTTGCGTATTTTGCGGGACATCATCATGCTGAGGATAATCATCATTGCCAATATCAGGGAGAGGATAATAATGATGGAATTCTTACACTCCAAAAGGATATTGTCTTCCAACACCACCCTGTCATAAGTCAATAAGCAAATACGGTACTGCTCTCCCTGCCAGTTAAAAATCATGCCCGAAGCGACAAAGCGGTCTTCATCCAGATAGATAATGCGGTGATTCACCTCATTTACATTCAGGCTGTTCATAAACGCGGACGCCGTCTCGGTCGCATAATACGTGCCATCGGTAAATCCCTTGTAACGGTTAGTTTCCGTGACGCTCTTCACAAAGAGAATCGAATCCCCCTTGCTCAGCGTCCAGTAACGGCTTGCCGTTGCATCCAAAGTACTGATAATCTCCGTGATATCCTCGTCCGTCCCCTGGTCATCGAGACGGTTAATCTGCTCGAGGATAATCTTTACATACCCATCCTGCTCAGCGCCGTATATTTCCAGAAACCTGGTCTCATAATTCCCTAATTGATAGATAATAAATACATCTGCCGCCATTGCAAAAAACACGACAATCACTGTGACAATAAAATAGTTCAATCTATTCTTCATAAACTCTGTACCTATTCGTAATTTACTGCCTTACGAGCTTTCTGTAATAAATTCATAGGTTTTTTCGCCTCCGCTTTCAACTCCTTCTCAAAATCCTTGCGCTCATCGGTCAGCGTCCGTGTCTTCCATGCGCTGTCCGTGTTGATGCTGTTAATCACGCCCGCAAAACGGATAAAAAATACAATCAGGTTAAACAGCGGAAGCAGCGGCACAATGTACCATTGCTTTCGGTAATACTTTTTCAGTTTCGGAAATTCTTTCAGGCAGCCTATGGTTGAAAAATAATATAAAAACCCGCTGACAATGTACATCAGAAAAATAATGCCTGTGGACACCAGAATAACTTCCGGCGAATAATTCATGCACATCAGGCAAATAAGAGCAAGATACCATATCAGCCTGGGAAAGGCAAAGGTATGGTCATACATCAGGGTCCTTACCATCACATTACTGAACATCTTGCGCACTTTCAAGTCCTTTTCCAGGAACTGATGGGACACCTCCAGGCTTCCCCTCTGCCAACGCTGCCGCTGGGTATATAATTTATTGACGCCCTCAATCGGGTCCACACAGAAAATGGCGTTTTCACATATATGAACTTTAGTGTGCTGCAGGTACTTCATCTGAAACGTAATGTTCGTATCCTCGCAGATTGTATCTGTATTATAAAGCTGTGATTTCAGCACTGCCGACTTGCGGAACGCCGAAAAGGCGCCGGACAATGTATAAATGCTGTTTGTCTCAGAAGCATAATTGCGCCCCGCCAAAAATGCCTGTGCATACTCCATAAACTCCATCTTGCGCAGGATTTTTGCAAAAAATCCCTTATATTCCTCTATCATCTCCGGCATGGTGAGGATTGCCCCCGTCATGCAGTCTACATCCTGGCAGGATTCAAACTTGCGCACCATGTTCGTGATGGCATGGGGCTCAAACTGCCCATCGCTGTCCACATGGATGATATATTTCCCATCCGCATTGAACAACGCCAGATTCAGAGCGCGGGATTTGCCCTGTTTGGCATTGAGCCACTGCATCAGCAGATCCGGGTACAGTTCCTGGCACTGCGTATAGACACGGAATGAATCATCTTTCCCCTGGTTGTTGACCAGGAAAATCCGCATTTTATCATTTGGGTAGTCGCTGTCATTGATGGAACGTATACATTCCTCCAGCGAATCCTGCGAATTGTAGACCGGGATAATCAGCGTGACCTCCGGCCAGAATACCGGGTCCTCATATTTCTTCGGAAATATCTTTTTCTTGACCAATATGGCAAAACTGCCAAGCGAAGGAATGATTTCCATAATAAACGGTATAATAATCCACGCCGCCCAGAACAATATGGAATTTAAAAAACTATTTATCACTGTCATACCGGAAACTTCCCACCTTTTGTTTTATAATCTGCGGCTTCGTAAAAACATAGAAATAAATCAGCACGGACAGGCTGTAGAACACCAGCCTACCCACAAAGGTATGGGCGATATAGTACATATCAATACCGCCAAAATAAATCATCAGGCAAATCACGGTTATCCGCAGCGCATTTGCCAGCACCATGGCAATCACACCCAGCACCCCCACATAAATCCGCTCATAAACCGTATATACTCGGTAGAACATCAGCAATGCCAGGTATGCGATAATCTCAATGATGCCCGAACATTCAAAATCAATTTTCAGGGAAATCGCACCCACCGAAGATTCCACAAAAATCACGCCGTACTTATAATGCGCACCGTAAATCCCGGCAATTTTACCCGGCAGGCTCGCCAACAACGCCACAATCCGCGCTAAAGGCTGTGTCAGGAACGGCTCTAAGAATACCAGCATCAAAATAAACGCTCCTGCGCTGCCAATAATAAAATGCCAAAAATTCAGTTTGCTCTTATTCAGTATGTGCAAGATAAAAATCCACACTGCCATACATACGATGCCCACGATGTACTTCACCATCTATGAATCACTCCGTTTCTTTTTGTGCCCTCTTCTCCTGCGACTTTGCAAAAAATGTATAGCCGATAATCAGCAAAGCTGCTGCAAGGCTGACCAAAATCCCCCATCCCAGATAAGGGTATGTCAGGTATATGACCGTCTCCCCCGCACCCACATACAACAGGTGGTTCTGCGCATAAATCGGCTGGCTTGCCTTGAAACTGTCATGGTAGGCAAGGCTGGTATTCATATCCGCCTGCTCTGCATGGATGGTAATCCTGTCCTGCCCATATGCCACCGTATAAGGTACGATTTCCCGCTCTGGCAGGTCATCCGATGAAATATCAAAAGCATGGCTAAGAAGCTGCCCGATGCTTTCATCCTTTGTCAACCCATAATAATACGTGAGGTTCAGCCCAATCATAATAATATTGTCATTCTTGACAGTTCCGTAAAAGGGCAGTTCCCAGTCAACATTCTTCACCGTCCCCCAGACCTCGTCCAGGTTATTCAGGTAAACAGTATTCCATTCCCGGTAACCGTCCGGGAACAAATCTGTCTCCAGCAAGCCATCTATCGTATCCAAATCAGGATATCCCTGCGAAAAGACCACCCCATTGCAGACAGCCCCAAGGAAACTCTGGTTCTGGCTCCCCCTGTCATCCGGTATCCCATCCGCCGCAATGACAATGCGCACGCCTGCTTCGCTCAGTTTTGTAATCAAAGCTTCGGCAGACGGTTTGTCATCATAGGTAAACCCAGCCAGGAAGATTAATTTATAATCGCATAAATCTTCAAATTCATAGTCATTGAGATTATCGCTTTCCATCTCCTGCACAACCGGGAACTGCCGGGAAATCTGTGCCGTAGCGCTGCCGATACCCACAGCCGGATATTGGGAAACGGTGCCCCAGTTCCCATCCATTTCATGTTGGTACAGGCGGTAATTATCATTGGAATTCACCATCCTGTAACCCAGCCGGGCTGCCGCTTCATCCATATACTGAATCGGATGGTCCACGAGATTGCCTACGATGTCCATACGGATAATCACCGTATCATTGCCCAGTTCCAGACAGCGGTCAAACACATACAGATATTCCCCTTCCTCCAGCGCACGCTCTATCTGCGTGAAATTGGAAGCTGTGGCACAGGACTCGCCCGCCGCTCCATAGGAGATTGCCACCGGCTCGCCAAACCCCGTTGCCAGATAGGAACCCATGGCATTTAATGCGCTCTCATCCACCACCGCCAGACGCTGCTTCGTTATCTCCTTCGCCTGCTCTATCAACGTCCAGTCCGCATAATCCGCCAAGATGTCCTCCGGCTTCTCTCCTGACTGATAAGCCAGGACCAACGGCAGCGATGGCAGCGTATCTAACACCAACAACGCCGCAAACAGGACAATCCAGCCCTTTTTCAAAGTATCCCATATCAGGAAACTGAACAGGACCATGCACAAGGCAATGGATATGAGGCAAAGCATCCGCAGAACCTGCCCGCCCGGAAGGCTGGACAGCAGGATATACAGCGTATTGGACGAACCTATGAGGATAACTACTGCCGTCCAGAATCCAGGCAGCGATTTTTTCTTGCTTAACAACATTCCGAAAACCGCCAGCAGCAATGCTGCCAGTCCAAAATAAAAATCAACACAGCCGCTCTGGAAACGTGCAACTGGGTTGATAGTCAAAAACACGTCTTGAAAATAATCTTTTAACACCTCTGAAGTTTGCGTTGCTGATGAACTGCGCACCAGGGACGGGACCACCCATACCCCCGCCAGCAGATAGCCCAAAGCAAGCGCCACCATGGCACGTACGCAATTTTGCCACTCATGGCTGACTACCGCATAAACAGCAAAATAAATGACAAAGGCAATCACTATCAGCCCCGCATAGCTGGGCTGGCACAGAGAAACCAGCGCAAAACACACCGCTATCTCTGCAAACGTGTACCAACGCTTCTTACTCAGATAACGATAGATAAAATACATCAGCAGCGGCAACAGGGCGATACAGAGCGAACGCGGCAAATTGCCCTCCTGTATCAGGACATAGAGATTGTTTGGCATGAAAAACCACAATATCCCTAAAAATGCCCCAAATATGGGACGTTCCACCTTGAACCCCACATAGAGCCAGGCAACAGCGCCGATAACAAAGAGCAACGCCACAAAAATCAGATAGCCGTTCATCGGATCCCCACCACCGAAATACTGGCACAATGCCAGCAAATATACCGGCAGCGGAGCCTGATAACGAAGCGTTTCCATCCCATTATACCAAAGGGGGTTATACAAAGGAAAGACATTGCCATTAACCGCTGAATGGTACAGCACATCTCCTTTGTAAATATGTGCCAGCGTGTCGACCCCCGAAGGGTAAGCCCCATTGTTCTGTATCAATTTTGCCACGACAATTGATGCCAACACGTAAAAAATGGGCATTATCAAGATCAAATAATACGGCTGTCTTCTCTCTTTCAATGCCCATTCCTCCTATTTCTATCCTGATTCAATCGCAAAGCCAAACCCACTCTCTGCAACCAAAAGACCGATATTTCCGTTACGCCCCTGATTTTTTATTATCATCAGGGAAATACCTACGCGCCAACCGGAAGGAATTCCCCATATTTCCGTTTCCTATACCAGAATACCACTCCTACTGCAGCCACGCAGAGGACAATACCGATAATCGACCCGGTGGACGTCCCTGCCGTGAATATCCATTGCTGCCCAATCCGTCCGAACTGTGCGGCAATCTCTTTCAAATCCGTCTCGTCTACCCCGAGCTTCTTGGCAATCATTGGCAGTTCCAGATAAAATTCCATCTCGTCCTTGCCATCTTTGGCAATCGTCATCATCATCTTGCCATATAACAAATCCATCTCATTAAGATTATTGATATTCTGGGATGTATGCCATGCATCCGTAGATGCGATGTAATATTCGTATGTGCCTTCCGGGAGTCCCCTGAGCTTGGGATTCCAGTTGATATTTCCATTGGCATCTACCGTCACAAATCTGGGATAAAACGCCATCTTCTGGTCATATGTGCCATTCGCCAGCTTCTCCTGGCTCTGGTTAAAGGCAATGGTAATCGCCTCCGTAAATTCCTGCCCGGCTTCCTGCAGATGCTGCGGCATACCGGTCACCACATGACCATACAGCCTGTCGCCGGTAGAGTACAGCGCTGCTTTCGCATCAATCTGCGATTCCTGGGAACCTGGCGTTGCATATTGAATCGTTTCATGCCCATAATCTTCCCAGTCCTCATACGCGCCGTCAAAGGTAACGCCATTGAACAGATTCTCCAGGTTATTCCCGCTGTCCGCCTGCAGGTTTACGATATCGCTCACCAGCGCATCGCCCAGGTAAAAACAGAACGACAGGCTCTTTTCATACTTGGGAAGCTGGTCTTTGGGAACTGCAATCTCCCACTCACTGCCCACATAGGCAACCTGTGCGCCATTCACGCCCTTAACCTCCGGCGCCGTCGACAACTGGATATCGGTCTCATATCCCAAATCAGACATAATTGCAAACTTACCATTGGAATGGGTTCCTGCCCCTGAGGCATTGCTGCCCTTTCCGTCCTTTATGTAAATATAGAACCAATCTCCATCATACACCGCCGCAACCATCGACAGACAGCCCGGATGCTCACTGTTCGGACAGGACGCATCTGCTTTTGCCACAGCTGCCCAGTCAGCATAATTCCCATCGATAGCAATTCCTGTATATACTGGCTGCACCTCTTCTGCCACGGAATTCCCATCAAGCTGTTCAATATCTGTCGCCCTCACGGACGTGCCGCCAAATGTCACGGTAAAATCCATGCTGTGGAAAAAGCTTGCCGGAACAGCCATCTCAACCGTATAGGGTCCGGCATTATTGCCATGCGCCTCGTTGATTACTGCCGCAGAAGCTCCTGAAATATCGCCATACCAGCCATTCTTCACCTTGAAGCTGCCATTCCATCCTGCAACCGATATGGAGCTGTCCTCTCCCTTTGCTCCATCTGCATAGGTAAATTCAAACCGGCTGCCAGTAAAATTATAATCCCACTCTGTGCTAGCACTTCCTGTAAAGCTGAAATAAATGGTATTGCCATCCGCAGAATATGCAATCTTCCAGGACTCTGCATTGGCAGATGTCCGCGCAGCTACATTTTGCCAATCAGATAAATTGCCGTCTACCTCGATACTGCCCGCCACAACGGCAAAGCCGCCGGCAAGCGCCTGAGGCCCGCCTCCCTCTGTTTCTTCTGCTGCCTCTTTCTTGGAATCGGCTTCCTGCTTATCCTTGGCATTCTTCTTGGAGTCGGCTTCCTGCTTATCCTTAGCATCCTTCTTGGAGTCGGCTCCTTCCGTATTCTCGGCATCCTTCCTGGAGTCTGCCTTGTCCGTATTGTCTATATCTTTCCCGGAATCTGCCTTGTCCTTACTGTCTGGTTCCTTACCGGAGCCCGCATTGTCCCCACTTTCGGCATCCTTCCTGGAATCCGCGTTGTCCGTATTCCCCATATCTTTCACGGAATCCGCGTTGTCCGTATTCTCCGTATCTTTCACGGAATCCGCTTGCTCCCCATTCCCTATATCTTTCTTCCCATTATCTGTTCCCTGCTGTTCAGAAGCATTCCCAGACTCCTTGGGGGTTACCGCCTCCCCTTCTGTCTGCTGTCCGGGCGCCTCTGCTTTTGCTGCAGAATCCGCTGTCTGTTCCTGAGCCTGCTGTTTCGTGTCCGTACTGCCGGCATCCGTTGCCATTACCGGCATCCCCGATAATAAAAGCGACAACGACATCAAACCTGCTACCGTTCCCCTGAAAATGCTCTTGGCTTTCATGAAAAACCTCCTTTAAAAATCGCCGCTGTTAAAATTCTTCTTCCACAATCGCATAAACACGCAAAGGCGTTTCGCTGATTTCAAACCGGGCAAACTGCCAATGCTGTCCTTCCAATGCGTCTTTCACCTTCCTATAAAATACCTCTCCCAGATGTTCAATGCTCGTATCTCCCCCAAACTCTGGAAATTCATTTAAATATTGGTATTGATACGGGTCCAGCACCTGCTTCAATATGGAATCCATATCCGCAAATTCCAAAAAATCTTCTGACATCTGCCTTGCTACGATCTCAATTTCTATCAGGTGGTGGTGCTTATGTTCTGCCTGTCCGTCAAAGCTATGCTGCATACTTAAACGGTACTTTAAACGATGGTATTTCATCTGACTTTACCTGCCCATGTTGTTGCCTGATTTTATTGCGCATTTTAGCTTCAAAAATTTCTTCCAATTATTATACCATACCCCAACATCACATTTCAATCACAACATACAGTGTTTTTCCTTGAAAATTGCACAAAATCAACAAAAATAATGAATTTTTCTTTACTATTTCTATATAATATGATATGGTAGCAGTAGAACAATATATACAAAGCTACTTTTTTGAAGGGAGGCCTATCATGAAAGGTTATGAAAAACCGATGGTAATGGTTAACGATGGTTTAAGTGAAGGCGTGTATGCAGCCAGCGGCGCCACCGAAGCTGCTGATTGCTGGACAGTAGATCCTGTATCTGTGCAGGATTGGAACGGTTCACACCACGTATTTGAGATTCGCTGCGTACACTCAAATGCAGTGGAGCATATCTCATCTGCTTCCACAGTTACCCTCACTTTCAACAATGCCCTGACAGATGCATATTCAGAATTCCCCTGCAGTTTCAGCGGCACTGACGTTACCATTACGCGTGAGTTACACGCGAATGCTTACAAATCGGGCGACACCATGACATACAAAGTATGGGTGAAAGCTGCCGATGAAGCAACCACCAAGTCTATTGCCTGCATCGGTGCTACAATCTCATGTACGAAGACTGTCAATGTACAGGGTGGCGGGGCAGACGGCAACTAAATCGGAATGACATCATGATTTGCTAGTTATGTATTATGGAGCAGCACCGCTTGTCTCAAGTGGTGCTGCTTTTTTCGCACTTGTGTTAGAAAGGACATTTTTTCATGAAGAAGAAAGCCAAATTCCTCATAGGACGCATTAAAGCTGGGCGGCTGGGGGAAATGTGGAGACAGACGCTTTGGATTTACCAGTATGCCAGGCATTACTGGCTGACAATGATTTTTTATACGCTGCTTGGCATGGTAGGCACTGTCATTGCCTTGCTGACCAGCCTGGTTTCCAAAGATTTGGTCGACATTATTACAGGCCACCAGACAGGGGAAATTGTCAAAACCTTTTCTATCATGATTGGACTGAATGTCGGGACTACATTCCTCAACCAGATTTCTGAATACGCCTCCACCTACCTGAGCCTAAAGGTAGATTCCGAAATCAAGGCGGACATTTTCTCGAAGATTCTGGTCACAGATTGGGAATCCTTGACTACTTACCATACGGGCGACCTTTTGACTCGCTGGGGTTCTGATGCCTCCGCCATCTCAAATGGCATCCTTAACTTTGTGCCAAACGCGATTATTTATATTTTCCGCTTTGTCAGCGCCTTTGCCATGGTCATTTACTACGACCCTTCGTTTGCCATATTTGCTTTTTTGGGGATGCCCGTCAGCCTGCTGCTCTCGAAGACACTGTTAAACCGCATGGTCAACAACAACAAGAGGAGCGCGGCTATGGGTGCGAAGATGTCCGGCTTCAACCAGGAGACATTCTCCAATATCCAAACCATCAAGGCGTTTGACTTAATTCGCCTGTATATTGCGCGCCTAAAGCAGCTGCAGAAAGAATATATTACCATGAGACTGGATTTTCAGAAAATGTCCATGGGGACATCGCTGCTTTTGTCCACAGTCGCGCTGCTGGTCTCCTACGCTTCCTATGGCTGGGGAATTTACCGCGTCTTTACCAATGCCATCAGTTATGGCACGATGACGATGTTCTTAAGCCTTTCTGGCACACTGACCGGCACGCTGCACAATCTGACTTCCCTCGTCCCTACGATTATCGCCCTTACAACCTCGGCGGGACGCCTGATGGACATCATTGAGATGCCGCGGGAGGATTACAGCCAAAACGATGCCGTAGAAACATTTTACCAGGCACACAAAAGCAACGGCATCAGCCTCTATGTCAAAGACCTGGATTATGCATATAATAACGGTACACAGGTTTTTTTGGGCGCTTCCTTGGAAGCCCATCCGCACGAGGTGGTTGCACTGGTCGGACCATCCGGCGAGGGCAAGACAACCATGATACGCTTGATTTTATCGCTGATGCGCTCCCAGAACGGAACCGCTGAACTTGGGGAAGGAAATGACACAATCCCCCTCACCCCCTCCACGCGCAAACTATTTTCCTATGTCCCTCAGGGCAATACCATGTTCTCCGGTACGATTGCCGAAAATATGCGCAATGTAAAGCCAGATGCCACAGAGGAAGAAATCATTGATGCCTTAAAGCTGTCCTGCGCCTGGGATTTCGTTGAAAAACTTCCCGACAGCATACACAGCAGCATCAAGGAACGCGGCGGCGGCTTTTCGGAAGGACAGGCACAGAGACTCTCCATTGCCCGGGCGCTGCTGCGCCATTCGCCAATCCTGCTCTTGGATGAAGCGACCTCCGCCCTGGATGTGGCAACAGAGCGCAAAGTTCTCAAAAATATCATGGCGGACGAATACCCGCGCACCTGTATCGTGACAACGCACCGCCCATCCGTGCTGAACATCTGCAAGCGGGTCTATGCCATCCGTGACAAAAAATGCGTCATTTTGAATGAGGAAGAGATTGACGAGATGGTGAGGGGATTTTAACGGCAAGATTGTTTTTCTTTTCATGATAGAAAAATTTGGTTGTATTTAAAAGTTTTTACGGAATTTCAGCAAAAACTATGGATAATTCGGAAGTTTTTTGGTATATTAATATATAAGGAAGGTGATGATATGATTGTCAGACCACAATATATTGACATACTGAATACTTACCGTGACGTCCCACTGGTAAAAATACTGGCAGGAATCCGCCGCTGCGGAAAATCTACGATTTTAGAAATGTTTAAAGATAATCTTACAGACAGCGGCGTCTTAGCCGACCATATTATCTGTATGCGTTACACCTCAGAAGAATTCGCTGATGACATGACAGATAAGGAAATGTACCACGGTATCAAAGAGAAAATGACAGACAACGGGCGTTATTATCTTTTGCTGGATGAAGTTCAGGAAATTGAGGGATGGGAAAAAGCGGTCAACAGCTTATTAGAAAATGCCAATACCGACATCTATGTAACTGGCTCTAATTCCAAACTGATGTCAAGCGAAATATCAACCTATTTAAGCGGCAGATATATTACCATCCCGGTATATACGCTGTCATTTGCCGAATATCTGGATTTTTGCAAACCAAACCGTCTTTCTGCCAAAGAACTCTTAGCTGACTATATGCAGACGGGCGGATTTCCGATTGTTGCCCTTGGCAATTTTAAGGAGCGTTCTGCCTATCAGATTGTCGAAGGCATTTACAGTTCTGTCATCACCAATGATATTACAAGGCGGCACAACATTACAAACTTTGACTTATTTAACCGCGTTGTCAAATATGTGGTTGAGAATGTCGGCAAAACATTTTCTGCTAACGCCATCGTAAAATTCCTCAAAAACGAAGGGCGTTCCCTGTCCGTGGAATCCGTATATAACTATCTGGAATGGCTGGAGAAAGCGTTTGTCATTTACCGCTGCCAGCGGTACGACCTGCAGGGGAAGTCTGTATTAAAAACCCAGGAGAAGTTCTATCTTGCAGACCCCTCCCTCAAATACTGCATCATGGGCTTCAACCCCAAATCCATTGCTGCCATGCTGGAAAATATTGTCTATTTTGAGCTGCGCCGCAAAGGATATGATGTATATATTGGCAAGAATGAAAATAAAGAGATTGATTTTGTGGCGGTATTGCGTGACGAGCGCATCTACGTCCAGGTATGCCGCCAACTGCCGGAAGAATCCGAGCGCGAGATTGCCAATCTCCTGGAAATACGGGACCATTATCCCAAATACGTGGTAACGCTTGATGAATTTGCCGGTGGCAATATCAACGGAATCAAAATTGTCCATCTGGCGGAATTCCTGCTCGCCGCCAGCTATTAGGAGGTTGTCGAAAAATGAAATTTGCCATTTTCCAACAGCCCCTTAGAACAGCTTCATCCTATTAATCAGCCTGCTCCGTCTCCCAGCCTCCTTCAAGATATCGCGCCCCCGCACTTTGCGGACGGCGCGGTTATTATATAGGAAACGCGCAAGCGTCAATGCCCACAGCGGCGGCCACAGCAGAAATACTTTTCCTGCATGTGGGTAATTGAGATGCATCTGGTGGTGGAATTCCCGGACATAGGCAGCAATCCCCGTCCCCCGCATGGCAACCATCCGCTGCTGCGTATCATGACCGAATTCCCCGGCGGCAAACACCTCTTCCATGAAATCCTCCGCCAGCTTATGCAAATCGCTTCCACACCATGGAAATTCTTTGTGTGCCGCTGAATTTTTCTGCCCCGATTTCTCATTTCCTTTTGATTCTCCCAGCAGGAACTCTACATGTTCCCTCTGAAGCCCCAGATATTTCACACATGCTTCGGTCAGCACAGCGACAAATCCTTCGGTCTTGCTTTCTCGGATGAGACGCTGAAACGTCTCCTTTTGTTTATCATCAACTTCCCGGTCCCAAAAGACCGTCCAGTCGCAGAGATATTTAAGGCCAAAACCGGCCCGCAGGAAATGCTGCAGCATATGGATGACCAGATAAAATGCATGATATGCGTCTGTGGGTTGGTAAAACCTTACGCCCCAGGAATCATTGGCCATTACATGCTCTCCAAAGGACGGCAGCAATTGCTCCAGATACAGGTTCATCTTTTTGCTCTCAAACGGCTCCGCCAGGATTCTATGGATTTCCACAGATATGCCCTCCGCATTTTTCAGTTCTGTATGATGCAGCGCAGACTGCTCCCCACACTCTGCAAATCCCTGATTTTTCAGCAATTCTACCGCCCGCCGAAAATGCCCTTCCTCAGGGATAAGGATATCCACATCCCCGGACTTGCGCAGCTCCGGCACCGGATAACAGGAGGCCGTGGACGCCCCCTTCAAGAGAATGGCACAGATTCCCTCCTCGTACAAAACCTGCGTAATATATTTTGTCAGGAACAAAAGCCGGTAATTGGAACGTGCCACAGTAGCGGCAGCATTCTGCAATTCCTGCCAAAGCTGCGCAGGAAGTTCCTCATCTTCCTCATACACATCAAACAGCAGGGAAAGGACCGCATGTTTCCTTGCCAATGCAATCAGGGAGCGCATGTCCTGCGTACCGGCAGGCTTTCCCAGCTGCTGCATGTTCTTTTCACCTGGATGTAACGATTGCTTTAAGGCTGCGAGCAGCAGCTTTTCCGTATTCCCTATCAACGCAGTTCTCCTTTTCCTGACTAATTTTCCACAATCTGTTCCGCGCTTACCCACACAAGTGTTAAAAAGATTTCTTTGACACCCTAATCCTCGCCAGCGATTTCGCCTTCGTCAGCAGGAAACGAAATTCCCGGCTTCTGCTATAAATTATAAGAAACCACAGATTCGGCACAATCACGCAGACAATCAGCCGCGCTGCCAAGACCTGCATGGCGCTGTGTATGCCCAGCGCAGCCAGTTTCCCGCACAGCAAATCCGTCATATACCAGCCAACGCCAATCACTGCCACATACAAGAAATAACGCAGAAAATAGCTAAGACAGGATTGGTGGAAGCCGTGCTTATACAGTACATAAGGCTCCACCCACAGGGAGGTAAGCGCCATACTAAACAAGGTCCCCAGAAACACACCCGTCATTCCCAGCCAATTCACCAACAACAGGGAAATTCCCAGATTCAAAGCTGCCTCGGCAATCGCTTTGTGCCTGTCATACCAGAACAGCCCCATAGAATCGCGGAAAGTCAGCGTGGCATTGCGCATTCCATTAAGGAAAAAGTTCAGGCACAGGATAAACACCGTCACTTCCGGGAAAACATACTGCTTACCAAAACTGATTTCAATGAATGGGTTCAAAACTTCATACAGACAGATAAATGCAAATCCGTACATCCACTGCCCGATAAAGAAAGCCGCTTCAAACACCTGCCGGATATGCCCTTCTTCCTCCGTCACGCCCAGATTGCCCACGCTCGCCGTAATGCCCTGGTATACCTGGTTTAACATCTGGCGCACAGAGCCAATCAAAAGATAGTAATTGGAATATCCGCCCACACTGGCAAGCCCCACAAAGGCAGACAGCAGCAGATTGTCCGTATTATTGACTATCACAGTCCCCACCTTGTGCATCAGCATCGCCCGGATATTGGAAAAAATATCTTTCTTCTCTTTCTCAGGGAGCGGCGCAATCTGCCTGTCTTTCAGGTATGGATACAGCCTGTTCGCGCGCACGGAAATACATACGTTGCACAGGACGGTAGTTGCAATATTTATTAGCAGAAAGAGGATAAAGTCATGCCACAGGATAAGCACAATTATCTGCAGCACATCCTGCAGCACCCAGGACATTGTCTGGTAAAAAGTGCCGATATATAAAAGCTGGTGCGCATCCATTAACGTTTTTTTATAAATCAGCAGATAGGAACAGACCGTATTTATGAGGTACAGGATATAAATAAGTGTCAGATGCTCCACATTCTCATAATCCTTGATAAACACGTCCATAAACGGTATCAGCAGCGCACCAGCCACTGTCACAATGACTGCCACCACCCGGTAAAAATTGTGAAAAAGCAGCATCAGCGATTTCTGTTTCTCCGTATCGCCCTCCGCAATCGGGCGGTAAAGCGCAAAGGTAATTGCCGTTCCCACGCCCATCTCAGACAGCGACAGCACCTGGATAATATCAACAAAAAGCCCATTCACCCCCACATAGCTCTCACTCAGTGTATGGGTGAACACAACCCTTAACAGATAACCCATGACGATTGCCGTCAGGCGGGACACAAGCGCCACCGTTGTATTACGTGCCGAATATTCCGTTCTGCTCTTTTCTTCCATATTAAGATACCTTAACTTTTCTCAAATTCTGATTTTTCTGGCAAAATTTGTTCTAACGCCGCAGTCACCTGCCGCTTTGCCTGCGTAAAATCAATAGGTTCATTGGCATCATTGATACAGGCAATCCTTGTTTTAGGACTGGCAATTGCCTTGGCAAGCGCAGGATTGTCGCTCTTCACATCAAAATAACGGAAATATTTTGTGATATTCTGCGCATGGAAATTGCCGGAAAGCTTCTGCCATTCACGGGCAAGATACTGGCTCACATCCGACTCACTGCGGAAACGGTGGCTGCATGTCTCATCTAAAAGCTCCTCTTCTTTCTCCCACAACGTACAATATGTCTCCTTTAAGAATGGGGAAGGCCCATGTACCGTATAAAACCCTGTAAACAACGGAAACGCCAGTTCCAGCAGATTGTAGAAAAAATACAGGCCAGGATAACCCAACTTAAAATAATTGCCCTTTTGCTTCCTCACATTCTCCCTCTTAGAAAAATATTTAGAAATAACCAGAGAATTATTTAGATAAATATGGGACATCACCGGATTTGCGGGATTGGCCACCACCGGCTGGAACGCCAGCATATCACAGGGTTTGCCATTTTGAAAGAAATCTTCCGCTTTCACCGGACCCGTGAGGAAAATGTCATCATTGAAATAGACAAACTGCTCAGACAACCCCTCAATCCTGTGCATATTCCATTCAATCGTATGCGAATTGAAAGTCGGCAGGTACTTCGCCGGAATATAGTCCTCATGGCAGACAATATTCAGCTTGGGATGTGCCGTATTCAGCCATACCGGCAGATGTCCCCAGGTGATGAAATGAACCTTATGCACCCACGGCGCATACTTCTCCACGCCCCGGAACCAGTATTTTAAATTCTCCCAATCGCGGTAACGCTCGTTGGCATTATCAACCTCTGCACTGCCGTCTGTCAAATCATATTTGCTTTTTTCCTGCTGCCATGATTTATCACTGCCGTCCACCCACGTTATCACAAAATCAATTTTATTTTCCTGCATATTTCCAATCCTTCCACCATTATGTTATACTGAAACAAAAAAATGCGAGGTTTGCAATGAAAAAGCTATTTTTGTTCGTTATTCCCTGCATACTGCTGAATGTTTTTCACATTCCAGGGTTCGGCATTTACCTGTACCGCCCACAGGAATATTACACGATTTCCTACCAGCCGGGGGACTATACGCTATCCAGCCAGCAATTAGACAATCCCTACCGGGGATGGTACCACATCTACGGCTATGCGCTCTCAGATACGAAGCCAATCAATACGGATAACATACAAAAGACCATCGCCAAAGACAACAACCAACTCGTCCTTCTGGAAATCAACCTGCGGGACTACGCGGATTCTGAAATCAGCCCCCTGGGCCTCTCCCAGTTAGAGTCCCTCCTGCTCGCCTGGCAGGATGCCGGCAGGCAGATGATTCTCCGCTTCCTGTATGACTGGAACGGCAAGGCAAGGGAAACAGAACCAAAGGATATTTCCACCATCAAGCGCCATATGGAGCAGACCGGGGAGGTTGTCAACAAATACGCGAGAAATATTTATCTCTTACAAGGCATCTATGTAGGCAACTGCGGCGAAATGAACAATTCCAATTATATGTCAAAGGAAAGCCTGCGTGAGCTTGCCGCGTACCTGCACTCTATCATTGACCCTGGCATCTACCTGTCCGTAAGGACCCCGGAACACTACCGCATCGTCAGCCAAAGCACGCTGCCGGTCGCCAGTGAAGACGCTTTTTCCGGCAAAATTGCTGCCAGGACCGGGCTTTTCAATGATGGCATGTTGGGCTCCGAAAGCGACCTCGGCACATATGGGGAAAAACCCTTTGAGATTTCCGAAGATTTCTCCGGCAAGGGCACCCGCAGCGAAGAGATTGCTTTCCAGAACGCGCTCTGCGATTATGTGCCAAACGGCGGCGAAGTCGTCCTGGACAATGAATACAATGACCTCCCCAATGCCGTGGAGGATTTGAAAGACATGCACGTCTCTTATCTCGACTGCGGCTATGACCTGCATGTGCTGGACAAATGGCGAAACGATACTTACCACGGTGAAGACTGCTTCAACGGCATGGACGGTTATTCTTATATTGGAGCCCATCTTGGCTACCGCTATGCCATGCGCTCCTCAGACTGTACCTTCGACAGTTTCCATAACACCAAAGCCACCTTGTCCGTCACCATGGAGAACAGCGGATTCTCTGTAGGCTACCGCCCATTTCTCTCCACTGTTACGATTGTACGCGAAGACGGCAGTATCTGCGATACTATCTCAGTGGATACCGACAACCGCCTCTGGAAAAGTGGGGAGACTGCTACATGGACTGTCCCCTTGGACATCCGCGCTTACCAAGCTGGGAACTATCTGATATATTACCGGCTTTTTGACCCTGCCGGCAACCGCAATATCCAGCTTGCCAACGAAGCCCCCATTGAGAAATACGGCTATTACGTTGGTTCATTCACGGTTGAACGCCAGATGCCCCAATAGCACGCTGCCGTCTTCGGACAGCGTATTGGCAAAAAACAGCGGGCGTTTATCCCGCTTCCTGCGCAGCGTGAGGGACAGCGGATACACAGCTTCCGCTCCTTTCTGCGGCGAAAAGGATTGCGGAAACACGGATTCTTCGCCTTTCTGCAGCGAAAAGGGCACTTGCCGCCCGGCGCTGTCAGCTTTGCCGGATAACGCCGCCGTAATTTCTCTCGTCTCCTGCGGCAACATGCCGCAAAGGCTGTCCGGCAGGACGATATGTTCTTTTCCCAGCCATAGCAGCAGCTCTGCTTCCTCATTGAGCAACGAAAACCCTGTATTTTCTATATAAATCTTGAGACAGCAATCCTTTTTCCCCTCCAGGCGGACCTCCCTGACCACGAAACGGTATCCCAGGTGGCAGCCAATATAATCAAATACGCTTAACTGCCCCCAGATACCCGAATCCTGCCACTGTTTTTCTCTCCACTGCTGCAGACGCCGGGTATCATGCTTACTGTTGAGATAGCAAGTATGTGTACGCTGCAGTTCCTCTGCCATCTCCTCAAATGTCAGTTCCAGGGAATCGCCTACCGCTTCCCCGCCATAAGGAACGGCTGCGGCAACTTTTCCTGTAAATTCTATCTCCTCCTCCCGGCGCCACTGCCCGCGCCAGCCGCTTTCTTCTTTCGTCTGCCAGCCGTAAGTGCCAAGATGGTCCGGCGAACCGAACATGCCGTCATTGAACAGACCTATCTTGTCCGTACCCGGCGCTGTGTTTCGGGGATGCAGAATCCGCCACTGCTGCGGCGTACGCACGGCAATGGCGATATCCCCCAGGGCTTCCTGCCAGGCGCGCATCAGCTGCCTTAACCGTTCTTCCGAGAGAAATTTCGAGTCATGCATCTCCCCCCAACTGCCCACGAGCAGCCCCTGTACAAGCAGAATCTGCTCGCGGTGCGCACACACAACTATGCCCAATTGCCGCATATGCCCGATGACCGTGTTTAAAAAATCCGGCTCCCTTTCCATGCCGCGCCCTTCCCTGTCATAAGTAAGGCGCAGGATAATTTCTTTGTGATTATTGCTAAAAAAATCCAGAATGTCTGACAGATTGCCAAGCGCTGCCTCAGACAGTTCACCATCCCGGAACGCACCGATATCCGCCAATACCAGAACAATAGTTTCCTGTGCGCATAAACACCAAGACAATTCCTCAAAATCCGGCTTCTCCTCCAAAGCAAACGGATAGATGCGGTACCAGCCGCAAGATGGATTCAGCAGATAGTCAGTACTCTCTGTCATAACTGCCGGCTCAAACCGCAGACGTTTTCCTTTTTTAATAAAGTTCATTTGACAGCTTTTCCTCTGTTTCCAATTTGAATACTTTTACTTTAAATACAATTGCTAATATAGAAAAAAACATACGGAACATGTACAGTACCGGCTTCCAGCCGGAATGCATACTGTAGCCTTTCGTGCGCGGATGCATCACTGCCGGTATCTCCCGAATCTGAAAGCCCAGTAAAAGCATCTGCATAATCATATTGGCATCCGGATACTTATCATCAAAATGCCCATATTGCGAATAGTACAGCACGGTGCGCCGGTTCAGCCCCTGCAGCCCTGTGGTAGGGTCTGCAATCCTGCGTCCGGTTACCGTCTTTATCATAAAACGGAACAGACGGTAAGCAAACTTTTTCACCATTGTCGTATCGTAATCAGAACTGCCAGGCATAAACCGGGAAGCAAGCACGATATCCGGCAAATTGCCATGCTCATCCCCACGCTTTAATTCCTGATAAATTTGTTTAACATTGCAGACGTCATGCTGCCCATCTGCATCCATCTGGATGACATACTTGTAATCGCGGCGGATTGCATACTTATACCCAAGCTGTAAGGCGCTCCCATATCCCAAATTGAATACGTGCGTTACCAATGTATGATTCCTCTCCTTTACGACCCAGTTCGTGGCATCCTTTGACGCATCGTTCATAACCAATACATCTGAAAACTCCTGGATTTCCGGCTGTTCCAGCTTATCCAGCACTTTCGTGATATTCTTCTCCTCATTATATGCAGGAATGATAATCAATACTTCCTTTTGTCCTCTCCCATCCATACCGGCTACCTTCCTCCTCCATAACCCATTGCTCTGTCACAGCAAATCCAGAAGCTGCTGCATCTCCTCTTCATTTTCCAGCCGCTTCTTTGCCGCCTCTTCTCCCAGACGTTTCCGCTTCCCCTCATCTTCCATCAACGATATGATACTGCCCGCAATTCCCTCTGTGGAAAACCCGCAGAGAACGCCGTCCTTGCCATCGCTAATCTGCTCCCGGTTCCCATTGCAGTCGGAAGCAACAATGGCGCATCCCATCACCTGGGCTTCCTGCACGGCAATACTTTTGCCCTCAAAGCGCGTGGCATGTACATAGATGTCGCAGCCTTTATAATATGGGTAAGGATTATCCACTGCCCCCAGCAGCTTAAAATCCCGCTCCAACCCCAGGCTTTTGATTTGTTTCTCCAGGACCTCCCGCTGGTCGCCCTCCCCCAGCACATACCAACGCGCCTTATATCCCGCCTCCTTTATCCTCTTCATGACGGTAATCGCTATGTCATAAGCTTTCTGATACGTCAGGCGTCCCACAGTAAGCAGCCGGATTCCCTCAAACTTATCAGAAAATCCGCCTTCCCTGTCAGCGAGCATTAAAATCCGTTCGCGGTTAATAATATTGTGGAAAATACCGGTCTTCGCCTCCCATTCGGGGTACACCTGCAAAAAGCTTGTGCGCACTTCTTCTGAGACAGCAAAAATGCGGTCAAACTTCTGATAACAGTTCTTATCCATCCGCCTGGAATAGCCCGCACTGCCATAATCAATATGCACAAAGGCAGCTTTTTGCTTCGCTCTGACATGGTCCGCCGTAAAGTACGTGGCTCCGCCCTCCAGATAGGCAATGGCAAGATCATACTCCTCCTTGGGATATTCGCCGCCATCGGAAATCATGCGCCACAGCAGCTTATCCAGCTGAAATTTCTCTCTTTTCTTCATCTCAAATGCCACGGCAATCAGATGAAATAATTTGCGAAACCACCTTCCATTGCGGAAAAAGCTGCGGATTACCGTTTTATGTATGTGCTGGCGTCCCTTCTCCGATAACACAGAAGTATCGCAGTATGTGCGGTTTAACACTTTCACGTGGCTGGGCAGTTCACGTACCAGCTCTCCCTGGCTTAATATTACATAGAGGGAAATCTCATATTGCTCCGCCGGAAGGCAGCGTATCAATTCCAGCATTGCCATCTCTGCGCCTGCACGCCCCATCGTATTGATGACAAATAAAAGCTTCTTTTTCATGCTATTTCTCTTCCTCTTCGTCTGTCGATCTGTCTTTTAATTTCTGCAGGATTATCTCATTTTCCTGATTTAACAGTGATACATGCATGGCTAACTCCTGATTCTTGCGCAATAACTGGGACACTGCGCAGCTTAAATAAAAGAAACTGAATATAATGGCCAGGCTGATAAGAAGGAACGCTGGTATCGCTTCCCGGGGGACCACCTTACTCCAGTCCGATAATCCGGGCACCACGCCCAGAAGAATAAGCACTACCGCAAATGCGCTCCAGCAAAGCTCAATCCCCACCGTAATTTTCTGGTAGACAAAAGAAATGAAATCCACTACCAAAAGCAAAATCCCTTCCAGTACCGTTATCACGCATAAGATACCTGCAATCATTCCCCCTTCACCGTCCTTTCCTCTTTTTTCTCTTCATGTATATCATATACCTTGGAGGGAAGCTTCTTCCCTTTTGCGTATTTTATCAATATACCCGCGCAGAAAATATGTTCATCCAAATGCCTTTCCACCCAGCGCAGCCTGAGATAGGCGATACTCCAGCCGAGCAGCGAACCGACAACCACACCGATTCCATACCACGTCTCCGAAAGTCCCGCGGCATAAATCGTTACACCCAAAATTCCTCCCAGGAAGAACATTGACGTAAGCATTGCCCCAATTAAATCATTAAAATAATAGAGGAAGATGATAGCCGCATACATCAAAAACAGGATAAAGAATCCCGCTGCCAGACCCGGGTAAATCTGCATCACCAGCCCGGAAAAACCATACTGTGGCAGCATAACCACGCATATCAGGAAAATGCAGATGGATATAATGAACTGGATACGCACCAGGTTCATCAACTCCGCTGCCAGCTGCCGGAACATCCTTTTTTGCGCATTGCGGATATCCACCGCCCTTCCGCCGATTACCGCTTCGGAATATCCTTTGTATTTTTCACGGAAATGCATCTCCAGCCGGGAAATCAGAATGACCGTGGAGGAGATATTAGTAAACATCGCCAGGCAGGTCGCCATATCATAAGCGGGTGCACATACAAAACTGTCCACCACCACCATCTTGATATCCGTGGTCCAGAATACAAAATTGTGGATATAAAGCCCCATTGTATAGAACAGGTCCGTTACAATCAGCATCCAATGCCTTTTCATATAGGAGAGTACTGGCCGGTATCTGCCGCTGTTCTTCTTAAAATACCGCTTTACCATGGCAATCTCTTCGCAGGCAATCAACAAAAATCCTGCCGTTATCGATGCCAGCATCGCATCTGTTACCGGAAAAGAACACACATGCACCAGTACCAATGACAGTACAAAAGAAAATGCCATGCCCACAAAGAAGAAAATTGTTATTTTCTTATAATCCTTACAAATCTGCAGGTATTTGATGACATAAAACACCAGCACACAGCCCATGTACCCGCAGAATCCGGTAAACGCATATAGTACGCCAACCTTGCCTACCACAACTTCATGGATACAGAACGGAATTCCCAGCAGACAGCTCAGGATGACATTCATAAACAGCCCGAGATAAAAACAGGGCCGAATATCCTGATACCGCTCTTCAAAAATCACATCTGACATGTACTTAGACAGCACCGAGTTGAACGGCGCAGTGGTGAGCATGGAAAATATAAACATATACAGAATCGTACATGACATCAGCTCCCGCGGCGCATAAGCCACCTTGGACAGTTCCAAGACCTGCCCCATGAGTATAATATTGCCAATAATCAGAAACATCGGCGCCACGGTGACGATCGTACTATATCCGAATCCTATCAAATCGGCTATCAGCGTATTCTTTTCAAAAATCTGATTCAGCCTTACTCCAATACCTGCCATAGCAACAACCATGCCTTTCTTAACTTCTTGCCGTATCTTCTATATCTGCCCAGTCATCCGAAGCATTATCTCCAAGGTCCGCCCAGTCATCCAGGGAGTCATCCCCAAGGTCCGCCGCCCAGTCATCTGAAGTGTTATCTCCCAAATCTGCCCAGTCATCCGAAGCATCATCCCCAAGGTCCGCCCAGTCATCCAGGGAGTCATCCCCAAGGTCCGCCCAGTCATCCAAGGGTTCATCCCCCAAATCCGCCCAATCTTCCAGTGATTCATCTTCAGAATCTTCTCTGCGTGGCAGTGTCTCCTCCACACGTACTTCCTTGCTTTCCAAAGACTCCTCTCCGTATTCTTGCTCTCCTGCCAGTACGCTTTCTGCAATATCTTCTTCATCCTGCAGCATCTCATCCTCAAATTTATTATAGATTTCATTGTATTTCTTCTTCATATCCGAAATCTTATATTTCTGCATCAGACGCCGGTAACCATTCTCACCCATCCGCAGACGCCGCTCAGAATTATTGGAAAGTTCCAGAATTGCATGGGAAATCTCCTCGATATTCATAATATGGGTGAGGATTCCAGCCTCTCCGAAATCATCCCCCTCCCCATAGAGCAGCCCCCGGCAATTGCCCACATCTGTGGCTATTACCGGCCTATGGGCGGCATAACTCTCTAAAATCGTCAGCGGCTGGCCTTCACTGATACTGGTAAGGATTGTCATATCCATCCGTCCCAGATATTCCTTGACGTTTATCCTTCCGGTAAAGACAATGTCTTTAATCTGCATCGCCTCTACTAAGTCAAAGCATTCCTCCGCGTACTCCTTATCCTCATCATAGGGACCCATTACCCACAATTTGAGCTTTGGCTGCCTTGACTTT
The DNA here is from genome assembly GCA_910583835.1 of uncultured Lachnospiraceae bacterium. Lineage (GTDB taxonomy): Bacteria > Bacillota > Clostridia > Lachnospirales > Lachnospiraceae > Petralouisia. The sequence goes on along the minus strand of CAJTYM010000001.1, from coordinate 260,003 downwards.
GCATAAGCAAATGCCTGAATCATGGTCTTGACATCCTTAATCGGCGTTACCCGCAGCACTGCCCCGATATTGATGAACTGCCCATCCTCCTCGGTCTTCTGCGGCAGAGAGTCAAACCCATCGATATTGATTCCATTCGGCGTTACCATTGTCTTCGCCGCCGGGCAGCCCAATTCTATCTGCAGCTCCCTGGCATGTTCATACAGGCTGGTGACCAGGTCCGCCTTCTCATAGGCCAGCTTGGACATCTTGCGAAACTGCTCAATCCAGATATTCTTATAGATACCCTTCACCCATTTTGCCTTAATTAATTCCTCTTCCCTCTCCCTGGTATAAATACCGTGCTCCGAAATTAAAAGGCGGCTTCCATGGCGGTCATGCGCCATACTGCCCAGCACACCTGCATATCCGGTCGCCACACAGTGGTATAAATCTGCTTTCGGCACATCCATCATCAACGTATGGAACAGCGGCAGGTAGATGGAACGCATCGTCCACAGAAAATCTGAGAAGACCACCTGGCTGTAATTCAATGTGTAGCAGTCCATGACTATCCGAAAAAACTCGGGTCCCATCAGTAAATCATTTAACGACAAATTCGGTCTGCGGAAAAACTCGAACAGCGTATGCCAGTCAATCCTCTGATTAAGCACCAGGCTGCGCAGCGCATGGTATTCATCATCACTCATTTTGATGGATTTTCCTTTTTTGTTTTGGTACCAGTCTTCATCCTCCAGATACAGTTCATGCACTTCTGATAAATTTTCCGGCAGTTCATAGACAAACTTCCCCCGAAAAGAGCGGTTCGCCACAATTGTAAGCAATATAAATTCCGTTTCAGGGAATGAATTGATTAAGCTGTGTATCCAACTTGACACACCACCCACCACATATGGGTAACATCCCTCTGCGACAATGCAAACTTTCAAGTAACCTGCCATTTACACCATACTCCTAATCTATTGCTGCCTGTGCCAGCACATCCCAGCTTTGCCTAAGAAATCTTAAGGCGGCTTCTCTTACTCAAAATAATAGAACCTTCCCTCTTCTTCCTCCAATTCCAGCTGTACCCTGGGTTCCGTTGCCGTAATCAGGTACGCGCTTTCCTCTATCTTAACAAATTCGGCTCCTGTTGCCTGTTTGATGCCCTCCCCATGCGTCCTCAGAATGAACCATGCCTCTTCCTCAAAATTGGAGATATCCAGAGTAAGCTTATTCCCATCCCTCTGCTGCTCATAATCCAACGCCAGGAACCTGCGTATATGCTGATTGCTCTCTGAGAGCGTTGTCTTCTCAAATTTGCTGAACCGTTTCCAGTAAGTACTGGTATTGCCGGCAAATTTCCGGGACAGCTTCTCCCAGGAATCCTCATCGCTGTCTGGAAAGGCAACGGGTTCCAGGTCTACCTGGATATTGGAATATGCCAATGATGTCTGAATGCTCATCATACGCAGATTCTCGCTGAATTTATGGCTGTAACCATTACTTATTCCTGTCTGTCTGACAATTCCGTTCCCCAAATAGGATACCAGCTGCCCTGCCCCATCGTAATCTGCAAAAACCGTCCGTACCTTGCTGAATTTCTCACGTTTTAACGCTTCTTCCAACTCTTCATCGCTCATATTCCCCTGATACAATGACAGGAGGGAATAATCTGGCACCACTTTATCTAACAATTCCACATCCTCATCCAGTTTATCTGAGATATCCATATTTTCGCTGTGCGTTCCCGAAAGTCCGGTCTCCGCTTTCTGCTCCTGGAAAAGCTTCATATAATAAATTAACGCATTCCCTTCCGGCTCCAATTCATCCTGGTACTCCATCTGAGGCATCAGCATACATGTCATCTTATAAGAATTCTGCTGGGCAACCGACACTAGTCCGGGCCATATAACGTCACGGCAGACCGCTCCCAGCGACCGGCTGTAACGCTCCATAATCTCAGCCTCATTTTCATTTGCCAAATCAGGGAAGTTCAATACTACCATATTCTGCGCATTGATAACCGGATAAATGTCATAATCCTTAATCTCCGTCATCATCGCGCTCAAGATGCCTATCCCCGCATTCGTAGACAGATAGTCGCCGTTTACCGCAAATACCATGGCATTCTCGTATTTATTCCGCCATATGACAGCCGGAAGATTCTGGTTCTTCGTTATTACATCCCCTTGCGGCATCATATAATACTCTTCCATCACTTCATCTTCCATCATCCCATGCATAAACATCTTGGCGCCGCCGGAAATACGGTACCAGGGCATCACCAAATCCAAGTCCTGCTGCGTTTTTTCCATGGTCTCATCCAGGATATACTCTTTCAGCCCCCCCAACAGAAAACCATCCATCAAGCGAATGCCTTCAACTTTAATCCTTTCGTCAATAATGGCATTGATTCCCAGCATCTTCCTGAGCTTAGGATTTCTGGAAACGTCCTTCACTTCCGGCAGATTGCAGAAAATCAGGTCAACTCCCACCTTCGTATAAGCAGACAGCACAGAAAGTTCCTTGTCAAAATCCAGATAGGCTGCGTCTATCAAAATTGCTTCCGGCAGATTCTTCGGCTCTGCCTGATATTTCCGCAGAGACTTAAAGCTGAGCAGACGGCGCTTGGAATACAGGCACCACTGGCTGACCATGCTGCCCACGGCGCCATCCCTGGTATCGCCGATATACACAACAAACCTTCCCGATTTCATCCCATCCGTCTTTGTCGCGGTATATACAGAACTATCGGTAAATTTGGTATTCGCTGATTCCTCATATCTGTTTTGCCCATAATTGTTTACCTGGTTCTTGATAACCTCTGGAACCAGAAACATAAACACTACCACCAGCATTATCAGCGTGATGGAAAAAAAGTTTCTGCGGGATACCATACGAAATCCTCCACTGCTGCACAATTAATCCTTGTCTTTCTCCACAATCCTTCGCTGCACAATCAATCCTTGTCTTTCTCCACAATCCTCAGCTGCCAATCAATCTTTCCCTTCAATTGCAAAATTAAATGGCCTGTACAAATCCTGTTCCACACAGTAGCACACAAAATTGTCTGACTCATAATATACTTTCACATCGTTGGGATAAAGTTCTGCAAAGTCCTGCGCCCACTCATATAATTTAGACATCTCTATCAGACGGTTTACTCCCTGGTACATGGTTATACCCGCGCTGACCGGTAAAGGCTCATCGGCAAACTCCGAGGATATCTCCGGCTCATCTCCCCGGTATGCCCTGCCGTACATAATCGGTATCTTCTCTATAAAAAAGTAAACCTTTGATGTCGGAATGGTAACAGAATGAGTCCTGCCTTTTCTCTCCAAATCCCTCAAAAAAGTATGCACCTCATGGTGATATCCATAATCTTCCCCCATCCGCAATTCATCGTTGGCGGAACAGATTGTCCAGGTAAAGTCCTTGTTATCATGTAAAATATTTGTCAGACAGAGAATCGCCTCATTCGTCTGCAGCGATTCCCGCACCGGGGGAGTGCGGATAAGCCCCTCCTGGTCGCTGTACACAACCACGACCGCCAGGACTGCCAATGAAACGGTATGCAGAATCCATTTCTTCTTAAACCAGCCAAACAGCAGCTGCAATACGCTGTCCACACACAAACTCCAGGCTGCCACCAGGACATAGGCATAAAAGATACAAGTTCGGATGGCATCCATCAGCGTAGGCAGCCCCAAGCGGGAAGAAGCCTGCAGAACGGAAAGCGCCACCAGTCCTGCCGAGAGCGAAAGGCAGCGCGCTCCATAATCCGTCTGCCGCACAAGAAAGAAAATCAGCGACATTATCGCCAGAAATACCATTGAGCCTACCAACAGCATCTGAAAGAGCGGATAGCTGTCCAGAATAATATAAATCTTCATCGCTTCCCAGAATGCACCTACCGCCGACTCCAGCTTGGATATCACTTTTTCAGGCAATGATTTCTGATGGACAACAAAGCTGCCATCACTCATCGTTTCTACCCCATTCACAGCCTGCCCTGTCTGCTGCCCATTAGCCGCAGAACCCATGCCATTCCCTGTAACTCCAGTTCCGCCATTGGCAGAATCCTGCTCTTTCACCGGCGCCACGTGCACGACTTCTTTGTTGTTCTCCCCGGAAATAACCTTCATTCCCCAACCCAGGGAACCTTGCAGGGGGGTTCCCATCGCAAAAGCAATCAGCATCGGCAATATCGCTATAAAAATAGAAAGAATGCCTGTCAGCATGACTTTGCCAAAATATTTGGGGCGGAACAAACGGAAAAAATATCCACAGGCAACCCCCACACATAAAAGTCCTGCTATCATCGTATCATAAAAATGGGCGGACAATGTCATTCCGAAACTGATAGCAAATCCTGCCAGATACCAGAATCCTTCTGACTTTGTGATTCTTGCCCATCTTCCTTGTCCTTTCCTTCTTGCTATTCTGCGCTTCTGTACCCTGGCTTCCTTCCTTGCCTTTATTGTCTCTATCCACCTCTTTAATCTTGTCCTGCTCTTGGCCTCTCTTTCCGCTGCTTCTGCTTCCTGCTCTGCGGGCTCATCCATGTCCTGCCCGACCTGGGTCTTGACAATTCCATCCTCTTCAATGCGGATGATGCTCTCCTCACTTAACGGCGGCAGTTCTTCATCTATCCAGCTACTATCTGCCCCACCGGAAACCGTTCTCTCCTCTTGCACCTGAGCAATATTATCAATCGTTAAGGGCGTTCCTTCTCTTTGCCCATTTTCTTGTTTTTGCTTCTTATTGGCAAAAAATGCAAACAAGTAGTAAATCGAAGGCAGGATAAATATCATGCCAAATTCCTGCGGCAGTGTACTGAAATAGCGAATATATGTGTTCTCGCCGAAAACTTTCAGAAATACATATACATACACACCCACATATGGCGCAAACTTGGACTTACAGCAATATTTAATAAATGCCAGCAAAATGTAATGTATCATTAAATTCTGTGCAAAGCAGAATACACGCAGCAGCACATAGGTCGGTATTGCAAATACTTCATGGAGGTAATAGATGACGCAGTGGAAACCAAATGGATAAATGCCGGCGACAAACATCTTGTTTCTCCCAAGATAATTCACCCAATAATTATGTACTGGCAGGTCAGATTCACAGTAACCGATATGTTCCAGCAGATTTGTTCCGTAAACGTAACATAACCCCGCAGTTAATAGGGATATCAGCAAAATATCAAGGAAATTGCTGCGAATGCGCCGAAACAGCGCACGCACTCCTCTTTTCAGAAGATGCCAGATACCCACCCGGACACGCAGAAGAAACAGCCGGGTTCCAACCTGCCCGCCTGCCAGCCGTTCCAGAAAATCAAACAAATCCTGCAGCATCTGCATAGGTTTTTTCTTATAAAGGATCACATAAATCCCCGCACATGGAAGAATCGTCAGAAGCGTCAGCGTCACACGGTTTGAGATATGCAAAAGTTCCAGGACAGACACCAGATTCATCATATAGAAATTACCAACCATTTGGTAAGCAATAAACCGCTCACAAAATCTGAGATGTTTTATTTTCCGATACAGCAGCAGCGCCGGAAGCGCCAACGTCATCACCAGGTATGACGCAAGGCTCCAGATAACCTGTAAAATTGTCAGAACTTCCATTGACACTGCCATCACCTCCTAACCAAATGTACGGATTAACGCTAAGGTCTCCCTGTCGATTACAATACTCGAATGCTTTAAGGCATCCATAGTCTGAAAAAATTTCTCCTTATCCTGTGCTGTAAAATAAAGCTTCAGCTTACAGGTATAGCTGGAAAGTTCTTCCGGATACTGAACCATCGCCCGGTCACACCACAGTTCCATTGTCTCAAAGTCCTTGACATCCAGCAGCCGCAGGCACATCCATTCGTAATACTGGCTTGTAAACCTGTGCGGGCTCTTGCGGTAAAGAACCTCCCCCACTTCCGCAAACTTCCTGACCATGTTCTTCTGTTCCATCTCCGTAAAGACTTTCTGCTCCAGCACACTGTTCATATAGGGAATCAGATAGAATTCACAATCCGTTTCCTCCTCCGCTTCCTCTTCAATCTCCCGCCAGACCTTCTGTACATTGCCGCGGAACCCATTCAGCTCGTCCTGCAGCACGGAAGCCGCATAATGCGAGGTCTCTGAATCCTGGCTGTTCAACGCCAAGGATATCGCCGCCAGTGAATTATGGATATCGCCACGAATAACATTCAGCATTAGGCTCCGTAAGCTTTCCTTGTCGCTGACGGCAATCGCCTCCTCCAGAGGCGCCATATTTCTCTCCCGCTCCTCATCGGCGCGCTCATTTGTCTTCACGCGCTCCTTACTGAAGATAACGTCTTCCAGATGGACGTCCTGCCGGAACACAAAACGGTACATCAGATGACCGACTCCGAAGAAAACCGGACCAACTACCGGACAGAGCAGCATAACCACAAAATTCATAATATAGACAGCCTTGCCATCCCGCATCGGCAGTTCTTCCTCCTTTGCGTCTTCCTGTCCCATATCCGTTTCTTCTTTGCCTTTTGCTTCATTTATTTCCCTATCCTGCTCCTCTTCCTCCTCGGCAGCCTCCGGTTCACCTTTCCCGGCAGCCAGCAGGCCAAACAGCAGATAGAGGACGGATACCACAGTATTTGCCAGGAGGACGAGGCAGAAGAAGATTTCTTTCATCGTCATATCCCCACATCCTCCCGAATCACGCTGTTATAACCAGTCTTGGCAAAACGTTTGACTACAAACTCAGCATCTTTGCTGTCTGTATTTGATAACAGGGCACAGAGCCTTCCGTCTGACATCTTGCCGATATAATCGCTCTGACGCATCAGCCCGGCCAACTCATCCCCGCTTTTCTCCAAATTCCTGCCCTCTATATCTATCTCCAGTACCGTACACTCGGTAAGCCCTTTATTCCTTGCTGTCAGATATGCCTTCACCAGGGACTCAAACGCCTCGGCATCCAATACCTTGGTCCCCTGCAGGTAACGCTGTTGCTCCAAGGCATCCAGATAACGGTTGGCGCGCAGCACGGCATTCTGAATCAGGTAACCGATGATAATCAGCATGTTTGCCTGGCTCAGCGTCATGCGCTCCCAGGGAATACCCCAGACCATAAGAATCAGCTGCATCTCATCCTCAGCATAAATGGCATCTGCCATCAAAGGATACTGCGGGTCCATGCTGCGGTTGATATAGACCCTCTTCTCTTTGAGCAGACGGTACATATCCTCCATCTTCGTATATTCTATGGAATTGCCCAACTCCCTTGCCTTGGGGGAAGTAGCAGAAAACAGACGCGCGTAGGAACGGTTGGCAATCGTATAGATTGCCACATCCTTGCTGTCTACCAGCTTGGCAAGGATTTCCGCTGCGTAAAACAATACTTCAGACGGCTCGTACTGATCCAGGCTGGAAGTAATTTCATAAATCTTGCCAAAACTGTCATTCTGGTTGACAAGCTGCACCTCCAGCAAATTCTTGATACGGACATTGCTAGTATTAATGTCCTGAATATCATCCAACTGCGTTACCATGTACTGCACTTCATGCTTATTCTCATTGCGGATGGTACGCAGACGGTCCTTCATATAACCGACCGCAAGCCCCAAAATAAACAGCTGCGCAATCCACACATATGTATTATAATCCAGCAGCACTTCCAGGCCGCTGCGGTTATACATCTGCCGGAAACAATACCCTCCCACTGCAAGCACTGCCGAAAACGTGGCCTGCTGCTGTCCATACACAATTGCAAACAGCAGGACATACAGCAGATAAAAATCTAGATTGGCAAAATACCTGCTACCTACCGCCCGGTTGTTCAGCATAAAAAAGGGGATAAAACAAACCATATTCTCTATGAACGGCACTAACGCCTCAAAGATAACGCGCAGCGTCTGCCGCCAGTTTCGTTTCTTCTTCCCCCTGACATCCTCCAGATTAATGAAACTGGTACTGTATTTCTTAATGTATTTTGTCATCTTGGCGACAACTTCATCCACATGGTGGAAAACCGTCATGCCAAGCTCACTGTCAAAAACTTTATTATCCAGAACCACGCGCATCAGGCTGCCCACGGTATTATCTGTGATAGACACTCCTTCTCCCATCTGCTCCTGGATTTTCTTCGCCAAATCCATCTCATTGATTTCTTCGCAGGAGGAAACATGGTAAAGTTCCCGGCTAAGCTCCTTAGCGGCAACAGCTTTATAAATTGCCTCCACCGCATCATTGACATATAATAAGGAAAAAACTTTGTTGGCATTTGCCTGGATATACCCTGTCTCTAACGCCTCAATACACATCTTGGCGCAAGGATTGGTCTCAATAACCGCCCGGTTATCGCCCATCTGCTTTTCAGGCATCATATAGAGGTGGTCCATACGCAGGATTACCGTATCCGTACCCATCGTCTGTTTATAATTGCGGCAGACGTCCTCTCCTTGGGCAATGGCAACACTGCGGAAACTGAATGCAGAGGTCTCTTCCCGCTCATCAATATTATTCTGGTAGGACTGCGAATAAACTTCCTCCGAGGACAGATAGATAAAACGTCCTCTTTTCAGCATAGAAAAGGACGTGAGGACGTTCTGCAATGCCGTCTGGTAGCGCACTGATTCTTTCCGCGGGTCTGTCCAGTCAAAATTATAATCATATACACCTAAAAAAATCGTGGCATCCGGACGCACACTGTCAAAAATCTCTTTCAGGCAATCGCTCTCATAGGGAAAACGATATTTCTCATAAGCATTCTTATAAGCGCCGACCTGATTCTTATTGCCAGTCAGCACATAGCAGCGATGCCCTTCCTTATTCAGCTTGTTAATCATTGTTCGCATCAATTCATTGTCACTGCCGACCAATAACACTTCCATTACGTCTGCCTCACTTATCCCCTATAGATACGCCTGCAGCTTCCAGCCCTTCCAGAAATTGCAGGATATCCTCTTTTACCATCTCTGCACCGATTCCGTACTGCTTTGCCAGCAGCTCTGCAATTGCCGATACCTCCAAGCCCTGGCTGGCAAGTTCCCAAATCCTGGCTCCGCTCTCATTTAAGGCAATCGGTTCTATATAATTTTTCCCATCTTGCTGCATGTCCAGCAGCCAGTAGATTCCGGCTGCTTTCCTGAGACTATATCTGGCATTCACCCACATTACCTCAAACTATTTATTGACTATGTTTCCCAAATATCTTCACAGCATGGACCGCCACTGCCACTTTATGGCGGATGGGGCGCATCCATAGCCAGACCAGCGCATACGCGCGATAAAGAATATTGCCGACTGAGACACGCTTCCCCTTACGGATAAAAGCCACCAATCTTCCGCAAATCTGTTCCTGCCGCAATGGACCTTCTATCTCAGTCTGATTATCCCCCACCATGTAAACGCCGTCCCCCCGGACCTTGCAAATCCGGTGCAGCACCAAGATACTGCCGTCTCTTCGGTAGAGCACGACATCACCGCGTCTTGGCGTATATCCCTGCAGCGGCGCGAGAATCACGCTGTCCCTGTCAGGCACGAGCATCGGGTACATGCTGTAGCCGTTAATTACTGTCTGGACTGTATGCCCATCTTTCAATAATTGCTCAATATCTGCTTTTGATTTCATTTTTAGTTTCCGTTAAAACTGAGATATTCCTTCTTCTCCTGAATATATTTTTATTATATCACTTTTTATATGGAAATGCTATAATAATAATATATTCTCACCCAGTTCAGCCGGCCGAGTTAAATTGTGGAAAATCGTGCGAGACAACGCCGTAGGTTGCTAAGTGCCAGTGGCACTTGTTTAGCAACGACCGAAGCGAAGCGTAGAACTTTGCGAATGGCGCGGGCTGAACTGTTGCTTTCAGCAAACCGCCACCACAGAAAGGAACTCTTATGTTAAAGTTAAAAAACGGATACCTGCTCCATGAAATTGCCGGCATCCCTTATCTTTTACCTTATGGACAAAATGTCGCCGACTTCCGGCGCAGCATCCGTTTAAACGAATCGGGCGTGCTGCTTTACCACGCCTTGGAACAGGGAGCTGACGAGCAAACGCTTCTGACGGCATTGATTTCACATTACCAGGCCAAAGCCTCTGATATCCCAGCCTTAAAAGCGGATATTTCGCATTTTCTGCTCCAGTTAGAAGCAGCAAACATCCTCTCCCCATCTGCGGATACGAGCGCCAAAGCCGCAGACTATTATTTCCAAATCGGTCCGATCATTATCGCTTACCACGGACCAGAAGAACTGCTCGCCCCCTCATTGCAGGATTTTTCCTGTGAATGTAACGCCCCGGACCTGACGATTCATATTGTACCGTCTGCTCCTGAGGTACATGTCAATGGGGAAGTATTGGTCCGCACCGATGAGATGACTATCTGCAGCAACGAGGACAGTTATCTCTTCCTTTATCCGCCCGGTTATGGAATCTCAGAGATGCACGTGACCAAGGGCAGACATGCCGCACTTTTCTGCCCAAAGCCTTACGACAGCGGACTTCCCGAAAAAATTTTCCATGCACTGCGCTTTGCTTTCTTAATTTGCGCCCAGCGCAAAGGCATATTCGCGCTGCACTCCGCTTCCATCCTCTACCGGAACAAAGCATGGCTGTTTTCAGGTCCCTCCGGCTCCGGCAAATCCACCCATACAGCGCTCTGGAACCGCTGTTATCAGACGCCATACTTAAACGGCGACTTGAATTTGCTGGGATTTGAAGCTGGCAAACCCATAGTCTATGGCAGTCCCTGGTGCGGCACTTCGGGCTATTATACAACATCCGCCGTTCCTCTTGGCGGCATCACCTTTTTAAAACAAGCTCCCACAGATGCTTTGCTGCCTATAAATGTACAAGAGATTTCCTTGCGCACCATACAACGCCTGGTATCGCCGTCCTGGACCAGCAATATGCTGCTTACGAACCTGTCCTTTGTCGAAAAATTAAGCACATCTGTGCCATTTTTCCACCTGCAGTGTACAAAAGAGGACTCTGCCGCCGCTGTCATCAAGCGAGCGATTGACACTTATATATGACGTTTAGAACCAGATGGGGTTCCGAAACAAAGAATCGGGATATTAAAAAGGATGTTCCAAAGCCATCACCTGGCTTAAGGAACATCCTTCTGGTTATACGGATTAATCTGTAACGTATGGCATCAATGCGATATGCCTTGCCCTCTTGATGGCAACGGTCAGCGCCCTCTGGTGCTTTGCGCAGTTACCAGTGATTCTTCTGGGAAGAATCTTGCCTCTCTCAGAGATATATCTCTTGAGCTTGTTGGTATCTTTATAATCAATCACATTATCTTTGCCACAAAATACACAAACTTTCTTTCTTCTGCGGACGCCGCCTCTCCTCTTCATGGGAGCATCGCCCTTCTCGGTCTTGTTATAAGCCATTTTCTCTGCCTCCTATCTAATTAAACGGTAATTCTTCGTCAATACCATCAGGAATATTCATGAAACCATCCCCCGCCGCTGCACTGGGCTCAGGTCTTGCTGCCGGCCGGAAACCGCCAGACGACTGGTCGCTTGCAGCCTTGCTCTCCGCAAATTCCTGTTCCTCGACCACAACATCGGTGGTGTAGACTTTCTGACCTTCCTGGTTAGTGTAGCTGCCCGTCTGGATTCTGCCAGTCACCACAATCTTAATTCCCTTGTGGAAATATTTCTCCGCGAACTCTCCGCTTCTGCCAAATGCCACGCAGTTAATAAAATCCGCGGTCTGCTGGTCATTGTCACGTCTGAATCTTCTATCAACTGCCAGAGTATATCTTGCAACCGCCGTAGCATTCTCTCCCTGTGAATAGCGAACCTCAGGGTCTCTGGTCAATCTGCCCATAAGTATGACTTTGTTCATCTAATTTCCTCTCTCTATTTACGCCTCATCCTGTCTAACGCATAAGAAACGGAGCACGTTATCCTGAATACGCACACGTTTTTCAAGTTCTCCCGGACAATCTGGCTCTGCATCGAATTTGATGAAGTAATAGAAACCTTCTCTCATCTTCTGAATCTCGTAAGCCAGCCTCTTCTTGCCCCACTCATCCACTTCCGTGATGGTTCCGCCGAAACGTGTAATGTATCCTTTGATCTTCTCTACAACTTCGGCTCTCGCTTCATCTTCAAGCTTTGCATTGATGATGAGCGCTAATTCATATTTGTTCATGCCTTGTACCTCCTTTTGGTCTTTTGGCCCCCGGTTCCTACCGGGAACAAGGATAAATTAATATACCACGAGTTAGTATATTACCATAATTATTCCTGTTTTGCAAGGGTTTTGTCCAAAAATAAACGGATTGTCCCATAATATGTATCAGGATCTTTGTCCTGCGACTGTGCGTGCCCGGCATTCTCTACAATCAGCAATTCTTTCTGCACGGCTGCGGCTTCGTACAATTCCTTGCTCATCCCTACAGAAATCATGGCATCCTGCTCCCCATGGATAAACAGCGTGGGCGTCCGGCTCTTTGCCACAGCCTCAAGGGCTGAGGCGTCTTTGAGGTTATACCCGCCGCGCAGCCTGAGCGCCAGACACGCCGAATCCACAAAGGGAAACGATGGCAGCCCAAACCATTCCTTTATCTTCTCACCGAACATGGAATAGGCGTCCGTATAGGCACAGTCGGAAATTACCGCCTTGACATTTGGCGGCAATTTCTCTTCCCCCGTCACCATCAATGCCGTTGCCGCCCCCATGGACTGCCCATGAAGGACAATCTCTGCTTTCTCGTCCAGAGATAAGATGTATTGAATCCAGAGCAGACAGTCATAATGGTCTGTCCACCCCATGCCGATAAAATCCCCTTCGCTCTCACCCTGGCATCTGAGGTCGGGGGCAAGCACCTGATATCCCTCCTCATGATACCAGCACGCAAAGGGATATAGTTCCTCTTTCCAGCCAGTGTAGCCATGGAGCAGGATTACCCATCTGTGGTTATCTGTAAAAGGAAACATTTCTGCAACCAGCGTGTATCCGTCCTCGCTCTGTATCGACACCTTTTGCCTTTCAGCTGTTTTCAGCCACTCTCTTGTTCCCTCTAAAGCTGCCCGCCCATTCTCCTGAATGTCCTCTGTCTGCACCTGCGCCGCATAGCCCTCATTTGTAATCCGCTCAAACGCCTGCAGGCGTTTCATAAATGATGGAACCAGTGCCGCGCTGACAAGAAAATTTACCAACAAAAAATAGCATATCAGGAAAATCCCGGCTGTTCCAATAACTGCTAGTGCAATCTTTCTTATGTTTCTCTTTCGTCCGCCCATTGTTTCATCCCATAAACATCACATAATAGTTGAAAAACCCCAAGAAACATGGCTGCGGCTTGGGGTTTGATTTGTTCTATTATATAGTAACATTCTCCCCCGGAGAATGCATCAGGAAAAATCTTCCTTTTTGCGAATTTGCCGGGTATTCTTTTCCACCAGCTTGCGGGCAATCATAATCTGATGACCACAGCCCAAGCATTTCAAACGGAAATCTGCTCCCACGCGCAGCACTTCCCACTCACTGCTTCCGCAAGGGTGCTGTTTTTTCAGACGGACAATATCTCCTACTTCGTAAGCAATCGGCATAATTTTCCTCCCAGATATAATAAAAAATTTGAATTGTTCCGTAATCTATGGTACAATGTATATAAATATGGAGCAACCGCCCACAAGGTGGGTTGACCGTTTATTTGGATAGAAAAACCACCCAGCAACTGGTCAAAGTATTCGGGTGGTTTTTCTATGTACTGTTACTTACAAAATGTAAAAATAAATGTAAGCAATGCCAGAAGAAAAATGCCAAAGGTCAGCATATCCTTAAAATCAAAATGATTTTTCATAGCATCACCTCCATTCTTTTAAGAATAGAGGTCAACACACCCTGCAACACGATTGTTCCATGCAGACATACTACCATATTCAAGAATCGCTGACAACTTATTTCTATATCTTTTCAGACATTTCCTAAGACACCTGAATCTTGCCAAACAATTCCCCAATGCTTTCCTGCAATACAAGGTTGGCGACTGCATCCCTGGGCGTAGCTGACTTATTTACCAGCACCAGCTTATCGCCCTGATAATAGTCAATCAGCCCTGCCGCCGGATACACGGCAAGCGAAGTGCCACCGATAATCAGCATGTCAGCATTGGCAATATAATAAACAGCCTCCTGAATGGTTTTATTGTCCAGGCCCTCCTCGTAGAGCACTACATCCGGCTTAATACCTCCGCCGCATTTCTCACATTTGGGAACGCCTGTGCTATGTAACATATACTCCGCATCGTAGAGCTGATGGCAGGATTCACAATAATTGCGGTGTACGCTGCCGTGAAGTTCCAACACTTTTTTGCTGCCGGCAAGCTGATGGAGCCCATCAATGTTCTGGGTCACCACCGCCCGAACTTTTCCCGCTGCTTCCAACTCGGCAAGCTTCTTATGTGCCATGTTGGGCTGCGCTGTCAGGCACAGCATCTTGTTGCGGTAAAACCGGTAGAATTCCTCGGTATTCCTGCGATAAAATGTATGGCTCAGTATCGTCTCCGGCGGATAGTCATACTGCTGGTTGTACAGTCCATCCACACTGCGGAAGTCGGGAATCCCGCTCTCCGTGGACACCCCAGCCCCGCCAAAAAATACAATGTTATCTGATTTCTCCACCATCTCCAAGAACATTTCCATCTTTTCTTCTCTGCTTAAGTCTGCCATAAATATTCCTCCTTTTAGTTAGTATCGCCACGCGCCTCTTTGCGTTACCTGCCAGTTCATCGGAAAGCATCTATTTAGAAATGCTACGCATTTGCTTTCCTCCTCTTAATCTTCCGCCAGCACCCCATGCACCAGAAAACGGTATTCACTGCCCATCCGCTTGCTGACTATCCGCTTGTTCTTCAGCAGACACCACGGATTCTTCCATCTTCTGGTATTCCCTGTTTCCTATATGGTATCACCACCAGAGCATACCCAGCCTAACCGCAATAAACAAGAACACGGCAAGCGCCATCAGGAATGGGATAATGAATTTCCAGTCTATACTTTTCTTCCTCAACGAACCATCCTCTTAAAACCCTTCCCGCTTACGCTGAACACGCAGTTCCTTGCGTTTCTCCGCGGCTTTCCACTCTGCCTTTTCGCTCTCCGTTTCCAACAATATGGTAGGAACCTGCCTGGAAATGCCATTTTCATCTACGGCAACCAACGTCAGGTATGCGCGGTTAATGGGCTTGCGTGTCCCGCTAAAATCTTCTACATAAGTATCCACTCGCACTTCCATAGAACTGTTGCCAACATAGGTCACCCTTGCAATCAGCACAACAAGATCATGTTGGAAAGCTCCCCGGATGAACCGGAGATTGTCAACCGATGCCGTAGTGATATTGCCTCCAGAATGGCGCATGCCCACTAACCCGGCAATTTCATCAATCCATTCCATCAGCTTGCCGCCAAACAGCCGGCCCGCGGCATTCAGGTGTTCCGGGCGCACCTGGTAAATATGCTCTATCATAGAGTCTGATATTTTCTTTATTTCGCGTTCCATAAAGATTCCCTCCTGCTATATCTCCTCAATCACACACTGATGCTCCTTGCTTTCTTTATTATAATTTATTCCCACCAAAAGCACTTGTCCGCCATATCCCTCCAGGGACTTCACATACCCTTTGCGTTTTATCTGGCTGATAGCCCCTTCTGCTGATTTGTCCCACTTCAATTCCACTATCATTGCCGGCTTCTGAGGATGATTCCTGCGCGGAAAAAATACAAGGTCTGCAAACCCTTTTCCGGCAGGCAGTTCACGAATCACCGTATAATATGCCCTTGCGCTGAAATATGCCAACGAAAGTGGCAGCCAGCAATTCTTCCGAAACCTCAATGGCTTTTATGACCTCGTTCCAGCCCGCGCCCTGTATAGCGGTGGCAAATTCATACTCCACTTCCTGATTAGGTATAAACGTTTCCTTACACTCAACGTCATATGCAAGGTAACCCAAGTGTACCAGCAGCGTCAGGACATCATCCTTCCCCTGAAACGTTGCCATATCATTCTGAAATGTCCGGGGATTAATCTTGCAGCGAATCCCTCCCAACATGCTGACAATCGTGTCTTTCAGACCATCAAAATTCATGTCTATATAAATTTTCAGCGCTTCATATGTCTCCGTCTGGGACCAATAGCTGTCAAAATGTTCCCTCAACATAGCATCCACGACCGACTTCGGACTATACACATGGGCAACTTTGCGAAACTGATATCCATCATACCATCTCTTTGCCTCCGCAAAATCCATATCATATCTTTGGCACAGCGTATTTACTTCCTCCTCTGTAAAGCCGACATACTGAGCCAATATGCCGGGATTCATCATTGAATATTCATCAAACATATTCAATGCCGAATGCGTCCCATATTTCTTAATCGGCAAGATGCCCGTCATATATGCCAGTTTGACATACGATTTATCTTTCAGCAAAGCCCGCAGAAAATCAAGATACACTGTCTGTGACTTGGTATCACATTTTTCAACGCGAAAGATGCAATCCCATTCATCTATAATGATGACAAATCCCCTGTTAGTTTCCTGATAAACCTGTTCCAGTGCAGACATTAGATAACTTTCTGACTCACTAATTAATTGCGGAAACATCTTTCGGATTTCCCTGATTACAACTTCCTGCAGACAGGAGACCATACCCTCCGCATTTCCTGCACGGCTCAAAAAGTCCTGCACGTTGAGAAACAGCACATCATACCGATTCAGATGTTCTGTAAATGAGGGATGTTCTGCAATTTCCAACCCCTGGAACATTTCTCTGGCTTCACAGCCATATCCATAATAAGCTGCCAGCATCTCCGCCGTCATAGAAATGCCCATGTTGCCCTCCTCTTTATTCCATCGATGCTCTGAATAGACTAAGCAGCATTGGCTTTTCACCTCTTCTATTTACATCTTGCCACAAGAAAAAGGCTTCGTCAATTCTTATTACGACTATTTACCATATTAAAAAGAATCCACTATTTCAAAAAACTCATTGATATTGGAACCCCTTTTTTCAAGTTCCTCCCAATTATAAGATGTTTTTACGTTTATTTCATATTTAGACCGATTAACTTTACATTCATTAACTACAAAACAATCTCTTCTTTTTAACGCAGCCAACATTACATCACTGGAATTTCCATTTTTATGAAGGACACTGTAAATCTTTTTATCTGATTTAAATGCATCAATGTCTCTATATCCCAATTCTTTTATAATATACTGTGCAACATTCTGTCCTTTGTATTTTGGAGTATGTAAACAGGCTATATATTCAAAATCCGGGCAATTAACAATCAAAATATGCGGGATTTTTCCGCTTCGGTTCCGCAGAATGCAGAATTCCAGCAACTCTCTAAGATTTTCCTTCTCTCCTTCTTCATTAAACGCCCGGTCACCATCTATGATAATAAATTTCGCCAAACAATTTGTATTTCCATCAATTTTAAGTTTTTTAAAAAACTGCTATAACCGCCTCCTTCCATGTTAACTAGCTTTAACGCAATAGAAAGCCTTTTTTGACGTCTCATTTCGTCTACATAGTGAAACTCCGTATCCCCTTCGCAAAACACCTTAAAATTCTTCTTTATCTCCCGTACTTTTCTACTCACTGGCAGTTCCCCCTAAAATACCCTTCATATAAAACTCGTAAATTTTTGTTGTCTCATACCTCACTTCTGGAAAATCTGCCAGTGAATACAATTCCGACTCCAAATTCTCCACATCTTTAGAAATAAAGTAAATCTGTTCTTTCATATAATTTTTTAAATCCAGATGCAGCACATTATGCGTAGTAAATATAAACTGACCATGATGATGTTCTTTGCCATTTATAAAGGCAATCACGCGGTCTGAAAGCACTGGGTTTAAAACCCGGTCCATCTCGTCTGCAAACACAACCTTATCTTCATACACAACTTTAAAAACCTGAACTGCCCAGGCAAAATACTCCCTGACGCCACTGGAATCCCGCCTCAATTCCTGGAAAAACGTACTTCCGTCCTCTTTCTCCCTGATGACTACAGAATTTGTAAACGGCTTTTCCTTATCTATATCAATTCCAATAATACTGGCATCAACCATTTTAAATATTTCTATATATCTGGGGTCACTCAATATGTTGATGTCCTCTTCTTCGTTCCTCATTGATTTATATATGTCATAGTTAATCACATTTGTTTCCGGACATAGGCTGTTCGTCATCCATTCGACAAGATTCATGGCATGGCTATTCCCTAAAATTGCCAGCTTTGTAACATATAGTCCCATCTTTTTCTGACTATTCACAGCATTCTCAAAAACTTCTCTTAGTTCCGGTTCCATTTTAAATACATCAATCTTATACTCTGTCGCAAAGGATGTTTTGCATGTATTTCTCCCCATACATTTGTCTTCATTCCCATCGCAGTCTAACTTACATGTTTTTCTGTACACCTCCAGAAATTGCCTGTACTTTTTCCTATACTCATCTTTGTAACTTAATTCTTCTCTGACGATTCCAATAAAATCCATTTCTAAATGATAGAGATAGAAATATCCATTATTTGACAGAATTTCTATATCAAATACTTGAAGTGTGTTGCTATTTTTGCCACATCCTTTTTTATCGTTATTGGTATTAACACAGTTTTTATAAGAATTTACCATTTTATTTTCCTGAAAAAAAGCCTTGAGATATCCCAGGCTTCTTACAAAATTCGACTTTCCGCCGGCATTCTCCCCAACTATTACAGCCGTTTTTAATATTTCACAGCCATGACCTGTGGATATAATATTATCTGGAAATCGATTCTTCACTTTCGTCTTGGGTGCCAGCAACGAAAATTCTGCATTTTCCCGAAATGACATAAAATTCTCAAATTTGTAATTCAACAGCATCTCTTTTTCCTCCAAACAATTTTATGTTTTGTTATTTTTATTATTTCATTATATTACATATTTATTCTAATATCAAAACATTTTTTTGTTTTATCTCTTAAAAATAATATTTTGACACCTCATGGCAACGCCGTCTTTTCGCATATTATTTTTGTCTTATAGGAAGACCACTCACACTTTATCGTGATAAGGTCTTTCCTATTACAAAAAAACAAAGTGGGCAAGCCGACTTCAACTCCCCTACCTCTCAATCCCCTGAGGATTGCACACTTTGACGCGCCGAACACAATTGCGAAGCAATATTTTCCTCTTGTGCAAGTGCGCATATTATTTTTTATCTTATAGGAAGATACTTTCACGCTTTAGCGTGACAAGGTCTTTCCTATAAGATAAAAAACAGCTGCCCACATTTAACTGTAAGCAGCTGCCATTTTATTAAACATTTAATTCCTCCTAAGCGCCTCAATCGGGCTTAGTTTTGCCGCCTTCCTGGCGGGATATATGCCAAAGAACACACCGATTCCACAGGAAAATAAAGTTGCTCCAAGAATCGTGCTCGCCTTGATACCTGGATGGATAACGCTTCCCATGGAGGCGCTCATCAGCCCACAGGCTCCCATGGCTCCCAAAAGTCCCAGGATAATGCCGATAATCCCGCCCAAAACAGTAAGGATTGCCGCCTCGGCAAGAAACTGCAGTAGAATGGAGGAGGTCTTGGCTCCCAGGGATTTGCGGATGCCGATTTCCCTGGTACGTTCCGTCACAGACACCAGCATAATGTTCATCACGCCGATTCCGCCTACAATCAGAGATATTGCCGCTACACAGGAAATGAAAGTCGTAACAATCGCCAGCATATTGTTCATCTCAGAAAGCATATCCTGAAAGCTCTGAATCTGGAAATACTCTTCCCCAGCACACTGGTGTCTGGTCTCCAGCGTATGGATAATGTCACGCACGACATCTTCACCCTTTGCCTGGTCATTGGCAAAAACCGTGACAGAATAAAAGGAGTCGCTCTGCCATCCAAAGTAATCAAATGATGTATAGGGTACATCCAGTGAAACTGGCATCCCCTCATAAGTATAGCTGATAAAACTGGTATTTTCTTTCTGCTGGGTAACGCCTACAATACGGTAGCTTCCACTGATTCCGCCAATCTCCACGTCAATGTCCATACCCACCACATCATCTGAGCCAAAAAGACGTTTGGCATCGCTATCTGAAATCACGCAGACACGGTTCCCTTCTTCCACATCAACTGCCGTAAAATAAGAACCCCTTTTCATATTAAAATTCAATGACTTCTGTAAATCCTCTGTACCTCCACTGAACGTCAGGGAAAACTCCCCTTTTCCAGTGACCGTAGTTCCCGATGTACCATCATTGGGCGTTGCTCCTTCTATGCCAATAATGCTTTCTTTAATGGCTGTGATGTCTTCCGGCGTAATCCACTCCTCCGCATTTGCCGCATCATCGCTGCAATAAACGTTAATCTGCCCCGTCCCTAAATCTGCCACCTCAGAGTTCATGGCATTTGCCGTTCCGTCTCCCACCGCCATTACCATGATTACGGAAGAAATTCCAATAATGATGCCCAGCATAGTCAGAAAAGAACGTCCTTTATTTGCCTTGATGTTCTTAAATGCCATCTTGATATATTCTAAAATATTGCCCATCTGCACACCTCTTCTACTCTGCCGCTTCCTCTGACCCTGAAGTTTCAGCTGTTCCCGCTTCTTCATCCGTTCCCGATGTCTCAGCTGTCCCCGCTTCTTCATCCGTTCCCGATGTCTCAGCTGTTGCTGATTCGTCATCCGTTCCCGATGTTTCATTCGTTCCCGCTTCTTCGCCGTTTCCTATTTTCTCATTTGTTCCCTCCGCTTCACTCTGTTTCTCTGTGACAGTTATGGCATCCCCTTCCTCGTGATTGCCTGGGTCGGGAATGACGATTTCTCCCTCATCAAGGCCCTGGGTGATTTCCGCACATTCATCCGACGTCACGCCGGTGGTGATGCTGCGCTTTGTGAGAATGCCGTCTTTATTTATCCAACAGAATGTGCCGTCTTTGCCAATGTTGACTGCTTCTATCGGCAGGATAACCACGTCTTTCGCCTCTGCGGCCTGTATTTTCACTTTGGCATCCACGCCCAGAAAAATATTTTCATCTGGATTATCTATATGTACGGTTGCCATGATGGAAGCTGAGGATACCGCTGCCTGATTTGTCCCGGCTGCTCCATTTACAGCAATCCGGCTAATGCGTTTCACGGTTCCCTGGTATGTCTGCCCGGCAAGGGTAATTTCCGCTTTCTGCCCCTCTTTGACCTTGGCATAAACGTTTTTGGAGAGCGTCACTTCCACATTGACGTCCTCGATGCTCTGCAGGGTAAATAGCTGCATTCCCTGTGTAACCATTGCCCCTTCCATAATCTGTTTATCGGAGATAACGCCGTCAAAATCTGCAACGATTCCTTTCTTACCCTCAGCAATCAGTTCCTCTAACGACTTGCTCTCCAATTCTGCCAGGTTATTATTGGTCCTCATCTGCTCCCTGGCTGCACTGCTCATCGCACCGCTGTCCCCCTCTGCAAGGCTTTTCTGGCTTTCCAGGCTTCCTTTCAGTTCTGCCAGTTCCGTCTGTGCAGTCTGAAGCTGCTGCTGCAATCCTGAATCTGACGATTCGGCGCCCGGAGCAAGTACCGTCCCTTGCAGAGCTTCTATCTGCTGCTGCAAATCGGCTTTTGCCTGCTGCTTCGTTTCATTGGCGCTTTTCGCATCCGCCAATTCTTTATTTGCTTTGTTCAGCGCTTCTCTGGCTGTCTCCAATTTTTGAGGGTCATTCTCTGCAGCCGCAGCTGCCGCATCAAAGTTTACCTGCGCAGTCTGCTGATTTGTAACTGCCTTATCATATGATTTTTGGGAAGCTTTTGCTTCTGTCTCCGCGGTCTTTAACTGCTGCTGCAATTGGGAAATCTGCTCATTGAGATTTCGTTCCTCCTGCTGGCGGGAAGCTTCCTGCGCACTGGCTTCCCCAGCAAGGGCGCTCGTGAGGTTTGCTACCTGCTGTTCCTTGGCGTTGACCTGCGCCTGCAGCTGCGCAGCCTTATTTCTGGCTTCCGCCTGGCGGCTTGCCGCTTTATTGGACTGGCTTACGCTGTCCTCATAGCCAAGCTCACCTGCCCGCACTGTCAGTTCTGCTTTCTGATTCTGCTCCTCCAAATCTTTCAGCCCGAAAGTCACCAGCTGTTCCCCCGCTTTAACTATATCGCCCACCTGGAAGTCTGCCTGTTCCACACTGGCATTTACCGGTGAAAATATCGCTTTCTGTTCGCCGCTGATAACCGTTCCATTTGTTTCCACTGTCTCCGTCACATCTCCGGTCTCCGCCGCGATACCCTCCACAGCCATGGCTTCTGCCATCTGCTGCCCGGCTTTTGCCGCATTGTTCAAGGTCACCGCAATAATGATTACAAGTACTACTGCTATTGGTATTACAATTTTTAAAATTTTTTTCTTCTTCATGAATTATGCCTCCTGATTTGCTTTCTTGCCTGTCTGCTCGTTTTGGCGGCTTTGATTGAAATAATCTTCCACAATCTTACCGTCCAAAATGCGGACCACCCGCTTTGCCTGGTCTGCGATTTCGTTGTCATGGGTTATCAGAATTACGCTGCGTCCTGCTTCATGCAGGCTTTTTAATATTTCCATAATTTCGCGTGTGGAAACGGAATCAAGGTTTCCGGTAGGTTCATCTGCCAAAATGACTGGCGGTTCAGCCGCAATCGCCCGGGCAATGGCAACCCTCTGCTGCTGCCCTCCCGACATTTCAGATGGCTTATGCTCCATACGCTTCTCAAGCCCCACCCGGATTAACGCTTCCTTCGCCAGCTTATGTCTCTGGCTTCTGCCAATTCCCCGGTAAATCAATGGGAGTTCCACATTTTCCAATGCTGTGAGGTTGGCAATCAGGTTAAACCCCTGAAAGATAAATCCAATCTGCTGATTGCGGATTTCCGAGAGCTGGTTATCTTTCATCGCAGACACATCCTTGCCATTCAGATAGTAAGAACCAGAAGTCGGCACGTCCAGACAGCCCAGCATGTTCATCAAGGTGGATTTTCCAGAGCCGGAATGACCGATGATTGCCACAAATTCACCCTTTTCAATGTCCAAATCCACATGGTCCAGCGCCCGGACTTCGTTTTCTCCGGGATTATATATCTTGCACATATCCCGCACACTGATTAAATTATCCAACGGTTATCCTTCCTTTCTGTCGTTGCTGCTTCCTGCTTTGTTGTCTTGTTGATTTTATCTTACGCTACATTTCTTAAAGAAAATATAATATTACCTTACTTATTTCTTACAATCTCTATAACGAGTGTCATTTGAATTTTTCTCCAAATGAAGTTTATTTTTATTTTCATTTAAGCGACAAATTATTTTGTCGTTTACTATATATCAGACATTCTGTTCTTTTGCTATACTCCGATGGTAGTATTCGGGGAAGTATTTTTGCCAGAGTGGACTATTTCTGCCAAATTTGTCATAATAATGGACACAACCCTATCCTAAGGAGGAGACTATGAAAATCATTGACATGCACTGTGATACCATATCGCGCATTTATCAGGAACGCACACAGCAAAAAGACGTGAATCTCAGGACAAATCCTTTTCAAGTTGACCTGACCAAAATGCTTTCTGCCAAATACCTTGTGCAGAATTTTGCCTTGTTTATCGACCTCGGGCAAACAGAAGACCCCTACCAGACATTTCGGGAACAATTTGCCGTATTTCAGGGAGAAATGAAGCAGCATTCAGATTTGATTTCACCTGTTACTTCCTATTCAGAGATACTATCCAATGAAAAACAGCATAAAATGTCTGCGTTACTGACCTTGGAGGAGGGAGAAGTCTGCGGCGGCAGCCTGGAGCGGTTAAAAAAAATCTCTGATATGGGTATCCGCATGATGACCTTTACCTGGAATTATCCCAACAGCCTGGGCTATCCTGCAGAACCAGCGCCTTTTACTGAATTACACAGGCCTGCATTCACAGACAAAGACATTCTGCATTCATCAGCTCCCGGAAACACATACAAGAACATTCTGCATTCATCAGTTCCCGGAAACACCGCTTATAAATCTGTCTATTCACGAGACAACAAAGGGCTTACTAGGCTTGGCATTGAATTTCTTGCAGAGATGGAACGTCTCGGCATCATCGCAGACGTGTCCCACCTATCCGATGAGGGCATCCGCGATGTGTGCCGGTTTGCCACAAAACCATTCTGCGCCAGCCATTCCAATGCCCGCGCCCTCTGCAGCCGTGGACGGAACCTGCCTGATGAACTGATAAGAGCGATTGCCGCTAAAGGCGGCGTCATCGGCATCAACTATTATGGTCCTTTCCTCTCTGAAACGCCCGATAAGGATAACATTTTTTTCAGCTATCTCAAAGATATTGTACAGCATATCTGTCATATTTTTGATATTGGCGGCATATACTGTATAGGTATAGGTTCTGATTTTGACGGAATCGATGACAATCTGGAACTGAGAGATTGCAGCCAGATGGAATTATTGGCACAGGAATTAAAAAAATCTGGATTTCACACCAGTGAGATAGAGCAGATTTTTTACAAGAATGTGCTGGATTTCTATAAAGAATTATTATAGCTCCATCAAAGCTTTTGCAGATGGCGCGGTCTGAATTTGATATACAGAGAGGAGTTACCATGCAGCAAGCAATTGTCACTATCCCCAAAGCAACCTTATATGAATCCCTTATCCGAAAAAACCATTGCCTTGTCGGTCAGAATGTCTCTGATGAATTACTATCCGGCTGGCTGCTTACGGTTACCGAATGCCAGGGAGATTTTCTCAAGGTCACTACCCATTATGGATACAGCGGGTGGCTGCGGACAAGCGATGTACATAAAATTTCGCCGGAAGAATATGGGCTGTGGAATATTCGCTCCGGTTCTTTGCTCCTGCTCACCCAGCGGCTTACCGATGTGCTGGCTGCGCCCAAAGTACAAGCCCCCATCGTTACCACGCTTTTCATGGGCAGTACCGTCATCCCTTGCGGCAGCAGAAAGGACGGCTGGCAGAAAATTCAGCTCGCCGACGGCTCTATGGGCTACGTGCCGGCAATTGCCCTTGCCGCCTCCTCATCATTGACAGATTCACAGACAGAATTACGCTCTGACATTATCAACTATGCCTTGTCTTACCTCGGCACACAGTACCGTTGGGGCGGCAAAACCCATGAGGGCATCGACTGTTCCGGGCTTACATTTATGAGCTATTTCATGTGCGGAATCCTCATCTACCGGGATGCTGCCATCAAAAGCGGCTATCCGGTACACGAAATTCCCCGCTCCCAGATTAAGCCCGCGGATCTGCTGTATTTTCCTGACCATGTGGCGCTTTACCTTGGCAACAACAAATATATCCATGCCACTGGGAATCTCAATAGCTACGGCTGCGTCATTAACAGCCTCAATTCCCAGGACATGGATTACCGTGCAGATTTAGCAGAAAGCCTGTATGCTGTGGGGAGCGTATTTTCCGCACCCTAAACCAATTCCCTCATTAAATTATTGTTATACCTCAAACAGCGGCGTGGAAAAATACCGCTCTGCCGTATCCGGCAGTATCGTTACGACAGTCTTGCCCTTCCCCAGCTTCCGTGCCAGCTTGATGGCAGCCGCCACATTGGTCCCACTGGAAATGCCGCACATAATTCCTTCCCGGGAAGCAAGCTGCTGGGAAGTTGCAAGGGCTTCCTCGTCCGTGACGATACAGACATCATCATAAATTTGCTGGTTGAGGATTTCCGGAATCAAACCATCGCCAATCCCCATCTGCAGGTGCGTGCCGATAGAGCCGCCCGAAAGGATTGCCGCATGTTCCGGCTCCACTGCCCAGATTACCATATCAGGATTTTTGTCTTTAAGTGTCTCGCCCACACCGGTGATGGTTCCGCCCGTGCCAATGCCGGAGCAGAATCCATGGATGGGACCATCTACCTGCTCTAAGATTTCCAGACCAGTCTGAATCTTATGTACCTCCGGATTGGCAGGATTTTCAAACTGCTGGGGTACAAATACCCGCGGATCCTCTTTTGCCATGCGAAGCGCTGTCTGCAGACACTCCTCAATACAGGCACCGATATTACCGGCATCATGAATCAGGATAACCTCTGCCCCATAATGCTTCACCAGCTTGCGCCGTTCCTCGCTGACTGAATCGGGCATGATAATTTTCGTCTCGTATCCATATACGGCGCCGACAAGCGCCAGCCCGATTCCCTGATTTCCGCTGGTGGGCTCAACAATTATCGTATCCTTTTTAATCAATCCCCGCAGATGAGCCTCACGAATCATATTGTACGCTGTTCTGGTCTTGATGGAGCCGCCTACATTCAGCCCCTCAAATTTGACAAGAATCTGTGCGCTATCTTGTTCCGCCATATGATTCAGGCGGATTAACGGCGTATGTCCCATTGCTTCTAAAATATTCTGATAAACCATAATCTCTGTGATTTCTCCTTGATTTGAAATTTATAGAACAAAGTGGGCAAGCCCACAGGGGCTCCCCTACCCCTCAATCCCCCGGAGATTGCACACTTTGACGCGCCGAGCATAATTGCGAAGCAATATTTACCTCTTGTGCGAGTGCGCATCCTGCCCGGAGGGCTTTTATCTTATAGGAAAGTCTGTATTTTCACGCGTTAATGCAACGCGGTCTTTCCTAATAAGATGAAAAATAGCAGCAACCATGTGGTCGCTGCCGTTCTAATTGCGGGAGCAGGATTTGAACCTGCGACCTTCGGGTTATGAGCCCGACGAGCTTCCAGACTGCTCCATCCCGCGCCAACGAAGTATATTATATTCCATATCATGGAAAATGTCAAATTTTTTCTGCAATATTTTTCCAATTACTTGCTGCATACTTTATTTTATGCAGGTATTTCTAATTCTATTCCTGAAAATTTTTCAAACCTGATTGTAAAAATCCCCGCATTACCAACTGCATTCTAACTGACAGGAAAATCCCGCCTGCCCCATGCTTTGTGCACAGGACAGACGGAAAATGCTTTTACCACTCAATAACTCTGATATAAATCTTCTTGATATACTGACTATCCGTAACTTTAATCATCTTCGGATAGTTCTGATTGTCGCTGTCGGTAATTTCATACGATACCTCCTGCAATTGCCCCTCATCATCGTAATCTTCCTCAAACGTAATATCCAGCTTGGAAAGGATTTCCTCATCTGTAACATCTTCATAACGCTCAACCGTCAGAACCATATTGGTCCCCAGCCAGTTGCCGTTTTCATCTTCCTCGTCAACGGCATTGGTCCACCAATCACTAAGCCCGCTACCCGCCCTGACATTTTGTACCTCAAACCTTGCAAAGCCATAATAATACTTATCACGAATCTCTCTAAGCTTGCTCATCGTCTCATTGTAGGTTTCCTCATCAATGACGTTGTCTATCTCGATACCGTCAATCAACTCCCGGTCTGCCAAAATGGCTGCATTCTTCTCAAACTGGGACATTAATTTTCGGCATTCCTGTATTTTATTTAAGACATTCACCGCTGCCTGGTCCGCCAATACCTTGACCTTGACGTCAAAGGACAAACCGCTCTGTGTATCCGTCACACGAATCACATAAGCATAATCACTGTCTCCTGATGGCTCCGTGCTTACGGTCAGCCCCTCTTCAAAGATTTCTGCATTAAAATTTGTCAATGTACTGCCAAACAAAATCTTGCAGTATGCTACCGCTTGTACTGATATGACATTTTCATCCTCATCATAGCCATATAAAGTATCATAATCATAATCAGCAAGGTTATCTGCACTGATAGATGGATTACAGATAATTGTATCCAACTTCTCCTGCAGCCGCTCTAAATCACTGCTGATTTGGAGAACAGCTTCTGTTTTGTCTGCCAATCCTAACTTACCTTCATATCCTGCAATCTCATTCATTATCGTAAGCTTAGCATCGTTATCAGAAAATCTAAGGAGTGTTTCCTTAACGGAATTCAGCTTATATTTTGTATCTTGCTTAAGCTCTTCAAGACAGATACGCTCATACTCTTCCTCCAATACGCCGATGTGTGATTCATCAATCAGGAAATTGCTTACCTTATTTCTGGGAATTATCCTATGTGTCCTGGAATCGTAATCGCATACATACCAAAGGTTACCTATCTGGTTGGGGCAATAGAACGTATGGGAATTTGCGCCAATCGTCACCCTCACCTGCACAGATGATTTGGCAAGCATCTGGGAATTATTTACTTTTCTTTGGGAGTAATTATGGATATAGAACCGGTAAATCCCATCTGTCTCTTCATAAATTGTTGTGTGCTCCGGTCCTTCCCATGTCGTATCGTCCACATCCAGGTCCGCCATCCTGATATTATCCGCATCGCCATAATGATAGTAACTCTGGTTGCTGTAATAAATATGGAATTCACCTTCCCCATCTTTTTTCGGTCCTACAAGATGGGAATCGATATCAGCGCTGGCCCCAGACTCTTCTTTCCCCCAGGTCAAGGTGAACTGTACCCTTCCCCTTCCCGTAAAGTCAAGCATTTTCTGGTCTATCTGGCAGTTATAATTGTCAGCCGCAAGATAACCGTATGCTACCACGATGTCTGTATAGGAGGAATTATAGCGAATGGCATCCTCACTTAAATTCTGACGAAGGTCCAGTACCTCCACCGTATAGGCGCCAGCTTTTACATTTGTAAAGGAATACTTTCCTTCCTCATCCGTCTGTGCTGTCTGTAACACTTCGCCGATGACATTTCCGAATCCTGCCCTCAGCTTGACCTGTAATCCCGATACATTCACAGGCTTTCCTGTCAGGGAATCTATGACTACGCCGGAGATTGATGGTGCGTTCTCGCAGCTTGTAATCTCATCACTTAGCAAACTGGTATTGCTGCATGCATAAGTCTGGGAATCGTTGCTGGTTATCATGACGTTCTTCACGACTATGCCATAACCCTCTTTCTCCACAATCATCCAGTAATTGCCGATTTTAACATCTGCCATCACAAAGTTTCCATCTGTATCCGTCTCTGCCGTCCTGTTCGTGTCGGCAATGAACTGCTGGTAATTCGTATCATTCATGCCGCTGTTACCCTTCGTATACGGCAGTATCGTTATCTTTGCCTTTGCACAATTGGCGTGCTCCGCACGTTTGGAGGGCTGCTGGACATCGGAAGAATCTCCATCCTCTGCTGCAGCTTCCTCCTGCCCGGCAGCTTCTGCCAGATAATACTCCTGAACATTGCCGGTTACTTCTACAACCCGGTCAATACCCAGGTCATCGCGCATCTCTGCGGTAATATTGACGACATCATTGCTATCGCTTACCGCTACCGGAATACGGCCTACACCTGCTACGGAGGGCAGACAGGAATCATTATCAACGGTTGCCTTCGTATTCTCTCCTCCGGGGAGAACGACCATATCCCAGCTTGCTTCTGCATCAATCTGCAACTCAGTGGCTGTCGTGATAGAGGAACCTGCCGCTCCCGCGCCTAAAGTTATGGGAACCCGCTTGCTGCCCTCAATTTTCAAAACAGTTTGCCCCGGAACATTGACTTCATTGACATAACCATTATTCTCCAACGTAAAGTTCTGGCTGCCTCTGCTGCTTAAGTTGATAGTGGCAGCGCCATTTTCCCCAACCACTATGCGTCCTTTGGGCGCATTGAAGTATATTACATTGCCGGAGTGTTCCTCGTAAGTATTTTCTGCTATGGCATTGATGGTCACTGTCTTAAACTGCCCTTTATTCTCCACATCCGCATTGGGGGCATTGATTTCCAAAGTCTTGGCTGAATAATCCCCTTCGGGAATCAATACCTTGCCCGCTGCATCAGATGTATAAACGATGTTGCTGACCATTTTGCTCGTAAGCGCCTGGTTCAGCTCTGTCTGGTTGCTGACGCGGTCCTTATAGGATACCTTGATGCTGCAGTCTGCCCTCTTGCCATTATTGGATGTTACTCTTACTATGGCATTTCCCTCGCCTACCGCTTTCACGGTCCCATTATTGACGGTCACAACCTTGCTGTCCGTGCTGCTCCAGCTCAGGCTTTTATCGGTTGCATTGCCTGGCTTGATGTTCGCCGACAATTTTGCTTCCTGCCCTGGTAATAAACTAAGGTTTGAAGCATTTAAAACGATATCGCTGATAACAATGCTTTTATTCTTAACAGTCACCGTACATGTTGCCGCTTTCCCTGTTCCGTCGGCTGCGACTGCCGTAATCTTCGTAGTCCCTTTCCTTAAAGCTTTAATCATGCCTTTCTTGCTTACGGTGGCTACAGATTTCTTGGAAGACTTATAGATTACCTTCTTATTGGTAGGTTTTTTCGGCGAAACATTGGATTTCAGCTGAAATTGCTTCCCAACTTCCAACTGTACAGATTTGGTATTTAAGTTTACTTTCTGTACAGGCGTACCAACCACAATTTTGCACGTTGCTTTGACTTTAGTGCCTTCCACCTTCGCTGTGATGGTAGCTTTTCCATTCTTGTTGCCCTTAACTTTTCCTTTGGCAGAAACGGTTGCAACCTTTTCATTGCTGCTTGACCATTCTATCTTTTTCTTCCTGCCCAACGTGTTCTTGGTTACTTTCAGCTGCACCGACTTACCCTTTTTGAGTGTATAAGATGTCTTATTGAGGACAATCTTAGACGAAGATTTCGGCGCCGCCTGCACTGCGATACACTGTCCTGCCATCAGGCAAAACATCATCAGCAGCATGAGTGTTTTTTTCCAATTTTTCATAACGTCTCTCCTTTATGTTGAGATTACTGGCTACAAATTCATCATATCTTTATATGTGTCTTTTGTCAATTGTTTGTATTTTTGGAGTTTTTCTATTGTAACACAATTTATATTGCCTGATGGCAACGAAAACTACGGTAACTCCATGCAAAAAGCCCTGCTGTCAGGCATGCATATACGACTGGCATTGCCTGAAAATAATAAAAGCAGTGTCTTCCAAACGGAATCATCCGCTCAGAAACTCCCACCCAGCTTTCCATCATTACGGTAGGCGTCCCCTTGACAAACAGATACCATATACTGTCTTCGGGAACCATATTCAGCAAAACCATAGGCACAAAAATAACAAGAAATGCCACTATAATCACGCCAAACGGCGTTTTCATCTTCACCGAAAAGAACATCACTAAGGCAGCAACCATGCAGGAGGCAAACAGGGCGCACAACAGGGAAATCCCCAACATCTGCAGCATATTAATAGGAATGCTCAGCGCAAACCCTTGATACGCCGTCTGTATCGGAAGATTCCAGCCTTCCAGACCGTATATCAAATTGATTTCCAATAACGTAAGCCCTAATACCGCCAATGTAAGAGTCAGGGCAAAAGAGATTCCCGTCAGCAGTTTTGCCAGGATAATTTTATTCTTCCCATACCTCGTGGACAGTATCATCTGGTCCATCTTTGAAGTATATTCTCCGGCAAACAAGGGCGCCAGGCAAACCGCCACGATAAAAACAAGTATTATTCCTAAGCTGTACTGCAAGGAAAAGAACCTTTCAAATCCCCTCATGTTTCCATAGGCAAACGGTGTTTTTATCCGCGCATTTTCCTGTCGATGGAACTCTGTTTCCTCCTTAGAGATCTTCATGTCTTCGTAATTTACCTGCTGCAGTTCTTCCCTGCCCTTGTAAAATGATTCTCCATCCATCTTATCCATCTCTTTTTCCATAAGCATACATAATTCTGCCACATGCCCATATGGCATATAATAACGGCAGTAATTGTTCCAGCCGTCTTTCGATACCAGCAGTTCCTGCAGGTCTTTTGCTCCATTCATTACTTCTGCCGACACATCCCTTGCCCTTTCAAAAAAAGCATCGTCCAGCTTCTGCCCTTTCATCTGCCGAAGGGCATTGCATTCCTTTTGATTCATATTATAGTGGGTGTCAACTTTCTGCCCCTCCACATAAAAATTTCCCATTAAATTGCCAAATCCACAGAGAAGCACCAATAATATCAGAATTCCAAAAGCAATCCAGGTGGATTTCCTGCCTAAAATCTTCTTATATTCGTATCCTGCCAGATTTATAATTTCTCTCATGTTCTCCTCCTTCTTCACTAAAATAATACAGATACAAATCCTCTAACGTGGCGGCTACAGAAATGCTGTCTTCTGTGGGCGGCTCTTCACTTACCAGGCGCAGGAAAATCCTATCTTTTTCCTGACGGATATTTAGTACCGGGTATCTCTCCATCCATCTATCCGCTGCTTCAGCCTCCGCTGCAGTTTCCCATACTTTTCCTTGAATCACTTTCATGATTTCACTGCGCCCCCCCTGGTGGATAAGGCTTCCCTCTTTCATCACCAGAATCGTATCTGCGATATATTCGATGTCTGACACGATATGTGTAGATAGCAGCACAATCCTGTTGCTGCCCAGCTGGGAAATAAGGTTGCGGAATTTTACCCTTTCCTTTGGATCCAGCCCGGCAGTCGGTTCATCCAATACCAGAACCTGCGGATGGTTAATCAGCACTTGGGCAATGCCAAGCCTCTGCTTCATGCCACCGGAATAAGTGCGGATTTTCTTTTTCGCAACATCTGTCAGATTAACCGTATCAAGCAGTTCTGCCGTTCTCTCCTTTGCCTGCCTTTTGGAAATCCCTTTTAGCGCCGCCATGTACATCAGGAAATCCTCGCCGGTAAATTCGGGATAATAACCAAACTGCTGCGGAAGATAACCAAGCTTATCGCGGTAATCCTCCTCTTCCACACCCAGATCTCCCAAACGGATTTCACCGCTGTCTGGCTTTAATACCCCGCACATCATCCTCATCAACGTAGTTTTTCCCGCTCCGTTCGCCCCCAGCAGCCCATATACTCCTTTTTGCAGAGACAGCGATACCCTGTCCACGGCAATCTTATTTTTAAATTGTTTTGTCACACGGTCAAATGTTAGTTCCATTTTCATTTCTCCTTTTTCTCATCCAGCCATATATGAAGTTCACTTTTACCTCTCCTCTTCCTCATCCAGCCATATACATATTCCAACTCCACGCTTCCTTGTCTAGGCAGATACGATAAACCTGCCTTGCCAACAGGAACGAAAGGACACAAAAAGCGGCTAGCCATAAATATACATTTTCCAGACAGGAAGCAAATTCCCTGTTTTTTAAGATAATTTCTGACATACTGACAAAAAAGCCACAAAGAATATTACACCAAATCGTCTCTCTTCCTTTCCTGTGTTTTTCCACCTGAAAAGTCAGCAGGCAAGTGCTCTCCCAGGGGACCAGCAGATACAATGCTGTGTGCAGAACGGTCATTTCCCCCATACTGACAATCAGAAAAACTGCGGCAAGCACTATCGATAAGTCCAGCAAGCCCAAAATCCCCATTCGCATCAGCAGAATCTGCGGCAAATTATACTTTGATGCCAATTCCAGTTCCGCCATGCCGTATGCCCCGGAACGGAATGTCCCTGTCACCGCCAAAACTGCCAGGATGGGCATAAAAGCAGACAGATACCAAATTAAATCCTTGCCGCCGACTGAAGCTGCTGCCAGACATTGCAGCAGCAAAATCAGAAATATGGGAGTTACAGACAATACCCATACAAATTTAGGGATATACTCCGCCTGAACCCTAAGCACTTCCAAGGGACTTGCCTTGGGATAATTGAGGTTACCGAGGAATTGTTTTTTACCCAGGGGTTCGGGGGCTGCAAAACTCTCTTTCAAATCTTTTTTCAGATGCTTATCCAACATACACGCCTCCATTTCTGTATTTCTCTCATTGACTTTCTCCACGTCACGTCATGCGGTTTACCTGTGTCTCCATCTTTACTCTTCCCTGAGCAAAACCCGCAATTTTTGTAATGCCACTTTTTCTAAACGGTACTCACTGCTTCGGGACAGACCGGTAACCGCACATATTTCCCGCACGGAAAGCTGATTGACATACTTCAGCAGAATCAATTCCTGCATTTCTTCTGGAAGTTTCTCTACAGCCATACGGACATATAACGCTCTTTCCACTTGTTCCATAGGATTTTCCGCCACCTCTTCGTTTAATGTTTCTTCCTTCCTTTTCCGGTAATGGTCTATGCACAGATTGCGTGCAATCGTATAGAGGTAAGCCAACTGTTTTCCCCTGTGGATATAAGAAGTCTGCGCAAAATATTTCAGAAAAGCCTCTTGTGTCAAATCCTCGGCCAGTGTGCGGTTATGTACTTTAAAATAGCAATAGCGGTAAATTTTATCGTATTGTTCATTTATATCAAGGGACACCGTAAACCTCCTTTCAAAATGATTAACGATTTAGGGCTGGGAAATGTGTCAGAAAAATTTTACTTGTTGATTTCCTCCAGAAATATAGATAAAAGCAATCTGATTTCCTATGTCAGTGCCATGCTTATGCATAGTTATGATAATTTTTACTATAAAAGAAATATTCATTCCTAATTCAGAAATTTCTTCTGAATTTGCTAATGCCATAGAAGCTGCAGGTTGGAACATTACACTGGAAAAATCCTTCTCGTAGGCATCAATTACGATTT
This sequence comes from uncultured Lachnospiraceae bacterium, assembly GCA_910583835.1. GTDB lineage: Bacteria > Bacillota > Clostridia > Lachnospirales > Lachnospiraceae > Petralouisia. Next base: position 225,495 of record CAJTYM010000001.1, on the reverse strand, counting down.
GAACACCAAGAAACATCAATGTATTATCGAAACCTGGAATAAGTAGTCCTTCCCATATTCTTACTTGAGTTTCCAGCCACTTTCCGTTATACTTATAGGAAGCAGTAAATGAATTTGCTGATTTCTTTATACAAAAAACTGCCTTTCTGCGCATACCTTTTACAGAAAAGCAGATAACAAAAGGAGACTGACATGCCTGATATTAAATATTCCTGGCAGGACGATTCCCCTTTTCTGGATGAGCGGCTGCAAAGCTACTCCAAGAGCGGATGTTACCCCTTCCACATGCCGGGACATAAACGTGTTCCCATAGAATTTCCCAATCCCTATACGGTAGATATTACGGAGATTGACCGCTTTGACAACCTCTACCACGCAAATGGGATTTTAAAAGAAGCCCAGCAGCGCGCGGCTGAACTGTTCGGGGCAAAAGAAACATTTTTCCTGGTAAACGGCAGCACTGCCGGCATTTTAAGCGCTATCAGCGCAGCGCTTCCCCGGCTCAGCACACTGCTGATGGCGCGCAACAGCCATAAATCAGCCTACCATGCTGTATACCTGAGAGGATTGGAGACCGTCTACCTTCTTCCGTCAGCAACGGAATTTGGCATTTCCGGCTCTATTTCCCCGGCGCATGTGGCACAGGCATTGGACGACCTGCCCCAGATTGGCGCAGTATTCATTACTTCCCCCACATATGATGGGGTTACTTCCGATATTCGCACAATTGCGGAGATTGTACATGCATACGATTTGCCCTTGATTGTGGACGAAGCGCACGGCGCACACTTTGCACTTTCCGAAGAGTTCCCGGAATCCGCCCTGGAATGCGGTGCGGATTTAGTGATACAGAGCCTGCACAAGACGCTTCCCTGCCTTACGCAGACCGCTCTTTTGCATGTGAACTCGGAACGTATCGACCGAAATGCCCTGGAAAATTTTCTTTCCATTTATCAAACCAGTTCGCCCTCTTATCTGCTGATGGCGTCCATAGAACAGTGCATCCGTTTCTTAAACGAAGCACGAGAGGAACAACTGGCAAAATATATTCCACAGCTAAAGAAATTTTACCAGCAGACCAAATCCCTCAAGCACCTTAAGGTATTTGAAAAGGAGTCCTGCCAACCGGAAACATGCTTCGACCATGATATATCCAAAATATTAATTTCCGTGGGCGATTCCGAACTGACTGGACAGAAATTGTACCGCAAACTGCTGCATAACTATTATTTACAATTAGAAATGTGTTCCGGGCACTACGTCACTGCCCTGACCAGCCTGATGGACACCCCGGAAGGATTTGCGCGGCTGCTGCATGGGCTGAGAGAAATTGATGACGAGATTTCCCTCGCAGCCCCGCGCACCTCGTCACGTCCTGCAATCCTTGGTTCCAGAACACCGGGCCGGTCACGCCATCTGACAAGCAATGACATTTACCAGCCGCCTAAGCCGCAGATGCCCATTGCCCTTGCGATGGAACAGCCCTCCGAGCCACTTTCACTGAAAGCCTCCACCGGGCACATCAGCCAGGAGTTCATCTACCTCTATCCACCAGGAATCCCGCTGGTTACCCCAGGCGAAATTCTTACTGGTAAGATTATCGGCATTGTCGACCAATGCCAGAAGCTTGGCCTGACGGTGGAAGGGCTGAGCGATAGAAGCAATCAGACCATTAAAGTTGTGAAGCTGTAAATTTCCGTATACATGCTGCCGGTAAACGCTATGAAATGAGAAAGTGAGGATATCCTATGGCGTTAGCACAAAAAATGCTCTATACTATCGAAGATATCTACGCCCTTCCAGAAGGACAGAGGGCAGAACTGATAGATGGCAAAATCTATGATATGGCTCCGCCAAACCGAATCCACCAGAAGATATCCGGCAGCCTGTATGCTGAAATCTATCATTATATACAAAAGAAGAACGGAACATGTGAAGTATACGCTGCTCCATTCGCTGTTTTCTTAAACAATGACGATATCAATTACCTGGAACCAGATATTTCCGTCATCTGCGATGTTTCTAAATTAAACGAAAGAGGATGCAGTGGGGCTCCGGACTGGATTATTGAAATCACGTCCCCCTCCAATCCTCAAAATGATTACGGCATCAAACTTTTTAAATACCGTACAGCCGGAGTGCGGGAATATTGGATTGTAAATCCCTTAAAGCATACAATCATGGTATACGACCTTGAGCATGAAGAAAAAACAAACCAATATTCCTTTGATGACACAGTTCCTGTTTGCATTTATGATGATTTGAATATCAATATAGCTAATTTGCTAAAATAGCATAAAATTCCTAATCTTTTTATTTCTTTAATGAAGAGTTCTATAATAGGAGCATAAAAAACATCCATTTTGTCTTCCACGCATGACCATTTCTCATACGTTAGGGCATAGGCATCAATTTTTGACAATATCGCTTATCTGCTCCGTATGCAGCTTATCCCGATAAACGGCAAAATCAATGTCCCTAACATCACCTTTGACCCCTGCACGGTCCGGCATTGCCCTAAGCATGCCATAATAAAGGACTGTGACTTCTCAATATCGGCTCTGCCATACAGAGGTATCTTGCCGCTGCTCTGGCTGCTCTGTTATATTTATTCAAAGACGTTTCTATATGAATCATTTCCATCCTATCTTCGTCATCCAGCTCTTCCTCCGGTTCTTCCACCATCTGATATGCCCTTTCAATATTCTTATAATTATTATCGTTTATTATTTCAAGCCTGTCTGATTCCTAATCGTTATTTTTAAATTCTCTGTACAGTTCTACCAACGATGCATATTCAAATGCCTTTCCCATAATTACAGTATTTGTAATCCGGCGGTCAACCTTTATTTCTGCTTCTAGTCTCTCTATATTCAGCAATAGCCTTAAATCTTCCACTGTCAATATTTTATAAACATCAGCTGCAATTGTCTCTGCCAGTTTTACCGGTACGGCATTCCTTATCTGCTTATATTTGCTGTCCAAGTCCCCGCAAAATTCCATATCTGTCGGAAATGTCTGGATGACTGCGGCTTTTTTATAGCTTAATCGGCGGTTATTATCCCCTATAAATTCCAATTTGTATGTGATAAATTATTACTATTCATATGGATAACCTCCTTGTCTTTAATGCGGTTGGCGAACCAGCATTATTATAACATTGGAGGTTTTTTTACTGTAAGCTAAAGCCTATCAAAAAAAATTTAATTGCGACTTTATAGTCCCAATTATACCATTTCATTTTAAATTACAACTTATGGGTAGCAATATGTCACGTAGTACTTATCCAAATTTCATAATATTATTCTGTATTAGGGCATTTTGCAGACGTTTTGACATAAAAATGTCAATTGGAGATGGTCTAGGTATATGCTATCCACCATTTACGCTAAAATATACAGACACGACTGCCCGCCCAGGGTAAAAGGAGAAGTCGGTGTTATAGTGTAATGCTATAGCACTGGCTTGTTTTATGTCAGACTGGAATCCGGCGTGGGTGTGCAAAGTACCCGAAAATGTTATAAAGTGAATAAAAATATGGATGAAATCTTCCAATTGGGTTGTATTTGTTATATAATGGATTTACAGTATATGTTCTCTTTCTTTTATAATGGTTGATGTGGACTTATTATACATCAACCGGTTCTGTACAGAATATTCTGATGAAAAATGTGCAGAGTAGTGTTATATGAAAAGGGAACATATTTTGTGATGTTACTCAAGTGTTTTTGCGAAAAGTTCAGGATATAATTCAGGAGTATACAAATGGAACTTACAACAATGTGTGCAATAGTGAGAGAAAACAAAGTTTTAATGATTAATAGGAAGAATGACTGGAAAGGCTGGGCTTTTCCCGGTGGACATATTGAAGCGGATGAGGGAATGACACGTTGTGTTATGAGAGAAATAATGGAGGAGACAGGTCTGGCTATTGTAAAAGTAATTTATAAAGGAATGGCTCATTTTTTTAATACAGCGACAGGGGAAAGGCATATTGTAAGTAATTATCTTTGTACGGATTACAAAGGAGCTCTGGTAAATCGGTGTGATGAGGGGGAACTTAAATGGGTAAAAATTGATGAAATTAATAGTCTTAGCTTGGCAGAAGGGATGGAGTATAGACTGCCTTTATTTTTCGAAGACGGTATTAAAGAACTTTTTGTTGAATGGAATGAAGCGGATGGTTATACAAAGGTAGAATACTTAAATATATGAGGTAGATTATGGGTAAATGTTTTGAACAGGAACTTCAAAGTCTGGGATTGATATACGATCATGCTGTAAAATGCGATGTAAAATGTATTAGTGATTTTTTGGCAAAATTTAGAAATGAATTTTTACTGCTGGTAGGATCGGGCGGGTCATACTCTGTTGCGGCAGCGGTTGAGTATTTTTGTATCAGGGCAGGTATGAATGCTAAAAAAATAACACCATTAGATTTGACACAGTATAAGGATCAGCTTAAGGATAGCGCTGTGATTTTATTTACGGCCAGTGGTAAGAATGCAGATTCAAAGAATGCATATAAATTTGCATCTGAACTTGAGGCAGACGGAATACTTACTGTTTGTATGTCGCTGGCTGCTCCAATCAGTAAAATACAAAGATTTAATTTACATAATAGCTATTTCGAGTATCAAATGCCTGTTAAAAAGGATGGATACCTGGCAGTTGAGTCGCTTGTATCATCAATTGTTATTATGGCAAAGGCTTTTGGAAAAGTAACAGGGAATTCTTTTTTTGAGCTTCCTTCATCAATTCCGTCATGCAATTTTGAAAATATGGAACTGAATAATGTCCTTTTAAAGGATACTATCATTACATTGGGTGCCGGAATGACAATACCTGCCGCAGTAGATCTTGAATCAAAATTCGGAGAAGTGTCTTTAGGCAATATTCAATTATTGGATTTTAGGAATTTTGCCCACGGCAGACATTTTTGGCTCTCTGACAGACCGGAGACCACGGGAATTATTGCGATAGTAGATAACAGACATAAGAAACTGGCGGATAAAACCTTGAAATTAATTCCTGATTACATTGCTCAGACACGAATAGATATTGAAAACGAATCAATAGAAGGAGTACTGAAATCTTTTATTTTTATTCTGGGTATAGTAAAACATGCAGGCGAATTAAGAAATATCAACCCTGGAAAACCTACGGTTAAGGAGTTTGGACGAAAGCTTTATCATTTGAGTTATCAATATGATGACAATCAAATTAAGCAGATAAGAAAAAATCCTATTAAAAGAGCGTTATATCGTAAACAGGGAGTTTGCATAGATGAAAAAACTCAAATGTATCGAGAAGCAAAGGATGGTTATGACAGACTGGTTCAGTCGCAATACAAAGGAATTGTTTTTGATTATGATGGTACACTTCATATCAAAGGGAAAATGAGCTATGCGGAAATAAAAATATATCAGAAACTAAATGAGCTTTTGAGCAAAGGGATTAAAATAGGCATTGCTACAGGAAGGGGAAAATCAGTCAGGGTAGAGCTGCAGAAATGTATTCAGAGACAGTATTGGGATGATATAGCAATATGTTATTATAATGGAGGGTGTGTCGGCTTATTGTCTGATGACTGTCAGCCGGATAAAAAGAGTGCTATGGTTCCTGCGGAGTTCAAAATGATTAGTGATATTTTGGGTATAGATAGGGGATTTGCAGTTGATGGTTTAGCTGACGAGAATCCATATCAATTATCTATTATGGAAGGAAGCCAGCAGGCAGACATAGGCGAAGTGCGTGAATGGCTGGGAGGCATAGGGAATATTAAAGTGTTGGTATCAAGTCATTCCATGGACATTATACCATGGAAAAGTTCTAAGATAAATATTTTTGATTTTTACAAAAAAATTGGATATGATGAAAGTGATTTTCTGAAAGTTGGGGATACAGGGCAGTATGGGGGTAATGATTTTGAATTGTTAAACAGTGCAAATGGTATCAGTGTAGATCGTACATCAAAATCAGCAAAATATTGTTGGAATTATCTATCGTTGGGTAATAGAAATTTGGAAGGAACATTGGAACTGCTTGAATGGCTCAAAGTATCACAGGAAGATAAAAACTTTATGGTTGAGGTAATTTGAAATGAAGAATGATTTGGCTGAATCTATTTTAAAGAGTATAATGTCAGATTGGCAGCTTGACCGACTGAAGGATGAACTGACCGATATTCAAACGATATCCGAAATTAAATATGATGATTATCAACAATATACGCATGGGATGCGCTATGTGGAAAGTCTGGCTCTCTGGCTAAGGCAGTTTGATAAACCACAAGAGAGGGAATGCATGTATAATTTTATAAAAGATAATCTGATTTTTATCTCTGAGGAAGAAATGCGCCAGCTAATTGAGTATTCATATCCAATTATTATGAAACACTATATAATGAATAGAACGAAAGAATATTGCAATCGAGAACGGATATTTGATAAAGAGAAACGTAGGCAGATATATTCTTTAGTAAGAAGAAAATCACTCTTTTTAGGACTGAGCGATGGAGCGCACATTGATTTTTTCAGAAGACAAAATCCGGGCTTAAGCAATGAACAGGTATTTGTACATTATGATTTTTCTGATGATAAGGCAAAAGAAATGTTGGATGAATTAAGACAGGAATTGGGGCAGGAGATGGGATTTGACAAGTTCTTTCTGGTTGATGATTTTTCGGGAAGCGGATATAGTTATATAAGAAAAGACACGGAGGGATGGCATGGCAAAATACATAAATTTTATAAACGTTTGTGTGAGGTCGGATATCATGTGAAAGGAATAGATATACATCTTGTTTTGTATCTGTCTACTGCCAAATCTCTTGAATATATGAGGAAAAAGGTTATGGAGTATTTTGCGGATAAAGAAGTATCAATTACAATAGATGCGATTCAGTTGGTTAATCCGTATGATATGGATCAGAATGTAAACCTGAAAAGAATTCTTGCTGAAAATTACAATAAAATGAAAGCAACAGGCAAGAAAAGTTTTGTTGATAAGCATTTTGAAATAGGTAGGGGTAAGGAACCTTATCTGGGATTTTCCGATTGTTCATTGCCACTGGTTATTTATCATAATACGCCAAATAATTCATTTCCTGTTTTATGGTATTCATGGGAAGATGAGGTAAATCCACTGTTTCCGCGAGTTACAAGGCATAAGGAGAGTTTGGTATGATATGGAAGAATCCATTTTTGATAAAAAATCATGAACAGAGAGATAAAGAACAGGAGTATCTGGCATTATTTGATTCAACTGTTCTGCAGATTATAGAAGATCAGAATTTTGAAATGGCAAGCTATGTTTCTAGTACTCCGGGAGCCGGAAAAACGTCTCTGTTTAGGGCATTTTCACCGGAAATTTTAAATATAATTAGTGAAAAGGACAATCAGGAGAAGTACGATGATATTGTCAAACATATGATGAATTTTGGAATAGTTAATGAGGGAAAAGTTACTTTGCTTAGCGCGATGCTTTCATGTGCAAGAGGTTATGATATCATTGAGGAAATGTTTGAAAATGGGAGAAGAAAACAAGTTTTATTTGCTTTATTAAATTATAGAATAGCAATAGCTTTTTTGCGAAGCATTTGCACTTTATTGGATATAGAGACAGAGGATTTGAAACAGGTAACTTTTGAGAAGATACCAGATGAAATGTTAAGCGAAGAAGCGCATTTTTCCAATGCATATGTAACATATCAATGGGCTTGCAAGGGGGAAAAGGAACTTTGCAGATATCTGGACAGTTCAAGGGAGGAACAGATAGATCTGTCTTTTGTACATCTGTCGTTACTTGTTATAAAGCTTTTTGAGGGAGGTAACATTATATATAGGGGACAGCCATGTTTTGAAAAAAGCCTTTTAATCTTGGATGATTTTCACAAGTTAACTGAAAGCCAAAAAAAATATGTTTCGGAGGCTGTATACACATTAAAGAGTCGGGGAGGTGTCTGGTTTGGACAAAGGCTGGAGGGAGTAAGTAATCAGCAGGTTATTTCCATGGATGGAAGCCTGGGAAGGGCATATGCACCTAATATCGTTATAGATAACTATTGGTCTTCTGATAAAAATAGAAAACATACATTTGAATGCATCCTCTCGGGGATTGCAGACAGGAGAGTTCGAGAAGCGGGGTTAAATAATTTGCGAGCTTTCTCAGATTGTATGGCTAACGAATTGGATATTGCTGATGGTAAAGACATATTAACAAAATATGTAAAGACAATAAAAGAAAGTCTGGTGGGAATAAATCGATATTTTAAGGCGATAGAATACATTGATAGTGAATATGCGGATGATATATACACAAGAACATTGTATTATGAATGTCTGAAAATGCTTGAGAATCGTAAAAATTGCGGACAGTTATCGCTTGATTTAGGTATACAAATGGAGGCGGATGAAATTAATAGTTTTTATTCTGAAAACAAGGCAAAGGCGAAGTATTACGTTTGCTTTAATTGCGGTCTGCCATATTATTATGGGATCAAGAGCCTTAAATATCTTTCTTCATACAATATTGAACAGTTTCTTTACTTTTCTGCGGAGATTTTGGAAGGATATCGGATTAAGACTTTAGGCACTGGAAAAAGTAAAAAGCTTTCTGCACAGGAGCAGAACGATATAATAAAGAGTAGTGTTTTGAAAATGTGGGATGACATGAACTATAGATATAGTGATATTGAACTAATAAGGACATTTTTATCTAATATAGCCGATTGGGGAATCAAATCAAGAAAAAGGGAATGTGGTTCTTATGATGGTGGTGCATATACAGGCTTTGCAATCAGTTCCAGAGAACTTATGGAGGGAATTCATGATCAGGAGTTTGAGCTGGTAATTAACATCCTGGGAAAGTGTCTGGCTTCGAAGTATTTGGAGAGACGTGATAATGACAAAAGAGAGCATGTTGTTTTTTATTTAAACAGATGGCTATGCGTGTATTTTGGTCTTCCATTGGCATATGGAGGGTGGAAAAAGAGTAACATGAGGCAGCTTAAAAATATGTGTTTATATAGGCAGGATGAGAATACAGAAAATCAGCTAAGTTTGATAGGGGTAGAGTGGTGATATGATATGATACGACATTCGGAATTGCTTTTTCTGGAAGGAAATGAGATTGTTGGGAATTTTTTTGAAAAAAAGGAAAATTCGTTATTGATATTGGGGAAAGGGTTTGATCCCAGAGCTTGCAAAGTATTAAAGTTGTTAAAAAGCAGGAATGTGTGTCTTACCACTTGGCTGATTGATTATAATGAAAAATTGGGATATTCAGATTCCCAGAAAAATGAGTCCAGAAGTAATAAAAATGAAAAACAATTTGAAATTCTTTGTGAGAATAGTGCGAGGGAAGTGATAAATGCTCCATCCTATAAGGTTGAATCAGGAAAAAGAAGACTGGTTGTTTCTGAGAGTGTTCGAGTTTTTTTAACGAAGAAGAAAATAGGATTATTTGATAATATAATAGTTGATTTGAGTGCAATGCCAAGGGCGGTCGGATATAGCATTATTAAAAGGATTTTGGACATAAAAAATGATAGTCAGAAAGTGTACCTGATTGTATGTGAGAACAGCGAATGTGATAATAAGATTAAACCGAAGATTGTTGACGAGTCGGCGGAATATTTACAGGGATTTAACACATTTTCGATGCTATCAGAAGCGGATGATGATGAAACAATATGGTTTCCTGCATTGGGCATGAATGAAAAAGGAGCGTTTGATATTATATATGATTACATAAGGCCAATGGAGATATGTCCTATTGTTCCTTTTCCGGCAATGGATGTCAGGCGCAGTGAAAATATACTTCGGCAATTTGGAACCGTCCTTTTTAAAGAGAGGGAGATTGAAAAACGTAATATTATTTATGTTCCTGAATATGCTCCTGCAATTGTAGCCGAGAAATTGTATGATACTGTCAAATATTATGAGAAGGCATTGAATAATGAAGGAACAAGGGATATTCGGTATGCATTTTCCTCCCAGTCAAGTAAGCTGATTGATATGGGAATATTGCTTGCCGTTATTGAATTAGCTAAAGATGGAATAAAGACAGGTATTGTGATTGTTGAAAATCAAGGATATGAATCGCCTGACGAGTATGATGAATCCAAGGAAAAAATATATTGTTTGTGTTTGAATGAATGTGAATTTGATTGGTGAGAAGATGGATGTTAATAAATTAAAGATTTTGGGAGCAGGGCTTTCGTGTATTGATATTATAAAACAAAGGAATCAAAAGGATCAATTTTTTATGGGGGGAACAGCAGCAAACGTTATTTCTGCTTTAGCACTAATGGGTATAAATTGTTCCTTTATACAGCCTAATTATCTTGGAAAAGATGGCAGGTGGTTGAAAAATGCAATGGGAAAAAGAAATATTGCGGTAATTAATTGCTGTGATACTTCATGTGATGCGCCAAGAATCGCTGAGGAACTTGAAAATGGCAGACATTGCTTCAAGACTATTTGTCCGGTATGTGGTAAGAATATGCTTAGCTTAAAGTTGCCACAAACGAACCATGTTAAAAAAATTGCATCTTCTTTTGATGAAATAAACCTGTTTTATTTTGATAGAATATCAAGTGGCATAAAATGGATAGAGGAGAATAATAAAAAAGGCTGGAATTGTTATGAACCCAATTCTTTTAGAAATTATAAGGTCCTAGTTACAAACGCGAAAGAGGCAGATATATTAAAAGTTTCAAATGAGCGATGCAGCGATGAAAATATTGAAAAGTTAAAAAATGATTTATCTGATGGAAAAACGAAACTTTTAATTATTTCTCTAGGAGGAGAAGGCGTAAAGTATTCATACAAAAATGCAAATGGACAAATGTCAGACTGGATCTATATTAAATCTCAGGATGGGAGACTGGTATTTGACAGTGCTGGTGCAGGTGACTGGATGACAGCAGCATTTTTGTACGAATTTATAAAAACATATCCATATAGAACTGCTCGGATTGATAAAAAAGTACTTGATATATGTATGCATAAAGCAGAAAAGATAGCATCATTTACCTGTAGCTACCTAGGAGCACAAGGCGTAATGGAGAATAAAGAAGCATTAGATTATATTGGAAGACTTTTGGGATGTGAAATGGAAAGTACTTATATAAAGTATGAGGTAGATATAAAAAGATGTATATATTGTTATAAGTAGCACGACTGGATGAACTGGCATCGCATTATATTGATAAATTTAAGACATTGCAACTAATGTTTTTGGTGTAGAAAGCCAAAGTAATTTATTGGAAATTTGAAATTTTGGACAAAATATAATAAAGAGTTAGACAATTTGCGACCGGTAAGACGAAAGATAAGGTAATAATATTTCACTCACGAACATGGAAGCAGAGAGCATCTTTAAGAAACGGATATTTCATTTTTCGGCGGATACAGTTATCCTAACGAGTTCCGTTCATTTGCTATAGCTGTTACATTGTAACCTTTAGGGAATTCTTGTATGTTATAGGTTTTTTTCCTTTTGAGGATTCGTAACATGAGGGAAAAGGATATAACACAAGGGAAAGTCTAAAGTCAAACTCACTTGCTATAAATTCAATGTTTTCAGGGGTTAACGGAGATTTTAATAATAAAATATAACAGCTAATGCTAAAAAGGTGTCTTAACAGAATTCAAATCTGTCCACATCCTTAAATTTCATGCCGTCTGAATCCGAGCTTAAAGACACTTGTCTGGCCATAGCTGGAATTGTAAAGGATACATCGTTATAATCTCTCTTGCTGTTGCGCGACATATATCTATATTTTGGCAAAAATACATTTCCATACATCCTTTCCCTTAGACTCACAACACCCCAAACAGCCCCTTGATATCCGCTTCGTCCATAATCCTGTCACTGGGCTTCCCTTCATTGGCAAGCATTTCTTCCACCTTATTGGCAAGTGTTACGTCAATAAAACGCCCCACGTCAATGCCGCGCAGTTCAAAAAACAGTAACGGCTGCTCGTCCAGGCGCACACCCACGCCATAAAGGACGGCAGAGACATGCTTGCACATCAGCGCCCAGTCCGGGCAGCTGCACTGAAGACTGATTTCTTGAGGAGTCGGGAAAAAGCCATCCTTGCCCTGAAAAAGTTCCTGCATCTCCACAGGAAAGTTCCCGGACATCAGTTCCTCGATATTTTCCATTTTCCTGCCGCATTTTTCAATAATGTTCTGGCATTTTTCCTCCGAAAGTGGACTGATACGAATTTCTACTTTGTAAGGAGATTTCCGCGTCCCCTGTACACGAGCGAGAATTTTGCCCTTTTTTATCTTTAAATCCAGCACCGCGCCCGTCCTTACATAGCGCTTGCCCCTGTCCAGGCGGTTTTCATAATCGGCATACTGCTCAAGATTGCTGCACCATGCTTTGCCCCACCAGTTTTTGACAATCGTCCTGCCCTGCACTACAACCGGCTCCAGAACATTGCCCTTTTTTTCCTCTTTCTTCCTGCTTGCCGCGGCATTTCTCTTCAATTCTGACACATTTGGCTGGCTATAAAAACCTGTGTCCCAATATTTACTCATCTATTTGTCCTCGCTGTCCGCATAATTAATTTACCCGCTAACCTCTATCAGCAGCCTCACATTTCTATTTTGCTATGTCCAGCCGCAGCATGGACATCAGTTCCTCATTGCTCATTTCCGTAATCCACTTCTCACCGCCGGAGCCTATGACGTTTTCTGCCAGTTCTTTCTTGGAGTTTATCATGGCATCAATCTTTTCCTCAATCGTGCCTTCACAGACCAGCTTATGCACCATGACATTCTTCTTCTGGCCAATCCGAAATGCACGGTCTGTTGCCTGATTTTCCACGGCAGGATTCCACCAGCGGTCAAAATGTATCACATGGTTCGCTTTCGTAAGATTCAGCCCTGTCCCGCCGGCTTTTACAGAAACTACCAAAAAAGGCACATAACTTTCTCCCTGAAATTCTTCTACAATCTTCCCCCGCTTTGCCACGGGCGTCCCTCCATGCAGAACATAGCCTTTCGTATGGAAGATACCGTTCAGGAAATCTGCCAGATATTCAGTGATTTCTTTAAACTGCGTAAACACAAGCACACGTTCACGTTTCTCAAAAATAGTTTCACAGAGCTCTTTCAGAAGCTGCAGCTTACCGCTCTCTTTCTCTGCATAGGCAGACTGCCCCAAATATTGGTCCGGGTGGTTGCAGATTTGCTTTAATTTCATGATAGTCGTGAGCACAATTCCGCTGCGCTTTATCCCATCCGTCTCCCGAATCAGCCGCTCCATATCCGCTACCACCTTGCGGTAGAGGACAATCTGTTTCTTTGTGAGGGTCACATAATCTACCGTCTCCAGTTTTTCCGGCAAATCTGAAATAATGTTCTTATCTGTCTTCACGCGCCGCAGCATAAAGGGAGATACCATGGTTTTTAACTTCATATACCCTTCGGGATGTTCTTCCAACTCTTTACAGTATTCACGGAATTCCTCAGAACCCCCTAAAAGCCCTTTATTCAGAAAATCAAACAGGGACCAAAGGTTCGTGAGGTCATTTTCTATCGGCGTTCCGGTCATGATGATACGCATTCTGGATTTCAGCTTCTTAATCTCCCTGGTCTGCTTGGTGCCGGGGTTTTTAATTGCCTGCGCCTCATCAAGCACCACACAGTCCCATTCCACATCCTGCAGTTCCTTGATCCGCGCTGCCATTCCATAAGTAGTAATTGTCAGAAAGGACTTCTGTTCCTGGAAGATTTTCGTAAGGTTGGGCGCTGTTTTCCCATGGAGCAGCAGCACATCCATCTCCGGCGAAAATTTTTCCGCTTCCTTCTGCCAGTTTCCCAGCAAGGATGCCGGAATTACCAGAAGCGCCTGGGCTTTTTTCTTAGATTTACGCAGTTTTTCCAGATAGGCAAGTACCTGTACCGTCTTGCCCAGCCCCATATCATCTGCCAGGCAGGCGCCAAACCCCAGCTTGTCCATATAATTCAGCCAGGTATAGCCGCTCTTCTGGTAAGGTCGGAGGGTGGCATGGAAACTCTTGGGCAGGGCCAATTTGCGTATATTGTCTGGTTTGCGCAGATTTGCCAAAAGCCCTGACAGCCATTTGCCATTGGAAATGATTGGTCCTACATCTGCTTTTCCTCCGGGATTGCCCAACTCCATCTGCATGGCTTCCAAAAGCGTTACCTGCTCCGGCGCTTCCTCCATCTGTGCCAGAAGTTCCCGAAGCCTCCTGTGGTCTACCTCAATCCATTTCCCTTTGAGCAAGGCAAGCCCTTCCGTCTGTGCCAGAAGCATACGGATATCCTCTTCCGTCAGAACCATGCCGTCTGCTGTCAGTTTCGGCTGCACGGAAACCAGCGTGTCAAATCCCAGCATGGATGGTTTTTTCTCTCCCAGGCTCACAGACATCGACACCAGGGCGGATTTCTTCTTCCACCAGTTGGGAATACGGCATAAAATCCCGGTCTCTTCTATCTGCTCTATATCTTTCAGAAAGGCATAGGCTTCCTCTGCCGTCAGACGCAGAGGGTGGAACATTTCTCCCCGCTCCATAAATCCGGCAATCAGCTCCGACACCGCCGCTGCACGGTTTAAACAGGATAAAAGCGCAAGAAGCTTTTCCCGCTCATTCCCATACTCCGTCAAAGCATATTTCAGCGGTACATGCTTCACTTTGCCATCTTCCCCTGTAGTGGCATAGGTTGCAAGAAAGGCAAAGGGAAATCCATCTTCCTTGCTTTCCACCAAATGGAAAAAAATCCGTTCCGGCACATGGAGATGCTGGCTTTTTTCTGTAAGGTACAGTTCTACCGTCCCCTCATAAGCTGCTACCTCTTCTGCAAACACTTCCGTCAGCCGTTTAAAAATATTGCAAATCCATTTTTCCGTAATATACTCCGCACCTATGGCAAAAGGCACTGCATGCAGCAAATTCTCTATTTGGTCCTTTGTCGGCTCTGGCGCCGCCTGTTCTCTGGCAATTTCCAATTCCGGCAGACTTGTCAGCATTTTCAGATATGTACTCGATAAAAGGTATAAGTATCCGCCTGTGGCTGTTAAATTTTTCTCCCTTTCCCCAAATCCCAACTGATACAGCGTACCATACCTGTCCTGCTGGAAATTTTCCAGCCAAACCTGATTCTCTTTGGTACATTCTGCTGCCTGAACATCTGGATAGAAATCTTTCTCTGTAAAAATAAACTGCAGCCCTCCGGCGCTTGCCTGTATTTTATCCATAATCAGCTCCTAATCGTAATTTAAATGTATTTAATAAACTTAAGTTTATCACAGGCGGTCTTTCGTTTCCATAAAAATATACAAAATCTTGTTTTATTTGCATTTTCCCCCAGCCTATACTATACTGATAAGAGAAAACCATACGAGACAAGGATGCTGCATATGGGAAAGATATTTTGTTTCATGGGAAAAAGCGCCTGCGGCAAGGACACCATCTACAAACAGGTCCTGTCAGACAAGGGCCTTCCGCTTAAGACGCTCATCCCCTACACCACCCGCCCGATTCGGGACGGCGAGCAAAATGGCGTGGAATATTATTTTTTGACAGAGGAAGAGCAGCAGGAATTGGCACGGCAAGGGAAGATTATCGAATTGCGCGCCTACCAGACAGTACATGGGATATGGAAATATTTTACCGTCAACGACCACCAGCTCGACCTCGCACATAATCATTATCTGATTATCGGGACGCTGGAATCTTATCTGAGGCTGCAGGAATATTTCGGTGCGGATTCTCTGGTGCCTTTATATATTGAATTGGAATCCGGGGAACGGCTGCAGCGCGCCCTCAACCGGGAACGGCTGCAGACAGAACCCAAATATGCAGAACTTTGCCGCCGGTTCTTAGCAGACGAGGCAGATTTCTCTGCAGAAAATCTGGAACATGCAGGAATTTGCAAAATGTTTCTTAACAATGATTTAGATACATGTACGAAAGAAATTATTTCCTATATAAAAGAGCACCTATAAGTTATCAAGGAACACACATGAGCTTAAAGAGGCGCAGATAATTGCTGCGTTCAATTTACGCCAGTATTTTCTACTTTACAACTAAAGGAAAAAAACCGATACTATAGATAGAAAGGCAGGTGATTTGATGGCGCTCAAAGTAGAACAGCTTACCCCCATGCAGCCCACGGAGGCTCCTCAGCAGGTAGAGAAAACCGATGGCAGCTTTAAGTTTGCCCTGGCAAGCCACATTGAAGAGTCTGAACTGCAGGAGAAGTTAAATGGCCTGATGAAGGATATCACCGATCAGGGGGAGAAGCTTGCAGAACATATGGATATTCGGGACATGAAAAAATACCGGGAGCTGGTAAAGGATTTTCTCAATGAGGTCGTCAACCGTTCACATAAATTTTCCAGAGAGAATTTTCTTGACCGGAGGGGACGCCACAGGGTATACGGCATTGTCAAACTGGTCAACAAGAACCTGGATGACCTTGCCGGCGAACTGGTGAAGGATGAAAAAGACCACCTTACCATTTTAAGCAAGGTTGGTGAAATCCGGGGGCTTCTTCTGGACGTCTCCACTTAAATTAAGGAAACAGTAGTTTAATCAGTGCTTCCCTAGTGTACTGGCAAATTGATAATTATACAAAACTATCATAAATTTTTCGGCAACTCGGCACATTATAATATACAGAAATGGAGAGCTACTATGGCGGGTTTTACAAATATTATCGGACATCAACAGATTATAGAGCATTTGCAGAATGCAATTTCTTCAAACAAGGTAAGTCATGCCTATATTTTTAACGGACCGGACCAGTCCGGAAAAATGCTGCTGGCAAATAGTTTTGCCATGGCATTGCAGTGCGAACATCATGGCACGGAAGCCTGTATGGAATGCCATTCCTGCAAACAGGCTTTATCCGGCAGCCAGCCGGATATTATTTACCTGCACCATGAGAAGCCAGCTACCATTTCTGTCGAGGATATCCGCAGCCAGGTAAATAATGATATTGCTATTAAGCCTTATGCTTCCCCTTACAAGATTTATATTATAAATGAAGCGGAGAAGATGACCCAGCAGGCGCAGAATGCCCTGTTAAAGACCATTGAGGAACCCCCGGCTTATGCCGTAATTATGTTATTGACGACAAACGCAGATAATTTCCTGCCCACGATTCTTTCCCGATGCATCACCTTACATTTAAAAGCCGTTCCCGATGACGATATCCGCAATTTTCTGATTGACAAATACCAGATACCGGATTACAAGGCAGATGTATGTACCGCATTTGCCCAGGGCAATGTAGGAAAAGCCATACAGCTTGCCAGTTCCGAGGACTTCAATGAGATTAAGAATTCCGCGCTGCAGCTGTTAAAGCGCGTCAGGGATATGGAATTATTTGAATTGATGGACGCTGTAAGGGAAATCAGCAATTATAAACTCGAAATCAATGATTATTTCGATATCATGATGATTTGGTATCGGGATGTCTTACTATATAAAGCAACTTCAGATGTAAACAGCCTCATTTTCAAAGATGAGGTTTACGACATAAAACGACAGGCAAGCAAGAGTTCCTATGAAGGAATTGAATGCATCATCAAGGCATTAGATAAGGCAAAACGCCGCCTGAATGCCAATGTGAATTTTGAATTGGTGATGGAATTGCTGCTGACGACGATAAAGGAGAATTGATTATGATAAAAGTAGTCGGAGTCAGATTCCGCACTGCCGGAAAGATTTATTATTTTGACCCCCTGGATTTAACGATTGCACTGAACGACCATGTGATTGTGGAAACTGCGAGAGGCGTTGAATACGGTACGGTGATGATTGCACCCACCGAAATGCCGGACGACAACGTGATACAGCCCTTGAAACCGGTTATCCGCCTTGCGACAGCGGAAGATGATAAAATTGTAGCCAAAAACCACCGCAAAGAGAAAGAAGCATTCCATATCTGCCAGGAAAAAATCAAGAAACATCAGCTGGAAATGAAACTGGTAGATGCGGAATATACCTTTGACAACAATAAACTGCTGTTTTATTTTACGGCAGATGGGCGTATCGATTTCCGTGAACTTGTAAAAGATTTAGCGTCCGTGTTCCGCACCCGGATTGAACTCAGGCAAATCGGCGTCCGCGATGAGACAAAGATTCTCGGCGGCATCGGTGTCTGCGGCAGGCCTCTTTGCTGCAGTACCTTTTTATCAGAATTTGCCCCGGTATCCATTAAGATGGCAAAAGAACAGAACATGTCCTTAAATCCATCTAAGATTTCCGGCATCTGCGGCAGACTGATGTGCTGCCTGAAAAATGAAGAAGAAACTTATGAATATTTAAACAGCCGCCTTCCCCATGTGGGCGACCATGTGACTACATGGGACAAGTGCAGGGGAGAAGTGCACAGCGTCAACATCCTGCGCCAGACCGTCAAAGTCATTGTAGAGATTGATGATGAAAAAGAAATCCGCGAATACAAAGTAAACGAACTGCGTTTCAAACCACGGCGCAGAAAAGAACGCACGAAGATTTCCCAGGAGGAACTGAAAGAACTGGCTTCTCTGGAGGATAAAGGACAGTCCAAAATTGACGACACCCATTGATTCCCTGAGCGGTCAGGGATAGGAATATTGGAAATAATTATAAATGATCCGCATGGAGACTGCTTATGTCTGTAGAACTATTACAAAATGAACGGTTAGACGAGCTGCACCGCAACGGATATTTCATCATCCAAGACCCACAGAAATTCTGTTTCGGCATGGATGCCGTGCTGCTCTCGGGCTTTGCCCGCGTAAAACGTGAGGAAACGGTTCTCGACCTTGGTACCGGGACTGGCATCATCCCTATCCTCTTAGAAGCTAAGACGGAAGGCGCACATTTTACCGGGCTGGAAATCCAGCCGGAGAGCGCAGACATGGCAAGGCGCAGTGTCCGCTATAACCATCTTGAGAATAAAATTAACATAGAAATCGGCAATATTAAAGATGCTTCCCATCAGTTCGGAGCATCTTCTTTTCATGTCGTAACCACCAATCCGCCTTACATGACCGGGCAGCACGGCCTGACCAACCAAAATAAGGCAAAAGCCATTGCCCGGCATGAAATCCTTTGCTCTTTGGAAGACGTCATCCGCGAAAGCGCAAAGATACTAAAACCCCAGGGAAGGTTCTACATGGTGCACCGTCCTTTCCGCCTTGCTGAAATTTTAGTTGCCATGCATCAATACGGCATAGAGCCGAAGCGGATGCAGCTCGTCTATCCTTACGTGGATAAAGAACCTAACATGGTGCTGTTGGAAGGGCTGCGCGGCGGCAATCCGCGGATTACCGTGGAAAAACCATTGATTGTATACAAAGAGCCTGGCGTATACACAGATGAAATTTACGATATCTATGGATATTGAATGAAAACCCATCATATGATAGAAAGGGCACCCTATGCAAGAAAAACCGCAAGGAAAACTTTACTTATGCGCAACTCCTATCGGAAACCTGGAAGATATCACGCTGCGCGTGCTGCGCATATTGAAAGAAGCAGATTTAATTGCCGCGGAAGATACGCGCAACTCCATCAAGCTGCTGAATTACTATGATATCAAAACACCTATGACAAGCTATCACGAATATAACAAGATAGAAAAAGCTTACCAGCTTGTGGACAAAATGAAAAACGGTGAAAATGTGGCGTTGATTACCGATGCCGGAACCCCCGGCATTTCTGACCCGGGCGAAGAACTGGTGCGTATCTGCTACGAATCTGGGATTGAAGTTACTTCACTGCCGGGAGCCTGCGCCTGTGTGACGGCGCTTACGCTCTCAGGACTTCCCACCAGGCGTTTTGCCTTTGAAGCGTTCCTGCCCAAAGACAAGAAGGAGCGCGCTTCTATCCTCTCGTCCCTGAAAACGGAGACACGCACTATCATCCTCTATGAAGCGCCGCATCATCTCTTAAAGACGCTGGAGGACTTGTATGCTGCCCTGGGTGACCGCAAAATCACGCTCTGCCGTGAACTTACCAAACGCTATGAAACCATATTTTCCGCCACCATCTCCCATGCAGTTTCCTATTATCAACAGCAGGAACCCAAAGGAGAATTTGTCCTTGCTATTGAGGGCAGGAGTATGCAGGCGCTGCAGGAGGAAAAGCAGCAGGAATGGCTCTCTGTTCCTCTTGCAGAACATATGGCACATTATGAGCAGCAAGGTATTTCCCACAAAGAAGCCATGAAACTTGTGGCAAAAGACCGCGGTATTTCCAAAAGAGAGGTCTATGCCATGCTCTTGGAAAACCCTTAAGGAAACGCCTTCCTCAGCGCTTCCCAAAAAAATACACTTGACAAATGCCTTAATCTTTGGCACAATATGACAAGAGTTTATATTTTTTTTATAAACTTTAAAAATATTTAAGAAGGCAGGAGGATATTAACATGGATAATAACAATGTTCAGGACAATGGTGGATTTTTATGGGGTCTTTTGGGATTCTGTATCCCGGTAGTAGGCTTAATTCTTTTCTTAATCTGGAAAGACCAGAAGCCTAAGACTGCAAAAGCTGCAGGAATCGGTGCATTAGTCTGCGTAATCGTTACTGTCGTTTGCTATGTGCTTATGTTCGTAGTTATGGGCGGAGCGTTCTTAGCAGCCGGAGCAATGTAAATTGGGCAAATTTTTAAGAATTTTTTTCGGATGCCATGCACGGCCGGACCGTTCTTTCTATTTTCGAGGAAAACAGTTTCCAATCTGTGCACGGTGTACGGGGGAACTTGTGGGTATGATTTTATGCATACCCACTCTTATTATTTGGGGCTGTCCCCCATTCTGGACTGTCCTGCTCTTAATGGTTCCCCTGATTGTCGACGGCACGATACAGAAACTGACCTCTTATGAGAGCGGCAATATCCGCAGACTGATTACCGGAATCCTTTTCGGCATGGCCCTCATTTGTTTATTCGTATATTTTCACCGCACCTGCGTATGGATTGCCGGTGAAATCTTAAAATGGTTCGGTTCAGAACCCGCGGCAGTCGACCGGGTAATGAAACGCCTGGGAGGATTATAGCATTTCCCAATATCTCGGCAGATATTTCTTCAATATGCCAAAGGGTGCCGGTCCCATCTTCATCAATGCCTGATGGAAACGGTAATTGCTGTAATCCCCGCCATACTTTTCCATAGCATATTTTTTCAGATTAAGAAATTCCAAATATCCAATATAATATTTCAGGTAATGTGCCGGCTCTTCCACAATCAGATGATAAATTTCCTGTATCGTCTGTTTATCGGTGATGTTGTATCCCTGGAAAAAATCTAAGGTATCCCGCAAGGTCCAGCCATCGTAATGGATTCCCATATCTGCCGTGGCATAGAGGCTCAACAACGCTGACTGATTCATCTGCAGGTAAGCAGCCACCTCGTTTTCCACATCAGCATAGTAGAAAGACTGCATTTCCACATATGTTGCCCAGCCTTCCGCATACCCGCTGCTGCCAAACAAGCTGCGGATTGGCGCAAGCCCGCTGCTGCGTTCCATGACATTCTGGTACAGATGTCCCGGAAATCCCTCATGGGCAAGCGTTGTGTAGAGTTTGAGCTTCTCATCGCCCTTTGACTCATTGATATAAATACAATTCTTGGAAATATCGTCTATTGGCGGCGTCAGATAAAATGCCGGGGCGGTATATGCCTCTAAGGAAGGATGGACAGATTTCACGGTATAGCCGACATCCGGTGCTTTGGGGAAATCTTTCTGCATTTTTACCTGTAAATCCTCCAAAATTAAACCTACATCCTCCGTAGGAAGCTGGTAGTTGGCACATTTCTGCGCAATACCAGGATTTTGAGAGGACAATTTCTTCATGTTCTGCAAATCTTGCTGCCGCTGCTCTTCGGTCTGCTGCTGCATTTGCGGCACAGACAGGCTGGAACCGGTTACATCCGATACCAGATAACAATAGTATTCCTTGCCCTCCGGCAGACCGCAGAGCCCGCCGCTGTTTTTGCCGGTTCCCTTTAATGATTCCACGGCAGCTGCCAACTCCTGATAGGCTGGTATCAACTGTTCCAACACAAGCCTGCGGTTCTCCGCTATGTATGCATCTGCCTGTTCTTTTGCCAGAATGTCCGACATCTCCGCAATCCGGCTGTCAAACGTGGACAAGAGGTAATTATTTTCCGGCTCCGCAGTAAAACTTTGGCACTGCTGCACGATATCATCCACGGCAAAATCCGCCATGAACAAGCCCTGCTGGGATTTTTTCTTTTCAAATTCCATAATCTGGCGGAAAAAATCTGGCGTGGCAGCAATCAGTTTCAGGTAATCCTGGATATCCTGCTCGTCATAAAACACATACTCCGCCAAGAGTACCGGCAGTTGGGAGGTAAATCCGGTACTGGGACGCAAAATCTCCTCATAAAGCCCATACTTGGCGGCAGGAAGTTCCTTCTCAATAAAATCCATCATGATATCGTATGTCATCTGTTGGGATACCGTAAGTTCCCCTTTCTCAAAACTATGAAGTTTCTCCCGCCAGTTTTCCAGAAGAACCGGCGCTTCCTCATTGGTATCTGCTGAAACATTTCCGTAAGTTACGTCATAGTCCGTAATCCCATAATCTTCCGGGTAGGCAAGATTGTAATGCATATTCAGCGTACTTGCTGCCACTTCGGAACAGAAAATCTGGTCCGTGTACTCTGTAAATTTTTGCTGTGTCTGGATATTTCCCGAATTTCCTGCACATCCTGTCTCGAGAGACAACAAAATCGCCAGGAATACCGAAAACAATCTAATAAACTTTTTCTTCATACTAAGCCCCACGTACTAGGGTATTTTCTTTCTATATTTATGTGGATAGGCAGGTGTTTAGAACAAAGTGGGCAAGCCCACCTCAACTCCCCTACCCCTCAATCTTGAGGGGATTGCACACTTTGACGCGCCGAGTGCAGTCGCGTTAGCGACTAATACCTCTTGCACGAGTGCGCATATTATTTTTTATCTTATGGGAAGACACTTTCACGCTTCAGCGTGACAAGGTCTTTCCTATAAGATGAACAAAGTGGGCAAGCCTGCATCAACCCCCCTCTTCCTATAAGATAAAAAACCTTTCCTTACTTAGGAATATTTGATAGAATGGTAGGAGCAAGGCAAATGCAAAGCATAGGAGCAAGGCAAATGCTTTCCGAATGAAAGGAGGAACTGCCATGGATAACTTTGATAACATCAACTTAGAAGAACTGGATTTTGTGGACATGGAACTGGAAGAAATTCAAGAACTGGCGGAAGGGATGCTCTCAGAACGTAAATATTCCATGTTGAGGCAGATGCTAGGCAATTTAAACGCGGCAGATATCGCCCTTTTATTTGACGAAATCGACAAAAAGGAAATTCCGCTGCTCTACCGCCTACTGCCCAAGGAGGAAGCGGCTGAGACTTTCACTTATATGAGCAGGGACATGCAGGAGACTTTAATCAATGCCCTTACAGACCGCGAGCTGCGAGCCGTGATGGACGATATTTTCCTGGACGATACCGTGGATATCATTGAAGAGATGCCGGCAAACGTGGTTGCACGTATCCTGCGCAACACCGATGAAGAGACCCGCAAAATGATTAATCAGGTGCTCCACTACCCCAAAGACAGCGCCGGAAGCCTGATGACCATCGAGTACGTCAATATCAAGAAAGATATGACCGTGGGGGAGGCCATCAGCCGTATCCGTCAGACTGCTGTAGATAAGGAGACCATTTACACCTGTTATGTGACGGAACACCGCAAACTTATCGGCATGGTATCTGTAAAGGACCTTCTGATGGCAGAAGATTCCATGCAGATTGAAGATATCATGGAGACAAATGTCATCTACACGGACACGCATGAAGACAAAGAAGAGGTTGCCAAGATTTTCAATAAATATGATTTCCTTGCTATCCCGGTCGTTGACCAGGAGGAACGGCTGGTGGGCATTGTCACGTTCGATGACGCTATGGATGTCATGCAGGAAGAGAATACCGAGGATATCACGAAGATGGCTGCTATGACGCCCACGGAGGACAGTTATTTCAATACCTCCGTTTTTTCCCATGCCAAAAGCAGGATTGGCTGGCTGATGGTGCTGATGCTTTCCGCCACTGTCAGCGGCTTCATTATCAACCATTACCAGGAATCCTTCAAGCTTTATCCACTTTTGGTGTCCTTTATCCCCATGCTCAGCGGAACCGGCGGCAACTGCGGCTCCCAGAGTTCAACCTTGATGATTCGCGGGCTCTCGTTAGATGAAATCAAGTTTAAAGACATTTTCCGCGTGATCTTTAAGGAATTTCGCATTGCCATCATTGTCAGCATTGTGCTTGCCATCGTAAATGGTATCCGCATTTTTATCCAGTACGGTGACATCCAGATGTCAGTGATTATTTCACTCTCGCTGGTAGCTGTCGTTGTCATCTCCAAATTTATTGGCTGCACGCTGCCGTTGATTGCAGAACATATCCACCTGGACCCGGCACTGATGGCTGCGCCCTTGATTTCAACAATTGTGGATATCTGCTCCACGCTCCTGTACTTTAAGATTGCCACAATAGTGCTTCATATTTCCGTATAAGGCTTACAATTGTGCTTCATATTTTTGTGTAAGGCTTACAATTGTGCTTCATATTTCCGTGTAAGGGCTCATAGGATAAAACAACTGTATCTATGGAAGTGATGTTATGCTCAATTACTTATGGGGTTTTATGATTGTCATTGGCATCCTCTATGCCGCTTTTACCGGAAATCTTACAGCAGTCACCAATGCTGCCCTGGATTCTTCCAAAGAAGCTGTCACGCTCTGTATCACCATGGTAGGGGTCATGTCCCTCTGGGTAGGTCTCATGCGCATTGCTGAAAATTGCGGGATTATCCGTGGGGCGGCACGGATGCTCCATCCGCTTCTGCGGTTTATGTTTCCCAATATTCCCAAAGACCACAAGGCAAATGAATATATTTCCACTAATATCATTGCCAATGTCTTCGGGCTGGGCTGGGCAGCAACCCCCGCCGGCTTGAAAGCAATGGAGGAAATGGGCAAGCTCAATCACCACAGTAAGGTGGCAAGCAAGGAAATGTGTACCTTCCTTATCCTCAATGTCTCCTCTTTCCAGCTGATTCCGGTAAATATGATTGCCTACCGCAGCCAGTATGGCTCCACAAATCCCACTGCCATTTTAGGACCTGCCATAATCGCAACCTTTTTCTCTACCCTTGCCGGGATTGTTTTTGCCAAAGTCATGGCATGTCTGCCGGAAAAACAGCCGCGTACAAACATCAAAAAAGGAGGTACGCTATGAATATCCTCCTTTTTCTGTCCGATGCCATGATACCGATTTTTATTTTTCTGATTGTCGGCTATGGGCTGTTAAACCACCATTCCATTTACGATGACTTTATCAAAGGCGCCACAGACGGATTCCACACAGTCATCGGCATTATGCCCACTTTGATTGGGCTGATGGTGGGCGTTGGGGTTCTGCGCGCTTCAGGATTCCTGGATCTCTTATCTTCTATGTTGGGCATTATCACAGAACCTCTGCATTTTCCGGCCGCTTTAGTCCCTGTATCGATTGTGAAAATGTTTTCTTCCTCCGCTGCCACCGGGTTGGTGCTGGATATTTTCAAGGAATATGGACCGGATTCCCTCTACGGCATGATAACCTCTATTATGATGAGCTGTACAGAAACGATTTTCTACACCATGAGCATTTATTTCATGACAGCTAAGGTGCAGAAGACGCGCTACACCCTTGCCGGTGCGCTGTTTGCCACTTTAGTGGGCACAATTGCAAGCGTTATCCTTGCTTCCTGAGGTATTGCCTTGTCTCCTTGACTATAACATTGCTCAAGGTTACAATGGCAATCAAATTGGGAATTGCCATCAGCCCATTGAAAATATCTGCGATTGTCCACACTGCCGAGACTGTCAGGAACGGACCAATGAACACACAGACGATATAGATCCGGCGGTATGCTTCCACTGCCTGCCGCCGTCCTCCAGTGAGGTATTCCATACATTTCTCACTGTAATAATTCCATCCCAAAATTGTAGTAAATGCGAAACATACCAGACATGCCATCAGCAGGAAAGATGATACCTCCGGCTCAAAAGGAAGTCCCATCTCAAATGCCTTGGCTGTCACTGCCACGCCATCAAGGCCCATATCCCAGGTTCCGGTCACGATAATAGCGAGCCCTGTCATCGTGCAGATAATCCCGGTATCAATTACCGTACCCAGCATAGACACCAACCCCTGTGCTGCCGGTTCCTTGGTACGCACAGCAGCTGCGGCAATCGGCGCGCTTCCCAATCCGGCCTCGTTGGAAAAGATTCCCCTGGCAACGCCTTTTTGCATCGCTGCCAACATAGCCCCCAACGTTCCCCCGGCTGCCGCCCTTAACCCAAATGCACTCTGTAAGATAAGCGAAAACGCAGTGGGAATTTCCCTGTAATGAAACACAAGTATCAGCATAGTCGCTGTGACATACGTTGCTGCCATCAATGGCACAAGCACCTGCGCCACCCCTGATATCCGCTGCAGCCCGCCAATCAGCACAAGCGCCACACAAATGGTCAGGAGGATACCGGAAATGACAACGCTCCACGAATAATCCCTGCCGAACAGGTTTACCGTCCATTGATTCTGTGGGTCAAAAAAGTGATTGACTGCACCGGTAATGCCATTAATCTGGGTGAACGTGCCAATTCCCAGCAGTCCTGCGCCTGCCCCGAAAAATGCAAACAGCTTTGCCATCCACTTCCAATTCTTTCCCATTCCCCATTCAATATAATAAAATGGTCCGCCGAGGATATGTCCATCCTTTGCCACTTTGCGGTATCTGACTGCCAAAAAGCATTCTGAATATTTTGTCGCTGTGCCCACGGCTGCCGCCGCCACCATCCAGAATAATGCACCCGGACCGCCCGCTGCCAGCGCTGTGGCAACTCCTACAATATTTCCTGTGCCGATGGTTGCCGACAAAGCCGTGCAAAGAGCGGCAAAAGCAGTGACTTCCCCCGCCTCCTTTGTTTTCTCCCTCGTAACAAGATTGCGAATGGCAAGCGAGAGCTGGCGCACCTGAATCCCCTGCAGACGGATTGTCATATAAATACCCACCGCCAAAATCAGCACAATCATGGGAATTCCCCAGATGATGCCATCCGCTTTCTGCAAAATATGATTGATTCCCCTCAATATGATAAATTCCTTCCCCTTTTACATTAATTTATTTTTTATTAAACATGGCTACCCTCTTGTTAATCGAAATTCCTATTACTAATCCAGATACCTTCCCAGTTCCGGCATCCAATCGCCCAGAAATATCTCATCCTTCAGAACCCCCTCAAAAATTGGCGTCAAAAACTGCACCATCAAAGCTATCACGTCCTCCCACCGTGGGTAAGATTCCCTTCTGCGCCTGCTCTGGCTTTTCCAACGCTTTTTCATATATCCATAATCCTTGTAGCCGGCAAGCGTGTCCAAACGTTTATCCAGAGATGGGATGGGATATTCCTTTATCAGCCGGTTCAGGCTCTCCCAGACTTTCCTGCCAACTACAGATTCTTTGCACAGCGTCTCATAGATTTGTTTATACCATGACATGTCTACAATCAGTTCCAAATCTTTTATCACTTCATAAAAAGCAAGCGCCAGATATTCCTCAGGCGGAAACATATTGTAAGTAAAGTTTTCCTGGCTCTCCTCATGGATTCCCGTCTTCTTCTGCGGAAAGATTTTATGTCCTGGATAAGAAATCAGATGGATTTCAAACGGTATCCGATACGGAACCTTACATATCTCAAGAAAAATCTTCATGGGATTATCCTTATTTCCTTTTCTGCAAAATAAAACCTGCATTTCTCCGGTGTCTGAATCAATAGGCTCCGCCTGAGATTCAAACAGTTCCTCCAGGTTTTCTACGATATTCTCTATCTCTTCTTCCGGTGTAAAAAAATCCAGACTGTCCAAAAGCACTTTCTGATATTTTTTATTTTGCAGGAAATCATCATTTTTTAAGAGAATATTCTCATTCCATGGCTGACTGCTTGTTCTTCTTAATATTTCTTCCGCTCCTGATATTGCTACCTGGTAAATTGATGAAACCTTCTCTTGCCGTCTCTCCAAATCCATCTTATAACCACACTCCTATTCGATTCTGGACCTTCTGTATAACTTTTCTAAATTTAGCATATTCCATAAGCTTCTGGACATCTTTGTCCTGTTCCTCAATATATTTTCGCAAAGCTTGCTGCAGCACTTCACGTTCCAGTTTCTCTTCAAATTTCAGGCAGTCACAGATAAGACGCTCCTTATTATAAAGGAACATCTTCCCCTCGCCCAAAGCAAACTCCTCTGCCCCCATCATCAAAACATCCGGCTCTATATAATATGGCTGTACCGGAGGGTAGTTCATCTTAAAGCGTGACTTGGATGTATTCTTATCAACAGCAATCTGCCAGCAGGCAGGCCGTGTCTCCAAGTATCCTTGAAAATGCAATGCCGTCTCCAGGCAAAGCACCCCATCTGGAAACAGGCTGCTGACCATGCTCTCCTCCGACATTCCGGTAAACCCAATACTGTAATATCCGTTCTTCACCCTCTCTAAAATCCCTTCCTCCACAAACTGCTGAATTTTGCGATAATCCATCGACAGTTCATAAAGTTCGGATGTCTTCATGATTCCTCCATGAAGGGCCATTTCCTGCTGCAGTTTTTCAATCAATGCATTTTTCTTTTCCTGTATTTTTCCCATTGTTTTTCCGCTCCTTTTTCATTAAGGTGGTGATTTAAGTATATTCTTATTAAGGAATTCTGTCAATTAATCCTTTACAAATATCCCTATATCCTATAGATTATTACTAGAGACGAGCATTTATTCCACAGGGAGGCAACATGTCACAAAATAAATTAAAAAAGAATCCATCCAGGGAAACTTGTGAATCCATTATTCGCAGAATACTTAATGCTGAAATCGGACAACGCGGAAGAAATGAACATTTTCGGCAGGCAGCTGACTTCATGCCCTATTTTGAATCCCTTTACCCAGCTTCCGACAGCCTGGCCAAGCAGGTGCAGCGCGCTGTTAAGACCTTAAACCTGCCCAAAGATGAGCATGGATATTTTATCATCAATAAATCTTCCAGGCAGCTAAGGCAAGACCAGGAACTCAAACGGATGTTCCAGATGTCCGAATCTGTCTCCTATGATTTATCTGATTGCGAAACGCTGTTTCTTAAAATGCAGCATTCTTACACGGACTATCTCATGAACCTTATCGCTGAATCGGAAACCTTTGAAGGCGCTTATATTACAATGATGAAAACTTATGATGGCATCCTCTTTTATACGAGAGAAAAAATACAGTTATTGAAATTATTGGAAGAATTTTCATGTCTTATATCCACTGAATCATCCCTTTCCGATACAGAGAATAGTCAATAACCATCACGCCTTAAGACTTACGTTTACCAGCTGCAGTACTATTGAAAATTTACTTTAATATTATTTTCAGCAATTTACTCTTAATTTTAATAATTTATCAGATAATTTATATCCATTTTTTCAATGTCTTGGATAAACTTAAAGGACAATATATCAATTGATATATTGTCCTTTATCATATAATTTTTTCTATATTATGTCTTATATTGAGATTCAAGACATTTTATCATCTTTTACGCCACCATCGCCTGGCTCTGATTTCTTTAAACTTCTGCTTCTGCTGCCTACGGCTTTCTAACTTATACTTTATCAGATAGAAGTTATCTACCAGATGATAAATGCCAAAACCAAGCCCGACAATAAGAATTACCGATAAGACACCAATAACCACATATTTCACATTAATCCTGATTACCTTTTCTTCCGGCTGTTTGGTTTCTTCCATCTTCTTCTGGAATTTAAATTCTGGGACTTTCGCGCCCGTCATCTCTATATCAGTTCCGCCGACAGTCCGGTCTGCATAAGTATATTCAATCCGTCCCACAACCTGGCTGTCATCTTTGGTCTCCTTAATCTCAGGAACCGCATCTTCAAATGCTGCCGCAATAGGAAGCACGATACAGCCTTCTTTATTTAAACCGATAAACGAATCCTCATTCTCAAATATCTTAATTTCCGGTGTATCCTCGGTATAATTTTTCTCATTCTCTGCCACATTCCAAAGCTGGAAATTTTCAAAACAATAGTCAAACAATGTCCGCGTATCCAGATAATGATTTGGCGACTGCTCCTTTGTAACAACGCATATCAATGTCATGCCATCTTTTTCCGCGAAAGTCGCCAAGGTGCTTCCGGCTACGCTCGTATAACCTGTCTTGCCGCCGATACAGTAATCATAAAGGTACTGTTCATCCCCCTTATAATTATTGAGCATTTTATGATGGTTGGAGAGGTAAGTCTCCTCATCATGCTTATTCGTAGGAGGAATCGTGTAACGCCTGGTATTCACAATCATGCGGAAAATATTGTTCTGCAGCGCTGCCCTGGAAATCAACGCCATATCATATGCGCTGGTCCAATGGTCCTCATCCGGCAAACCGTGGGGATTGTTAAAATGTGTATCCTTACAGCCCAATTCATTTGCCTTGTTGTTCATCATGTTAATAAAATCCTGATAATCTTTGCCAACGTGTTCGGCAATCGCGTAACCACACTCATTTGCTGACTCCAGCATTAAGCCATAGAGACATTCCCTCATAGACATCACTTCATCAACATCACGCGAAATTCCAGAACCTTCGGTCTTATATACTGCATCTTTTGAGAAAGTCACTTCTTCATCCAGATTTGAATTCTCTACTGCAAGCAGGCTTGTCATAATTTTGGTAATACTTGCCGGATAAGACCGCTCATGCGAATTCTTCTCATACAGTATGGTTCCGGTAGATGCTTCCATCACAATTGCCGATTCTCCCTGAATCTGGGGACCTTCCGGCCAATATTCCTCTGCCTGTACTGGGACCGCGTGTACCGGAAGCAGACATATCATTCCCACCAGCAGAGCTCGCCATCTCTTTCTGTTTTTCATGAAAAATTCTCCTCATATGTGATTTCTGTGTCATTCCAGCCCACCAAATCATTTATGATAAAATGATGACTGAACTATTACAAAATTATTACATCGCCTATAGTATAGCATATCCAAATATGCAAATCAACTTTCTATATTACTTGTATTTTTTTATTTTTAAATATATAGTAAAATATATAATAAAAAGACAGAAAAGATTTCAGGAGGTACTTATGAGATTACGAAATATTCCTGGTTCCCGCGAAGCGATTGCTGAAAACGACTACTGCATCCCTGAGACAGAACCGCCTAAGGGGCAATGGCATTCCCTATTCGGCAATGATAATCCTATCCATATTGAAATTGGCATGGGGAAAGGTAAATTCATTATGGAACTTGCCAAGAGGAACCCACAGATAAATTATGTGGGAATCGAAAAATATTCCAGTGTCTTGCTGCGGGGACTTCAGAAATTGGAAGAAGAACCACTTGAGAATATACGTTTTATCCGAATGGACGCGGAAGATATATGTCAAATCTTTGATAAAGACGAGGTTGACCGCATATATTTGAATTTCTCTGATCCCTGGCCCAAAGACCGCCATGCCAAACGCCGCCTAACTTCTCGTCAGTTTTTTGCCCTCTATCAGCAGATTTTAAAAGGGAACGGAATTGTAGAGTTTAAAACAGACAACACAGGGCTTTTTGACTTTTCTTTGGAGGAGGTAAAAGAAGCAGGTTGGAAACTCAACGCATTTACCCGGGACCTCCATCATGATGAGATTATGAACCAGGGAAATATCATGACGGAATATGAGGAAAGATTTTCGGCAAAAGGAAATCCTATCTGCAAGTTAATAGCCTCCCGGTAAATCAGGGAAACGCTTTAATCAGGATTTCCTTAGATATGCCAAACATTACTGCCCGGTTAAACTAGTGCTGATTGCTCTCACCGGGCAGTTTCAATATTCTTATGTTATTCCGACAATTATCACAGAATCATTCCAATACTCGCTTATTTGATTTTTACTACTTTCGCCGGATAATCATCATCCGTATATAGTATCTCTATCATATCTCCTTGCTGATACTTAACAATATCCAAGAGGTCTGTATTAGTCAAATCCACATCAAAGACTTCCTCTTCGCCCTCCAATGCAAAATAGATATGCGTATTTCCTTCAATATTTACTGGAATGAAATTAGTTATCCTGCCGGATATGGTCTTGCTCTTCTTTTCCAAAGTTGAGGCAATTCCATTATTTTTCAATAATTTGCTATAAGCTTTCTCGCATTCCTGTATGGTATTTCCGGTTGCTACCCACTGATACTTCTGGATATTTACCATGCCATACATTTTCACCAAACCTGCATCATCCTTCAGAGCCATGAAATAAGTGGGCTCCCCTGAGATATTCAATAGCAGCGGGAATGTGGCACTGTAACCAAGATTCTGTACCTGCCCTTCCGCAGAAGACATCGCTGATTCCTCAGTTGCTCCCTCAATCTTATAGAAACGCGTCTCCATAGTGCGCTGATTCATCAGCACAAAGCCTACGTTGGACTGGTCCCCACTGACGCTGGTCACGCCAGAATACACCCATACATCATCCTCCAAGGCAATATAGTTATAACCGTTTGTTGTCTGCAAGCAGTCTTTCTGCCCCAGTACGCTGTTAAAAAAACCGTGCTTCAATGTACCGTTGTAATCGTAAAGTTCCATCAGAAGTTCAGCTTGATAGACTTTATCCACCCACTGAGGCACTTCATCAATCTTATAATCCGTACATTCTCCCGTGATAGCATTACAGATTACTACATTTCCAATGGTCACGCCGCCGAACAGCCCAATATTAAATTTCTTTACCGGACAAATCCAATATGGCGTTCCCTCCTCATCAATCTCAAAGAAAATCTGTTCTGTAAAAATATATGTGGGATAATGGAAACGCAGATGACGGTATATGTTGCGGTTCAGATATTCTGCTTTGGAATATTTAATGCCCTGGTCCAGCTTAACGCATTCCGTATCCTGTGTAGCCATATCAATTTTGATATATGCCGGAATGCCGCTGCTCTGGTTTGTCAGCCATTTAATGGGGCTTGCGTAAGTTAAAGGCGTTACACGCACCGGCTTATTATTGACATTTATCTGACTGTAATCGCCGGAAACTTCAAACTGTGACACCATATCCACCATGCTGCCCATTTTCCTGTTACCCAAAAGAGCGGCCGAATCTTTGTCCAAAATGGGAATGGTGTTGTAATCAACCTCTGATATATCCTGTGTAAAATCACGGTTCTCCACAGTCATCAATTCCTGGTATTTTTTGGCATTAATAATCGGTGAGGATAACAGTGCCCCGATTGCCAGAATAACCAGAAGTACTGCCAGAATACCTAAAGTAATCTTTCCTGCTATACTGATACTAATCTTTAGCTTTTTTTCTTCCTTTATAAATTCTACGCCAGTGCGGTGTTCCTGGATTAGCTTTCGCCCTTCGATAGCAAATCCTACGATAGCCACTGCGCCAATGATGAACCACCACGTCCCCACAGAATGAATATTAAATGCAGGAATCGTGACATAGTAATATACAAATGCCACAAGCAAAGCGACAACTGTAATTACCCCATACTTTAAAACTTTTTTCATATTGTTCTCCTTTTGTCTTCTATCTGTATTATCAGCTTAGTACAATTCTACTCTTTTCTCTTTTTTTTGTCAATAACAGGAAAACTTTTTGCAAAAAAATAATGAAAAAAATAAAAAAAGTTCTTGCATTCCTTAATATTTTATTATATAATAATCCTTGTCTTAAGAAAAGAAGTAAGCGCCTCTAGCTCAGCTGGCAGAGCACCTGACTCTTAATCAGGGTGTCCAGGGTTCGAACCCCTGGAGGCGCATGTAAGAACTTGTTGTGATGATGCGCTCTCATGATGGGTTCTTTTTTTTCGTACTTTAATCTTTTTAATTTTTATCACTTAACATCTTTTTTACTTCATTAAATGATTTTTCTATTGCTCCCATCTTTTTTTCTAAATTAGGCTTTTTATACCCTATCTCTGCAAGTTTCTGTTTCAGTGTTTTTTTATGTTTCATTTTGCTCCAATAAGGAATTTAGATTTTTATTATTATATGGATAAAAATATATTTGATGACAAAAACAGCAGTTTTCCATTTTTTGAAAAACTGCTGCCAAAATTTACATATTTGCAATCAATGCTGCTATATCTTCCGGGCTCATCGGCTTATTGGGGTCTGACATATCCGGCATTGACGGCTTCTCTTCTTCCTCAAACTTCACTGTTTCCTCAGGAAGGTCCTCCGTCTCCGTATTCGCAATCAATGCTGCTATATCTTCCGGACTCATCGGCTTATTAGGGTCTGACATATCCGGCATTGACGGCTTCTTCTTCTCTATCGGCTCAGGAACACTCTCGAAAGAATTCTGCTCTGTCGTACTTGCCAGCAATGCTGCTATATCTTCCGGACTCATCGGCTTATTAGGGTCTGAGATCACTGGTTCAGCCACAGATTCTGTAACCGGAGATTCTTCCATAGGAACCTCGTCTAAAGATTTCTTCTCCATAATAAGCTCGGATATAGCATCGTTATCTATTTCAATTGTTTCTGGAATTACTGGTTCTTGTGGAAGCACTGATTCTTCTGTCATTGCTGGCTCTTCTGCTTCCATTGCCGGCTCTTCTGCTATCACTGCCTTTTCTTGATACATTGATGCAGCTGCTGCTTCTTTCTGCATCACCATTTTATTTACAGATACTAAATTTTCCACTGACTGATTAGAAATCTCAATATTCTCAGAAATTTCATCTACTTCTTTCTTAATGGACTCTGTCAGTTCCTGTATTTTGTCAAACAACTCATTTTTAATTTCCCCTATGTCGCCATTTCCCTGACCATTCATCTCCAATTGTTTGCTGACCTGGTTGCGAATAGCGTCTATGCTGTCTCGAAAGGCTGCCATTTGAGTCAAAAGCTGATCATTAGAATTCATCAATGCATCTGCATTTTCTTTGCTGCGGCTGATAGTTATTTTGGCAATCTTCTTTTGATCCTGGACAATGCTGTCCAACATGGAAGCTATCTTTCGCTGATTTTCATCCCCGACTTTGCCCAAAGGCATAATTTTCTGTCCGATGAAATTGATTTTCTCATTCATCTCTTTCATCATTTCCAGGGTAACTACATATGTACCTTTTTCTGCTTTCATGATATCGGTGTATTGCTCTTGCCGATGATGCTCTTCAATTTCTTTCAGCTTAAACCAACTGTTAAAAGTAAAAACAGTAAACACAAGTGTCACAAAAGCCGCTGTTGCAAGAATATAATCTGTGGGAACATAAATTATTAAATATATGTCAACCAAAAATACAAATAGCGTTAAAACGGATATTATTTGTACCTTCCTCTTTTGTGTCTTATCATTTCCCATACATTTTCCTCCAGCCTATGAATTTGCAGGCTTTTGCGCCTGTTACATTTGAACAAAGTGGGCAAGCCCACTTCAACCCCCTTACCCCCATTCATGGGGGCGCGCTAAACGGAGATGGCTTGCACACTTTGCTGCGCCGAGCACAATTGCGAAGCAATATTTTCCTCTTGTGCGAGTGCGCATAATTATTTTTATCTTATAGGAAGACACTTTCACGCTTTAGCGTGACAAGGTCTTTCCTATAAGATAAAACAACGCTTATCAATGCTTATCTTCATTTTATCATAGGCATTTGCGATTTACAATATTTATTTTGAACTGGCAAAAGCTGTAACATTTTAATGATAATATTTACCGGCAAGCAAATTCTGTATGCTAAAAGAACCTAATGATATTCTTTAATTACATCGACAATTTTTTCTGAAGAAAATTCATTATTGGATAGGAGCCCGGCTACCACACAAGTATATAGGGGTAGATTATTTTTAGAGTACCATAATAATTCCGTGTCAAATAACTCTTCTGTCAGCTTGCATACATTTATTCCCAACGACTCAAAACTATATGACATAAACTCAGGATGTGCGCAAGGTAGGTTCTCTTTTCTCTTGCATTTTTTACAGAGCCGGCAGCTTCCTGTTGAGATATAATTTGTATCTAAATTTTTAAAGTATCGCAATGTTTTATCTATACGACTCTTTAATATCGTATTTGCAGCCTTTATTTTCAAATAATCATTCTTGATATATGAAAATTGCGAGAGTTCTGCTTTCAATAATATAACTTTAATATTTTTATAATTTCGGACAAAGTCTTCATATTGTGGAGCAAAAGGCGGACAAGACCACTTTCTTCCATAATTTTGACACCCAGACTTACAACAATCATTTAATTTTGAACTATCCTGGTATTTATTCAATGACAAAACCGTAGTATCAACTATATGCATAGAATATTGTACATGACATGTAGGTGTTTGGGCTGATAAAAATATTTCATTCATGATTATTCTCTCTCCTTAAATTAATAAGAATAAAACTTTTTTCATTTTTCTAAGGTCGCAAATTGCGACCTCAAAGAGATTCTCATTCCTCTGTTTCCAGTTTCAACCTTTGCAGAATGTCTCTGATGATGCCTATATCTTGAATTAGATTGATGCCAAAACACTTTTTTCCTGCATCTTTCAAAGAAGCTCCTACATGATAGACTGTCGTTCGGTCAAGAATCAAAAACCTGTCATGGAATACCTTGGTATATTTTATTTTCAATGTCGGGTACTGTGCATTGAAGTTCTTAACATCAGCTTTCGTTAGCTTCGTCTGTTTCTGTGTATAAATAGTTACTGCAACATCAGACTTTTTCTTTGAAAGCAGATTCAATGTCCCAACATCCACATATCCGTCTATCAGAGTGATTTCTTTCTCTGCTTTTTGAATTAGGCTTACTATCAGACTGAACGCATCATAAATCTGTCCGTCAAAAAATACTTTTTGACTGGATTCCTCATGCTCGGATATGTACGCAAAAACTCTCTCAAAACGCTCGTCTGTTTCCGCTTGGTAATTTATCTGGCGAACCTCCATTGCATTTAACCGCTCATACAGCAAAGAGGTATTTGCCATATACTTCCGCATCTCCACAAAAGTGTCCATAATCCTAATGCTTACTCGGATAGCAACATCACTACGCAAAACAGCAGAAAGCATTGCAATTCCTTGTTCTGTAAAAACAAATGGCAGTTTCCTACGCCCGCCATATCCATTATCATCCTCCGAACTTGAAGTCGCAATTTGCGACTTCAAGATTTCATATTCCTCTTTCGTCAGTTGGAATCGGAATCTTTCTGGAAATCTTGAGATATTACGTTTTGCCGCTTCATTTAATCGCTTTGTTTCTACTTGATACAGCATCGCTAAATCACTGTCTATCATAACCTGCTGGTTACGGATAACATATATCATGCTTTTTATATCGGACTCTGCTGATTCAATACTTATTTCTTGGGTATCATTATTTGCCTTTGTCAGAGCTGTTTGTTCTGTATCAGCCATCTTTATCGCCCTTTCTATTTTGAAATGCCAGATTGGAACCTCAAAACTATGAGTAACTTGAAATCACAATTTGCGATTTCAAGTTCTGTTTCTTTGTATATCCTCAAACTTGAAATTCAAAATTGGAATACCAAGTTTTATGTATGCTTATTGTTTGCTTTCACAGTATATCAAACATTTTTCTACGGGGATAGCAATAATCTCGCCATCTCCGCAGAAAAAGAGGACAAATTAATTTAATATGGGTAATTTATGAAACCGTACAGCATCATAAATTATATCGCAGTTATCCATGAACCAGTCAGACCAACAAAATGGAACTTTTTCTATTTTTCTATTATCCCTTTCAAACATCAAAAATTTAATTACTGTTGATTTAACGGAATACATTATTTCTTCAATATCACCTTCATAAATTTCGCTAAAATCCCACCATTTTGAATGAGCCGGATGTGCAGAAAAGCCACAACGAAGTTTATAAAGATTTTCAATCTCAAGCGCACTTTTAAACAAAGAAATTCTTCTTTTTATGTTTTCGTATTTGGCAAATTGATTAATAAATTTAATTTTAAACTTCACATATCCCAAACTATCGTCTTCTTTTTTTAATAATTATACATCTTACTATCACTTTATTAAAGAAAAACCAAATGTCATTTAGTCTATAGGCTTCGGCTATCTTGCCGATTTTTTTCATAGGAAAATGCTCTTTCCTTTACTTCTAACTCCAACCTCTGTAATATATCTCTAATGATTACTTCATCTTGAATAAGTTTGATACCAAAACATTTTTCTGCATCTTTCGAAATGTTCCTACACAATAAGTTTCAACTTCGTCACAAATTGGGACGAAGTCACGAATTAGGACAGGAAACTCCCGCCTTTTCAATTAGCAATATTTACAATAAAATTATTCGGATAATTAGCTGAACTGCCATTTTGATTAGCAAATAAATATAGTAAAATGCCGAAAACCCTGGATTTCCAGTATCTTCGGCATTTTCCACAGCGTCGCTAAGAGGATTTGAACCTCCGGCCTACCGCTTAGGAGGCGGTCGCTCTATCCAGCTGAGCTATAGCGACATTTTGAAAATCTATATTTATTTTACTTGCTGTCATTAAATATTGTAATTAATCTGCCCCTGCATCCAGATTACACCTTTAAAGCGGCGTCCCGGTGCTGGTTCTCCCAATAAATCTTCCTGATTGATACAGACATCAAAAATCAGATGGTTGCTGTTCAATGTCAGAACATAACATTTCTCTGCAGTCTGTTTATTCTCCACTGTATAGAAATCCAAGATTTCTCCCATAATGCTGTATTGATCACTTTCAATTCCATAAGGCATAAAATAGGTATCTACAATAGAAAAAATATCTTCTGTCATGACTCTTCTGGAAATCATCGAATAAGTATCAATGTCTTCTAAAGTGAGACTTTCCATTGCTTCTTCGTCCCCATCTCTGGCAGCTGCCATTAAATGAGTACGATTATTGTTATACTTCTCACTATACTTAATCTGTGATTCATTCTTGTATATTGGAAGAATCACTTTCCCACTCGTTGATAAAGCAGAAATTGTGGTGTTAATAGGAATCCTCCTTCCACTCTTGGTCTGTGACTCCTGGAGGTATTCTATGACATTCTGCAGATAAAATATCAACGTAACTCCAATTCTCATCTCATCACAGATTCCGGCATAAGCCTCCCTGTCAGAGCGTTTCTCAACTTCTACTTTCTCTTCCGTACTGACTCCACTGCCAACGAAGTATGGGTAATAGTAATCCATCTGAAAATTCGTATCGTCTACATATTCTCCCCGAACAGCAATCCCGATAAATTGCCCAAATTCTCTGCTCAGTTCTGCGAATACATTTCCATCTTCGTCCTCGGTAATTTTCTTGATATCAGGATTATTGATAATATCATCAATCAATGATTTTATTTCCTGTTTATGTTTCACATTCCTGAATCCGATGCTTCTCAGATAACTATGCATTCTACTTCCCACCTTCCCAGAAGAAGTGCCTTTACTTATTATATAATATAATTCAGTAATTTGCAATTTATTTATGAGAAAAAGTTATTCTTTTTCAATCATTTTTTCTTTCTTGCCCAAAGCAATGTTCAAGGCTTCTCTTTCTTCATCTGCTAATACAATAATAGAATTTCCATTTAAAATCTCTTTGATATAAGTATAGCAACCTTCCCGGCTATGCATGGCATTGATGATTAACCCATCATTCTTCTGATCCAGCAATGCTAAAGAGAAACTCAGCTTTCCTCCCATCTCATGGAAAGCATCGTATTTAACCATACCAACTTTCTGAAATGTATGTAATAAGATATCAGAAATTTTCTCAATATCTTCCCTATTTCTTTTCTCAGATGTAACAAGCTGGTCTATCTGCTGAATTCTTGTAACCAAAGTATCTTCCAAAGATTCTGCATCTTTCCCTTGCATAAATGCTTCGTATCTTTTGCGAAGTTTGCTTGTCTTGCCCATATTCACCAGCAGCAATACAAATAATATCACCATAATTATTGCCATAATTCCTATTGTTATTAACAAATCATCTACTGA
Source organism: uncultured Lachnospiraceae bacterium (assembly GCA_910583835.1). Classification (GTDB taxonomy): domain Bacteria; phylum Bacillota; class Clostridia; order Lachnospirales; family Lachnospiraceae; genus Petralouisia. The sequence goes on along the minus strand of CAJTYM010000001.1, from coordinate 185,387 downwards.
AATATAAATTCCCAAATAATCTGAGTTCATATTTTCCTCCATTCTGTATTTTGTCTTCAATAAATATTAGAACATATATTCGATATATTATTCTGTTTGATGGATGGTCTGAAACAATTCAACAATCCGCTCCAACTCATCATTTGAATAATATTCGATTTCTATCTTACCCTTTTTATTATCCTTATGACTGATTGATACCTTTGTTCCCATTATATTTTTAAGTTTCTGCTCCATATCTTCGTAAAATACCGCCATGCTGGTATCTTCCTGATTTTTTGAAACTTCAGCTTTTGGATTCTGCATTTTTTTGATAAGTTTTTCCGTCTCTCTTACACTAAGCTTTTCATCAAAAATCTGCTGCGCCAATGCATACTGTTTCTCATTATCTGGAATAGCAAGCAAGGTACGGGCATGTCCTGTAGTAATGAGTTCATCTATTACCATCTGCTGCACTCGTTCATCTAATTTCAGCAACCGCATGGAATTAGTCACTGCAGTTCTGGATTTTGATACACGCTCCGCAACTTCATCCTGTTTCAAATTAAATTCCTTCAAAAGACGCTTATATGCCAAAGCTTCTTCTATCGGATTCAGATTCTCCCTCTGAATATTTTCAATCAAGGAGATTTCAACAATTTCCTGATCCGTCAGCTTCTTGATAATAACTGGTATTTCCTTCAAACCGGCAAGCTTAGCTGCCCTCCATCTTCGTTCTCCGGCAATGATTTCATAATAATCCTTTTTATCCTGCACCAGTAATGGCTGCAACACACCATATTGTTTTAAGGATTCAGATAATTCTAACAAGGCATCTTCATCAAAATTCTTTCTCGGCTGTTCTCTGTTTGGTTCAACTTTGCCAATCTTGACATATACTACATCTTTGTCAATTTCCGGCTTTCTTGAATTATCAGCTTTTGCTACGTCTCCGCCAATTTTATTGGGAATCATGGTATCTAAACCCTTTCCCAGACCTCGCGCTGCTGCCATTACAAATCCTCTCTTTCTATCACTTCTTTTGCCAATAGACGATAACTCTCTGCTCCTGCTGATTTGGAATCATACATATTGATAGGCATCCCATAACTGGGAGCTTCCGCTAATCGAATATTTCTGGGGATAATTGTCTTATAGATATTTGTGCTAAGATTTTTCTTTACATTGTCCACTACCTGCAGAGATAAATTTGTCCTGGCATCGTACATGGTAAAGACTACTCCCTCCATTTCCAAATCAGGGTTTAATCTCTCCTGTACCAAATTGATTGTATGTACAAGCTGGCTTAATCCTTCCAAAGCATAGTATTCACATTGAATTGGAACTAATACCGTATTTGCAGTAGTCATTGCATTAATTGTGAGCATATTAAGAGATGGAGGGCAATCTATAATAATATAATCATAATCATCCCTTATATAGTCCACTTCATTTTTTAATATGTATTCTTTCTCGTTAATACCAATCAATTCAATCTCTGCACCTGCCAGATTAATATCTGATGCAATCAATGATAAATTGTCTATATTTGTCTTACTCAGACTTTCTCGAATTGTACACTGTCCTATCATTAATTCATATACTGTGTTTTCAATCTTTTCTTTTTCCAAACCAAGCCCACTTGTAGTGTTACCCTGTGGATCTAAATCAATCGTTAATACTCTCTTACCTGCCTCCGCAATACAGGCAGATAAATTTATTGCTGTTGTTGTCTTTCCAACGCCACCTTTTTGGTTAGCAATTGCTATAATTCTTCCCATGTTTTTCCTCCATTTTGCACGTGTTTTCGCACAAAAAGATTTTTCTTTTACTTTTTATAATGTTATCTATTACAATAGAAATTTTAATATATTTCATACATGTCTCTCTTTACAACATATTATATCACTTTTTTATATTTAATACTATATACTATATATGCTTTTTGGTATCAAGATATAGTACTTTGTGAATGATACGGAAATAGATATAACCATTTAAACACGGAAATCAATCTTCAAAATATTCTTATGAAATGAGGGGTTTGGTTGCAGTTAGCAGTTAGTTTGCCAGAGCGTTGTCCTGTTCGTGCGGGTATATGCAGCAGATGGCAGAATAAAGATATATTGGTAGATGTAAGGATATTTTAAAAATTGATTTCCATGCCATTTAAAAGAATATTATTGATTTTTTTGCATATAATATATTACAAAATTTACCTCTATATGGGTACTCATATTCCTGAATGACTTTTTTATAGATAATTATTTGTTGATATTTTTTATAAGAATAGTTATTTATAAGGAATAATGCATCAAAAGGTAATTTTTTAACTATCTGCTGGCGATTTATAAGCACAAACGTCACAGGAGCAAGCAAATGCAAAGCATAGGAGCAAGGCAAATGCGAAGCATAGGAGCAAGGCAAATGCAAAGCATTTCTGGAATGCCTTGCAACGAACTGGCAGGTATCGCAATGCGATACGTGCCGATACCCGAAGGGAATGCCTTGCAACGAATTGGCAGGTATTGCAATGCGATACGTGTCGATACCCGAAGGGAATGCCTTGCACGAATTGGCAGATATCGCAATGCGATACGTGCCGATACCCGAAGGGAATATCTTGCGACGAATTGGCAGGTTTCGCAATGCGATGCGTGCCGATACCTGAAGGGAATGCCTTGCACGAACTGGCAGGTTTCGCAATGCAATATGTGCCGATACCTTTACGCGTATTATAGTCAAAAGAATTTCTTAGTATTCCTTGGAAATATATGTATAATTTTGCAACTGGCTTATATTCGCAATTCATGGCTCAAATAAGCCTTTTTCAAACATCGTGTTTGGAAATTGCTAGTTTAAATAGAATGCTAAAAAATACTAACGTTTGAACAAGTCACTGCTTTTTTTTCCCATTTATGCAAATCACCAATATCATATTTAATTCTTATTTTTTCACACCCTAATCTTATAAGGTTAAAAAATGTTTCACGTGAAACATAAATAAAAATAGAATATTCTTCCATTTCATGTTTCACGTGAAACATTCTTATTTTTTATAACCTATATTAATCAGAATAATAATCATTAAATAATCAATGACAATAACTACTAAAGCTACATATACAAAATTAGTGGGTAATACATTTATAAATACAGTCATAAATAGATATGACTGCCATTTCAATACCAGTAAATCCACATACTTTTTTATATTAAATCTTTCTTTTCTTCCAACGACATAGTATTATAATCAGCTATCAAATTAATACCATGCCCAGAAATCAAAATCCCGCTGCATGCAACGGAGTATCAAGTTTGCAACGCTTCAGAGCAGCGGGGTTTTTGCACCCACAGGGCACTTACTCGCGGCATCTGCATTTCATTCCGGTCCATGCTAAACATGCGCCACTGGTGCATAGCACCGTCAAATATCCATGCATACCCACAGGGCACTTAGCATGGCTATTTTTCTCATTGCTTGCGGGAGTAAAAATTATGGAAAATATTATAAAAATCATTAACACAACCCATAGTATTCACTGAAGTCCATTTATCTTATCCGCTAATATCTTTTTTAATCCCTTTCAATACTATATTCATTTTCATTTAGTTATATTACTTTTTATGTTCTTCTGTAACTTTTTAATAATTTCGTTAGTATCTTTCTGAATCTGAGAAAGTTCTAATTTACACCTAGTAATGTCCACATCAAATAACTTATAACACATTTCAATTTTGTGATATATATTTGTAAAATCTGGCAAAATATTATTAGATATATCTTTTAAAGATAAACTTCCTTCTTCCTGATTTCCTGCAAAACTTATTTCTTGATTCGCTTCTGCAATATCAATATTCTGATTTGAGGGTATATCTATATACCCTTGAGTCATACGAAAATTTTCCAATACTGTCTCTAATTCTTCCATCTTTTTATCAACATTAGAAATTTCTATTTTCTGTTCGTTAATTCCAGAAATAATATTTTTCTGTTCTTCTTTCAAAGATTCTATTTTCATATGACTTTCTTCATCTACATTTCTGGGAGAAAAGGTTTCAAAATCTTCATCCAAAGATTCCTCCAGAGTATGTATAAATTTTTTGTTATTGTTTAAACGTACTTCTCTTCTCTGACATTCTTGCTCGAGACTTAATTTTTTCTCATAAAATTCCTGATATAATTTTTCTAAATATTCTTCAACCATATAATTTCTTCTCCTCTGAACATTTGTTCTAATGCAAACTTCTTAAAATTCATTTCATACTATTATTTTATCCCATCTTCTAAATAATGAAAAGATTTTTTTATTTCCATAAGCAATTAGGTAGATACTGTATTTCACGCAAGCAAAATCGGCGCAAGCAAACGACAAAAACAAGAATTTTTGTCGTTCAATATACCTTATTATTCACTTAAAACTGAATTCTGTTACAATTACTGTTCACTCGCAATCAAATTTTATATAGAAAAATTCAAACATTATATTTAGCTTGTATATCTAGAATATTTCGACTATAATAATAACAAAGATATTTCAAAGAAAGGAGATACTGCTATGAAAAGAAAGCATATTCGCAATTTTCTAATTCTTACCACATTAACAGGCATCAGTATGTATGGTATCAATAAATTAATCAGTATTTCTTCTCCCAGGAAAAATTTATTAAAAACAGACAACGGTAAATTTTTCGATTGGCGTTATGGAAATATTTATTATACCAAGCAAGGCAAAGGTACCCCCTTGCTTTTAATCCATGACTTAAATCCATCTTCTTCCAATTATGAATGGAATAAAATAGCAAAACAACTGGCAAAACATCACACCGTATATACAATTGATTTATTAGGGTGTGGACGAAGCGCAAAACCTAACATAACCTATATCAATTTTCTCTATGTGCAATTAATTACAGATTTTATCAAGAATATTATCGGCACAGCAACACACGTAATTACAACGGGAGAATCTTCTTCCTTTACTTTGATGGCTTGCCATATGGAATCCGACTTGTTCGATAAAATCATTGTCATCAATCCATCCGATTTGACAGAACTTTGCAAGACTCCGGACAAGAAGAAAAATGCATTAAAATATCTCATTGATTCTCCAATTATTGGAACATTAATTTACAACCTGGAATATTCCAAACAAAATATTGAATACACATTTTCCAAAGATTATTTTTATAATCAACGGATAATCTCAACAACGGCAATTGATTACTATTATGAATCAGCGCACCTTGGTGAGAGCAATGGTAAATATCTATTGTCGAGCATTAAATCAAACTACACTAACATTAACATCAGACATGCTTTGAAAAAAATCAGCAACAGCATTCATCTAATCGGCAGCATAGAAAAAGAAGGAATGCAGGACATTATTGACTCTTATATCTCCTGTAATCCTTCCATAGAAGCAACTTATATTTCTGACAGTAAATACCTACCTCAACTTGAAAGAGCGGAAAAAACATTACAAATTATAACGGCTCTCTTGTAGGAGTTCCAGCTTTCCTTGGATATGTTTTGGAGGTCTTATTTATCTTTTCAATTTTCACAAAAGACCTCCAAATATCCGTTCCTGGCAATTGGAATTTTTCAACCTCTCTAATCTTACCTCCTAAAAGATGTACTGCACGTTTTGCCTGCAGGACTTCCTCTTCTATCTCTCCCGCTTTATAAGAAATAAACAATCCACCTTGTTTCACAAAAGGGATACAATATTCACTCAAAGAAGAAAGATTAGCTACTGCCCGGGAAACACAAATGTCAAACCGCTCCCTATAATCAAATTTTCGAGCGATTTCCTCCGCCCTACCATGCAAAGCGGCAATTTTATGCAAATTTAATTCTGTAATTACATCCTGCAGAAAGAGAATCTTTTTATTCAGTGAATCCATCAAAACAATCTCCAACTGAGGAAAAGCAATCTTCAAAGGAATGCCAGGAAAACCTGCTCCAGTTCCTAAATCTAAAATTTTCAAGGGCTGAGTCAAATCCACCATCTTAATTAAAGATAGTGAATCGATAAAATGTTTGTCCACCACTTCTTCAAAGTCCGTAATGGTGGTAAGATTCAATACCTTATTCTTTTCATTTAACATCTCATAGAAAATTAAAAGCTGTTTAAACTGCAATTCAGAAAAAGAAATATTCAATTTTGCCAATCCATCCTGTAATCTACTTAAATCATAATGCATATATAATCCTCACTCGTTTTTAAATTATTAGAAAATTGTTTCTCATAAAATATCTTATATCATTTTTAATTTTTTTCCATAAAAGACATATCATCCATGTATCAATCCAATGACTGACTTTGTTTGCGGTTCCATTGTTCCAAATAAACCAGCAATACAGAAATATCTGCCGGCGATACACCAGCTATCCTTGAAGCCTGTCCTACGTTGACCGGCTGATAAAGATTTAATTTCTGTTTTGCTTCGATACGCAGACTCTGAATTTCATTATAATCAAAATGTTCCGGCAGCTTTTTATTTTCCAATTTCTTAAACTCTTTCACTTGTTTCATTTGCCGTTTGATATAACCGTCATACTTCACATGAATATTCACCTGTTCAACCACATCTCTGGCAAGCTCTGGTCTTTGCGGATCTATATCTGCAAGGTCTTCATAAGAAAGCTCTGGACGGCGGATTAATTCTGCCAAAGTAGTTCCTGTTTTTAAAGGTGTACTCTGATGTTCCTCTAACAATTTCTGTACAACAGCATTTGCCCCTATATTGACATGTTCAATTCGTTCCACTTCCCTGGCAATCAAACGTTCTTTCTCAACTACCCAATCATAACGCTCCTGGCTAATCAGCCCTACGCGATATCCTTTTTCAGAAAGACGTAAATCTGCATTATCCTGTCTTAAAAGTAAGCGATATTCCGCTTTTGAAGTCATCATACGGTAAGGTTCATGATTTTCCTTCGTTACCAAATCATCAATCAACACACCAATATAAGATTCAGAACGGTCTAAAATGAGAGGATCCTTACCAAGCACAGACATTGCAGCATTAATTCCAGCAACAAGACCCTGTGCTGCAGCTTCTTCATAACCAGAACTTCCATTAAATTGTCCACCAGAAAATAATCCCTTAATAGTCTTAAACTCCAGAGTAGGATAAAGCTGCCTTGGATTGATACAGTCATACTCAATAGCGTATGCATTGCGGACAATTTTTGCCTGTTCCAATCCCGGAACAGTGCGGTACATTTTATATTGAACGTCCTCCGGCAATGAACTGGACATTCCTCCAACATACATTTCATTGGTATACAAGCCTTCCGGTTCAATAAATACCTGATGGCGCTCTTTATCCGCAAACTTTACAACCTTATCTTCAATAGAAGGACAGTACCTCGGACCCGTTCCTTCAATCATCCCTGAATATAGGGGAGAACGATCCAAATTTTCTCTTATAATCTCATGGGTCTCTGAATTCGTATAAGTGAGCCAACAGGAGACCTGTTCTATCTGCACCTCTTCCGGGTCTGTCGTAAAAGAAAATGGTACTACTCTCTCATCCCCTTTTTGCTCCTGCATTTTAGTAAAATCAAGAGAACGTTTATCAATTCTTGCCGGAGTTCCAGTTTTAAAGCGGAATATTTCTATATTATTATCATGCAATGATTGGGACAATGCATTCGCCGGCTGCAGACCATTGGGTCCCGTATAGTTTACGACGTCTCCATAGAGGCATCTTGCTTTCAGATAAGTTCCCGTACAGAGCACAACGGCCTTACTATAATAAGCTGCTCCAGAAAAAGTCTTTACTCCTTTTACTACGCCATCTTCCACGATAAGTTCCGTCACCTCTGCCTGACGCAAAGTAAGATGTTCTGTATTCTCCAAAGTCTTACGCATAAGGCTGGTATATTCCGCTTTATCAGCCTGTGCGCGTAATGAATGTACCGCAGGACCTTTAGAAACATTGAGCATTTTTGATTGAATAAAGGTCTTATCAATATTGATACCCATCTGACCGCCCAAGGCATCAATTTCCCTCACCAAATGACCCTTAGAACTTCCTCCAATGTTAGGATTGCAAGGCATAAGGGCAATACTTTCTATACTAATTGTAAAAATAATCGTTTCCAATCCTAATCTGGCACAAGCAAGTGCCGCTTCACAGCCTGCATGACCTGCACCAACCACACAAACATCATATGTTTCTTCTACAAAAGGCATAAATGCTTCTTCCTCCCTTTTTATTAATTTTAAATTTTAAAAAATATTACTATTTAAAATTAAAATATATAGTTTTCTTAAAAATATTTCTAATTTAAATATTTTTTAATTATTTTAATCTTTCATTAATCCTATTTTCCCATACAAAACTTTGCAAATATCTCATTTACCAAATCTTCTCCCACCGTCTCTCCAGTAATTTTACCTAAAGACTCATAAGCACTCATCAAATCTATCGAATAAAAATCTTCGGGCATCCCAGATTCAATACTTTTTCTTACAAGACGTAAACTTTCTAAAGCCGATTGCAACGCTGTCTTCTGCCTTATATTCGTAATATAGATTTCCTCATTGGAAACGATTTCTCCGGCAAAAAACATTTTCTGAATAATTTCTTTTAGTTCCTTTATACCAATCTGCTCTTTTGCAGAAATAGGCAGAATCTGCAGAGACAATTGATACTCAGACATTTTTTCCCTGAAATATTCCTCTGAGATTACCTGGGATAAATCAGACTTATTTAATAGTACAATGACTTTACGGTTTTTTAATATCTTTAAGATATCCTGGTCATTTCTATCTAAATCAACAGAAGCATCTACAACATAAATAATTACATCTGCCTGTTCCAGATACTCTTTTGTTTTTTCCACACCAATTTTTTCTACCATATCTTCCGTCTTACGGATTCCGGCAGTATCTACGATATTTAAAGTAATTCCATCTAAATTAACCTGTTCTTCCAAAGCATCGCGGGTAGTGCCAGGGATATCGGTAACAATTGCACGCTCTTTGCCGACTAGCACATTCATCAAAGAAGACTTTCCCGCATTCGGCTTCCCTACAATCACAGTACGAATTCCTTCTTTCAATAATTCCCCATTCTCTGACACAGATAAAATTTCCTCAATCTGTGCAATAATTTCCATAATAATCTCATTTAACCATTCCCCATATCCGTCGTCAATCATCACATGCTCAGGGTCATCCAAAGCAGATTCAATAAATGCAAGCTCATGAATAATACTTTTACGGATATTTCTAATTTTGTCTTTGATATTTCCTCGAAGCTGATGAATCGAAGATTCTAAGGCAAAATCATTCTTGGCATTAATAATATCAATTACAGATTCTGCCTGGGAAAGGTCAATCCTGCCATTCAAAAAAGCACGTTTTGTAAATTCTCCAGGCTCTGCAGGTCTTGCTCCATGCTTAATCACAGTCTCTAATATCCTTCTCATGACAAGAATTCCACCATGGCAGTCAATTTCCACGGTATCTTCCGTAGTATAACTGTTTGGAGATTTCATGACCGCAACCATAACTTCATCAATTATTTTATCTCCATCATAAATATAACCATAATGTATCGTATGGCTTGGCATCTGAGACAAAACTTTATCTCCATATTTTGACCGATAAATTCTGTCAATCACTGCAAAAGCTTCCTCCCCGCTGATACGGACAATTCCTATTCCTGAATTTGTCATAGCAGTGGCAATTGCCGCAATGGTATCTCCCTGCATAGTTATCTCCTTTTCATGAATTCCTTCTTATTTCTATAACTGATGTTGTAGTACCAATAGGTCTTGCTGCCTTCGGCAGCATAGACATCTTGCACAAAAAGTGTCTGGAAAGCTAGCTTTCCATGTCACTTTTATGTGCAAAGTGTTTGCATCACAAAGTGATGCAAACCTATTGGTACCATAAAATAAAAAGCCCTAACTTTTTTCATATTAAAAAATTCGCACTATTGAATAAAAAGGCTTTCTCATATTATCAAAGAAAGCCTTTCTAAATATCAAACTATGAATTTTTCTTTAAAGTCACTACTACATACCGGAAAGGTTCTTCCCCTTCACTATGTGTGCAGACATATTTGTCATTCTGCAATGCGGAATGGATTACACGCCGCTCAAAAGGATTCATGGGTTCTAAAGAAACAGGTCGTTTGGTCCTCTTCACTTTATAAGCAATATTCCTCGCTAAACTCTCCAAGGTTTCCCTACGCCTTTTTCGATAATTCTCAGTATCAATCTTAACTTTAACAAATTCGTTGACCTGCTTGCCAACAGCAAGATTTGTCAGATACTGCAGAGAGTCCAGAGTTTGTCCACGCTTGCCAATCAAAACTCCCATCTCTTCGCCTTTCAGTTCAACATCGACATTCTTGCCATCATCACTCTTTGTCACAAAAATTTCAACTTCCATTTGCATGGCACGGAACACATCATTTAGAAATTCCTTAACAAAATCTTCAAGTGAAAACTTCTTCCAAATCTTTACGACTGCAGGTTTGCTGCCAATTCCCAGAAATCCGCCGCTTCCTTTTTCAATAATCTCTGTCTCAACTTTATCACTTGTAGTCCCAAGTTTAATCAAGCCTTCTGTAATCGCATCGTCAACTGTCTTAGCGGTTATTTCAACACAATTCATCTCAAATTCCCCCTGTTCCATCACTTGTTGTTTCTCTCGTTAAATTCCTTTACCATATTCGCCCTATCCAAAAGGCTGCCTTTTCTTGCATTTTTTGCTAACTCTGCAGTTTCACGAAGTCTCTGCTCCTTCTCCGCTGTATTGACTGGCTCAGAAATCTTTTTCGTATTAATTCTGGCAGCATTTGCAATCTGATTCTCACGTATCCCCTGTTTTTCTTTCTTCTTCTTAATCTTCTCTTTGTTCTTCTCAACAATCGCTTCCAAATCTAAATTCTTGAAATGACGGTTCATAACAACCTGCTGAACAGAACGAATAAGAGAGCCTGCAATCCAATAAATACCGGCACCTACCGGAACGGAAAATACCATAACCAGAGAAAGCAGTGGCATCATCGTATTCATAGTCTTCATCTGTCTTGCCATCGCATCATTTTCATTGCCTGAAGCATTGGAAGCGCTGGTAGGCATCAATTTGATATTAAGTACCTGTGACAGATAAGAAAACAACGGAATCAGGATTGCCCCAATAATCAGAATAAAATCCTTCTCTTTCCATCCGCTGGTAATAAGATTCAAAGGTGAATTCGCTATATTGATTCCAAAAAAATTATTCATATGCTGTACTGCTGCTTCTGTAGAAGTTATCACATCTGACAATCCACTGAAGTTATCACGCAGTACATCCCAGCCAGTACTGGGGAGTGCATAAAGGACATCAATAATGGAATTAGAAGTAGTGGTTGCATTCTCAAAATTCAGGTTTGCAGCGACATTAACATCGCTTACCACCTTCTCCATAATCTTCTGGAATCCATCTACATTAACAACTTTATCCACCAGATTTAAGTATACGTCTTTTACACTGTCTACATATGCAGGGACATTTCGGATAACCTGGTACATAGCAATGAAAATCGGAAAGTTTATTAACATCTGTACACAGCTGCCCATTGGGGAAACTCCATACTTCTCATATACCAGCTGCGTCTCCTCATTCATTTTCTGCATAGAGACCTGATCTTTTTTGTCCTTATATTTCTCCCTGATTGCATTGATTTCCGGCTGCATTACCTGCGTTAACTTAGAAAATTTCTGCTGTTTATATGTTAATGGCATCATCAGAAAATAAATAATAATTGTAAATAAAATAATACAAACAGCAATATTCTGAACATTAAAAACATCATTCAGAAACATATACAGGCTATTCATGATATAACCAATCAAGCGCGCGATAGGTCCTACAATTTTGCCTGAATACTGGGTCAAAACTATTTCTGCCAATTCGATAAACCTCCTAAACTACGGAACCGGGTCATACCCTCCTTTAGAAAAAGGATTGCATCTCAAAATTCTCCACCCAGCTAACAAAGATCCCTTCAACGCCCCATATTTTTCAATTGCTTCTAACCCATAAGTAGAACATGTAGGATAATAAGGACATTTTGTTGTCTTGAAAGGCGATAAATATTTACGGTATAACTTAATAAAATAAATGAGAACTCTTTTCAAAACATTTCATCTTCTTTTCCGATTCTAATTTGTGTAACTTCGTTTTGTGCCATCATTGCTTAACATTCAGTATCATTTTTCAAAATATGATGAAGATTCCCAAGATGCAGGATTGCTTTCTCTGTCTCCTTATATGACACATTCTTCGCCGGCATCCTCGCTATGATTACAATGTCCAAACCACTATTGAACATTTCTTCCTGTAATCGGTAAGCTTCTCTGACTAATCTGGTGATGTGATGTCTGATAACGCTGTTTCCTACTTTTTTACTGACTGATATTCCTAATCTGTTTCTCGCCAGATTATTTTCCAGAACATACATTACATAAAAACGGTTCGCATAAGATTTGCCATTCCTGTATACATTCTGAAAACAGCTTCTCTTCTTCAATGATTCCGAAAATTTCATAAACAATATTCCTAAACAGGACCTTTCCTATGGTAGAAGAAAGACCACAATGGATGTGGCCTAAGCTGTTAACCTTTTTCTTCCTTTTAATCTTCTTGCAGCTAAAACTTTCCTTCCGCCCTTCGTGCTCATTCTCTTTCTAAATCCATGCACTTTGGACCTATGCCGCTTTTTGGGCTGATATGTCATCTTCATGGGTATGCACCTCCTCTGCGTTAAAAAACATCATTTTTATTATAACAAAAAATCCCCAACAGTCAAGCTATTTTAGGAGTTTTTTGCTTTTTCACGTAAATAAACACCAATACACACAAATTCCACGCCATTTCCACAATTTCAACATAGACTTGATAAGTGATTTTGATAATTTCCACTTTATTACAAGTAATATTTCCCATTCATTTTTTATAATATCCTTTTCCACAATTTTAACACCTATAAAAAATCCATATATATTAATAAGGAAGAAACTAAATTCATAAATAAATTTATCCACAAGTTATCCACATTACAAACGTTTACATAAAGTTATCAAGAAAATGTGGATAACTTGTTTATAACTATAGTAAATCATCTTATTTTTGCCATATACAGATTTTTTTCCTTTAGTTATCCCCTACACATGTATAAATATTTATTGATTATTTGGGCAATTTGCGTTATTATAGACTATGAGAGACTATGAATATACAAACAACAATATATCTGAGCCAATATTGAAGATTGGCTCATTGTTTACAACAGCAAAATAACAGGACTTGGAGAACTATATGGAGCTTATTTTAGAAAAATGGGAAGAAATCTTACAAACAGTCAAAGAAGAATATGATGTTGCAGACGTTGCCTTTAATTCCTGGCTCAAACCTCTGCAGGTTTATAATATCATAGATTCCACACTTTATATCCTAATCACATCTGAGCAGGTATTGATTAGTTATATAAAGAAAAGATTTACCATCCCCCTCAAGGTAGTGATTGCAGAAATTACAGGCACTGAATATGAAATTGAATTTATAGGGAAAGACCAGGCAAACGACGTAAGACCCCATAAAGAAAAAAGCCCTAAACCTTTAAGTCCCAAAAATACAAACTTGAACCCAAATTACGTTTTTGATACTTTTGTAGTTGGAAAGAATAATTCTTTTGCACACGCTGCATGCCTTGCTGTAGCAGACTCTCCAGGAGAAGTCTACAATCCTCTCTACATTTACGGAGGTCCTGGATTAGGCAAGACCCATTTAATGCAGTCAATTGGACATTTCATCTTAAAGCAGAAACCGGATAAGAAAGTCCTCTATGTCACTTCAGAAGAATTTACAAACGAAGTGATTGATTCTATCCGTAATGGCAATGCCTCCGCGATGAATAAGCTTCGGGAGAAATACCGGACCGTAGACGTTCTGATGATTGACGATGTGCAGTTTATAATAGGAAAAGAAAGTACACAGGAAGAATTTTTCCATACATTCAATGTGCTTCATTCTGCCGGTAAACAGATTGTGCTGTCTTCCGACAAACCGCCCAAAGATATGGAAACTCTGGAAGAAAGAATACGTTCCCGTTTTGAATGGGGGCTTCTTGCTGATGTCGGTTATCCAGATTATGAGACACGTATGGCCATTCTGCGCCGCAAAGAAGAGATTGATGGATTTTTCCTGGAAGATAACGTCTTAGATTATATTGCTACCAATATCAAGTCCAATGTACGAGAACTAGAAGGCGCTTTGAATAAATTGCTTGCGCTATCCAACCTGGAAAACACAGAAATTACTCTGGAAGTTGCCGTACAGGAGCTGCAGAATATAATTTCCCCGGACAAGCCAAGGGAGATTACCCCGCAGCTGGTCATTGAAATTGTAGCTGAGCATTTTAACATTTCTACTGACCAGATGATTTCAAAGACAAGAAGCAATGACATTGCCAAGCCAAGGCAGATTGCTATGTATTTATGCAAAGACATGACTTCCGCTCCTTTGGACACCATCGGGGCTTTACTGGGCGGCAGGGACCACTCTACGATTATCTATGGCGTAAAGAAGGTTACTGACGAATACCGTAAAGACGAAAATTTCCACCATTTAATTGAAACTATCAAGAAAAAGATTAACCCAAACTAAACAGATTCATCTAAGATTAATCTTATTCACAGGCTATCCATAGCATCCCAAGGTGAAATTCACAGCGTTACATAATAACTTTATGCCCATAAAGGCTTTAAAGTTCAGGCTTTCAGGTGTTATTAACATACAAACATGCCCTATTATGAAGAATACGAATCTTTTATTATAAATATATTTTTATGTTCAGGAAGGAGATATCCACATCATGAAAATCATATGCTCAAAATCAAATCTTCTGCAAGGAGTTAATATTGTATCAAAAGCAGTGCCCTCCAGAACCACCATGGCAATTCTGGAATGTATATTAATTGATGCATCTACGAATGAGATTAAACTTACAGCAAATGATATGGAGTTAGGGATTGAGACTAGAATAGAAGGAGAAATTACAGAACGCGGCGTGATAGCCCTTGATGCAAAGATTTTTTCTGAGATTGTAAGAAAGCTTCCTGACAATGAAGTTACCGTTGAGACAGATTCCACTTTTAAGACAATCATTACCTGTGAAAAAGCAAGATTTAACATTGTCGGCAAATCGGGGGAAGATTTTTCTTATCTTCCATATATAGACAGGAACATCTCTGTCCAGCTGTCACAGTTTACATTGAAAGAAGTGATACGCCAGACGATTTTCTCAATTGCAGATAGTGATAACAATAAGCTGATGACGGGAGAATTATTTGAGATTAAAGAGAATCAGCTGAAAGTGGTTTCCCTGGATGGGCATCGAATCTCTATCCGCAATATTGAGTTGAAAGAGTTCTATAAGGAACATAAACTTGTAGTTCCCGGGAAGACATTGCAGGAAGTAAGTAAGATTTTGCCGGGAGATGCCAATGAAATGGTCAATATGTTTTTTACGGATAACCATATTGTATTTGAATTTGGTAGTACGGTGGTAGTCTCAAGGCTGATAGAGGGAGATTACTTTAAGATAGAGCAGATGCTCTCCCATGATTATGAGACAAAGATTCAGATTAACAAGCGGGAATTGTTAGACTGTATCGACAGGGCAACGCTTTTGGTTAAAGAAGGAGAAAAGAAGCCCATCATTATGACAGTCACAGATGAAAACATGGAATTAAAGATTAATTCCTTTATTGGTTCCATGAATGAGAATATTGATATTACAAAAGAAGGTAAGGATATCATGATTGGGTTTAATCCCAAGTTCTTCATAGATGCCCTTCGTGTCATTGATGATGAGGAAGTGACCTTATATATGGTAAACCCCAAAGCTCCCTGTTTCATCAGGGATGATGATGACAAATTTGTTTATCTTATATTGCCGGTTAATTTCAATGCAGCAACAAATTAAGGATGAAATGATAGAAGTTGGGTATTCAGACTGGAAAGGAATATATGGAAGAAATTAAGCTGAGAGATGATTTTATCAAATTAGGTCAGGCGTTAAAAGCTGCTAATCTTGTAGATTCGGGCGTGATGGCAAAACTGGTGATTCAGGATGGGCTTGTCACTGTCAACGGAGAAGTAGAGACAAGGAGAGGCAAGAAACTGACAGACGGAGATGTTGTTTCCTTTGAGGGGGAGACAATTGTAATTAAGAAATGATATTGAAATCTGTTGCCCTCAGTCATTTTCGCAATTACAGCGATATGTATATGGAATTTGACAAAGGTACTAATATTTTATATGGAGACAATGCCCAGGGAAAGACCAATATATTAGAAGCTGTTTATGTCAGTGGTACTACCAGATCCCATAAGGGGAGCAAAGACAAAGAATTGATTCAGTTTGGGCAGGAGGAATCCCATATCCGTACAGTTGTCGAGAGGGATGGTCTGGATTACCAGATTGATATGCATATTAAGAAGAATAAGTCCAAGGGAATTGCCATTAATAAAGTTCCCATTAAGAAAGCCGCGGAACTTTTTGGCATTTTGAATATTGTGTTTTTTTCCCCGGAAGATTTAAATATCATTAAAAATGGGCCTTCAGAACGCAGAAGGTTCCTCGATATGGAACTTTGCCAATTGGACAAAATTTACCTGTACCATCTGACAAAGTACAATAAGATATTAAATCAGAGAAATAAGCTGCTGAAGGATATCAATTTCAAGCCGGAACTGAAAGATACGCTTTCAGTTTGGGATATGCAATTGATAGATTATGGGAAGAAAATTATAGAGTCAAGGCAGAAATTTATTGCAGAACTGAATGGGATTGTCACAAATATCCATCGCAATATTTCAGGAAATAAAGAGGAATTGACTATCCGCTATGAGCCAAACATAGAAGAAAGATTTCTTGAGCAGGAACTTAAGAAGAATCAGGAAAGGGATTTGAAATTTGGCATGACGTCCGTGGGACCTCACAGGGATGATATGTGTTTTATGATTCACGAAGTTGATATTCGTAAATATGGTTCACAGGGGCAGCAGAGAAGCTGTGCGCTTTCGTTGAAGTTATCTGAAATTGAACTGGTGAAGAAATCTATCCGGCAGACGCCGGTGCTTATATTGGATGATGTTCTGTCAGAACTTGACAGCAGCCGGCAGAATTATTTGTTAAACAGCATACATGATATTCAGACAGTCATTACCTGTACAGGGCTGGATGAATTTGTAAAGAACAGGTTTGAAATAGATAAGGTGTTTAAAGTAGTAAATGGAACTGTAATTGATGGAGTGTAAGAAATGTAGTATGAGAAATGGAGGAACCAGATGAGTACAGATGCAAATACGAATACAAATGCAGAATATGGGGCAGACCAAATTCAGATTTTGGAAGGGTTAGAAGCAGTCCGCAAACGTCCCGGTATGTATATTGGAAGTACTTCTTCGCGGGGACTTCACCATCTTGTATATGAAATTGTAGATAATTCCGTGGACGAAGCCCTTGCCGGTTATTGTGATACCATTGATGTAAGCATTCTTAAAGATAACTGTATCAGGGTAAAAGATAATGGGCGCGGCATTCCGGTAGGAATTAATCACAAAGCCGGGCTTCCTGCCGTGGAAGTAGTATTTACGGTTCTCCATGCAGGCGGCAAATTTGGCGGTGGCGGATATAAGGTATCCGGCGGTCTGCACGGCGTGGGGGCATCTGTTGTAAATGCCCTGTCCAATTGGCTGGAAGTTGAGATTTACCATGAAGGTAAAATATATAAGCAGCGTTATGAAAGAGGCAACAGCATGTATTCCCTCAAAGTGGTAGGGAAATGCGAGCCGGATAAGACTGGAACACATGTCACGTTCTGTCCGGACGGTACTATTTTTGATGAAACTGTCTTTGATTTTGATACTTTAAAACAGCGACTACGTGAGATGGCTTTCCTCACCAAAGGCATAAAAATCCGCCTGACAGATGAGAGGGAAGGCATGGAACAGGAGAAAGAGTTCCATTATGAAGGCGGCATTAAAGAATTTATCACTTACCTCAACCGCAGCAAGGAAGCCCTCTATGAAAATGTAATTTACTGTGAAGGTGAGCGGGACGGCGTCTATGTGGAGGTTGCTCTTCAGCACAACGATTCCTATAACGATGCGACCTATAGCTTTGTAAACAATATTACCACGCCGGAGGGTGGTACGCATCTGGCGGGATTTCGCAATGCGCTTACCAAGACATTTAATGCTTATGCCAAGGCGAATAAGATCCTTAAGGAAAATGAGGCAGCTCTTTCCGGTGAAGATATCAGGGAGGGCATGACGGCAGTTATCAGCGTAAAAATTGCCGAGCCGCAGTTTGAAGGACAGACCAAGCAGAAGCTTGGCAACAGTGAGGCGAGAGGGGCTGTGGACAGCGTTGTCAGTGAACAGCTTACTTACTTCCTGGAACAGAATCCTATGATTGCCAAGGCAATCTGTGAGAAATCCTTGTTGGCGCAGCGCGCAAGGGAAGCGGCAAGGAA
Organism: uncultured Lachnospiraceae bacterium; assembly: GCA_910583835.1. Classification (GTDB taxonomy): domain Bacteria; phylum Bacillota; class Clostridia; order Lachnospirales; family Lachnospiraceae; genus Petralouisia. Next base: position 166,847 of record CAJTYM010000001.1, on the reverse strand, counting down.
AGCCAGGGATCTGACAAGAAGAAAGACGGCTTTGGAAGGGACATCGCTCCCTGGCAAATTGGCAGACTGTTCTGATAAAGACCCCAAAAATTGTGAGATCTTTATTGTGGAGGGAGATTCCGCGGGGGGTTCTGCCAAAACGGCAAGAAGCCGTGCGACTCAGGCAATCCTGCCTTTGCGCGGAAAGATTTTAAATGTAGAGAAAGCAAGGCTTGATAAGATTTATGGCAATGCGGAAATTAAGGCTATGATTACGGCCTTTGGTACGGGAATCCATGAGGATTTTGATATTTCCAAACTGCGTTACCACAAGATTATCATTATGACAGATGCCGATGTGGACGGCGCGCATATCAGTACGCTGATGCTGACATTTTTATATCGGTTTATGCCGGAATTGATTAAGCAAGGGTATGTATATTTGGCAAAACCACCGCTTTATAAGATAGAGAGGAACAAAAAAGTATGGTATGCCTACGATGATGTAGAGCTTAATAATATTTTATCAGAGATAGGAAGAGACAACAGCAATAAAATCCAGCGCTACAAGGGGTTGGGAGAGATGGATGCAGAACAACTCTGGGAGACTACTATGGATCCGGAAACCAGGATTTTGGAGAGGGTTACCATTGACGATATGACTGCTTCTGAGATTGATTTGACCTTTACCACCTTGATGGGAGATAAAGTAGAGCCAAGGCGTGAATTCATTGAAGCAAATGCGCAGTACGTGCAGAACTTGGATGTGTAACAGGAGGAAAATGAATGGACGACACAATTTTTGACAGGATTGATGATGTTGATCTGAAAAAGACAATGGAAAGTTCCTATATAGATTATGCCATGAGTGTAATTGCTTCCAGGGCGCTTCCTGATGTCAGGGATGGTCTGAAGCCTGTGCAGCGGAGAATACTTTACGCTATGATTGAGCTGAACAACGGACCGGATAAACCTCACCGTAAATGTGCCCGTATTGTCGGCGATACTATGGGTAAATACCATCCCCACGGCGACAGTTCCATTTATGGGGCTTTGGTAAATATGGCGCAGGAATGGTCGACGCGTTATATGCTGGTGGATGGTCATGGAAATTTTGGTTCTGTAGACGGCGATGGCGCTGCAGCAATGCGTTACACGGAAGCGCGTCTGAGCAAGATTTCCATGGAGATGCTTTCGGATATCAATAAGGACACCGTGGATTTTGGTCCAAACTTTGATGAGACGGAGAAAGAACCCCTTGTCTTGCCGTCACGTTTTCCTAATCTTCTGGTAAACGGAACAACCGGAATTGCCGTGGGCATGGCGACAAACATTCCTCCCCATAATCTTCGTGAGGTTATTGGGGCGGTAGTTAAAATTATAGATAACCAGATTTTGGAAGACAGGGATACGGAAATTGAAGAAATCCTGGAGATAATCAAAGGTCCTGATTTCCCGACAGGGGGAATGGTTCTTGGGACATCTGGCATTGAACAGGCTTACCGCACCGGGCGCGGCAAGGTAAGAGTGCGGGCGGTAACGGATATTGAGCCTATGGCAAATGGCAAGAACCGCATTGTTGTGACGGAACTGCCTTATATGGTAAATAAGGCAAGATTGATTGAAAAGATTGCCGATATGGTACGTGATAAGCGGATAGATGGCATCACAGACCTGCGAGATGAGTCAAACCGGGAAGGGATGCGTATCTGTATTGAACTTCGCCGTGATGTAAATCCCAATGTGGTGCTGAATCAGCTTTACAAGCATACCCAACTGCAGGATACATTTGGAGTAATCATGCTTGCACTGGTAAATAATCAGCCGAGAGTGCTGAATATCAACGATATGCTGGGCTATTACCTCAAGCACCAGGAGGAAGTTGTTACCAGAAGGACAAGGTATGAGCTGAACAAGGCGGAGGAACGCGCCCATATCTTGGAGGGATTATTGATTGCATTGGATAATATTGATGAGGTCATCAGCATTATCCGCAGCAGCGAAAACGTCCAGCTTGCCAAATCAAGGCTGATGGAACGTTTTGCTTTGTCAGAAGCACAGGCACAGGCGATTGTCGATATGCGTCTGCGTGCTCTCACGGGATTGGAGCGCAGCAAGCTGGAAGCAGAATATAACCAGCTCATGGAATTGATTAAGGAATTGAAAGCGATTCTTGCTGACAGGAAGAAATTACTGGGCGTCATCCGTGAAGAGATTATGCTTATCTCCGATAAATATGGCGATGACAGAAGGACTTCCATTGGGTATGATGAATACGATATTTCCATGGAAGATTTAATTCCAGTCTCCAACACTGTGATTACTATGACAAAACTTGGATATATCAAACGTATGAGCGTAGACAATTTCCACAGCCAGAACCGCGGAGGAAAAGGCATCAAAGGCATGGAGACAATCGATGACGATTATATCGAAGAACTTCTGATGACGACCACGCACCATTACCTGATGTTCTTTACCAATACCGGTAAAGTGTACCGCATGAAGGCTTACGAAATACCGGAAGCCGGCAGGACAGCAAGAGGTACGGCAATTATCAATCTTCTGCAGCTGCAGCCAGGTGAGAAAATAACAGCGGTGATACCGATTAAGGAATACAAAGAAGACCATTATCTGTTTATGGCGACAAAGAACGGAATTGTCAAGAAAACGCCGATTACTGATTATGCGAATGTGCGCAAGAAAGGGCTTGCCGCAATCAACCTCAGGGAAGAGGATGAATTGATTGAAGTCAAGTTTACGGATAATACAAAGGATATCCTGTTAGTGACAAAATTTGGGCAATGTATCCGTTTCCATGAGACAGATGTCAGGAGTACTGGAAGGACTTCCATGGGCGTAATTGGCATGAATCTGTCAGACCGTGATGAGGTTGTGGGAATGCAGATGAATACCCAGGGTGAATATGTGCTGATTGCTTCGGAGAAGGGTCTTGGCAAACTGACGAGGATGGAAGAATTTTCTCCGCAGAACCGTGGGGGCAAAGGCGTTAAATGTTATAAAATCACAGAGAAGACAGGCAATATTATCGGCGTCAAAGCTGTGAACCGTGAGAATGAAATTATGATGATTACGACAGAAGGAATCATCATCCGCATGAAAGTTGAAGGAATCTCTGTTTTAGGGCGTGTGACTTCCGGCGTGAAGCTGATGAATCTTGCAGAAGATATCACCGTGGCAAGCATAGCCAAAGTCCGTGAAGACAAATCCCTGATGGAGAATACCGAAGAAAGTGAGATACTTACCAAAGAGGAAGAAGAGTTAAGCCTTAAAAAGGCAGAAGAAGCAGCGAGAAAGATGAACAGTCCTGTGGAGGAAGCTGATAGTGAAATTGTGCAGGACAATGGCAGTTTGTCAGGAGTGACTGATAATAGCCAGATAGAGGAGCTGATTGCCCGGGCAGAGGCTGACCAAAAAGAACAGAATACGGAAGAATAGAAATTTTAGATTGTAAATATTTTTTGCCCAATGGATAATTCTTCGACTAATTATGCAACAAATTGTATAAAATTATACTCTTTATAATTGAAGTTTAATTATAAAGGAGGTTTACAATGAAGAAAATTATGAAAGGGATTAAAAAACAGTGGAAGTTATCAGTTTTATGTTTCATGTTTTGTTTGCAGTTATTTTTTTGCTCATGTGGAAAAGATGCAAAGATCACATCATCAGATATTCCTAATGAGAATAAAATATCTATACAAACAGATAAAGTTATTTATACAGATGAAGAATTAAAGGAAGAATCCGCTATCATAGCAAAAGTAGAGGTTCTTGATGAGTTGTCTTCCGAGAACAGCCTGACAGATTATAATGAAGAGTATGGAATGGTGATAAGATTCTGTGCAGTACGTTCAGTGCGTGTGTTGGAAGTATACAAGAATGACAGGGAACTGGCTGCAGGGGATGAATTACAAATACAGGAATCTTGTGCAATCTATGAAATGGATGGCGAATATTATCAAGATACTATGGATGATACCCCTCCTTTGCAGAAAGGAAATACTTATATCCTCTTTTTGGACGATGGAACAGAAAATATGAGCGGGAAACCAAGCATTATCTCCTGCCAAATGGAATAGCTGAGTTAAGCCAGCCGATAGAAAATGATGGATTTTTTGATGTAAGCGTCAAAGCAATAGTTGAATATGAAAGAGTAAGAAGAGGGAGTAATCGGGGTATCTATTGAATAATAATTGATTGTATTTTAGTTTGTTTTGAAAATGGCTATGCGGACAATGCATAGCCGTTTTTCTCTCTTTTTTATTTTGCAAGCTGATTTTTTGTATAAACTCACACAAAACACTTCACAATCTTCGTATTTTTTGTTAGTATGTTACTATATTATCAAAAAATAAAGTGGAGGGGTTGTGATGACACACAGAGAAAAAGCAGAGCAGCTTCTACATCAGCAGTATCATTGTTCACAGGCGTTGTTTGGGGCATTTGCCGGTGATTTTGGGTTAGATTTGAAAACGGCATTTAAAATCAGTACCTGTTTTGGAGGCGGGATGCGCCAGGGCGGTGTCTGCGGATGTATTACGGCATCTCTGTTGGTCCTGGGGATGGCGCTTGGATTTTATGATTCTCAGGATAGGGAAAGTGAAGTATATGGGAATAAGAAGACGGACGAATTTATTAAGCGTTTCACAGAACAGATGGATGGCGTTACCGAATGTAGGGATATTTTAGGGAAAGATATTTCCAAGCCCAAAGAGATGGCAGAGATTCGTAAAGAAGGTCTGATTCTCCAGAAATGTCCGAAGGCAATTGGTATCAGTATAGATATCTTAGAGGATATGCTGACCGAGCATTTAAAATTTGTAACGGAAAGCACTATTAATATAGAGGATATTCCCAAAGATGACGAGATGCAGGTTCTGTTGGAGAAAATGAGCAAGTTGAGGCATTTCCGCAGGAATGTCAATAATCTGCTGCTTTCTTCATCTAAAGATATAGGATTTATCCAGTTTGACATTCGCAAGTTTAAGATTATCAATGATTTATATGGGGAAAAGTTCGGAGATGAAGTCTTATATTTTGTGCAGGAGCAGCTGAGGGATGTCTGCAAAGAGGAGTGTTTTTTTATAAACCTCCGCAGCGATGTGTTCATGGTGGTTACGGAATATGCAGAAGAGAAAGAACTGGTGGAATTTATTGGCAAGCTGGATGCAAGAATTAATGTATTTAAAAATGTAAAATTACAGATGTCCTATGGAATTTATACGGTAGAAGATAAGGAGATGGAACTTAGGCAGATGGAAGACAGGTCTGCCATGGCAAGAAAAGCAGCAAAGAAAAATGTGCTGACAAATATTGTATTTTATAGTGAGCAGTTCAAGGATTCTTTGTATAACCGCAAATTTATTGAGGAAAATATGCAGGCTGCCATCACAGAAAGGCAGTTTATGATGTATCTTCAGCCCAAATATAGTATTGCCAAGAATGAAATCATTGGGGCGGAAGCGTTGGTGAGGTGGAAACATCCAGAACGTGGGATGATATTTCCCAATGATTTTATACCTGTTATAGAAGAAAATGGATTTATACGCAAAGTTGATTATTATATATGGAAAGAAGCGTGCAGTTTTATTAAGAAATGTGAGGATCAAGGATTTTTATCTTGTCCTATTTCTGTAAATGTCTCCAGGGTGCATCTGAGCGATGATGAGTGTATTAAGGTACTTTCTGAACTGATAAATGAGAATGGGATTCCTAAAGAATTGCTGGAACTGGAAATCACAGAATCGGCGGATGACCAGCAAATCAGCATGAAAGCATTTCAGCTGAAAGAGGAAGGGTTTACCTTACTGATGGATGATTTTGGAAGTGGTTACTCTTCTTTAAATATTCTTTTGGAAACACCGTTTGATGTGATAAAGCTTGACAGGAAATTTATTGAAAATATGATAGTTTCAAGTAAGGGGCGGCTGATATTAGAGCAAGTGGTTTCTATGGCAAATAAGCTGGAACTGGGACTTCTGGCAGAAGGCGTGGAGACAAAAGAACAGGTAGATTTATTGCAGAAGATTGGCTGTGACCAGGTGCAGGGATATTATTATGCGAAGCCTATGCCGGAAGAAGAATTTTTTGTACTGCTAAAAGAGCAGGAAATGAAAAAGAAGAATCTTTAAATAATAAATCTATAAAAAGAAGGGAAAGGAGAGAAGTTTTATGAAATGGCACAAAATTAAAAAAGTTACAAGTTTCATTCTTTCAGCAGCGCTTGTCATGGGACTGTGTCAGCCTATGGGGAGTGTGAAAGCTGAGGACAATCTGTTGGCAGGTACGGAGCTGCTGGCACATTATGAGTTCCAGGATGGGGGAAAGGATTCTTCCGGCAACAACAATAATGCCACGATTGGCAGCGGCGTTACTGTGAAGGATGGAGTTGCTTCCTTGCCGGGCGGCGATAAGAGCGGAAGCCAATACATAACGCTTCCGGAAGGTATGTTTGATAAGCAGGACACATTGACAATCACCATGTGGCTCAAGGACAATGATCCCAGGGAAAATTGGCTGGCAGCGTTTTTCTTTGGCAGCAAGAACAGCAGTAAAGGTACACCGGCAAATTATTATTACTTTGTCCCCTGTGAGAAGCAACATAATACTCTAAAATTGGTAATGACCAATTCTTTAAATGAGGATAATCCATCTTCAACGGAGAAAGGTTTTCGGGAGAGTGAAAATACAGAAAGCTATGTTGGCAAATGGACACATTACGCAATTGTTATCCAGCCGACCTCCCTCGAATGCTATATCAATGGAGATTATATCGGCAAGCAGGAAGTAGCGCGCAAAGTCAGTGACTTCGGCACAGGGCTGCAATCCTATATTGGCAAATCAAATTATGACGACCCCTTGTACAAAGGGGATTTCAAGGATTTCCGTGTTTATAAGAATGCCTTGGATGAAGCGCAGATTCGGCAGATTTCAGGGATTAAGGAATCGGCAGCACAGTATTCTATGACGATTGACGGCAATAACGTGACCAAGAAATTGAGTGAGAATCTCTATGGACTGTTCTTTGAGGACATAAACAGTTCTGCAGACGGCGGCCTTTATCCAGAAATGGTAAAGAATTATTCTTTTGAAAATGCCTATATGCAGCCAGGCAATAAGAATGGTGATTACTTTAAGCAGAATGGCTATGAGACAGTCGGCAATTATAAGCTGCACTGGGTTGCCTCGCCGGAAGAGAATTTTGCACTGAATACGGAAGGAGCCGAGGGAACATCAGACAGCCTGAATGAGACAAATCCTCACTGCGCAGTGATTACCGGAAATATTACATTGGAAAACGGCGGCTTTGCTCCGCAGGACAGCCCTAACAGTGCAGCAATGCCGGTAAAACCATATGATGCGGCGAAACAGGCAGGAATTTATACGTTTTCCGTATTTGCAAAAGCTCCTCAAGGATATAAAGGCAAGTTAAAAGTCAAATTAGCTGACAGCAGCAATAGCAATATTACAGATGAACAGGAGATTGACCTTAATGCTGATGGAAAATGGAAAAAAGTTTCCGCAGACCTGACCTCAAAAGTATCAGTCAACACCAAAGGAAAATTGGTGCTTTCCGTGGAAGGTGCGGGCACAGGAGATGAGCTTTTTCTGGATATGGTGTCAGTTGTGCCACATGACAGTTACGGCTATGGCAATCAGAATTATGCATATGGCGTGGGTGTGCGCAAGGATTTGGTAGATTTAATGATGGATCTGAATCCTAAGTTCATGCGTTTTCCGGGCGGATGTATCGTGGAAGGATTTAACTGGGAAGGGCTCTATGACTGGAGAGATTCGGTTGGGCCTTTGGAAGAGAGAAGGAGCAATACGAACCGTTGGGAGAACTTTGGCAACAATAATGGACGGACCTGGGGCTATATGCAGTCTTATGGATTTGGTTACCATGAACTTTTGTCATTATGTGAAGATTTCGGTATGGAGCCATTTCCAATTCTCAGTGCCGGGCTTCTCTGCCAATATGAGACCAAGGATGTAGATGCCAAGACTGGGGAGGGATTGCAGGAATTTATAGATATGGCAACACAGCTTCTCGATTACTGCTGGGGCGATGCGAACACCAATGAATGGGCAGAAAAACGTGCACAGAATGGGCATCAGCAGCCTTTTAACCTCAAATATCTGGGAATAGGCAATGAAAATGCATTTGCCAAATATTTTGATAACTTTGATGTCATTAAAGAGGCAGTGGAGGCTTATGCAAAACAGAATTATCCGGGACATGAGCTCCATATTATTTCCAGTGCAGGACCGACCTCCAATTCCAATCCTGGCGGCGATGGATATTTCTCACGTTCACTGGAATATGCGTATGACCGCCTGGCGCAGACGATGCCAGGGGAAACGCTTGTGGATGAACATTATTATGAGTCAGAATCTTTCATGTACAATTACTCTGACCGTTACGATTATTACCAACGCACCGACCAGGGCGGAAGCGACATTTTTGTAGGAGAATATGCCGTCCGCGGAGCCAACAAATATTACACGGCGCTTGCCGAGGCATGTTATATCACCGGGTTAGAGCGCAATGCAGATGTAGTGACAAATATTTCCTATGCACCTTTGCTTTATAAAGTAGGCAATGGCAGCTGGGACCATGACTTAATTTATTTTGATGAATTTAATACGGCGAAATCAACTAATTATTATGTACAGAAAATGTTTTCCAATAATTATGGATCCGATTTGATTGGTACAGAACTGCAGTCAGCAGACAAAGACTACAGCCATTATGGAAGCCCGATACTGGGAATGAGTTCTGCCGAAGGCTACATAGACAAGATAACAGTGTACGACAAAGATGGCAAGGTACTTTTAGAAGATGACTTCAATGATGAATCAACAGGATGGGCAACCTTTGGCAGCCAGGGGAGCAATGGTTTTTATGTGCAGAACGGACGTCTCAATTTCTCAGGGACAGACGGAATCAATGCTTTATACCTGTCAAGGGCAGTGGAAGAAAAATGGACGGATTTCCAAGTTAAAGTAGAAGGGGCTGTCAAGACTTCCGGCAGCGGCGGATTTGTCATCGGAGCAGGATATGACGAACAGTATTATTGGTATCACATCGGGGCAGAGGGCGCTGATATGGAGGTTACCAGGCAGCAGCGCGGCAGTACGGATCTTGTGACAAAGAAACTAGGCAATAATTATGCCAATAAACATTTTAATACGCAAAATCTTACTGCAATCCAGACGAATGATGCCATGGCTATTTCTTTTAACTATGGGGTAAATGGGAAGTTGGAGGCAAATTATACCAGCGCTGCTGTAAGCAATGCAGATACGGCAAAGTATGATTTTTCAAGCGCCTTACACCAATACCAGACAGATATTTACCAGGTAGTGAACAAAGATGACAAGAATGTATATATCAAACTGGTGAATGCAGACAGGCAGAGGAAATCCATTCAGCTTAATTTTAAGAACCTGAATGTGGGAAGCAAAGCTGAAATCACAAGGCTGACCGGAAGCGCCAACGATGCCAATGCCATAGGAAATGAAGTGGTTAGCCCCGTTACTGCAATGCAGGATATTAAGGACAATCAACTTACATACCAGCTTTTGGGAAGTTCTGTAAATGTTATCCGTGTGCCGTTATCCCAGGGCAGCGTTACACCAACACCGCAGCCACAACCGAAGCCGCAGCCACAGCCGGGACAGGAACAGAAAAGCCCAACGGACGTGACCTTAAATGTCGGCAAGGCGATTACCATTGGGCAGGGTGAAAAAGTGACGTTGAAAGCGACTGTGAAGCCGGCAGGCGTATCTCAGGCAGTAGCATGGACTACGAGCAAGAAATCAGTTGTCGCTGTCCAAAATGGAAAGATTACCGGCAAGAAACCTGGAAAATCTGTAATTATGGCAAAGACGCCTAATGGCAAGCTGAAGAAGTGTACCGTTACTGTCAAGAAAAAGCCAAGCAAGATTACCATAAAGACGAAGCAGAAGAACCTCAAAAAAGGCAAAACTTACCGCATTAAGGTCAAGTTCCCCAAAAATACTTATAGTTATAAACTTACTTACTCTTCCAGCAAGCGGAAAATTGCTACAGTATCAAAGACTGGGGTTGTCAAGGCGAAGAAGAAAGGAAAAGCTGTAATTACAGTAAAGACCTATAATGGCAAGAAAGCAAAGGTAACGATAAAAGTAACGTAAATTATGATTAGGATAACAGAGGCAGCTATAAATACAACATAAAATAATGAAAATATGGAAGGAAGAAACTGAATGAAGAAAAACAATATTTTACGCTTTTTACAGAAAGCGGCGGCAACTTGCCTGACGGCGGCAGTATGTATCACGTCATTGCCGAATGTAGGATTAGGAACAGTGAAAGCAGCAACTTTGGCAGATAGGAAGGATCCATCTATTGCCTATTTTGTAGACTGTGGGGATTATGTGGTGGATACGGTAAGTGAGGGCGACCAGTTTGGTACGCACAACAGCGTTACAGATCAAGTCTATGGCGAGGATCCACAGACGGGTTATCAGTGGGGCATTGTGGATGATGTCAGCGACCCGCTTAAGAATGGCGTTGCAAGTAAAGATGGCAAAGAAGTAGGCGGTGTGAGTACAGATAATACATGGCCTTATGAGAGCAATGCGGCAAACAAAGATGTGGCAAAGACAGCATCGAACCGTTATACCAAGAACCAATTCGAGAGCAACAAGGACCCACGCACTTTGGATTATAAGTTTGAGTTGGAGAACGGCAAGTATGAAGTTACCATCTGCTGTTCAGACCCATGGGGCGTGTCAAAATCTCCTGATGCTTACCTGAATTATGGCAAAGACAGCCAGGTTACCTTGAAAGAAAAGGTGGAAGCATCTGCCCAGAAGCCTGCCAAGAAAGTGATTGAGGTGACGGATGGGGAATTGACTGTCAATTTGAGAGGAACAGGCAATGATAACAAAGCAATCAATCTTTGTTATATTCTGATTAAGGAGTACAAAGATCCGACAGAGGAGGAAATCAAAAAGAGAGTCAGCAAAGATTACGCTGCTCTGAATTTAAGCAGTACAGAACTGAAATCAGATATTGTGCTTCCTACAGCAGGAGAGAATGAATCAACGATTGCCTGGAGCAGTTCCAATGAGGCAGCCGTATCTTCAGCTGGAAAAGTAGTCAGGCCTGCAGCGGGAAGCGCGGATATTCCAGTGACTTTGACAGCTATCATCTCTTATGGGGAATTCTCCATGACCAAGCAGTTCCAGGTAAAAGTCATGGCTGCAAGCGATATGCAGGAACTTGAGGAATTTGCTTATGAAGATGTTGCTCTCACGGATGATTACTATATTAATGTAACGGAGAAAGATGTAGAATTCCTAAATAAGTTCGATCCGGACAGGTTGATGTATAATTTCCGCCTGACAGCGGGATATACAGCAGATGAGATTAAAGCAAAAGATATCCATAATAATGGAACTGGCGCCTCCAAGCCTTATCCGGGCGGATGGGAGAACAGCCGTATTGGCGGGCATACGATGGGACATTATCTTGCAGCAGTCGCACAGGCAATTGCCAACGGTTATGGTGAAGAAGTAGGAGACGATGGGCTTACACTTGAAGACCGTTTAGTATACATTATTGATGAACTTAGGGACTGCCAGGAAAAACTTAACACGGGATTTATCTTCGGCGCAACAATGGCGAACGTAAATCAGCCGGAAAAACAATTTGATTTATTGGAACAGGGGACGACATCAGATACCTGGGTGCCATGGTATACGATGCACAAAATTGTCAATGGGTTGGTGGAAACTTATAAACTGACAGGCAATGAGACGTCACTCTTAGTAGCAGAAGATTTGGGAGAGTGGATATTTAACAGGGTTTCCATCTGGTCTGATACAGTCCAGAACCGTGTATTGGGCGTAGAATATGGCGGCATGAACGACTGTCTCTATGAATTGTATAAATATGCCAAGGCAGAAGGGTATGCGAATGCCGATGACTTTAAGGAAGCAGCACATAAGTTTGACGAGACGGCATTATTTGACAGAGTGCTTGCCGGTGAACCGAACGTATTGAATGGCAGACATGCCAACTGCACGATTCCTAAATTCATGGGTGCTCTGAACCGTTATCGTGCACTGAAGGATGAAGGGAATGAAGAGAAATATCTGCAGTATGCGGAGGCTTTCTGGACCTTAATTACAGAGAAGCATACATATATCACGGGCGGTAACAGTGAGTGTGAGTTCTTCGGGGCAGACAATGTGCTTGATTTGGAGCGTTCCCACTGCAACTGTGAGACTTGTAATACGCACAATATGCTGAAACTGACAAGGGAATTATACCGCATCACAGGCGATAAGAAATATGCGGACTATTATGAGACAACGTTTATCAATGCCATTATGGCAAGCGTCAACGAAGAAACTGGTATGACCACTTATTTCCAGCCGATGGCAACTGGGTATTTCAAAGTATACTGTAATCCTGATTTGGAAAAAAATTATTTTTGGTGCTGTACCGGAACGGGCCTTGAGAATTTTACGAAGTTAGGCGACAGTTTCTATTATTACACAAGAGATAAACTTATTGTCAACCAGTATACGAGTTCCGATGTTACCTGGAAAGACAAAGGCGTCATCTTAAAACAGGAGTCATTCATTCCTGATACGGATAAGACATTGTTTACTGTTGGATTGTTAGACGGTAAAGCAAACGCAGCGTTTGATTTGCGTCTGCGTGTGCCGGACTGGACGATAGGCAATCCTGTCGTGAAAGTAAATGGGGCAGTGCAGAATGCAGTAGTCAGCAATGGCTATATTTCCCTCAACAGGACATGGAGCGCTAACGATCAAGTAGAACTGACGCTGCCGATGGGTATTCGTGCTTACACGCTGCCCGACAATGCCGGGACTACTTATGGATTTAAGTATGGCCCAATCGTTCTGGCAGCAGAACTTGGCATAGATGATAAGAGAGGTACTTACCAGATAGGCGTGCAATGTGATGTCTGCAGGACCAAGATTGTCAATGGACAGGAGAGGACAACCAACGCAGGGTACGGCGGCACTTCCAATCAGGGTACTTTGAATGCGGAAAACCTTAATGTATTGGCAGAAGATACAGTGGCGGAATATATTGCAAATATTGAAAAACATCTGGTAAAGGATGCGAATTCACTGACCTTTACCCTGACGGGTATAGACTGGGGCGGAGAGGAAGATTTAGTATTTACGCCTTACTATAGGATTACGGAACAGAGATACGGTATATACTGGCTGTTCCACGAATTAGACCCTGAGGTTATGCAGCAGCAGGTATTAGCTTCCAAAGAAGCAGGCCGTGATGCACGTGTTGATTTGAGCAGTGTAGGAATTGGTTATGGGACACAGACAGAAGGAAATGAGCAGAAATATCCACATATAGAAGAAGAAGGAGAGGGTTCAGTCGGAGATATGGGCGATCTGACCCGCTATGCGAAAGCAGGGGGAAGTTTCTCGTATCTGTTTAAGGTAGATAAGAGCAAGAAGAATTATATCAGCTGCCAATATTCCAAGGAAGATAACGGTAAGACCATGGTAATTAAAGTTGGCGATACTGTGATTGCACAAGATTTACTTGATTATAAGGGTGAGGAAGAAACCTATACCGTCAGGTATGAGATTCCGGCAGAGATTGTGGAAACAGCAGAACTGTATGAATTAAGAGATGACACTACGGGAGAAATAGACAGCAGAGATGTATTGCGGATTTCTTTCAGCGGCAAGGAAGGGGAAGAATCCCCAAGGCTTTGGAAGAATGCAGGTACAATGACGGAATACAGCCACAATGCAGGCATCAGAAACCTTACTTCCAACGTAGGGACAGTTACTAAGACTGGCAATGGCTATCAGATTGTCGTGCCCAAAGGTACGCAGCAGGTAGAGATGAAGACAGAACTTGCAGATGAGTTTGGTCTGCTTTACGTCAATGACGTCCTCACAGATGATACGAGGGCAAAGAGGATTACGCTGAGCGGCGATGCCACCACAGTAAATCTGCGCGTATTTGCCGAAGACCATGAAACTCAGGCAGATTATAGTGTGTTAATTACACTTGCATCATCAATACCACCATCAGCCGGCAGTATTGATATCAGTCCTAAGAGTGCATCATTATCCGTAGGAGAGACTGTAAAATTAACTTGTACGGTAACATCTGCCAATGCTGCCGATAAACAGTTAACCTGGAGCAGCGGCAACCAGTCTGTGGCAGATGTAGACCAGAATGGCAATGTAACGGCAAAGAAACAGGGAACGGCTGTTATCACAGCTGCCAGCAAGGGCAACAGCAGCCTTAAGGCTTCCTGCACCATTACGGTAAAGAAGCCTTCCCTTGAAATCACGGGAACTGCGGATTTGGCGAAGGGCAAGAGCCTCAAGCTCAAGGCAAAGCTGACGAACCTCAAAGGCGATGTAAAATGGTCCATCAACTCCAATAAATTTGCCACAATAAAAGCAAATGGCAGCACAGCAACCTTGAAGGCAAAGAAGAAAGTCGGCAAGGTCAAAGTAACGGCAGAGGTCGCAGGCATCAAGAAGACAGTTACTATCCAGGTAGTGAATCCTGTTAAGAACTTAAAAATAAGCGCCAAATCAAAGATCCTCAAGGTCAGGAAGAGCTATAAGCTGAAAGCTACCATTAAGCCGAAAAATGCAACCAACAAGAAAGTCACTTATCAGAGCAGCAACAAGAAGGTGGCAACGGTCAGCAAATCGGGTAAGATAACAGCTAAGAAAAAAGGTAAGGCAACGATTACTGTTACGAGTAAATCGAATCCGAAAGTAAAGGCAAAATGCAAGATTACCGTGAAGTAGGAATAGAGGTACTATTTCTGTTCGTTATTTATAGAGGCTTGTAAAGGCTTGGATACAAAGATGAAGTAAAAGAGGCTGTCACAAAAACAGCATCAGAAACAATAGATTGTTTCTGGCTGCTTTCTGTGGCAGCCTTTTTGTATACTCTGAACTGTTTGATTCTCTTGGAATGAACCTGTCGACAGCCTTGAACATGTGTCTGTTATGGTGTCATCAGAAGCTAAACTTTGTATAACATGGTATGATTTTTCACTTTTCATGTTATGTTATAGTAAACGCATTCATTTCATGCGTTTACTATAAGAATATGCTCTTACATCCGCAGCTGACGGTAACGGTTCAGGCAGGCATAGATTTCCTGTTTCCTGGGCAGTGCGTAGCCGCCGGGAACGTAGCTTCCTCCACAGACGGCAGGAAGCCCTTTAGTATCTAAGATTTTCCAAAGTTCTTCTGCCGCATTCCCCAATGTGCGTTTTCCGTCAAAGAGTTGAAGCTGGGCATATTTCATCAGCTGTCCCAGCGTTCCCAGCTGTTCCGTGTCAGTCAGTTGTTCCACATAGCGCAAATCAATGGTGTCTTTGTTGATGACAATGGAATCTTTTCCTTGCGTCTTAATCTTAATGCGGTCGTTTTTGCGAAAAGCGCCATCTGGTTTGACCACCCTCTGGTAAGACGGTTCGGCTGCAGGTGAGACTGGCTCTTCCGGCAATGGAAATGCTGCTGCCTCTTCTTTGGCAAATTCCGTGATATCTTTGGGAAGGTAGTGGTCCATCTGGATGATACAGTCTGCCTTGTGGAAATAAGAACCGGAACTGCCGGCGACAAGGATGGTAGAAATCCCACGCTTCTCGGACAATTCCTCTACCCTGTCAATAAAGGGCGTAATCGGTTCAGATTTGCGGTTGACAACTCTTTGCATCAATTCATCCCGAATCATAAAATTAGTTGCACTGGTATCTTCATCAATCAGCAGAAGGTTTGTGCCCATTTCTATTGCTTCCACAACATTGGCTGCCTGGGAGGTACTGCCGCTGGCATCTTCCGTACAAAAATGAAGCGTATCTTTTTTGTTGGGCAGGTTATTGATGAACATGGAGATATCCACCTGTTTGATGCTCCTGCCATCCTCGGCGCGGATTTTCATGGCAGTATTGTCAGTGATGACATATTCCCTGCCATCGCCGGCAATATGGTTATAGACGCCAAGTTCCAGAGCTTTCAGCAGCGTGGATTTGCCGTGGTAGCCGCCGCCGACCACCAGAGTGATTCCCTGTGGGATGCCCATACCGATAATTTTTCCGTGGTATGGAAGGTTAAGCGTCACTTCCATGGATTTTGGAGAGAGGAATGGCACGGCTTCCTTCATTGGACGGTCGGAAACGCCCGATTCCCTGGGCAGAATGGACTCATTTGCCACAAAAGCAGCCAGGTTCAGTCGGGAAAGTTCCTGGCGAATAAACTGCTGGTCTTCAGACAATTCTTTGTTCTTTTGTACCGCTTTAGAATCTAAGGAGCGGTAATAAAGGGACTTTTTAACACAGTTTGGGAGGAAATCAAAGAGGATTTTGCATAATTCCCTGGCATTAATGGTTCTTCCATTGGCTGGAAATCCAATTTCCATGCGTACGATGACCATGCCATTCTTATCAATCTCGCAAGCGGTACGCTCTAACATTTCCTGTCCGCAACGGCTGACAGAAATCAGGCCGCTTTTGCCGGAGCCTTTTGCCTTGAAGGTAAATGCTTGGACCTGTCTGGAAAATTGCCGGATAAGGTAATCCTGCAGGGCAATTCGTTTATGTTTTTCATCATAAAGTTCTGTGGGAAAGGCCGCCAGTTTTCCCGGGACATGTACGCTCACTTTGGAAGGAGCGGCAAAAGGGTCTCCCTGAACATGGTCGATGGAAAGTACATAGCCGTCAAACTGCCAGCTTCCCCTCGTATCTTTGTAAGCCGGATAGCCTCTGTGGTCAATGCGGTTCAGTAATTCTCTTAAATCTGTCGATGTCTTCATAAAGTCCTCCAATCTGTCTTCGTTCTGGTTTGTATTTATTCCTGTTAGATTTCAATTTTCCTGATAAATGTTCTCAGGGCATATTATAACATAATCTTTGCATTGTAACTATTAAGCTATCAGATTTCTAATTACAGTTTTCACAGAAATTACGATTGTCAATACAGCAATGTTGTATAGCGTCGGCGCTAAATAACAGATATTGAAAGTTGCGTGCATAATAGCAATAAGCAATATATTTCTGCATTGATAATAGGTTAGACCTAAAACAACAGAAACAAGCAATGTCCAGATACAAAAACAAATAATTTGTTCAATGCCCAATGAATTTCTTATTATCCACATTGGCATGTGCCATATTGCCCAAACTACGCCAACAAATAGAACACTATTGATTTTCTTAAAAGGAATTCGTTCAAGCAGAAATCCTCGCCACGCTATTTCTTCAACAAACGCTGTTATTAGCAGATATGTACAGCTTGTCAATAGTGATGTTACTTTCGAATATGTATTTTTATATACGTCTGTTTCTGCTATGAACGAATAGCAATAAGAGCCGAATATTCCTGCAACCATACATATAGCCCATATCAAAATATATTTGATAGTTATTTTCCCCGAAAACATTTGCGTAAAGTAATCCTTGATGTTTTGCTCGCATATCAACAGAAAAATAGCAGCTATAGCGGGAATACATACATATAAGTATTTTAAGTACAGTAATATATCAGGAATAGTAATTCCGTTTTGTTCTAACAATGTAGGTACATAACATATAAACGATAAAACATATACCACAGAAACCCATAACGTGATTTTCAACTTATTTGTGCTGCTTGCCATCATAACTGCTCCTTGCAATTTAAAAATTTTACACAAACTGTAATTTGTACTTGATTATAACATATTATCTACTTTCATAAACAGTAGAGAGCACAAAAACATATTGATTTTGAAGAAATAATGTTGGATAATGTTGTAGTAAGTATTAATTATTTAAAATGCTATTCGTATATCTATACATCAGAAATGAGACATTACAGGGAGAAAACATATGAATCCAGATTGGGAAAAATTTGGCAGGGATATCCAGCATATTGTAGAGAACGCAGTGGATTCCCAGAATTTCAGCCAATTGAATAAAACAATTACCAGCACGGTCAATGAGGCGGTACAAAATGTCCGCAAGGGACTCTACAGCGCTGGGGAGGCAGTCAATAAGGAATGGAAGAGGGAGAGTTACCGTTGGTATGGGGACAAAAAGGATTCGTACGCCATGCCGGCAGAACGGAAAACAGAGCTCTCAACAAAAAAGCTATTCCGCCGGAATACCGGGGTGAAAATTGGAGGTACCGTACTGACAATCTGTGGAGGTACGCTCAACGTAGGGCTTGGGCTGGCAGTCATCATACTCTGCCTGGTATCGCTGGTTATCGGGAGTTTTCCTCTGGGAATCCGCATTGCCCTTTCGATACTCACACCTTTTCTGTTGGGAAGCGCTATCCTCACGGGAGCAGGCAGCCGTATGCTGTCCGCGCTCAAACGATACCGCATTTATATAGAAGGGCTGCGGGGCAGGACATACTGCAATATCAAAGAACTTGCTGAATTGAGTGGAAAATCTATCTCCTATGTTGCCAAAGATGTCAGGAAGATGATTGACAAGGGTTGGTTCCTTCAGGGACATCTTGATGAGGATGAAACGTGCCTGATTGTCAGCCATGAGACATTTGAGGAATATGAAGAAATAAAGAGACAGCGGCAGCAGCAAGAGATATCTGAGCAGGAAAATCAAAGAAAAGCAGCCGCAGAAATGGACAAGGCAGTGAAAAATGAAGCCCTGGAAAATGTCATGGATAAAGGGCAGGAGTATATCGCTAAAATCAGGTCATGCAATACGGCAATATCGGAATCAGAAATCTCCGGTAAAATTACCCATATGGAAATGTTAATTCAGAAAATTTTTGACAGGGTCGGTGAAGACCCACAGTCTCTGGAAGATATCAGCAAAATGATGGAGTACTATCTTCCTACCACAGTAAAATTGCTGGAGGCGTACAGAAATTTGAGTGCGCAGCCGGTACAGGGAGAGAATATCCAATCATCCAAGATAGAGATTGAGCAGACATTAGATACTTTAAACGGAGCATTTGAGAAATTGTTGGACAGCCTGTTTGAAGATGTGGCATGGGATGTATCTTCTGATATATCGGTACTGCAGACAATGCTTGCCCAGGAAGGGCTAACCGGTGATGATGACTGGAAACATACGCAGGATTAGAATGAACACGAATCCGGACAGACAGAAAGGAGCTTGAGATGAGCGAAGAATTTAAGGATTTTACGGAAACACCTACCCTGACACTGGAGCCGTTTCCAGAAAAAGCAGAGGTGGCAGAGGTAAAGGGACAGCAGCAAACAGAACCGGTTTTGGAAGAGCCGGTGCTGTCTGAGGAAGAGCAGCGGATGGTAGAACAGTTTACCGGTCAGATTGATTTACACAATTCCAATATCATCCTCCAGTATGGAGCAGGCACACAGAAGAAGATGGCAGATTTCTCAGAAAAGGCATTGCAGAATGTCCAAACGAAAGATTTAGGCGAGATTGGAGAGTTGATAACAGGCGTGGTGTCCGAACTGAAAGGCTTTGATGCCGGGGAGGAAGAGAAAGGATTTTTTGGAAGAATCAAGAAATCCACACAGAAATTAAGCGTACTGAAGTCAAAATATGATAAGGCAGAGGTTAACGTCAACAAAATCTGTAAGGCATTGGAAGGACATCAGGTACAGCTGTTAAAGGACGCAGCCCTCTTAGATAAGATGTATGAGCAGAACAAGGTGTACTTTAAGGAACTGTCCATGTACATCCTTGCCGGTAAGAAGAAGCTGGAACAGGTGAGGACTACGGAACTTCCGGCGCTTTTAGATAAGGCAAATAAATCCGGCTTGCCTGAGGATGCCCAGGCGGCAAAGGACCTGGATTCCCTCTGTACGAGGTTTGAGAAGAAAATCCATGATTTGGAACTGACGCGCATGATTTCTATTCAGACGGCGCCACAAATCCGGCTGGTACAGAACAACGATACGATTATGGTGGAAAAGATTCAGTCCACAATTGTCAATACAATTCCTCTGTGGAAAAGCCAGATGGTGCTTGCCATGGGCGTTGAGCATTCTTCACAGGCAGCCAAGGCACAGCGGGAAGTGACAGACTTTACAAATGAACTGCTGAAGAAGAATGCTGAAAAATTAAAAGTTGCCACAATTGAGACTGCCAGGGAATCAGAGCGGGGAATTGTGGATATGGAAACGCTGCGCACGACCAATGAATCTCTGATATCTACCTTGGACGAAGTGATGCGCATTCAAATGGAAGGAAAAGAGAAGCGCAGGGAAGCAGAACTGGAGATACAGCGTCTGGAAGGGGAGTTAAAGACGAAGCTGCTTCAGCTACAGTAGGCAATAACGCAGACGAAATTATACTGGCGGTCGAAAAGACTGACCGCTCAGTATAAAGTGATGCGCACAACCGCATAAGGAAGTTTAGATGCAGTTTAGAAAAGAGGATGAGATAATGAAAAAACAGACAATGGACAGCAAGACTGTAATCAGGAACAGCAAACTGAGAGTATGGATGTTTTTCACAATCTTTCTGATTGGGCTGTGCTTCTCAGAAAATGCAAAGGCGGCAGACAATACCCCGACTATTGAGAAAATTCAGCTCATCAATGACCGGGATATTGAAATCTACTGGAGCGAAGAGATGGATGGGGCAGGCTGGGTAGAGAGCAAACGCCTTGACAACCATCAAGTGGAAAAACAGGAACAGAATTATACGGTGACGGTAGATGGCGAGGAGCAGGAGTTTGAGTATTACTACTGGTATTATGAGGAAGAGGATTACGAGTATGAGTACAAAAGCATCGTGTACTATAACGAAAAAAACAGTTCTTACCCCAATAATCCAGACGTACCGAAGACCACGCTGCGCCTGACAGAAGCAGTCGCAGACCTTGATAATCTTCCAGAAATTAAAGTAGCAGTGAAAGGCAATAAGATAAAAGCGAAATCATCGGGCGTTTATGTGCCGGAGCAGACAATTACCGTCACAGACTACGTGCCTTTCTATCAGAAAGAAAGGGTATTGGACTGTGGCGTTAAGGTGGTTGGTACGGCAAAAGTCCGCGATGCGGCGATGGATAAGGCGGCAGAAATGCTGAAAATTATCCTTGCAAATGAGTCTGTGGCAAACCGCATGGGCATAGCGGGCTGTAAACTGGGCATTTACGGCGAAGGAGAGATTGCCTACGATATACCGGAGCATCGGTTTGAGTACGATGAGAATTATCTGTATGTAGAGGGCTTCGGCGGCACACAGCTTGCTTCCATCCGGGATGCCAATGTGTTACGTCTAAAGACAGGAAATTATACGACAGGGTATCCTGATGAGTCGATACTTACGCACGAATTTGCACATACTATCTATAATTATGGGCTGACAGAAGAACAGCAGGCAGAGTTCTTAGCTATCTTTAACAGCGCAAGGGCTGCCGGAAAATGGGATAATTCCTATGCCGGTTCCAACAAAGATGAATATTTTGCGACTTTGAGCGCTATCTGGTTTAATGCCATGGATGACACTTATGATGGAAATTGGGATGGCGTGCGGGGACCGATAAATACCCGGGCGGAGCTGAAGGTTTATGACAAGCAGGCATATGATTTCCTGTCTAAGATATATGTGTCAGACCAGTATCTGCCAGCTCCCTGGGAGAACGGCACTGTGCCCGATAACAATACTTATCCGGGAACTGAACCTGATGATAATAAGAATCCTGGAGAAAATGAAAATCCTGGAGAAAATGAAAATCCCGGAGATAATAAGAATCCCGGAGGAAATACAAATCCCGGAGGAAATACAGATCCCGGGGATAATAAGAATCCTGGAGGAAACACCAATCCCGGAGGAAATTTGGTGGCAAATAATTATACCGTTACTTTTTCCTATCAAAATGGCAAGGCTGATTTAAAGATAACGGTAAAAGAAGGAGAAAAGGTATCTGCGCCATTTGCACCCAAGAGGAAGGATTATCTCTTCAAAGGCTGGTATCTGGGACAGCAGAAATATTCTTTTGACAGCAAAGTCACAAAGGATATCACGCTGCAGGCAAAATGGCAGAAGGTAAAGGTTGGGAAAGCTTCTGTCAAATCCCTCAAAGCGCAGAAAGGCAAGAAGATTCTGGTAACGATAAAGAAGCTGAAAAATGCAGACGGTTACAAGATTACTTATGCCAGGAATAAAAAACTTACGAAATCTAAGAAGACTGTATATACAATATCAGCCAAGAAGAAATTAACAAAGCTGAAAAAAGGAACGTATTATGTAGGCATTCAGGCGTACCAGAACGATTCAACTGGAAGGAAAGTCTTAGGAAAGATGAGCGTGGTCAAAAAAGTGTCAGTAAACAAATAAAAACAACGGAAAAAGGCGGAATTTGCGATGGGAAAGAACAGAAAAAGCATCAGACAGCGTTACAAGGACTTGAGTTTTAAGAAGTTCTTTATTGTCAGCCTGTGCCTGTTCCTGTTTCCCGCGCTTCTGCTGCAGATTGTGTATATCAGGGTCAGTATCTCACAGATGAACAATCATCTGAATGAGCAGATTTTGCAAAATCTGCAGCAGGTTTCTGAGAAATTTACGTTAAAGCTGGAATCATATGAAGATACGGTCTATCAAATTTATTCAGAC
The DNA here is from genome assembly GCA_910583835.1 of uncultured Lachnospiraceae bacterium. GTDB lineage: Bacteria > Bacillota > Clostridia > Lachnospirales > Lachnospiraceae > Petralouisia. The sequence continues at coordinate 144,246 of CAJTYM010000001.1, read as the reverse complement.
AAAGAGATTATCCGCAATCTGGAACAATACCACCAGGCAGATAATGCAAAACAGGCTTACCTGTTCTATGTTATCAATGAAAGGCTGAAACAGTTTGTGGAAAGCAAGAAAGGCATACGCAGCATCAGCCTGATTTGCCCCACTGGGGAGAGCATTACTTATGATGGGCAGAGCGGCTCTTCGCTGGATAATATCTGGCGTGATTATGAAGACCTTCGATTGACTGTGCCATACCAGGAGACACGCGGCAGAAGTGAGATTGTTCTGATTCCTACCCGCAATATTTCTACTGGAGGGAAAATAGAATCATTATTTTTTCTGGGGAAAGAATTATATAATACGGAAAATCTGGAAAAAGGCGTGATTGCAATCCTGATTATCGGCATAGAGCAGAAAGAATTGGATAATATCTGCAATGGGACATTGGATTCACAAAGCCAAAGCATTAACTTTATCACGGATACTTATGGATATGTATGTTCTTTTCCAGATGAGAAGCAGATTAGGAAAAAAATGACCGTGCAGGAAGATGTTCTGGAATTTATACGCTCCCAGAATATGTTTGAAGGAAAAAATCTTTTCAGTAATTATTATGAGGATGAAGAGACAGGCTGGCTTTTTCACAATGTGTATGACCAGGATTATATGATGCGCGACATCAATATGCTGCAGGCAATTTACTGGATTCTGCTGGCGGCTGATGTTCTTGCAGTCTTTCTGATTATCAATTCGACTAACCGTTATTATGTGGATTACTTAAAGAAGATTATAGAGGGAATCCGGGAGGTAGATCAGGGAAATATGGATGTCAGGCTTGTGGTGGACAGACAGAATGAACTGGGTCAGATTGGTGAGAATTTCAACCATATGATGGACCGTGTAGAAGCCCTGATTGGAGAGGTTACGGAGATTTCCGAGAAAAAGAAACAGGCGGAAATCAAAGCCTTGGAATCGCAGATTAATCCTCATTTCTTGTATAATACCTTAGATGCCATCAATTGGATGGCAGTCCGCAAGGACGAATTTGAAATAAGCAAAATGATAAGCAATCTTGGCATCATCCTTCGTTACAGCACAAACCAGAGCAATGAAGAAGTGGAAATTGCAAAAGCACAAGATTGGCTGAAAGCTTATGTGTCTCTGTACCAGCTGCGGTATGGGCATTCTTTTGAATTTGAGATATACGTGGAGCAGGAAGTCAGACATGTTAAAATACACAAGCTTCTTATCCAGCCTATAGTGGAAAATGCCATTATCCATGGTTTGAAGGACATGGAGGGAGGGCTATTGCGTGTGGATATAGGCTATGCAGAGCAGCCAGAGCGGATTCATGTGATTGTGGAGGACAATGGCTCCGGGATGAGCAAGGAAACGGTTGAATTTTACAACCAAAGAAATGTGGAATGGAGTAATTCAGAGAAAATTGGCATGGCAAATATTTTTGAACGAATTCAGTTATATTATGGAGACAAAGGGGAATGGCACATCAGCAGCATGGAGGGATTGGGCACGATTATGGAGCTGCTTCTTCCTGTGAAAAAAGAAAAGGATAGTCCTCTGTCAGAAGATGGGAGGAAGAATATAGAAGAAAAGGTGATAGGATGAGGATTGTGATTGTAGAGGATGAGATTGCAATTCGTGATGGATTAGAAAAAATAATAAATGCAGACACGGAACATACTGTAATTGGAACTTGCAAGAGCGCCATGGAAGGAATTGCATTTGTTAAAGAAAATGAGCCGGATTTGGTGATTACAGATATCCGTATGAATGGGATGAACGGTCTGGAAATGTTGGAAATCCTGAAAGAGCAAGGTGTGGAGATTTACAGCATCATCATTAGCGGGTATGCAGATTTCGAGTATGCCAGGAAAGCTATAAGTGTGGGAGCAGAGGAATATTTATTAAAACCGGTGTCTATTGATGCATTGCGGGAGACATTGGCACGAATTGAAGACAAACATATCAAGAGCCAGTTTCAGATTGTCAAGAAGCCGGAGAGTTATGCCAGAGAATACTTTTTTGGGGCAAGAGAGGAGAGCGAAGAGGCGGCACAGGCATTGAAAAGTATCTTCAAGGATGAAAATAATCAAATGTATGGTATCATGGTTGGCTATTTTGGGAATGTCAGCAAAGAGCAGATGGAAGAAATTGAATATCCGCTGCGCAGCCTGAAACGCCAGTATTCAGAAATTAATTTTCTGGATGTGTGGGAAGGGCGTTTTAGCCTGAGGATTTTAATCTTAAATGGAAATAAAGAGGACATTAAAGTATTTGCGGATACCTTTGATGAGAAGATAAAGTACGACCACCAGCAGCAGAGATGGGAAATCCCCTGGTGCATAAATACCTGTGAGAATATAGAAGACTGGAAAGAGTGTTTTGAAGCGACACAGAAAGCGCTTTCCAGTTATTTCACCAAGAGGTATTATGGATTGCTATGGGTAAGTGAGTCGGTGGAGAAGACAGTAAAGGAGTTTGAATACCCTATCCAGACAGAACGCAGAATTCTCTCAGCCCTTGAGAGCGGAAACTACCAGGAGATGAAGACAGGGATTGATGAATTCTTAGAGCAGACTGTATCTGAAGAATATGGAGCGGAAGAAATACGCCATGGAGCGGTAAAGCTGATTACCAGGATGATGGACGTGGCTAAGGAAATCAACCAGAAAGCGTATGAGAACCTTCAGGAAAAAGATTATTTAAAGGGCGTACTTGTGGCATATACATGCACAGAAATGCGCGAAATCCTTACGAAATGCGGAGATGCTATCTGTGACAGGAAGAAGAAAGAGGGAATCAGCAATTATACCATCAGCCGCACAATTGAATATATCAGAACGCATTATCAGGAGGGAATCAGCCTGGAGAAGACGGCGGAGGTGCTGAATATTACGCCTGAATATTTAAGTATGCTGTTTAAGCGGGAAATGGGCATGAATTTTTCAGTATTTCTCAAAGAATTTCGGATTAGCCATGCCAAGCGGCTGTTAAAAGGGACGGATATGAAAATATATGAGGTTGCGCAGGAATGCGGGTACAGCAATTCCAATTATTTTACAAAGGTGTTTAAGGAGGTAACAGGGATTTCACCGGCAGAATACCGTTAACACGAGGTTTATGTTTATGAGGAAGAGAAATGTATGTAAGTTATTGTTACTGTTTTTCATGATGGGGCTGATAGGATGTGGGGGTAATGGCAATGAAAACCAGGAAACGGAGGAGCATGGGAAGAGGCAGAAAAGGGAGGAACTGACGCTTTGGTCTTATTATGAGACAAAGGCGCAGCAACAAGGGCTGGACAAACTGGTCAGGGATTTTAACGAGTCTCAGGAAAATTATCAGATTTCCTGGGAATATGTGCCAATGGCGGATTTTGTAAGGAATTTATCATTTTCACAGTCCGCGGATAATCTGCCGGATATTGTGCTGGCGGACAACCCAGACATGGGAAGCCTGATCAATGTTCATTTGCTGGCAGATATAACAGAGGAACTTGAAAACTTAGTGAATAAGGATGACTACTATGAAGAAGTATGGAAATCCGTAGAAAATGGAGGGCATTATTATGGTGTGCCTTTCTGCTGCAACAATACGGCAATTATTTATAATAAGCAGATGTTTCGGCAGAAGAACCTGCAGATTCCTGAAACGTGGGATGAATTCAAAAAAATAGCAGCCGCATTGACCGAAGAGGGAAAATGTTATGGTTTTGCTATGTCTGCAGTAAGCGGTGAGCAGGGGGTGTTTCAATTTATGCCCTGGATGCTTGCAACTGGTGCAGATTTGGCACAGATAACAGACAGTAAATTTAAAGAAGCATTTCAATTGATGGACGACCTTCTGACAGAGGAATCCATGCCCAACGACTGCCTCAACTGGTCCCAGAATGATTTGACGACAAGTTTTATGGCTGGTGAGGTTGCCATGATAGAGAATGGACCCTGGTCTTTGGTGGCTTTGGAGGAGTCTGGGATGGAATATGGCATCTTTCAGTTTCCCAGGAATGATACCGTGGGGGTTGTGCTCGGAGGGGAAAATATGGCGGCCATTGAAGGGAAAAATGTCAAGGGCGCGGTATCCTTTATCAACTACTATAATAGGAAAGAAGTTATGGAGGAAATCTGCCGGATTACCGGAAATATCCCTCCCAAACCAGAACTTGCAGAACATTTTGGCAAAGAAAATCCTATGTATCAAGTGTTTGTGGAACAGATGGAGCACGGCATCTGCAGGAAATCTGTCGAAGACTGGAAAAAGGTCAGCAATGTCATTTCTGACAGCCTCAACAAAATATTTGGCAGCAATGAGGAGATTGATGAAATATGGCAGTCATATGTACAGCAGCTTGAATGAAATTTTTGTTTAAAATATGAGAGCAACCATAAATAATTATCCTGTGAAAATTATCCTCCAGCAAATATAATTTTTCTATAGCTGGGCAATCTGCCTGAATAAAAAAATAAGAAGGAGGATATGAAAATGAGAAAAAAAAGACAGCTTTTTCAAAAATTGCTGGCATTGATTCTCTCACTTGCATTGGTGCTTACAGGTGCGGTTCCTCAAGGAATCTCATCGGTGCAGGCGGCAGGTGAAGCGGAAGACGGCCTGATTCTGTACTATGATTTTGATTTGCAGAACAGTTTTGCTACAGAAATCAGCGATGCTTCCGGCAATGGAAACGCGGGGCAGCTCAAGAGAATAGGAGGAGCCCCGGAAGGCAATTATTCCATTGATAATGTCAGTATTTATGGAAAACAGGTGAAGGCATTGAACCTGCCAGGCGGGGAGGACGGTACATATCTGCAGCTGCCGAATGGCGTGTTGAAAGACAGCGATGCCGTTACCATCAGCATGTGGGTGAAACTGACAACAGATACCGGATATCAGAGAATCTGGGATTTTGGTTCTAATACCACGAGTTATATGTATCTCTTATCCGATGGCGGCAATGAAGGCTTTAAAGGATACGCTTCTGCAATCACCACAGCAGGATGGGATAAGGAAAAGGGTGTAGCGAAAGGCGAAAATAAAAATATTGACAAGAACCGCTGGGTCCTGACAACGGTCGTTATGGATGGCTCCAATATGTCCTTATATGAGAACGGACAGCAGATTGGGGAGACTGTGGATACGGGAATCACGGTCAAAGACCTTGGCAACACGACCCAGAACTACATTGCATATGGGCAGTTCGGGGATGCTCCCACAGAGGGGCAGTTCGCAGAGGTCAAGATTTATGACAAAGCATTGACAGCGGCAGAAATTGAGGCCATGTATTATGTTACTGACGCCGGGATTGTGACAGCAGACGATGGAGACCTGGATTTGGGAGATACTTCTGCAGTCACGGAAGATATTGAACTTCCCACCAAGGGAATCAATGGCTCCGATATTGCATGGACCAGCCAGAACACTGCTATTGAGATTCAGACAGCAGAGGGCAAGACCATTGGCAAGGTTACAAGGCCAGCCAAAGGTGCGGCGGATGCTGCCGGAACTCTGACAGCAACGATAAGTAAGGGCACGGCAAGTACGACCAAGACGTTTGACGTGACAGTGCTTGCACAGTTTACCGATCAGCAGAAAGCAGATAAGGATGCGGCAGAACTGAAGAAGAATATGGGCGATTTGTCGGCAGTGACAGCAGATATTACGCTTCCCGCAACTGGAAGCTTAGGTTCAGCCATCCAATGGGAAAGCGCTAACTCAGCTATCAAGATTGAAAACAGCGTGGCGAAAGTCACAAGGCCGGCAATCGGTGAAGCCAATGCCAGCGGGAAACTGACGGCAACTGTTTCTTGTGGCGAAGCAACTGCAACGGCAGAATTCGATACGACGGTACTGGCATTCCGCGAGGCTGTTACGATTAAGACCGTAGAGGATATCGATATAGTTACCTTGAAAGGCAAAAGCCCTTCTCTCCCGAATTATGTGAGGGTGACATATTCTGATAACAGTGCAGGTAAGGAGAAGGTAACCTGGCCGGCACAAATTGATAAGGACAAATATGCGGCAGCAGGTACTTTTACAGTGGAAGGTTCCATTGTGGATGCAAGACCTGCCAGGAAAGTTACAGCGACCGTTACGGTTATAGATGAAGAGGAGGCCGTAGCAACGGTAGTTTCCGATACCTTTGACTTAAGCGACATTACGCTGGATAAGATTGGAGAGGACGGTTCCATTCTCACGCAGAACAGAGACAGGGATATGGAATACCTGAAATTGCTTGACAATAAGCGTATGCTTTACAACTTCTATAAAACGTTTGGTCAGGCTGCTAAGATTGAGGGCGTAACGCCGCTTGGCGGGTGGGATGAACCCACCGGATTGCTGCGCGGGCACTCTACCGGACATTATATGTCCGCACTGGCGCTTGCCTATGCGTCCACGGGCGATGAGGAAATCAATAATAAGTTAACAGAAATGGTACATGAACTGCGTGAACTGCAGAAGATGTCCCAGGGAGATCCCAAAACATTTACTTCTGCAGGCGTGAATCAGTCTTTATGGAGCACAGATCCTACCAAGTGGGGAGAGGGCTTTATCAGCGCATATTCTCCGGATCAGTTTGCATTGCTGGAGAAGTATACGCCGTATGCACAGATTTGGGCGCCATATTATACCTTGCATAAACTGATTGCAGGTTTCCTTGACGCTTATACCTATACGGGGAATGAGGAAGCGTTGGAAGCAGCCAAGGCGCTTGGCAAGTGGACTTATAACCGGCTCAAAGGCTGTACGCAGGAACAGCTTGAAAAGATGTGGGATATGTACATCGCCGGTGAATTCGGTGGATTTAACGAGTCCATGGCACAGCTTTATATCTATGCCAAGGCAGATAATGATGCAAATGCGGAGATTTATTTAGAGGGCGCGAAGCTGTTTGACAATAAGATATTTTTTGATTCTCTGGCAGCCAACGAAGATGGCAAAGGTACCGATGAAAATGGAGATGAGAAATTGATTGGTATCCAGGGGCGTCATGCCAACCAGCATATCCCGCAGATTATCGGCGCTATGGAAATCTACGAGGCAACTGTGGCAAAGGGCAGCCCGGAAATGTACTATTTTGATGTGGCAGAGAATTTCTGGCAGATGGTAGTTTCCCGCTACGCATACTCTATCGGAGGCGTGGGCACGGGCGAGAAGTTTACCGACCCCTACCAGCAGGCAAACAATATTTCCGGCAATGAAAACTGTGAGACCTGTGCGGCTTATAATATGCTCAAGCTCACCAGGATGCTCAACAACTATAACCCCGACAATGCAGAATATATGGATTATTATGAGCGTACGCTCTACAACCAGATTCTTGCATCGCAGACGCCGAATACCAACGACAGCCTGCACAATGGAACTACTTATATGCTTCCGATTGGACCTGGCGCCACAAGAAGCTATGGCGATGATTATAATGCATTTACCTGCTGCCATGGTACGGGCATGGAGAATCATGTTAAATACCAGGAAGCAGCATATGCCAAGACAGCAGATACTTTGTATGTAGGTCTGTATATGCCCACAACCCTTACCTGGGAGGAAAAGGGCGTGAAGGTTGTTCAGGAGACAGAGTTCCCCTCAGAGACGACAAAACTGACCGTTTCTGCCATGGAAGGCAAGACCGCACAGAAATTTGACATGAAGCTGCGCGTTCCCTATTGGGCAACCGAAGGATTTCATGTTAAGAAGAATGGCGTTAAGGTTAATGTCAATGCGCAGATTAGCACTTATGTGACCCTGGAGGATGTTCAGGCGGGTGATGTGATTGATATTGAGATGCCGTGGACACTGCACCTTGACAAGACGCCGGATAAGATTGGCACTTCAACCATAGCAAGCGTAATGTACGGACCTTTCGTTATGGCTGCCAAGAATAGCAGTAAAGACTGGATTACCTTGAAGTTATCTGCAAATCTGTCAGATTCCATCAAGACCGGCACGAATACGGCAAACGGATTCCCTACGCTTACAGCAAATGGGTACAATTTTGCACCGATGTTTGCGCCTGAGTATGCAACTTCGGCATACCATGCATATTTCAAGGTATTTACGATATCAGATGACGGCAATTACTATGATGTCACAATTGACAACTATACGCCGGACAAGGGAAGCTTTTCTGCAGATGAGGTGGTCAAAGAGGGAAGCAATCTTGTGATTACCGCACATCCTGGCGAAGGCTATGCCGTGCAGATGTTAGTTGTGAATGGGCAGAAAGTACAGATTGGCGCCGACAATACTTATACGGTTGAGAATGTTTCTGGCAATGTTGCTATTGTAGGAAGTTTCGGTTCGGCAAATCCTCCTGCGGTATATGCACAGAATATGGAGTTTGCGGCATCTGCAACTTCTGACTTCACAGCAAATTGGGAAACCGTAGATGGCATTAAGAATGATTGGGAGCCCACAAAGTCCAATGACGGTATTGGTAAGGGCTGGGGAAATTATTCCCAGGCAGCGGGCAGCGAACATTATGTACAGTATATGTGGGATTCAGAGGTCAGCATGAACCGTTTTGACATCTATTGGTATGACGATGCAGGCGGAACCAGAGTACCGGCAAGCCTGAAGATTATGTATATTGCCGAGGATGGGACCTGGCAGGAAGCAAATATGACTTCCAATTTTGAGGACATTATTGCTATTGACCAGTATAACACGGTTTATTTTGATGAGATTACTACAATTGCAGTCAGGCTGGTAATGACTGTTCACGAAAGAGCGGGGGCAAACGGGATTTACCGCTGGAAGGTAATCAACGACCTGCCGGCAACGCCAGAGGACAAAACGGAACTGAAAACGGCTCTTGATGATATTAAAAATCTGGCAGCAGCCGGGAATGAGAGCAAATTTACCCCGGAGAGCTGGAGCAAACTGCAGGCTGCGCTTGCAAAAGTACAGGAAGTGTACGGCAGCGAATCCGCAACGAAGGCCGATATAGGTGAGGCAATGATGGCAGCAGATAAGGCAGTCGCTGGCCTGCAGCTTGTAAATCCTCCGTCAGAGGAAGAGGTAACATCATTGAAAACCGCCATAGATGCAGCAGCAGGTCTGGATAAGAGCAAATATACGGAAGATAGTTGGAAAAATTTACAAACTGCTCTTGACAAAGCAAAAGAAGTATATGATAATAAATTTGTGACCAAAGATGAAGTCGCAGCAGCAACAGCAGCAGTGAATGAAGCAGTGAGGAATCTGAAGCAGCAGAGCAGCGGCGGTGGAACACAGCCAGGGCCTGGAACTAACGATGTGAAGCCAGCAACACCTACTTCTGTCAAGGCTGTATGGACTGGTACGAAGAGCATCAAAGTCACATGGAAAGCGGCAGCCAATGCCGAGAAGTATGACGTCTACCGTTCCTATAAGAAGGCTGCTGGATTTAAGAGAATTGCCACAGTGGCGAAGACATCCTATGTTGACAAGAAATCAACAGCAGGAAAGACAGCTTATTATAAGATTGTTGCTATTAAGGGAAGCGTCAGCAGTTCCTACAGCCAGACGGTGAGCGCTTATAAGATGAAAGCTCCGGCGAAGCTGAAAGCCAAAGCGAAACAGCGCAATGTTACCATATCTTATGGCAAGGTAGCGAAAGCCAAAGGCTACGAGATTTTCCGCTCTACGAAGAAGAAAGGCAAGTTCAAGAAAGTTGCTACGATTAAGAAAGCAAAGACTACCAAGAAGACTTTCAAGAACATGAAGAAAGGCACCTACTACTTCAAAGTAAGAGCATATACGACTTCTGGAAAGAAGAAGATTTACACCGACTACAGCAAGACGGTGTCCGTAAAAGTCAGATAGGTTTTATTTGTATATCCCTTCTTTATAAACATGCGAAGACCCCCGCCCGATCCCGGCGGGGGTTTTTGCGTGCTGCTTATAACAGAAATCGTAAATCTTTTGACAAATACCACATTCGGGAATATACTTGTAAAGGTGTAAATAATTTAACTTAGGGAGGTACAAGAGATGGAACAGCATGAATACAGAAGCACGGCAGAGGATGATTTTGGCAGTAAAAGGGAAGCCCTTTCCTTATCTGCCGAAAAGAATGAGGAAGAAGCGTACGAGACGTTTGACAATCGGTTTTTTGGATATAATAGGCTGTTTACAGCTATCCGAATTATGTCAGGCTCAGTGATAGACGCAATCCAGTTTGTGTATAATGAAGATGAGTGCACATCATGGTACGGAGGGCCTGGCGGGTATCTCAGCGAATTTGTTTTTCAGAAAGGGGAGTATGTTACGCGCGTCGACTGGGTGACGGGCATGTGGGAGGATTATCCACTGGAGGTGGTGGCTGAGGTTACATTCCAGACGAATCTGAACAGGAAATTTTCAAAAGGATACAAAGATAGTTGCAGAGACATAAAAAATCATTGTTATCAAGCGGATGAAGGGACTTATTTCCATTCGTTTGCCGGCAAATATGACAGATATCTGCTAGGATTCAGCACGGCGTATTACCGTCCTCAGAGGCTGCTTCGCTTTGATGATTCTTTATATGTCCAGAATATGCTGCGGGTAACGGAAATCAGGCTGAATGCAGGATGGGTGGTCGATGGCATACAGCTTGTCTATGACGGAGACAAAGAAACGCATTATCATGGGGGAATGGGAGGAACGAGGTATACGCTCCAACTGCAGAAGGATGAATATATTACTTCCATCAGCGGCAAAACCGGCTATTACCAGTATCAGGGACCGGATACATTGTGTACAATAAAAATCCGTACGAATAAAGGGCGTTCCCTGTCAGGCGGAACAACGGACGGTTGCTGGGATATGAAAGACTTTACTTATACGGCAAGGGATGGGGAACAGATTTTTGCTCTGAGCGGTGATTATTTTGGCTATATGCGCAGCATTGATGTGGGCATGTATGCGCTGCAGGATGAGACTCCTGAGACAGATAATGATGTACTGGAAGTAAGTTCTCAGAAACCAGGCAGGATTATGCTGGAAGATAACGCTGATCAGTTAGAGGTTTCGTCCATACAAGGTCTGCAGGGAGGTTCCCTGACAGATGCCGTAAAGGGAGGGTGTTTTGATAAATTTACAATGGAAAGCATGTTTAATAAAACATTGGCTGCCACTGAACCCAAAAGCCAATGCAACGAGCATCTGGACCAGAGGAAGAGTGATATTGTAACAAGCAATGTTACTAAGATGTTTGTCAATACGCCGCAATATGTTTTCAGAGGGGCAACCATACCTGGCGAGCAGAAGTATATAATAGAAAACCGCAAAATAATCTCCAAGGCACAGAAGAGGAAGGCTGTATATGAACCCATAATTGACAAAGATAAACAGAATACAGAGCAGTATGAGTATGCTACTATTCTGCGGACACTTTCGACCAAGTCTTCCGATACTCCTCCCAGCCAGTTCGTATCCCATGCGTTAGATTACAAGACAGCGGAGGCATTTGCCAAATCAGGAACAGAAGTGTTTGCATATAAGATAATCCCCAATTCACCGCTTTTGGGGCTGAAAGATGGAAGTACGGTGGGAGAAGGTGAAGACCAGTTCCAGATTCTCGGAGGGACGGAAATTATAAAGTTGTTCCGTTTTAAAGACAAGCGTTGGGAGCAGTATAATTTTGAGACAAAGAAATGGCCGCAGACCAGCAAACGTCCTATCAATAAGGAGTATGAGAAGCTTAGGAGGAATGATATGGGAGAGCTATAATGCTATTTGGCAAAGCGATAGATTAGTTTCCATGTGAAATGACAATAAAAAGCCCTCGACCGCATATCGGGGGCTTTTCGATACCCTGTTTTGGTGAGGACAGAAACGATAGAAAAATTATATTTTATGAAGATAAATCGGAAGAGAGGAGGGCTTCCATGCCGGTATCAATTTATGAGGTTGTCTGGATATTTTTAGTGTATGCATTTTTGGGATGGTCCCTGGAGGTAGCATTTGCAGCTTTTCATTCTGGGGAATTTGTAAACAGAGGATTTCTTAATGGACCAATCTGTCCCATTTATGGCTGCGGTGTTTTGCTAGTTGTCGTGGCATTAACCCCTCTGCAGCAGAATGTTTTTCTGCTGTTTCTGGGTTCTTTTGTCCTCACGTCTGCGATTGAATTTATAACAGGGTTTTTGTTGGAAAAACTGTTCCATAACAAGTGGTGGGACTATTCAGAGAGAAAGTTCAATATCTGTGGATATATCTGCCCTTTGTTTTCCGTACTGTGGGGATTGGGCTGTACATTGGTATTGAAAGTGTTTCATCCGATTATTTATAAGGGAATCCGACTTCTGCCTAAGCTGCCGGGTGCCATAATTCTTGCTGTTTTTTGCATAGTATTTGCCGTAGATTTGTCCATTACCGTGGCAAGTATCCTTAAGTTCAACGAAAGGCTCAGGCTTCTGGATGAAATTGCCGGCAAGATTAAGGTAATCTCCGATGAAATTGGCGAAAATATCTATGGAGGAGTCAGTGTTGCCGTAGAAAAGGGCGGAGAACTTAAGGAAAATATTGACATTAAGGCAACGGAATTGAAGGAGAGCGTGGATATAAAGGCAGCAGAATTGAAGGAGAGCGTGGATATCAGGGCGGCAGAACTGAAAGAGAGCGTGGATACCAAGGCAGCAGAGTGGAAAAATAACCGTCAGGAAAAGAAAACGGAGCGGGCACGGCTGCAGCAGGAATATAATAGGCTGTTGAAAGAAAATGTCAGCTTTGGCATGAGACGCCTTATGCGTGCTTTCCCTCGCATGAAATCAATTGCCTATCAGGAGACATTGCTGAAGTGGAAGGGCTATTGGATGGAGAAGAGGAGGAAGTGAGGTTGAGTTGCAAATGATACAGAGGAATATTGAAGAATTTTCGCGGCTTCAGAAATATATGATTTTAACACAAGATAAAGAATCGGCAGCGTACAAGGAAATGTATGAAAGATATGTGGATTTAAAAGCGATACTTACAGCATCCGGCGTCAATCTGACAGAACTTGACAGGGTAAAAGAATAACATATGAATGATATAGTTTAGGAAAGAGTGCAATACCTATTGAATGTTTAAAAGGGCTGCGCTCTTTTTTTATCCTCATAAATAAGGAAAAGTTCAGCCTTTGCTTTGTTAATGTCAGCAACCATAATACATTTTGCGTGAATAATTATGCAAAACATTAAATATTTGCTACAACCTTAAAATAATGCTATATAGCAGGCACAAAATCCTTGGTAAAATAAATTATTATTACAATCGGCATAAAAGGAGGAAAAGGTTATGAAGAAAAGGATTTTGGCCATGGCGCTGAGCTTGGCAATGGTATTTACCATGCTGCCGGCGACATCGGCGAAAGCGGAGGGTAGCGTAACGCCGGCAGCAGCTGCGCAATCATCAGATTCAGGACGAGTTGCAGCAGTCAGTCCAGACGACGTAGGGCAATATGCAGCGGTAAGTTCAAGCGGCACTACTGGCGACAGGAATCTGGAGTCAATTAAGGATGCCAACTGGGAACCCTTAGGAAATATGGGAAATCAATCTGAATATGTACCAGAACGGTTTGGCTGGGGAAATTGGAATATGCCTCTTCCAGAAGAAGAGGGATATTATTATGTCCAATATGATTGGGCAGAAGCTATTACCACAAGCAATATGCAGATTTACTGGTGGGATGATAACGGTGGTTTAGGGCCGGCTGCAAGTCTGAAGATATTGTATAAAGATGAAAATGGTGATTCCGAATGGAAAGAAGCGGCAATGACAACAGATTTTGAAACTGCCAAAAAACTGGGGCAGTATAATGAAATTGAGTTTCAGGAGATTTCGTCAAAATCCATACGTCTTGCCATGCAAAAAGGCGGGCGTCCAGGGATAAATGGAGTCGGTATCTGTCGTTGGAAGGTTATGGCATCTCTTTCACAGGACGATAAAGATAAAACAGCACTGGTTTTACCAGAGAAAGTGGAGGCTGATTTCCAGCTTCCGGCTACAACCTTAAGCGGCAAACCTATTACCTGGGAATCATCCAATGCAGCAATTACTGTAGATGGGACTACGGCAAAAGTAGCATCGGTTACTACAGAGACAGCGGTGACAATGACAGCAAAAGTGGATGGGGCAGTATTTAAAACTTTAACGGTCATAGTTAAGCCTGCATTCCAGATAATTGACCTTGCAACGATTACCGTACCAAATTATCCGTATACTACGGAGTATAATGGACTAGATCAATGGCCAAGAGGTGTAGGGACATTGACAGTTGGCGATACTGTATTGACAGAAAATGTAAATTATAGATGTAGCGGAACGTTTCAGACGCATCTGTCAGGTCCTAAAAACGCTGGAGAGAAGACGGTTGTCATTACAGCGATAGAGGGCGATAAGCTCTGTACCGGAAGCAAAGAGCTTACCTATACCATTACTCCCAAGGCATTGGCGGAAGAAAATGTTACGTTAGAGCAGACAGAATATACATATGTTGAAGGTACGGCGATTGAACCAGGCGTAACAGTAAAAGTAACGCTGAATGGACAGGAGGCTACATTAGAAAAAGACACTGACTACACGGTAACATACAGCAATAACACAGCGCCTGGAGCGGGAACAGTAACAGTAACAGGCAAAGGTAATTTTGGCGGTACCGTGCAGAAGAGTTTTTCCATTAATGAAGCAGGTAAGACATCAATCGGATCAGCAGTCATTACCTTAGAGGAAGATGTTTTCCTGGAGGCGGATGCAGCTATTGAACCAGGCGTTACATCTGTTGTCTTAGGAGAGCAAACTTTGGTAAAGGATACAGATTATACGGTGTCATATATCAACAATGAAGTTCCGGGAACGGCAGAAGTTGTGATAATTGGCAAAGGAAGCTATACAGGTAGTGTGAAGAAAGCTTTTACGATTTTAAAAGATTTGGGTAAAGCAGAAATTGTTTTGAGCAATAATGGTATTTATGAATATACTGGAGAGGCAATTGACCCATTTATTGAGGCTGTAATGTATAACAATACAAAGTTAACATGGCAGCAGGATTGGATGCCGGTAATGCCGGAGGAAGATGTAATAAGTCCTGGTATTTATGAGATAGGCATAACATCTGAAGGAATTACAGGCAACGCTTTTGGTGGAAGCAAGACTGTTACATTTAAGGTGGTAAAGACGCTGACAGAAGCGGATGTTACGGTAAATGGCGAATATATGCAGACAGGAGCGCAGATTAAGCCGGATATAACCGTCAAAGTAACCTTAAAAGAAGGTGGAGAAGATGTTGAGAAGACATTAGTAAAAGATACTGATTACACAGTGGAATATGGTGAGAATAATACGGTAGGCGAAGAAGCTGGAACAGTTATCGTTAAAGGTATGGGAAATTATGCAGGAACGGTAACTAAGAAGTTTGCCATCAAAGAGGATCCCAGCTTTAATGATAAGGTTGATTTAAGCGGAGTTACAGTAACATTCCCCAATGAGGGCAAATTTGAATATACAGGCGCAGAAATCAAGCCGGTGGCAACAGTAAAAGATGGTGAGACATCATTATCTTACGGAAGCGATTATGCAGCAGAGTATCCAGAAGATGTAACCAGTGTGGGTGAAAAATCAGTGACCGTAATCCCTGGAAGCAATGGCAACTATAAGAACAGCAAAACGGCGACTTATGAGATTAAGGCAAGAACGCTGACAGAAAATAATACGGAAGTAACTTTAACAATGCCCGATAATATGGAGGCTGGGACACAGATCACTCCGGAAGTGTCTGTAAAGGTGACAGTGAGCAATTATGCAAATGAATGGTATCAGGAAGGAGAGGCAGCCATAACGCATAATCTTGTAAAAGATACTGACTACACGGTAGAATATGGCGAGAACAATACGCCTGGTACAGAAGCGGGAACTGTTACTATCACAGGTAAAGGAAATTATGCTGGAAACATAGAAAAGAAATTTGATATTCCAGGTTCCGGGCAGGAAGTGACAAAGACTGATTTGAAAGATGCAGTTGTTACGGTTCCAGATTGTACTTACAATACAAAAGCACAGACGCCAGCTGTAACAGTAAAAATAGGAGACAAGACATTAGTAAATGATACAGATTATACCGTTTCTTATGTCAATAATATCAATGCCGGAACGGCAAAGGCTGTCATTACAGCCAAAGAAGGCAGCATTTATGTCGGGAAGGCAGAGAAGAACTTTACTATTAACAAGGCGGATGCAGTAATTCAAGCGAAGAACATTACCAAGACAGCTGGTGAAAAGAACTTTAGTTTTGGCGCTTCTGTAAACAGCGGCGGGAAATTAAGCTATGTATCATCTAAAACAAATGTAATTAAAGTTGTAAATAATATGGCACAGATTACCGGTGTTGGAACATCAAAGATTACCATAATGGCTGAGGCTACAGCGAATTATAAGGCAGCGACCAAGACCATTGATATTAAGGTTAATAAGCCTAAGAAAGCAACACTTTCAAAAGTAATGAGTAAGAAATCTGGTCAGCTGAAAGTTACTTGGAAGAAAGATGCAAAAGCAGCAGGGTACAAAGTAATGTATTCTACTGACAAGAAGTTTAAGAATAAAAAAGCAACTAAAATTGTTACTGTCAAGAAGAATAAGACTGTCAGCAAGACTTTCAAGAGATTGAAAAAGGGCAAGAAATATTATGTAAAAGTATGTTCTTATGTAAAGATTGGCAAGAAAGAAGTTCTTGGCAGCTACAGTAAAGTAAAGAGTGTGAAAATCAAGAAATAAAATTTTGAGTAAATACAAAACAAAGACCGCTTCTGTTTGGGAGTGGTCTTTGCTTTGTATTGAATCCCCTGACCTTAAATATCTGCTATAACCTTAAAAAAGTGTCATTTAGCGCAACGTCAATAATTGCTATAATTAGAATCATTATGAGAAAGAAAAGGAGGAATGAGGATGAAACGAAGAGTCTTAGCCATGATATTAAGTATGGCTATGGTATTCACAATGCTGCCGGCAACAACGTTGAAGGCAGAAGAAGGCGTTACGGCAGGAACTGTCAGGGCAGCCGATTCTGAGTTGGGGACCAACCTTGCTTTGAGTGCAAAGGCAGAGGCAGGTTACACCAATGTATATGGAATCAGTCCTGATAAGATTAATGACGGAACATTAGCGAATGGAAATTCTACTACTAGCTGGAATAGCTGGGGAGGACCGGAATCCGGTTATCCGCTGCCGGTTACCCTTACCTGGAGCACCGCGCAGACGATGTCTTCCATGCGCGTAATGTGGTGGTCAGACGGCGGAGGAGTTACATGGCCGTCTAATGCAACTTTAGAGTATAAGGATGGAGAGGATTGGAAGCCGCTGCCCAATGTAGGAGTTGAGCATGGGGAGACCAATGGTCAAGGCACGCCGGTCTGGAATATTGTCAATTTTGACAGCCCGATAACTACCACAGCTTTGCGGATGAAATTGACAAGAAATGTGCAGGGCGACACGGGAGTCGGTATCAGTGAGTGGGAAGTGTATGCGGGAAAAATTAAAGAAGAGCTTACACAGGCAAAGATTACCGGAAGCAGTAAATTGATTGTGGATGAGGTATTGACCTATAATGGAAGTACAGTACCGGAAGGATTGGCATCGCAGTCAGCCTATAAATGGTCAGTTGACTCTGCGGATGTAGCAGCTATTCAAGGCGCTGATAATAAGGACACCGTAGATTTGAAAGGCTTAAAGGAAGGTGCAGTAAAATTAAAGCTTTCCGTAAGTAATGAAGGCGTCACGAAAGAAACAGAATTTGCTATTAATGTACGTGAGGATAAAGTCAAAAGTATTGATGTCTATAAGACATCAACAGCAGCGGGAGTAGCGCCAATTCTTCCTGATTCTGTGGTAGCGAATGGGATACAGTTTGACGACCCCACGCCGTCTTTGAAGAGTACGACAAAGCCGGACTTTGATTTTGCAGAGGAATTCAATTCTAAATTAATCCCGGTTACCTGGGAAAAGGTAGACCCGGCGAAGTATGCGAAGGGCAAGGAAGGAACAAGTTTCCGTGTAAGCGGGACGGCAACGCATGGCGGAAAGAGTTATAGCGCAACTGCAATGATAACCGTCAAGGATGCTGTCTCAGCGGCAGAATCCAACAGCAGCGTTACGTTTGAGAACGTGCAGCTCAATGATGTTTTCTGGGCGCCCAAGCAGGAAGTGAACGCGAAAGCATCTTTGAAAAAGGCAATTTATGAAATTGAACAGGCATCCGGCGGAGAGCCGAACTATGACAATTCCATTAAGAAACTGAATGGAGAAGGAGATTACGGCGATTTTAGCGGATATGTTTTCCAGGATTCAGATATTTATAAGAGTATAGAGGCTATTTCTTATACGCTTTCCGCAACGCAGAATGCGACAGACCCGGAAATGGTTGAAACAAGGGCATTTTTAGCGGAGAAACTGAATAGCTGGATTGAAAAGATTGAGAAAGTGCAGTATGCGGATGGATATATTGATACATATTTCACCTTGCGTGGAAAGAATGCTGCCGGAGGCGGTTCTCAGGGAACACACCGTTGGCTGAACTTTGCCAATCATGAGATGTACAATGCAGGTCATTTCCTGGAAGGTGTAGTAGCCTATACACGTTACCGTGAGGGAATCGGCGAACCGGATTACAGGCTGTATGTAGCAGGCAAGCGGTTTGCAGACCATATCGTAGCGACTTTCGGACCGGCAGGAACCAGACATGAGGTTCCAGGACATGAAGAGATTGAGCTGGCAATGGTTAAATTTGGGAAATTGGCTGAAGAATATGAAGGTCAGGGAGCCGGGCAGGATTATTATGATACCGTAAGGACATTAATTAATCGGCGTGGAGAGGACAGCAGCCTGCGTGAAAGCGGTTATGAGGCATGGGAAGAAGGAAAATATTCCCAGGACAAAACACCGTTTAAGGATGAGACAGAGGCAGTCGGCCATTCTGTGCGTGCGAACTATTTCTATACGGGAATCACGGATATTGCTACCATGCTGCCGGAAGGAAATACCGACAGGGAAGATTACCTGAACAGCCTGGATACTATCTGGGAATCTGTAACAAGCAAGAAGACTTACATTACAGGCGGAATCGGCACAACTGCTCCGGGAGCCAGCTCCGAAGGATATGGACCGGACTATGTTCTGCCGCCGAATCAGTCTTATGCAGAAATCTGCGCATCTATTGCCGCAGCTAACTGGAACCAGAGGATGAATCTGCTGCATGAAGATGGAAAATATGCAGATATGATTGAGACAAATCTTTATAATTCTATTCTGGTAGGAACGAACTTAGATGGCAACCGTTTCTATTACAGTACTTTGCTGGAAGCAAGCAATGGAAATGGACGTTCCCCATGGTTTGGATGCGCATGCTGCCCGCCGAACCTTATGCGTACAATTGCAGCAGCAAGCGGTTACATGTATACCGTTCACAATGATACAGTATTTGTAAATATGTATGCCGGAAGTGAAGGTAAAGTGAATGTAGGCGGTACCCAGGTTGGCTTGAAGCAGGAGACAGAATATCCGTGGGAAGGAACCGTGAAAATGACTGTCACCCCGGCAGCATCCAAGAAATTTACCATGAAAATCCGTATTCCCGGATGGGTAAATGAGCAGGAAAATAAAAATGTAACAATTAAAGTGGGAAATGAAACTGTGACGACCAAAGCAAATAAAGGCTATGTTGCAATTGACAGGACATGGCAGGCTGGCGATGTAGTGCAAATCAACATGCCTATGGAAATCCGCAAGACGGAATCGCATCCGTTGGTAGAATCCACTCAGGGCAAGATTGCTCTGCAGAGAGGACCGGTTGTATATTGCATGGAAAAGGCAGGCAATGCACAGCTTAACCCGGAAATCAGCAATTTCAACCCATTGAGCTTTGTAATTCCAAGAGATGCTGAACTTACCGCAGAGTATAAAGAGGATTTATTAAACGGCGTGGTAGAGATTACCGGTGATGTGAAGTATAATACAGGCAGCGGTCTGGTAGACGCCAAATTGCAGGCAATTCCTTACTATGCTTGGAATAACCGTGGAGATGATGCAACGTACACAGCGGGATTGGATGAGCCGAAAAACAATTCTTCCAAGATGCTGATTTGGACAACGGCTATGGATGCAGAATCGGAAGAGCCGGACCCAGGCGTATCGCCGGATGATGGCAAGCCAAGCATTCCTAGCGTAACCGTACCGCAGCTTCGTGATTATGCAACGCCAACTGCAGCAGCAGGTTACGATGCAAACGCACAGGGACCAGATAAGTTTAAGGACGATACACCAGGATCTTTCTGGAATGGCTGGACTGGAGAAGGACCACAGGAAGACCAGTGGATTCAGTATGACTTTGGTGAGAAAAAAGTAAAACTTAGCGGTTCAACCGTTGACTTCTATGATGACGGCGGCGGAGTGGTAGTCCCGAATGGCATTAAAATTGAATACGCAAAGGAAGACGGCAGCTGGGCAGAAGTAACGAAAAAGGGTGAATGGAATTTTGAAAAGGTAGATGATGTGACATATAGGATAGAAAGTGCGTTTGAAGAGGTAGAAACTTCTAAGATTCGTGTCACAGCAGACCATAAGAAATCAGGCACAAAGAGAATTGCCATTGCAGTCTTTGACTGGAAGCTGACTGGAGATTTTGCAGCTTCTGCGACAGAGAAAAAAGAACTGACAGACCAGATAGCTAATGTGGAAGAGATTCTGTCATCTATGACACAGGAGGATTATATCACAGAGGGCTGGAATAACCTGCAGTCGGCAATTACAGCAGCGAAAGCAGTAGCAGCTAAGAACGATGCCGGTCTGGTAGAAATCAGGGAAGCACAGAAAGCAGTTGCAGATGCATATAGTAAATTGGATAAGAAAGCAGATGCAGCGACTGTACAGTCATTGCAGACTATGGTAACTGATTACAAAGCACAGGAATCACAATATTCTGCAGCAAGCTGGACAGAGTTTAAGAAGACCTTAGATGCTGCAGAGGCGTTAATTAGCAGCGGCGCAGGCAAGAGCGAGATAAATGCAGCAAAGAAAGCTTTGGAAACAGCGGCAAAGAATCTGGATGCAAAGGCAGACACACAATCAGTGAACGCCCTGAAGTCAGCCGTAGCAATTTATGACGGAAAGGAATCCGAGTACACGGCAGCAAGCTGGGCGAAGTTTAAACCTGCCTATGATAAGGCAAGCAGCGTGGCAAACAGCAACGGGCCAGGGCAGAATGACGTAGACGAAGCAATGAGCGGTCTTGCGGCTGTCGAGTCCAAGCTGGATAAGAAAGCATCTGCAGATGCAGTCAATGAATTAAAGGCACAGATAGATACTTACCATGAGGCTGATTATTCGCCAGAGAGCTGGAAGCGGTTTGTATATACGTTGGACGAAGTGAAAGCTGTTGCTGAATCTGAAGACCCAGGAGAGAAAATGATAAATGCAGCTAAGACTTCTCTGGATACGGCGAAATTGAAGCTGGAGAAAGCAGCTAGCAGTACATCTTCTGATAAATTGAATCAGACTATTCAGGCAGCGGGCTCATACAAAGAATCCGAATATACGGCAGAAAGCTGGGCAGCTTACATGCAGGCTTTGGAAACAGTCAAGAATGCGTTAGCTGCTGGAGAGACCAGCCAGGCGATGATTGATGAGTTACAGGGTATGTTGGATGATGCAGCTAATAATCTTACGAAGAAAAGTCCTGTAACTCCGCCCCCACAGACAACGGTTGACAAGAAGGCCCTGAACGCATCTATTACGGCAGCAGCAGCAAAGAAGCAGATTGACTACACACCGGCAACCTGGACGAAATTTGCAGCAGCGCTTACAGCAGCACAGAATATGGCAAACAATGCAAATGCAACACAGGCTCAGGTGAATACCGCCAAAAGCAATCTTGATGCAGCAGTGAAGGGACTTGTAGTTCTGACAGCTTCCTCTACCAAGAAAGTAACGTTAGGTTTGGGCGAGACATATTCTGTAAAGACTAAGAACTGCACATATCTGAGTTCTGATGCGAATGTTGCAACTGTGGACGCGAAAGGTACAGTAAAAGCGAAGAAAGTAGGAACAGTTGTTGTTAAAGCCATTCCCAGCACAGGAAATAAGGCGAAAGTATTCAATATTACGATTAAGAAAGCGCCGAAGAAGATTTCTAAAGTGACTTTCAATAAGAAAGCCGTCAAGAAGAATAAGGTAACGCTGAAGAAAGGCAAGAAGGGAACCTTTAAGGTGACCTTGCCCAAGGGAACGGCCAGCAACAAGATTACTTACACTTCTTCTAAGAAGAAAGTTGCTACCGTCAGCAAAACCGGTGTAGTAAAAGCAAAGAAGAAAGGCACAACGACAATTACAATTAAGACCTTCAATAAGAAAACTAAGAAGATTAAAGTTACCGTAAAATAATATCTTGCAAATCATGCAGATGAAGTAGTGATAGGGCTGCCGCATCGGCTGGGGACTCCAGCCAGATGCGGCAGTTCAGTTTTTATAAGAGATTGAATCCCACGGCGGCAGCTTTCTTTCACAATTAGCCTGAGGGAATTATTTTCTGCCCGACTTGACATACTAATAGGAAAAAGTCATCCGAAGGGAGCGGAAAATATGAAAGAAAAACTGGTAATTCAGCAAGGATGGATTCATGACGCTGTCCAGCGTAAGCCTTACGTGGCAGATATCCTGGTAGAGGAGGGGAAAATTACGGAGATTGCCCCAGTGCTCAAAAGCAGAGGGATTAAGCGGGCAAAAACAATCGATGCCGCTGGTCTGCGGGTGTATCCGGGTTTTGTGGAAGCGCATTGCCATTTGGGGCTTGACGGCTATGGTGTGGGATTTGAGGGAGCAGATTACAATGAAGTGACGGATTCCCTGACGCCGCAGCTTTCAGCAATAGATGGCATTAATCCTCAGGATGAGAGCCTCCGCCTTGCCATGGAAGGAGGCGTTACCTGTGTGGCAGCGGGACCGGGAAGCTCAAATGTGCTGGGCGGCACTTTCACAGCTTATAAGACGGCAGGAAAACGAATTGATGAGATGGTCATCAAAGAGAAAGTTGCCATGAAGTGTGCGTTTGGGGAAAATCCCAAAACTTGTTATAAGGATAAAGATAATTATTCCCGCATGAGCACAGCTTCCAAACTGCGGGTGATGTTGGAACGAACGAGGGATTATCTGGAAAGAAAGGAAGCCGCTGAAAGCGATATCCTCAAGTCTCCGGCTTATGACCCCAGGCTGGAAGCGCTGATTCCAGTCATTGAGGGATTGCTGCCCTTGAAAGCCCATGTCCATCAGGCAAATGATATTTATACGGCAATCCGTATTGCCAAGGAATTCCACTTGCGCCTCGCACTTGACCATTGTACAGATGGGTCTCTGATAGCAGATGATTTGGCAAAAGAAGGATACCCGGTAGCGGTAGGTCCTACATTTGGACATGCCACCAAGTTTGAATTGAAGAATAAGAGTTTTACCACGCCTGGTGACTTGGCGCGTGCAGGCTGTCAGGTATCTATCATCACGGATTCCCCGGTGATTCCCCAGCAATATCTGGCATTGTGCGCCGGGCTCGCCGTAAAATCCGGCATGGATGAGTTTGATGCCTTACAGGCAATTACCCTCAATGCAGCCAGGCATATCGGGGTGGAAGAGCGGGTGGGCTCCCTGGAAGTCGGAAAAGACGGTGACTTTGTGATTGCAGCTGGCAACCCTATGGTGTCCTCTACGGTCATCCAGTATGTCATTATTGACGGAAAGGTAACATATGCTTTGGAGAATGTGCCCAAGGATAAAAAGCTGCCTTGATGGCAAGAAAGCTGCAGCGAAAAAATTGCCTTGATGACAAGAAAGATGCAGTGAAAGGAAAATTGCCTTGATGGCAAGAAAGCTGCAGCGAAAAAATTGCCTTATACGGAAGGAAAGCGCTGCCTTGCGGCAACGCTTTTGGGGGAGTAAATTTATGAAATGTTTCATGGGGTGCCACATCTTGGGCGGTGGCACCGACCACATATATATGTAATATAACTATCAAGTAGTTATTTGTTTTTAGTCGAAGCTGATAACGGTGCGCGCTTATGTATGTGCCATCAACTTCATTTGATAAATCAAGTATAAAAGATAATTGTGTGCAAAGTGTGGACAATTTCTAAAAGAAAGATAAAGAATTTTAAAGAAATTATGAAATAGATATGTTACAGTTCACTCGTCAGCCAATACGGAGATAATCACATGCTTGCATGATGATTTCTCCGTTTGTGCTGACAGAGGAAACGCCCGGTTATGAGCAAAGTTAGCTGCAAAGCAGCGAGAAAGCGCTGTAAGCGCCTTTGCGAATGGCGTGGGAGTGAACTGTAATAAAAATATAAAAAGTTTTTGTATTGCAATACAATAAAACTTGAATAAATAGAAGTTTTTGTATTATAATATATATGAGGTGATGTTATGAAAATAAGCAGGAAAGAATATTTTCAGCAATTACTGAGCTGGAAAGACAAGAAGATGATAAAGGTAGTTACTGGAATCCGGCGGTGCGGGAAGTCCACGTTGTTAAAGATGTTTAGAGACTATTTACTTGAGCAGGGTATAGAAAACCATCAGATTATCAGTATTAATTTTGAGGATTACGAATATGAAGACCTGTGGGAGCCCAGAGTTTTATACCAATACATTAAAGAACGTATCTGCCCGGATAAAATGATGTATCTTTTTTTGGATGAGATTCAAAATGTCAGGGATTTTCAGCGTGTGGTGGATAGTTTTTTTCTCAGAGACAATATAGATATTTATATGACGGGTTCTAACTCTTACATGCTGTCCGGGGAACTGGCAACATTGCTGACCGGAAGATATGTATTGATAGAAATGCTGCCATTTTCATTTGCGGAGTATGTGCAGATGAATGGAATGGAGAAAGGGGCGGAGGAAGCTTACCGAAGATATATTGCGACCAGTTCTTTTCCGTTTGTATCTAGTATCTTGTCTGATTCCAGACAGATACAGGATTATCTGCGGAGCATTTACGATACGATTATTCTGAAAGATGTCATTGGACGCAAGAAAATTACAGATGTGATGATGTTAGAGAGTATCATACGGTTTCTGGCAGACAATATAGGCAACCCGCTGTCCACCAAAAAAATCAGCGATACAATGTCATCCAATGGGCGGCACATCAATGTTAAGACGGTGGAATCCTATATAAGTGCATTTATGGAATCCTATGTTATATATCAGGCAAAGCGGTATGAGGTTAAGGGAAAACAGTATCTGAAAACATTGGAAAAATATTACATGGCAGATATTGGGCTTCGCAGGGCTATGCTGGGGCATTCCGGGCAGGCGGATACCGGGCATATTTTGGAGAATGTCATTTATTTGGAACTTTTGCGCCGTGGTTACCGCGTATATGTAGGAAAAGTCGATAATCTGGAAGTTGATTTTGTTGCCATGGATGAAGAAGGCATTAATTATTTTCAGGTGGCGGCGACCGTGCGTGAACAGGATACATTGGAGCGGGAGTTAAAGCCCTTACAGAAAATTGCGGATAATTATCCCAAATGCATTCTCACCCTGGATATGGACCCTCCCGCGGATTACGATGGAATCCGCCGCCTAAATGCTTTGGATTATCTGTTGGGTCCTTAATTATAAAAAGAAGAAAAGCCTTTGAAAATCTTGAATTAAAATGCAAACTATGATAATATCGGAGACAGGTAAGCTGGAAGGAATTCTGACGGTGAACCTATAACATAACAGAGAACGCAGACCAGACCACAAGGAGAACCTGAAGGGGACGGTGCAGCATAGATTAAGAATGAAGATATCTGTAGCTTCACATACAGATATTGTTTAGCTGCCCCCATACCTTCTGGTATGGGGGTATTTTCATCTTAGTAGGAAAGACCTTGTTACACTAAAGTTTGAAAGTGTCTTCCTATAAGATAAAAATAATTATGCGCACTCTCACAAGAGGAAAATATTGCTTCGCAATTTAAGAAAGAGGTTCCTATCATATAAAATCATATGCACAGGAGGATTTATGGATAAGCCCAAACAGTTCATCGATAAATTGGAAGAGACATCCCACCTTGCCAAAGAAGAATGGATTGCCCTGATTGAAAACCGCAATGAAACTGTGGCGGAGTATTTGTTTGAGAAAGCGCGGAAATGGCAGCACAAGTTCTATGGAAACCATGTTTATACCAGGGGATTGATAGAATTTAGCAATTATTGTAAAAATGACTGCTATTACTGCGGTATTCGCAGGAGCAATCAAAATGCCGACCGCTACCGGCTGACCAGTGAGCAGATATTGGAGTGCTGCCAGCTCGGATATGGACTGGGTTTTCGCACGTTTGTGCTCCAGGGCGGCGAGGATGGATGGTTCGCGCAGGAAAGGCTGGAGGAGATTGTCCATGCAATCAGGGAAAGATACCCGGACTGTGCCATTACGCTTTCTCTGGGGGAGCGTTCCAAGGAGAGCTACCGCAGGCTGTTTGAAGCGGGGGCGGACCGCTACCTGCTGCGGCATGAGACGGCAGACGAGGAACATTACCGGCAGCTGCATCCACCGGAACTGTCCGCAGTGCAGCGCAAGCAATGCCTCTGGGATTTAAAAGAGATTGGATACCAGACAGGCACAGGGTTTATGGTGGGAAGCCCCGGGCAGACAGCGGTACAGCTGGCAGAGGATTTGATGTTTATCCGCAGATTAGAGCCCCATATGGTGGGGATTGGGCCTTTTGTCCCGCACCATGATACGCCCTTTGCGGCAGAAAAAGGCGGCACAGTGGAGCTGACGCTCTTTCTGATAGGGCTTTTGCGCATTATGCTGCCCAAGCTGCTGCTGCCCGCCACCACGGCGCTGGGCACGATTGATGCGCGCGGCAGGGAGAGAGGCATTTTGGCAGGAGCAAATGTCGTTATGCCCAACCTGTCCCCCACAGACGTGCGCAAAAAGTATGAATTATACGACAATAAAATCTGTACCGGCGATGAAGCCGCAGAATGCCGGACCTGCCTAAGCCGCAGGATGGAGGGCATAGGGTATCAGCTGGTTGTTGACAGAGGGGATTTCTGCCAATAAATGGGCGGTCAAGTATAAAAAATAGATTTTTTAAAGGGCTAAAAACATATAAGAGAGCAATCAAAATTATTTCCATAGTTATAGGAGAACCAAAACAGATAGGAGGTAAAAGAGGATGTACAATGTAATGTCACCGAAAGCAGAGGAGTTTATCAGCCATGAGGAGATTATGGAATCGCTGGCGTATGCCGAAGAAAATAAGCAGAACCGTCCATTGATTGATGAGATTTTAAGCAAGGCGCGGGAGAAGAAAGGGCTTTCACACCGTGAGGCGGCAGTGCTTCTGGATTGTGAACTGGAAGACAAAAACCAGGAAATTTATGAACTGGCAGAACAGATTAAGAAGGATTTCTATGGCAACCGCATCGTCATGTTTGCGCCGCTGTACCTCTCCAATTACTGTGTCAACGGCTGTGAATACTGTCCATACCATGCCAAGAATAAGCATATTGCCAGAAAGAAACTGACGCAGGAAGAGATTGTAAAAGAAGTTACGGCCCTGCAGGATATGGGGCATAAGCGTCTGGCATTGGAGGCGGGAGAAGACCCGGTCAACAATCCGATTGAATATATCCTGGAATGCATCAAGACCATTTACGGCATTAAGCATAAAAATGGAGCCATACGCCGCGTGAACGTAAATATCGCGGCAACTACGGTGGAAAATTACCGCAAATTAAAAGAGGCGGGGATTGGCACTTACATCTTATTTCAGGAGACTTATAATAAGGAATCTTATGAGAAGCTGCATCCCACCGGGCCCAAACATGATTACGCATACCATACGGAGGCGATGGACCGCGCGATGGACGGCGGCATCGATGATGTAGGGCTGGGGGTATTATATGGACTGAATAATTACCGCTATGATTTCACCGGGATTCTCATGCATGCGGAGCATTTGGAAGCCTATAAAGGGGTAGGCCCCCACACAATCAGCGTGCCGCGCCTGCGCAGGGCGGACGATATCGACCCGGATACATTTGACAATGGCATTTCAGACGAAATGTTTGCCAAGATTGTGGCGTGTATCCGTATCGCCGTGCCCTATACCGGCATGATTGTATCCACCAGGGAGAGCCAGAAATGCCGGGAAAAAGTTCTGCATCTGGGGATTTCCCAGATTAGCGGAGGCTCTAAGACCAGCGTCGGCGGCTATGCGCAGCCGGAGCCGGAGGAAGAGAATTCCGCGCAGTTTGATGTCAGCGATAACCGTACCTTGGATGAAGTTGTACGGTGGCTAATGGAGATGGATTATGTGCCAAGCTTCTGCACGGCTTGTTACCGCGAGGGCAGGACGGGAGACCGTTTCATGTCGCTGTTAAAGAGCGGACAGATAGTAAACTGCTGCCATCCCAATGCGTTAATGACTTTAAAGGAATATCTGGAGGATTATGCCTCTGAAGAAACGAAAAAGATTGGCGATAAACTTATTGAGAAAGAGCTGGATGTCATCACCAACCCCAAGGTCAGGGATAAGGTAGAAGATTATCTTGCCAATATCCATAATGGAGAACGCGATTTCCGTTTTTAGCCCCTCATTTTTCTTGATATGTTGTCAGGCTTTGGATATAATAGAACTGATAGAGAAAATAATCAGGGGAAGAGACCATGAGCCTACAGGATAAGATGGAACAGATTTTAAAAAATATCCATCTGCTTTTTTCCGCCAGCAAGCCTTATGATGAGAGCGGGGAATGGATTATAGTAGAGAAAGAGAAAGTCTTTGCACAGTTAGAGCAGCTGAATCTTGCCGTCTATGAGATGATGGATACTTATGAGATGACGAATCAGAAGCATCAGCTTGCGCAGAGGCGCTGCGAGAAGCGCGGAGAAGAGATTATCCAGAAAGCAAACCGCCATGCAGATGATATTTATGCCGCCTCCATTATGTACACGGACGATGCCATCAACCGTATCTGCCATATTATGGAAGAGGCTAATGATTCTGTGCGCAAAGTTTTCCGCAGTCTGAACAATGAGATGGAGCGTGAGCGCGAGAGGGTGCGCCATAACCAGTTGGAATTGACGAGCCAGCTGCAGGATTTTGCAGATACCAACAAGTATATCAAGCTTATCGAGGAGATTAATAAAAAATTAGAACGCGAGCGCATGGAAGAGATACAGGCACAGAAAGAGAAACGTATCCAGAACGAAGGGAAATCTTATTCCAGCGTCCAGCCGGAAATCCATGTGAATGAAGAGTATTTTGAGCGTATGGGCAGGAGTTATGAACTAACGCCGTTAGAAGTCAATGCCCGCAAAGAGGAGGAGGAGAGCCTTGCGCGGGTGACGGGCAAGGAATTTGCGGAGAGCCTGCGCCGCAGGGCAGCAAAAAGCAGGGGACAGTCGCGGCAGGACTTAGAAATCGAAGATATGTCAGGAAACATAAATATCCCTACTGTGCCGCAGAGAGAGGATTACTCCGATATCATGCCGGAGGGCGAATTTATGGATACGCTGCCCAACGAGGAATTCTCGGAAGAACTGCAGGGAGGCGAATTAGCAGGTACAATGCTGCAGGGGCAGTATACGGATATGCCGCCGGGAGAAGAATTAGCGGGTGCAGCGCTGCAGGGACAATATGCTGATATGCTGCAATCGGAATCATTTGCAGACGCGCTGCAGGCAGAGGCGTTTGCGGATGAAGGGTTTGTGACAGAAGGAGGAGCAACCCAGGCTGCTGAACCGGAAATCCGCGTGGACTTGGATGCCGAATATTTTAAATGGAAGGAAGAAAGCGGCAAGGAGGAGCCTGACATTCCACAGAAGAAAACACGGAAGTCTTTGTTTGGGAGAAGGTCGTGATTGAAGTCGATAGTTTATAAGCGCCAGCCGCATGAATGTCTGCGGCAGGCGCTGTTTCATTTTATATTGGAAAGACCTTGTCACGCGAAAGCGTAAAGAAGAAAAATGCTATTTATAAAATCTTAATAAATTTCCCGACTGATACTTAAAAATCTGCTGTTACAATGTCTGCAAGCAGAAATGTCGGGAAACAGGCGCAAAGGAGAGGTGAAATGATGAAAAATATTTTAGTCTGTGATGATGATAAGGAAATCGTAGATGCCATAGAGATATATCTGCAGCAGGAGGGTTATCATATCCTCAAAGCTTATGATGGAGAGCAGGCGCTTCAGGCGCTGGGAGAGCAGGAAATCCATCTTCTGATCATTGACGTGATGATGCCTAAGCTGGATGGCATTCGCGCTACCCTGAAAATCCGGGAGGAGAGCAGCATCCCCATTATCATCCTGTCAGCGAAATCAGAAGATGCGGATAAGATTCTGGGCCTGAATATCGGGGCGGATGATTATGTGACCAAGCCGTTTAATCCCCTGGAGCTGGTGGCGAGGGTCAAATCCCAGCTCAGGCGTTATACACAGCTGGGAAATGTGGCAGAAAACAATAACCGCATTTACCGGGTAGGCGGGCTGGTCATCAATGATGATTTGAAGGAGGTCATCGTGGATGATGAGCTGGTGCGGCTGACCCCGATTGAGTACAATATCCTGCTTTTGCTGGTAAAAAACCAGGGAAAAGTATTTTCCATCAACCAGATTTATGAGAGCATTTGGAACGAGGATGCTATTGGGGCGGACAATACGGTTGCGGTACATATCCGCCATATCCGGGAAAAAATTGAAATTAACCCTAAGGAGCCACGGTACTTAAAGGTAGTATGGGGCGTGGGTTATAAGATTGAGAAGTCAGCAAAATAAAGGCGGTGATGAGTTGAAAAAATGGCGGTATTCTGCCGGGATGAAAGCAGCGGTCCTGGTCGTGCACCAGTGTCTTGTGGTGGTATTTGCATTGTGTCTGATGGTGCTGGTCCTGCTGTATGCGAAAAATATTTTAAATTTTGATGAGAAAAGCGATATCTCTTATGAGGATACAGATTATTTTGCAGAACAGTTTAAGGGCACGGCGATAGAGATACTGGAATTTATTGATTTGCGCAGAAAGTTTGAGACGAATGGCGTCTATGATGCGGACAAGGAAGTAGACGTCTGGCAATATTATGAAAATCAGGAAATTCGCGATGACACAGGAAAAAGGAAGAAAAAAGATATTCTGGCATACCGGCTCAGCGATTTGGCAGAGTGGTCGCGAGGGTATTTTTTAGAGCCCATGGAGATTGTGTCAGAATGTTATGTGGAGAATGGAATACAGCAGAAATTAGAGATATACCGGGCAGGTGAATCCGTATACAGTGAAGAGAAAGCAATACACTGCCTGGAAGATATGGCTCCGGGTCTGAGGGAAAATGTTGTCCAGGAGGTGGAACATTACTATGGCGGCTCGTACAGCGCCTCTGCATCGGTTGATGAATGGGCGGTTGTCAGCAACAAAGAAGCGCAGGATGTGACGGTAGCCAGCAGTGAGGTCTCAGAGGAACCACTTGATGCAGGAAGCCAGGACGGACAGGCGGCAGAGGGCTCGGATATTATTGACAAAGTCATAGAGGGAAAACTCTTTGATTTGAGTGAGGATGAGCTGGCATGGCTGTTAAATGATATGGACATGTCTTTTAGCAGCAATGAGCGTACCTGTAATTACGTGAGTGAGGAGTATCTGCCCATAGGCGGGGTAGGAATCTGGGAAATGTTTCTGCAGGGCGAATGTTCCCTGGAATACCTGCAGAATGCCAGCCAGGCGTTGGAGTATACTCTGGACAATATTGGTGATGAAATCAGCAGTTACCGCAAAGGCGTGAACCATTATTACAATCAGGAATCAGGGGCATCCAATGTCTATTATTGGGTTGTCCAGAATAAGAGTGGAAATATTTATACCAATATAGAAGACAGCGAAGGTTTGGACTTGCCATCTTTTGGCAGAAAACTGGGCAAATTTATCATTTACCGGGAGATTGATGCGCATTTAGAGACAAATGTCAAAGGTATGGATGATTATTTCTATGAAAGGATAGAACCGTCTTATGTCAATAAAGGAAGTGTCATTTATATAGGCGTCAATACACAATTTCCATATAAGGACAGTTTTCAGGAGGCGAGGGAGGAATATAACCGTATGCATCCTTGGACCAGGATTTGCCTTTGGGGCGCGGTGGGCAGCTTTCTTCTGGAACTGATTTGCCTGATTTACCTCAGCATCGTGGCAGGGAAGAGGGATGACAGCGGAAAAGTTTATCTGAATGTCTTTGACAAGATTCCCACGGAACTGCTGATTGTGCCGGCGGCAGTAGAAATTATTTTCTTCGTGCTTGGGCTGATAAGCATCTGGGCAGGGTATGATGGCGGTGATTATGTCAGTCTGCTGTTGCTGTCTGGCGTCATCGTATTTTTGGGGACAGCGTTCCTGTTGGTTTTCTACCTCAGCTTTATCCGGCGGATACGTGCCGGTGTGCTGTGGCATCACAGTATTTTGCGGTGGTTTGTCTATGGCATTGGGCAGCTGTTTACGAGGAGGAAATCTTCAACGAAGATGCTGATTTGGTTTGGGCTGCATCTTCTGGCATGTCTGTTTATACTGCCCATCATAAGCATTCCCTACGATGGAGGCGTCCTCTCCTTTGGGGTGGCTATGTTTGCCATACTTTGCGGTGTGGAAGCGGTGCTGATTATCCGTGAGGGCGTGCAGCGCAATAAGGTTATGGAAGGAATCGGCAAAATAGCCAG
Source organism: uncultured Lachnospiraceae bacterium (assembly GCA_910583835.1). Taxonomy (GTDB): domain Bacteria; phylum Bacillota; class Clostridia; order Lachnospirales; family Lachnospiraceae; genus Petralouisia. The sequence goes on along the minus strand of CAJTYM010000001.1, from coordinate 111,564 downwards.
CGGAGACCTGGAATATAAGATAGACGAGAGCGAGCTGAAAGGCGATAACAGGAAGTTTGCGCAGGCAGTCAATACCATCGGGGAAGGGCTGCACAATGCGGTGGACGAGAGCATGAAAAATGAGCGTCTGCAGGCAGATTTGATTACCAATGTCTCCCATGACATCAAGACGCCGCTGACTTCGATTATTAACTATGTGGATTTGCTGAAAAGGGAGGATTTGCAGAATGAGCGGGCGCAGAATTACATTAAGGTGCTCGACAGCAAGTCCCAGCGCCTGAAACAATTGGCGGAGGATTTGGTGGAGGCTTCCAGAATCAGTTCCGGCAACATTAACCTGGACATGGTGCGGATTAACCTCGTGGAACTGGTACACCAGACAGGGGGAGAATTTGCCGAGCGTTTTGAGGAGCGCGGACTTAAAGTTATTTCTAACCTTCCTAAGGAAGCTGTGGTCATCCTCGCAGATGGCAGGAGAATCTGGCGTGTATTGGAAAATCTGTACCAAAATGTGTCAAAATATGCGATGGAGCAGACGCGGGTGTATGTGGACCTGCAGGCGGATGGTGAGAAAGTTTCATTTTCCATCAAGAACATTTCAGAAAATCCTCTGAATATTGAAGCAGAGGAACTGACGGAGCGTTTTATCCGCGGAGATGTTTCCAGAAGTACGGAGGGCAGCGGTCTGGGGCTTTCCATTGCGCAGAACCTCACCACGCTGATGGGCGGTACGTTCCAGATTTACCTGGATGGAGATTTGTTTAAGGTAATGATTGAGTTCGAGCAGCAGCAAGACCTTTTGGTCTCATAATGCTGGTCATCAAAAACAAGGAGACTCAGAAAATTTATTCTTGTATTTCTTTGGTTGGCACATTATAATGAATGTTATAATTGTTCAAGTGCCCTTTAGGGGATGAATGGTTAAAGAGCATTATAATTGATGTTAAAATGACAGAATAACTTTAGGAGGCAGATATATGATAAAATTACACGATGGCGGCGTATACCTGGTCAATGGGCAGACATTGATACCCGACGATGGACAGGCAGCGGCTGCAGTCAAGGCAGAAACCGGTACGGAAGTCACCAGGGAGGAAGCAGCGCGAAATACCATCGCATATAATATCCTTTCGGAGCACAACACTTCCGGCAATATGGAGAAGCTTAAGATAAAGTTTGACAAGCTGACTTCCCACGACATTACTTTTGTGGGAATTATCCAGACGGCAAGGGCTTCAGGACTGGAGAAATTTCCGGTTCCCTATGTGCTCACCAATTGCCACAATTCTTTGTGTGCAGTAGGCGGTACAATCAATGAGGATGACCACATGTTTGGCCTTAGCTGCGCCAAGAAATACGGCGGGGTTTATGTTCCGCCGCATCAGGCAGTCATCCATCAATATGCCAGGGAGATGCTTGCAGGCGGCGGTAAGATGATTCTTGGCTCGGATTCCCATACCCGCTATGGCGCATTGGGCACGATGGCAATGGGAGAGGGTGGTCCAGAGCTGGTGAAGCAGCTGCTGAACAAGACATATGACATTAACATGCCAAAAGTAGTCGGCGTATACCTGACCGGCAAGCCGGAAAATGGCGTGGGGCCGCAGGACGTGGCTCTTGCAATTATTGGCGCTGTGTTTGCCAATGGCTATGTAAACAACAAAGTAATGGAATTTGTAGGACCCGGCGTCTCCAATTTAAGTGCTGATTTCCGGATCGGTATTGATGTCATGACGACGGAGACTACCTGCCTGTCCTCCATCTGGCGGACAGATGACACGATTCGTGAATTCTATGAGATTCATAAGAGGACAGAGGATTACAAGGAGCTTAACCCGGGACAGGCTGCATACTATGACGGTATGATAGAGGTAGATTTAAGCAAAGTAAAACCGATGATTGCCATGCCGTTCCACCCCAGCAATACTTATACGATTGAAGAGCTGAATGCTAACCTCATGGATATTCTGGACGACTGTGAGAAGAAAGCGCTCGTGAGCCTGGATGGGGCCGTAGACTTTACCCTCAAAGATAAAGTCCGAAACGGCAAGCTTTATGTAGACCAGGGAATTATTGCCGGCTGTGCGGGCGGCGGATATGAGAATATCTGTGCGGCAGCGGATATCATGGAAGGCGCAAGCATAGGCTCCGATGAGTTCACGCTGAGCGTGTACCCGGCAAGTATGCCGATTTATATGGAACTGCTCCGAAGCGGTGCGGCAGAGACCTTGATGGAGACGGGCGCTGTCTTAAAGACGGCATTCTGCGGTCCCTGTTTTGGTGCGGGCGATACGCCCAGCAATAACGGATTTTCCATCCGTCATTCCACGCGTAACTTCCCCAACCGTGAGGGAAGCAAGCTGCAGAGCGGGCAGATTGCCTCCGTTGCCCTGATGGATGCGCGTTCTATCGCAGCCACAGCGGCGAACAAGGGTTACCTTACGCCAGCTACGGATATGGATGTTTATTATTCCAACCCGAAATATTACTTTGACAGCAAGATATATGCGAACCGCGTATTTGACAGTAAGGGCGTGGCTGACCCCACACAGGAAATCAAGTTTGGTCCCAATATCAAGGATTGGCCGGCGATGAGCCCATTGCCTGAGAACATGGTGCTTAAAGTTGTCTCTGAGATCCATGACCCGGTGACGACTACAGATGAGCTGATTCCCTCCGGGGAGACTTCCTCCTACCGTTCAAATCCGCTGGGGTTGGCAGAGTTCACTCTGTCAAGAAAAGACCCGGCATATGTGGGACGTGCCAAAGAGATTCAGAAAGCGCAGAAAGCCGTGGAAGAAGGCGCTTGCCCATTGGATGCAGTGGCGGAGCTGAAGCCGGTAATGGAAGCTGTCAGCCGGACTTTCCCACAGAAATCATTTGCAGATGCGAAGCCGGGCATGATAGGCTTTGGAAGCACTATCTTTGCCGTGAAGCCAGGGGATGGTTCGGCGAGGGAGCAGGCTGCTTCCTGCCAGAAAGTGTTAGGCGGCTGGGCAAATATTGCCAATGAGTATGCGACCAAGCGTTACCGTTCCAACCTGATTAACTGGGGAATGCTGCCGTTTATCATTTCGGCAGGAGAGCTGCCGTTTGCAAATGGTGATTATATTTTCCTTCCAGACATCCGCGAAGCGGTGGAAGCGAAGAAGACGGAGATTCCGGCTTATGTGGTGAAAGACGGAGTTCTCAAAGAATTTACGTTAGGGATGGGTGAGCTCACAGAAGATGAGCGTATCATTATATTAAAAGGCTGCCTTATCAATTATTACAAGGCAGAGTAACTGAAAGGTGAAACAGGCATAGGGTATTGCTTCCCGCAATACCCTTGCTTTGCAGCGGGAGGATGTATTTATAGTGGATGGACAGAAAAATACAAGAGAAAAGACAAATTGGAATATCAGGCCCTATTTAGCAATAGGGCTTACTGCATTTTTAGTCATTATAGGCTCGTTATCATTTTTTTTCCTGATTGACCGTTACCATGGATTTACAGCGATTGTAGGTAAGATGATAGGCATTTTGCAGCCGATTACGATAGGCCTGGTGATTGCTTATCTGATGACGCCGGTTGTAAATTTTGAAGAGCGCCATCTACTGCCGTTGGCGCAGCAGAAGATGAAAGATCCGGAGAAAGCAAAGAAGCTGGTAAGGGTCGTCAGTGTGCTCGGTGCGCTTATCTTTTTTGTGCTGATTATTGCAGTCCTGCTTTTGATGGTAATACCGGAGCTTTATAAGAGCATCAACGGCATGATAGGCACATTGCCCAAGCAGGTCAACGATTTTATGGATTGGCTGAACGAATATGTCAGCAGTGACAGCGAGATTTCCAGTTATCTGGAGGTGGGGCTGACGAAAGCAACGGAATTTTTTGAAAATTGGGCGAAGACGGATTTTCTGCCCCAGACGAAGAATATCATGGTAGGGGTCACTGCCGGGGTAATCAGTGTGGTGAAATTGTTGTTCAATGTACTGATTGGCATCATTATTTCTATCTATGTGCTGATGAGCAAGGAGGTTTTCATCGGGCAGAGCAAAAAAATGATGTATGCACTTTTGCCGGGAAAATCTGCCAATGCTGTTATCCATACCGTACACAAGAGCAACGAGATTTTCGGTGGATTTATTTCAGGGAAGCTGTTGGATTCTTTGATTATCGGTATCCTGTGTTTTATCTGCCTGTCGCTCATGAAGATGCCTTATACTGTGCTGGTCAGCGTGATTGTGGGCGTTACCAACGTAATACCGTTTTTCGGTCCTTATCTGGGGGCTGTGCCGAGCGCAATTCTCATTATGCTGGCAAATCCCATACAGGGTGTGTATTTCATCATTTTTATCATTATTCTGCAGCAGTTTGACGGAAATATCCTGGGACCGACAATCTTAGGGGAATCCACAGGGCTTTCTTCATTCTGGGTAGTATTTGCCATCCTTGTGGGCGGCGGAATTTTCGGTATTCTGGGAATGATTATTGGTGTGCCAACATTTGCAGTGATTTTTTATGTCATCCGCAGGATGGTGAACCATATATTAAAGAAGAAACAGCTTCCGCTGGGCAGCGACAATTATATTAAGGTAGAAAAACTGGATGTCGAGAAACATGTGCTGGTTGATTACCAGGAGGATGGTGGAAAGAAACCGGAAGATAAAAAGTCCGGCAGAGGCATCATGGGGCGCAAACTGAATTTACAGAAGAAACAAAAAAAGAAATAATTTCCAGCTGAGGATTTTGACATATATGGGGGTAATATGTTATGCTATGTCTAAATATGGACAAGTATGGGGAGGCATCCCTTTTAACATAATTTCTGAGGTGAAATAGTTGGACAGATACGAATACAAGTTAAAACTGGAACAGTTGAAAAACCTTGTAGAAGAAAAAGATTTTAAAACTGCAGCAGATATAGCAGATACCATCAATTGGCGAAAAGTCAAGAGTGCTGCCACGCTGTGTATGGTAGGGGAGATATACGACAGATGCAAGCGGTTCGATGAGAGTCACGAGATTCTGCTGATGGCATATGACCGGGCAGCCGTGGGCAGGAATATTTTGTACCGCTTAACGCTGGTTGCCCTGAAAATGGGAAATCTGGATGAGGCGAAGGATTATTTTGAAGAATTTCTGGAGGTTGCCCCCTATGACAACCAGAAGTATATCCTTCGTTATCAGATTGAAAAGATGAGCGGCGCCAGCATAGAACAGCTGATTGCTATCCTGGAAGAATTCAAGGGGCGTGAATACCGGGAGGAGTGGGCGTTTGAACTGGCATATCTGTACCACCGGATTGGCAACAGCGAGCGGTGTGTGGAGGTATGCGATGAGCTGATTCTCTTTATCGGTGATGGCAAATATGTGGAGAAAGCATTGGAACTGAAGATGCTGTATCAGCCGCTGACCCATACCCAGGAGCAGAAATACCGGGAATTCATGCAGAACAATGAGGATATGGTGGAGGTGCATACTACCGATGCGCTGGAATCCGGCGAAGTGGTACGGGACACCATGAAAATACCTAACATTACCGCCAACACCGGGCGTTTTAACACCCAGAATCTGCAGGCAGAAATTGCTAAGAGTATGCAGCAGATTATGGATGCCAACACCAAGGAGACGGTGAACGACACTATGGATAACCTCAAGAAGATGGTGGAAGATATTCCCTATCTGCAGGTTCCGCAGGAGGAAGCCGACCGCGCAGCGGAAGAGGAGCGGTATGGGCATATTGAGACGGATGAAGAAATTGATGATTCATTGAAAAATGATTTTGAAGAGATGCTTGCCGAGGACTGGGATGGGCAGTTTAGCTTTTCTGTCCAGGGAGGTGGCGTCAGAGAGCCTCAGGTCAATGGGCAGATTGGTATAGAGGAAGTGCTAGCAGACTGGGAAAAGACCAGGATGGCAGCCGAGGCCGCCATGGCAGCGGCACAGCAAAAGAGACTGGAGTCTGCGAAGGCACGCGCCATGCAGGAGGCATGGGATTTGTTGGAGCGGCTTCATGATATTATTCCCAAGCTGGAAGCGGGGATTAGCCCCAAAGAATTGTTGGAAGAGCAGTATCTGCAAAATGATGCGTCTAAGCAGCCGGAGGAAGAACAGCAGCCGGGAGAGCAGATACCGTATCAGCAGCCGGGAGAACAGGTATTGGGAGAACCATATCAGCAGCCGGGAGAGCAGATGCCGGGACAACTATATCAGCAGCCGGGAGAGCAGATGCCGGGACAACTATATCAGCAGCCGGAGGAAGAACAGCTTCCAGAGGTACAGTTTCCATGGGATATGCAGATGCCGGAAGATATACAGTTGCCGAAGGGTATACAGATACCGGAGGAAGAGCAGCCGGCACATGATTTAGAGTCATTGGAAAATGCGCAGCAGCTGTCAGATAGTATGCAGCAGCCGCAAGCTGCCAAGCTAGCAGTGGAAGGAGAACTGCCGCAAGAGAATACGCAGGTGAACAGAGAGCCGCTTTCACAGGATACTAAGCCGATGAATGTAATCGGACAGTTGGGAGACATTTTGCCAGCGAAAGGAACCGGACAGCCGGAAGGTGCGCAGCCGGCGAAAGGAACCGGACAGC
>CAJTYM010000001.1:48298-104886 GCA_910583835.1 uncultured Lachnospiraceae bacterium | reverse complement strand
GCGAAAGGAACCGGACAGCCGGAAGGTGCGCAGCCGGCGAAAGGAACCGGACAGCTGGAAGGTGCGCAGCCGGCGAAAGGAACCGGACAGCTGGAAGACGCGCAGCCAGCGAAAGAAACCGGACAGCTGGAAGGTGCACAACAAGCGAAGGGTACAGAGCAGCCGGAAGGCGCACAGCCTATGAAGCAATCAGAACAGCTGCCCAATATACAGCTGCCGGAAGATTTGCAGTTAGAGCAAGAATTGCAGGGCGCATCCGAGGCGGCCTCAACCTGGGAGGAAGCGGCGAGGATTCTCGGAGAGCCGATACCGGAGGAATATCTGCAGAAGCTGCGGGAGGAAAAGGCAGCAAAACAAAATGCAGAGAAAGCCGGTACTGCAAATGAACTTGCAGAAGAGGAAAAAGCAGCAGACGAATTTGCCGAAAAGGAAACAGCAGCAAAACAAGCAGCCGGAAAGGAAACAGCAGCAAAACAGGCAGCCGGAAAGGAAACAGCAGCAAAGGCAGCTGGAATCAACAAGAGTAAAGGGGCAGATAAGAATGATGCCGGGCAGTATCTGCAGTCCGTGTTTGAGGCGGCAAAAGCGTCTCGTGAAGAGAAGGAAAATGTCAGTATTCCTAAGATTGACATAGAAGAACCGCAAGAACATATCAGCAAGCTGAGCCCGGAACAGAAGAAGATTTTTTCATATTTTGTCCCCATTACCGGAATGGAACAGCAGCTCTGCCAGGTATTGGAAGGCGCCTTGCACAGGAAAGGCAATGATAATACCTCGACAAGCGGAAATATTTTGATTATCGGCGGCAGGGGAAGCGGCAAGACCGTATTAGCTACAGATTTCATTAAAGTAATCCAAAAGAGCAGCAAGCACTCAGGCGGTAAGGTGGGCAAGATTACCGGGGAAGCCCTCAATCAGAAAGAGCTGAGCCAGCTTTTAAAGAAGGTGGCAGGCGGTTACCTGATTGTGGAAAAGGCGGGGGATATATCCAAAGAGACTGCCACCAAATTATCACTTCTGATGGAGCAGGATACTGGCGGTCTGCTGGTCCTCATGGAAGATACCAGCAAAGGCATTAAGAAGCTGTTAAGCCAGGACGTGAATTTATCTAAGAAATTTACGGAGCGGATTAAGATACCAATCTTTACCAGCGATGAGCTGGTGGAATTTGCCAAGGCGTATGCTGAAGAGCAGGAATGTGAGATTGATGATATGGGAATACTGGCGCTTTATAACCGAATCAGCAATATTCAGAAGTTAGATGAGGCAACAACGTTAACAGAGGTCAAGGATATTGTGGATGAGGCGATAGCCAGAGCGGAGCGAGGTGGTCTGAAAAAGATTTTTGGCGGTAAGAAGTTTAGCCCGGAAGGGTATTTATACCTGAGGGAAAAAGATTTTGAAGATTAAGGAAACAGGAGTGAAAGGTATGGAACATTTTTCAGAGTTGGACATGTACTACTTGGGTCAGGGCACACATTATGATGTTTACAAGAAACTGGGGGCGCATCCCACCAAAAGAAGGGGGAAGAAAGGCGTTTATTTTGCTGTCTGGGCGCCTAATGCCGCAAAAGTATCTGTTATTGGAACATTCAATGACTGGAAGGAAGATGCCAATGAGATGACCCGCTTAGAGCCGATGGGCGTTTATGAGCTGTTTGTGGCAGGAGCGGCAGAAGGAGATTTGTATAAGTTTTATATTGAGACGCCGGATGGGCGCAAGCTTTACAAGGCTGACCCCTATGCGAATTATGCGGAGCTGCGCCCTGGGACGGCTTCCAGGATAACGGATATCAATAAGATTGAATGGACAGATACGAAATGGATGGAGAAACGGCAGGCATGTAAAGATGTACATGCGCAACCAATGGCGATTTATGAGGTACATCCGGGTTCCTGGATGCGCCATCCCGGGCGGGAGGATGAAGGTTTCTATACTTATCGTGAACTTGCGCATAAGCTGGCTGATTATGTGAAAGAAATGGGCTATACCCATGTGGAGATGATGGGGATTTCAGAATATCCCTTCGATGGATCCTGGGGTTACCAGGTAACCGGATATTATGCACCGACTTCAAGGTATGGCACGCCGGAGGACTTTGCGTATTTTGTAAATTATATGCATAAGAACAATATCGGCGTCATTCTGGATTGGGTTCCTGCACATTTCCCCAGGGATGCGCATGGGCTGGCAGAATTTGACGGAAGCTGTCTGTATGAGTATGCGGACCCCAGAAAGGGCGAGCATCCCGACTGGGGCACGAAGATTTTCGACTATGGCAAGACGGAAGTGAAGAACTTCCTTATCGGCAGCGCTCTGATGTGGATTGAGCATTACCATATTGACGGCCTGCGTGTGGATGCCGTGGCATCCATGCTGTATCTCGATTATGGCAAACAGGATGGACAGTGGGTTGCCAATGAATTTGGCGGAAATAAGAACCTGGAAGCGATTGAATTCTTTAAACATATCAATACCTTGATTCTCGGCAGAAATCCGGGCGTGGTCATGATTGCGGAGGAGTCAACGGCATGGCCGAGAGTGACCGGAGGCGTAGAGGATGAGGGATTGAATTTCAGCTTTAAGTGGAACATGGGCTGGATGCATGACTTCCTGGATTACATGAAGCTTGACCCTTATTTCCGCAAAGACAACCATAACCGCATGACATTTGCCATGAGCTATAACAGCAGTGAACATTATATTCTGGTGCTTTCCCATGATGAGGTGGTACACCTGAAATGTTCCATGATCAATAAGATGCCTGGGGAGGGCAAGGATAAGTTTGCCAACTTAAAGGCAGGTTATGGATTCATGATGGGTCATCCTGGCAAGAAATTGTTGTTTATGGGTCAGGAATTTGGGCAGCTTCGTGAATGGAGTGAGGAACGCGAGCTGGATTGGTTCTTGCTGGATGAGCCGCAGCATCGGCAGCTGCAGACTTATTTTAAGGATTTGCTGCACATATACAGGAAGTATCCGGCAATGTACGAGGCAGACACAGACTGGAGCAATTTTGAGTGGATAAATGCAGATGACAATACGCACAGCGTATTCAGTTTCATGCGTAAGAGCGCCAGCGGCAAGAAAAACCTGCTTTTTATCTGTAATTTTACGCCGGTAGCGTGGGAAGATTACCGCATCGGCGTGCCCATGAAGAAGCAGTATAAACTGATTCTTAACAGTGATGACAAGAAGTATGGCGGGGATGGCGTAGAGCGTCCGCTCACCTATAAAGCAGAAAAGAAGGAATGTGACAATCAGCCGTATTCGTTCGCTTATTCGCTGCCGCCCTATGGAGTTGCAGTATTCCAGTATTAACAGAAGGCGATAAAGATTACCGAGATAAGAACCCCGGCAGGTCAAGGCAGATTTTTTGAAATCCACTTTGTCTGGTCGGGGTTCTAGGAAATTAATATCTTGAATCTTAGTACAACGAAAATTAATATCTGGTATCCTAGGTAGCATAACCAAAAATCGGGCATATAGTATAGGGATAGAATAAATGGGAGAATGACTGTGGATTATAAACAAAATGTATTTTACAGAACCCCCCAGCAAAATATGTCTAAAATACCATTTTACATGGCATATCCAATGCAGACTGTCTATATGGAAGAGTTGGAATATGCCCGGGATTTGGATAAATTGAAGGGGATGTATCCCAAGGAAGTCCGCGCTATCCAGGAAATGGTGGAGGATGAATGTGACAAGATGGAATACGAAGGAAGTCTGATGTTCGATGAATATCCTGACAGGGTGATGGTGAACCGGATTGTCAAGCGAATATACGATGCCTCTGCAAATGTGCAGCCAGATATTCAGAAGTTTGAAATTGAGCAAAGCGATCTGGGGCAGTATGAGAGGGAACAGTATGAAGAGGGTGCATATGAGGAGCCAGATATGGACCATGCAGAAATGGAGGCAGAGGAGCCGGCAGTAGAAGAACTGGCTCTGGAAGAGTTTCCGTTAGAAAGCTCATTATCTGAGGCTATACCGCTAGAAGGGACCCTTGTGGCACAGCGTGGACCGGGAGGACCGGGCTGGGGACCGGGGGGACCAGGAAGACCGCCAGGACCGCCGCCGGGAGGACCGGGCTGGGGACCGGGAGGACCGCCGCCAGGACCGGGCTGGGGACCAGGAAGACCGCCAGGACCGCCGCCAGGAGGACCGGGCTGGGGACCAGGGGGACCAGGAAGACCACCAGGAGGACCGGGAGGACCAGGCTGGGGACCGGGAGGACCCGGAAGGCCGCCGGGAAATAATGGGCTGCAGAATCTGATTGAAGTGCTGCTGTTTAATGAAATGTACCAGCGTCGGTGCAGGCATAAGAGATGCCGCCGTTGGTGGTAAACTTGAGAGATATAGATGGAAATGAAAGGTTTACGATGGAAGAATTAAGGGAAGTCTTATATAAGTATCTGGATGAGGAATTGGTACGGCTTACCATCAGTAATCCCAGAAGCAAGACGGAGGCTGCAAAAATCAGCCTCCGCCCGGTGCTGCTGGGAGGGAAGCTGGTATTTCAGGCGAGCATACAGCAGGATAAGAAAGTGTTCCACAGGAATTTTAACCGGCAGGAGGCTGTGGAGGAGGTTGTCAGATGGACGGAAAGCTACCGGCAGCTTGAGATTTTTTCCGAGGCAGGACAGGCTACCGTGCTTATCAGCAAGAAAGGGAAAATTGGCATCAAAGAGAAAAAGGCAGCCTGCTGTGTAAAAAAACCCGATTTATCCCATAATAGAAAGAAAAAATATATTTTGCAGCCGGAACGCAAGGTAGGATTCCTCATGGACCTGGGCATACAGACCCAAGAGGGGAAGATTGTGCATGCAAAATATGACAAATTCCGCCAAATTAACCGTTTTCTGGAATTCATTGAAGATATCCTGCCGCAGCTCCCACAGGACCGGGAAGTGAGGATTGTGGATTTTGGCTGCGGAAAGTCATACCTGACATTTGCCATGTACCATTACCTGAAGGAATTAAAGGGCTATCAGGTGCATATTATTGGTCTTGACCTGAAGGAAGATGTAATTGAGCATTGCCGGACGCTGGCAGGGCAGTATGGCTATACGGGTCTGGATTTTTGCGTGGGGGATATCGCTTCGTACCAGGGGATGGAGCAGGTGGACATGGTGGTAACGCTCCATGCCTGCGATACAGCAACGGATTATGCATTGGACAAGGCAATCCGCTGGGGGGCGAAAGTCATCTTGTCGGTACCTTGCTGCCAGCATGAACTGAATGGACAGATTGAAAATGAGGTACTGGCGCCGGCATTTTCTTATGGGCTGATTAAGGAGCGGATGGCGGCTTTGTTCACAGATGCGCTGCGCGCGCAGATTTTGGAAAGCAAAGGTTATCAGGTACAGGTGTTGGAATTTATTGATATGGAACATACGCCGAAAAATATATTGATTCGTGCCGTAAAAAAGGGCAAAGCCAAGGACAGCGGCGATTATCGCAGGCTTATGGAGTTTTTACATGTGCAGCCCACGTTGGCAGCGTTACAGGACAGAGGAAAGGATGATAAGCAGGATGCGTAAAGGCATAATTAAAATCGTGGTATTATTTCTCGTTTTTTGTTTGACGGTAGCGGTAATGGGAGAGAGGGACAGACAGAGCGAGATGGATTTGAAATCGGAAATGGCATCCGTGACGCTTCCGGTGATTTATTTCATGCGGGATGATGTCAAAATCAACCAGCTCTACGGCTACAGTTCCCAGATGGACGCTACCGCGATGCGTGACACGGTTACGCCGCTGAGGGAGGATTTGACGCTTCCGGTGGTGGTCAAAGCTTATCAGAGCCATATTGAGAATATTTCCTTTGAAGTGCGTTCCATGGACATGCAGAGATTAGTAGAAGATGGGGAGATTGGCAGTTTTTCCCAAAAAGATGGGGAAATCCGCGTGGAACTGCAGTTTGAAAATATTTTGGAGCAGGGCACAGAATATATGCTTGAGCTTACCGTCAACAGCGATGGTGCGCCCATATATTACTATACCAGGATTATACGTGAAGAGGATTATTATGTGGATGAAACGCTGGACCTTGTCATGAGCTTCCATGAGCAGTCTTTAGACAAGCAGCAGGCGGGGAATCTTGCGCTTTATTTGGAGCCAAACAGCCAGGGGGACAACAGTACCTTGCAGAAAGTGACAATCAATTCCAGCCTGGCACAGGTGAGCTGGGCAGAATTTACCGGTGAACGTTTGGAGCAGCCGGTAGCCTCGGTGAAGGAATTGGGAAGTTCTTATAATACGGTTACGCTGCGCTATATCATGACGGCAACAGGAGACGGCGGGGGCGTGGAGTATTATACCGTGGAGGAATATTACCGTGTGCGCTATAACAGCGCGATTGGACGTATGTCACTGCTGAATTATGAGAGGGACATGAATCAGATTTTCCGTGGTGAGAACCATACCGTCAATAAAAATAAACTGCTCTTGGGAATCCGCCCGGAGAACGTGGATTACATGACGAATGAAAAAGGGACGGTTGTCGCATTCGTCCAGGAGGGGGAACTGTGGAGCTATAACAGTGACAGCCATGAACTTTTCCGCATTTTCAGCTTCCGCAGCGCGGAAGGGATTTCTGACAGGGAAAATAATGGGCAGCATGATATACGCATTATGCGTATGGACGAGAGCGGCAGCATGGATTTTGCGGTATATGGCTATATGAATCGAGGAAGCCACGAGGGAATGACCGGAATCAGCGTATTCCATTATGACAGCGTAGGAAATACAGTGGAGGAGTCGTTGTTTATGCCGGCTGACTGTTCCTATGAAATGCTCAAAGCAAATTGGGGAGAGGTTTTCTATATCAGTGACAGAAATATATTTTATATTCTGGCAGATGGGCAGCTGTACCGCATAAATCTGGCAGACTGTCAGGCAGAGACAGTAATCCGTGATATGCAGCCCGGAAGCTATGTGGCATCGGAGAATGGCCGTTATATTGCATGGCTGGATTCACAAGACAACGAACATGCAGAGACGGTAAAGATTATGGATTTGGAGGATGAGAGGATTCGTACGATAGAGGGAAGCGGGGGAGAGTATCTCAGACCGATTGGCTTTGTGGAGAGCGATTTTGTCTATGGTTCAGCAAAGGAGGCGGAGGTGATGGCAGACAGCGCAGGAAATACCCGCTTTCTTATGTACAAGGTGACGATTGTCGATGACAGGTCTCAGGTAGTCAAAGAGTATCAGAAGGACGGTTACTATATATCCAACGCATATGTGGAACAGGACACGATTTTTCTGGACAGGGAACTGCGCTCAGAGACCGGGTTCATTCCGACAGACCAGGATACCATCAAAAACCAGCAGCTGGAATCTTCACGTCTGGTTACGGTGGACACAATTGTTACGGAAAAGAAGCAGACGCAGGTAGAGCTGGTGTTTGCGGAGGAAGAGGCAGAGGGAATAAAGAAGGTCCAGGTCAAAGCGCCCAAGGAGGTTGTCGTTGAGGAACAGAGGACCGTGGAGTTGGAGGGCAATAAAGACCGTAAGGATTATTATGTGTACAGTGCAGGTAAGATTTTGATGTCTACTCCCTCGGTGAGGGATGCCATTCTCTGTGCGGACGAAAATGCGGGCGTTGTCATTGACGGCAAGCAGAAATATATCTGGCGCAGGGGCAGGAAACCCAGCCAGTCCATGATAGGCCCGGGGACACTGGAGGGGATGGAACTCAGCGGGAATTCTGTGGTGCGCTGCCTGACATACCTTCTTCAGGAGGAGGAGAGCAGCATCGATGTGGAAGATTTGATTGCCAAAGGCGAGACGCCCAGGCAGATTCTTACGGAGGCTCTGATGGGTTGTGACGTGGTTGACCTCTCCGGCTGCAGCGTCAGCCAGGTACTGTACTATGTAAATCTTGGAAATCCGGTGCTTGCGATGCTGAACGATGAGGCAGTGCTCATCGTTGGCTATGATGAACACAACACGATTCTCTACCAGCCAGACGAGAACACGGCAAAGAAGATGGGGCTGCAGGACAGCGATACTTTCTTTAGCGGGGCAGGCAATGTCTTTCTGGGTTATATAAAGTGATGTATGCATGAAAAATAAATCCTTAAGTTTTCCCAAAGTATTACCGAAATACTTATTAGTTGAAAATAAGGATTAATGAGGCGCGGATATGAACATAAGAGTAGATAACAGCAATATAGCGGAAGTGGCAAGGACCAATAGCAGAGTGGAAATCAAAGGGAACGTGGACGTTGCCGTTCAGGAGACCACTACGCAGCAGGTTGACAAAAGTTCCGGGGAGATAAGGTCTATCCAGCAGACGACGGTAGAAGTTCCCCATATAACAGGGGAATCCCAGTTAGACGAGATACGCCAGGAGGCGGAAAATATGGAAGCACAGCTTCTGCAGAAAAAAATGCAGGTGGTGGCGAATACGGCAACGCCTGCAGATTGCGGGGAAATGGAAGAGGATGGTTATTCCCTCAACGATACGGAGATTGAGACAGTCGTAACCGAGATGGATAAGATTAAGATGGAGCTTGCCAAAGCTGGCGTGGACATCAGCGTGTTTGGGGATATGCCGGACAGTGAGATGTTAGAGGCGGTGACAGGGAGCGTTGCAGCGGCAAGACAGATAGAATCGGCAATGGAAGAGGCTAATCTGCCCGCCACCGAGGAAAATGTCACAGACATTCAGGAGACCTTGAAGCAGGCGGCAGACCTTACTTCCTGCAGCGATGAAGCAGTCAAATATATGTTGGACAATGAACTTGAACCAACGGTTGAGAATCTTTATAAGGCGCAGCACAGCAGCGGGACAATGCCGGGCCAGGAGGTGGGCATTACGCTTGATGAAGGGCTCAAAGAACAGATTTGCCAGGTAATCAAACAGGCAGGATTGTCTGTGGATGATACAACGCTCTCTGTCAGCCAGTGGATGATGGAGAATCAGATTCTCCTGACGGCGGACAATCTGAACTATGTAATAGATTTGAAGGAAGCGCAGTTTCCCCCGGATATGGACCAGGTCATGAACGCGGCCATGCAGGCAATTGCAGAGGGCGGACGTCCTAAGGATGCAGTGATTGTGGATGGCTACAGCAATGCAGAGCGTGCCCAGCAAGCAGCACAGACCATTGAGCAGGCTGAGGATGCTGATGTCTGGAGCGTAGTGGAGAAGGGAATGCCCCTTACCATAGAGAATCTTGCTGCAGCTGCGAATTATCGTGAGCAGCAGGATGCGCAGACAGCCAGCCAGAGCCGGGGGCAGGGTGCTGAGACGGCAGAGATTCCGGAATATGCCAAGGAGGATTTGGCTTTCCTCAAAGCCAGGCGTCAGTTGGAGGAGATACGTCTCGTCATGACGGCACAGGCCAGCTATGCGCTGCTGAGACAGGGGATTTCCATTGAGACAAAGCCGTTAGAAGAACTGGTGCAGCAGCTGAAAGAGCAGGAGAATGCCTATTATTCCAGCTTGCTCAGCCAAAATGGCATAGAGCCCACTCAGGAAAATACCAGCATATTTGCCAATACCATAGAGAAGGCCCAGCAGATGAAAGGTGTTCCTGCCTATATCCTGGGCAATGTTAAGACAGCGGAAGATACCATCAATGCCATTCATGAAGCAGGTGTCTCCAAACAGACGCAGATGGAGCGTGCTGGGGAAGCGTATGAGACACTTTGGACTGCTCCGCGGGCAGATTTGGGAGATTCCATAAGCAAGGCGTTCCAGAACGTGGATGATATTCTTGATGACCTTGATTTGGAAGTCTCAGAAGCAAACCGGCGGGCAGTACGGATACTGGCTTATAATGAGATGGCGATTAACCCGGAATCCATCATGCAGATGAAAGCGGCAGACCAGAAGGTGCAGAATCTGTTCCAGAACCTGTCCCCATCCGTGGTGATGGAAATGATTCGTGAAGGGGTTAACCCTCTGGAAATGAATGTCGAGGAATTAAACGCCAAAGCGGAAGAAATCAAGAATAAGCTGAACGCAGGCGATGAAGATAAATTCAGTAAATATTTATGGAAATTGGAACGGCATCAGGAGATTACGCAGCAGGAGAGGGACAGCTACATAGGAATATATAGGATGCTCAATCAGATTGATAAGACGGATGGAGCAGTGATTGGCGCATTGATGCAGCAGGGAGCGGAATTTTCCATGAAGAATTTGCTGACAGCAGTGCGGACGAACCACAATTCCGGCATAGATGTGTCTGTGGATAATAATTTTGGAGAGATTGAGAGCCTGAACACGCAAGGTCTGAGCATCACGGAGCAGATTGAGGCGGCGTACCAGACAGACTGTGCAAAAGAAGCTTTCAGGTATGCAACGCCGGAAGGAATGCAGCAATTGCAAGGTTCTGTGCAGGATATGACGCCGGAGGAGCTGCTGTGGCAGCTTCGGGATGCGCCGGTTGACGAGGCGGCAGAGGAAGCGTATTATCAGGAGCAGCTTGCTGAATTTTCCCAGGCTAAACAGGCGGAGGCACAGGTCCTGCAGATTCTTGCGGGACATGATATGCCGGTTACGGCTTATAACATTTTGGCAGCAAACCAGCTGTTAAATCCCCGGGGAGGGATTTTTAAGACTTTGTTTGAGCGGGAGAATAAGCCGGATGCTCCAGATTTGGAGGAGGCCAAAGAGGCGATTATTGAGAAGTTCGGGGAAGCTTTGGGCGAACCGGAAGATTTGGCCAAGGCACAGCAGGAGCTTGCCGATGCGGCGGAGAACGTCATGAGGACCATGGAGGATTCTGAGGGCGTTACGAGTGTTGATTTGCGGGATATGCGGCTTTGGCGCCAGCAGATTGCCCTTGGCACACGGATGGCGAAAGATGAGCATTATGCCATTCCGGTATTAGTCGGAGACGAGCTGACAAATGTGCAGCTTAAGATAGTCCGTGGGAAAGAAGAGCGCGGCAGGGTCGATGTGCTTTTTGAGACGCCCAAGCTTGGCAAGGTGGCAGCAAGGTTCCAGGTGCAGGAAGATTCCGTAAAGGGATATGTTGTCTCCGATTCCGACAGGACGATAGAGGAACTTAAGAACCAGCAAGACAATTTGGCAGAGCAGTTTGGTCTGCAGGCTGGGAAATCCCAGACGCTGGATTTTGCTTACAGTGAAGAACTGGATTTGAACCGTTTTGCAGGAGGGAAGACTGGCAATACTGCCAATCTGGATACGGAATCGCAATCTTACCGGGTTCAGACCCAAACACTTTATGGCATAGCCAAAGGATTTTTAGAGGGAATGAAGCAGATGGGACAGAGGATATCTTAGAATTATATCAGAAGAGAGGTATTTAATTATGAAAATTAATCACAATATGTCAGCGCTGGTTGCCAACAAGAGGCTGCTGCAGTCCGAGAACAGTTTGTCAAAATCTATTGAACGTCTATCCACAGGTTTAAGGATTAACCGTGCGGCCGATGATGCGGCGGGGATGGCAATTGCCAGTAAGATGAAAACCCAGATAAAAGGACTGGATCAGGCATCCAGGAATTCCTCGGACGGAATCTCTGTGTTGGAGACGGCAGATGGAGCCTTAAGTGAAGTACATGAGATGCTTCAGAGGATGAGGGAACTTTCGGTTCAGGCGGCAAATGGGACGAACACGCCGGATGACCTAGAGGCTATTCAGCTGGAAATCAGTTCTTTACGTGAGGAAATTGACCGTGTATCCAGAGATACGGAATTTAATACGAAGAATTTGCTGGACGGTACGTTGGAGCAGCGTGTATATCCCGATAACCGTGGCATTAAGCGGATAGATATCTCTGACAGCGTTATTCCCAATTTGTATACTGTAGAGGTTACAGCGGATGCGGAACATGCAGTGACCGAGGGCGGGGTCCCTCTGGCAGCGGCAGACGTAGTTCCGGCTGGTGCGACAGGAAAGGTTGTCATCAATGGCGCGGAGGTAGAGATTAAAGAGGGAGAGACGTTTGAACAGGTTTATAACAAACTGCGCGATACGGCAGAGCGCGGAGAGGTGAATCTGCTGGTGGTAAAGGATTTGGCAGACAAGGGCGGTAAGCCCGAGGATGCCGGCTACATTCCCGGTAATGTGGCAGACGGAGGAAATCTTGTATTTGTCTCTAATGAGTATGGAAACAGCGCTGAGCTGAGCATAAAATGCGACAATCCTGATTTGGCAGCATTTTTGGGGATTGGCACGGACACTTCCACCAACGGCAAGGATGTTGAAATCAATATTTCTGACAATGATGTGGGATTTGGCACACAGGCGACAATCCTTACGGATGGCAATTTTGTAACAATTACAGACCGCAGCGGTTTTGAGATGAAATTTGAGGTTGACCCGGGAACCCTAGGAGAGGTTAATTTAGAGGTTGCAGATTTAGGTCCCATGACGCTTCAGATTGGCGCCAATGAGAATCAGACGATGGATGTGCGGATTCCGGAAATCTCTTCTAAGACCTTGTACATTGATAAAGTAAATGTCTGTACGGTTACCGGCGCGGACAAAGCAATTACAAGTTTTGATGGGGCAATTGCCAAAGTCAGTGAGACGCGTTCCAGCATTGGCGCTTACCAGAACCGCCTGGAGTATACGGTGAACAGCCTGGACCAGACAGAGGAGAATATGACCCAGGCCCTCTCCAGAATTGAAGACGTGGATATGGCAGAGGAGATGACAGAGTACACCAAGGACAATATTTTGACACAGGCGGCAACTTCCGTGCTTGCCCAGGCCAATGACCTTCCGCAGCAGGTGCTGCAGCTTCTGCAGTAAATATAGGAGGAATCGATGACGCAGGAAAAGAAACAGGAGTTTACCCGCAGGCTTAGCTGCTGCAACCGTGGTGAAATGGTAGTAATTATCTATGATATATTGTTTGCTTATCTTGATGAAGGAATCCAGGCGAAAGAAGCCGGGGATTACCCGGCTTTTAAGAGCGCCGTGAGCCATGCGCAGCAGGTAGTCTGCAGGCTGATGGACGATTTGGATTTCAATTACAAAATTGCAGGCAGCCTTTTTGCGGAATACCAGTTTGTCAACAAGCTGCTTTCCATGGCAATATGTAAAAATACATCCCAGAACCTTGAGGATGCCAAGAGGGTTCTGAAGAATCTCTATGACGCTTTTGCAGAGGCGTCACATCAGGATACGTCAGAACCCCTGATGGAGCACACGCAGCAGGTTGTGGCGGGCATGACTTATCAGAAAGGCTGCCTGACGGAAACGCTTCAGGGTTCAGAGAATTCCAGGGGGTTTCTGGCGTAGGAATTTTCATTGAACTGCTTTGCCTTTGTCAGCAGGAATTTGTAGCGCATCTGCAGCGCATTTACCTGATAGATGCAGCAGTCAATGAGGTCCGGTTCCATAGCATTTTCAAAATTATCATAGGCAAGAGCCAGATCATATCTGGCTTTTTCTATGTCATCTAAAAGTAAAGAGTAAGCAGTTGTCTGAGGTTTTTCTTTTTTTGCAGTCTGAAACATATGCATCCCTTTCCTTTTCTGATTTGCTGTTACTTAAAGTATAAGCAGAAACTTCCAACTCTATACAAAAAAGTCATAAATTTTTCCAGAAAGTATATATATGAGTTAAGGGTATTTTGAGGAGGACAGGTATGGAAAATTATTATGGAATTCTGGCAATTGCAGGTATCTGTGTAGTTGTGCTGCTGATGGGGGTGATGAAGCAGAAAGCAAGTTGGATTTCTGCGTTTATCCTGCGCTGTGCGGCAGGGACGGTGGGCATCTGTGTGGTCAATGCCCTGCTTGAGCGTTTAGGGATTTCTGTGGCTGCCGGCGTCAACCCGGTAAATATTTTGACAATCGGAACCCTTGGGATTGGCGGCTTTGGGCTGGTCTATGGAATTTTATTTTATAAGTTCTTGTAAGTTATTTACAAAAATGAAAAATATCGGCAAAGGTACTTTACAATGCAAAGCGCATGTTCTATAATCCAATACATCACTGATTCGCGAACAGGAGATTTATCCATAAGAGAGGTGATAGATTGGGGAGGTGAAAGCGCTGCTTAGCCTGACGCTTTTGAGCTTGGCGGTGGCAATGGACCTTAGGAGCTTTCAAATCAGTAACCGGCTGGTTGTTAGCGGATTATGTTTCGGATGTTTCTTGCAAATCCTGGATTGGGGAGTCGCAGGAATCAGCGTTTTTCTGATAAACGTGTCTATACCGGTTATCTTATTTTATCTATTGTTTCTGATACGTGCCCTGGGGGCAGGTGATATCAAATTATTTTCTATGATTGGCGGTATTTGGGGCATGAAAGTGCTCGGTATCACAATAGCAGCAGCTTTTCTTGTGGCGGCGCTCATGTCGCTTGGTAAGATTCTGTTTCATCGGAATCTCATTTCACGCTTACGGATATTTACAACCTATATGGAGCAGGTGCTGGCAAGCGGCAAATTGCTTAAATATCCGCAGGATTCTAATGGAAAACAGCATGTCATTCATTTTTCAATTTCAATTTTAATTGGTTATGCAATCGCAATGGAGGTGGTTTATTGAAGAAGATCTTAATTGCTGTCTGTGACACGGACGGCTCATATGGAGAGAGGCTGGGAGAGTGGTTTTCTCTGCAGAGAGGAGAGAAGCTGCAGAGCATGTATTTCTCTTCGCCGGAATGTTTCTGGGAACACTACGGCAGCAGGAAGCCGGATATTGTGCTTCTGGGAACAGGATTTCTGGACGATGATGCAATCTGTGAGGAACTCGTGGGGCAGCGTAAACGTGCGCAGGAGGAATCGCCCCAAGGCGGGAAAGGCGAGATTTTATGGATGTATCTGCGCGCATTGGAGGGCAAAGAGCAGATTCCTGATTATATCCGTGAACTTCCTGCTGTAGACAAATACCAGCCAGCGTCCCGGATTCTCAGGGAAATATTCTCAATATACCGGCAGTGGGAGGATGAGGCATTGAACGAAGTGGGCGGGGAAAGAGAGGTAATAGGGATTTACTCGCCGTGCCACAGTATCTGGCAGACGCCGTTTGCGCTTACCTTTGCACAGGGATTGGCACAGGAGGAAAAGGTACTCTATGTCAACCTGCAGGAATGCGCGGGATTTGGCGGCTGGTTTGGCGAAGAATATGAAAAAGACCTTCTGGATGTAATGTATCTGTGCCTGAACGATGGCGGCAACATTGCCCATTGTGTCAGCAGCGCGCTGTATACGATGGAGGGGATTGACTATATTCCTCCGGCAAAGGATGGCGGCTGTCTGGGGGAGATTTCTGCAGAGGATTATCTTAAATTTATAAAACTGTTGGCAGAACATAGTGGTTATCGTCTGATTTTACTGGATTTTGGCATGATGGTTCCCGGTTTTTTCCAATTATTGGAGTTCTGCAGCAAAGCCTATATTGTCTCAGAGCCAGGGGAGTTATGTAAGGCGCCGCTGCAGCAGTTCCGGCAGATGGCAGAGCGGCAGGAGAATATGAATCTGCAGCAGAAGCTGATGTACCTGTCGCTCCCCCCGGCAGAGACAGGGTATTGTCCGGGGGAGGGAAAGCTCCAGCAGTGGCTATGGGGAGCAATTGGAGATTTCAGCCGTAGGCTGGCGGGGGTACAGGGTGGAACAGATTAGGAAAAACGTATTGGCGCGGCTGGACATGACCAGGGAACATGAGGAGCAAGAGCTCTTGGCTGTCATTGATGAAGAAATCTGCCGCCAAGCGAAGGAGCGGGTGATTCCCCTCAACTGGCGGAAAGAACTGCGGCTGCAGGTATTCCATTCCCTAAGGAAGCTGGATGTGCTGCAGGAATTGCTGAGTGAGGATGATATTACCGAAATCATGGTCAATGGCGCGGAGCATATCTTTTATGAGAGGCAGGGAGAACTCCATGCCTGGGACAAATCTTTTTCTTCCAGGGAGAAGCTGGAGGATATCATTCAGCAGATGGTGGGCAGCCATAACCGGGTAATTAACGAGTCGGAACCTATCGCAGATACCAGGCTTTCCGATGGTTCCCGAGTGAATGTAGTGCTGCCGCCGGTGGCATTGGAAGGACCGGTGGTCTCCATCCGCAAGTTTCCCAAACATCCAATCTTGATGGAGCAGATGATAGAAGGATACTCCATCAGCCAGGAATGTGCAGAATTTTTGAATCTTCTGGTGAGAGCAGGATACAATATTTTTATTTCCGGGGGAACAGGTTCCGGGAAGACAACATTTCTCAATGCATTATCAGAATTTATCCCTAAGACAGAACGAGTAATTACCATAGAGGATTCGGCAGAGCTGCAGATTCAGGGCATTGCAAACCTGGTGCGTATGGAGACGCGCAGCGGCAGGACAGACGGCAAGCTTTCCGTCACTATCCGGGATTTGATCCGCACAGCGCTGCGTATGCGCCCGGACCGCATTATTGTAGGGGAAATCCGCGGTGCCGAATGTCTGGATATGCTGCAGGCGATGAATACCGGCCATCTAGTCCGAGCATCTTACCAACAGTACTTCCCATCTTTACATATGATTATAAGGCAAAGAATGAGCGACAGGAAGCTAGGGGAAAGTGTTTGTTCATCAATGCAGAATATATACAGGCAAGTGTCATTACCTGTTTAAAAAGAAATGATGGATTTTGAAAACTGTTTTTGTTAAATGTTGCTTATTGTGAATTAGTAGACAATCATTCTTGAAGATAGGATGATTGTCTACAGTCTGTAGCGTTGGAGAATCCAACGCTAAATTTATTTATTCCAATTCTGAAAGACTTGATATATTTCCGTATTTTTCTCTACACTTATCGAATTCAATGACTATGTCACTGTCCCTAAATCCCGGTATGTTGTCTGTTGTTCTTACAATTCTCCCGTTTCTGCAAGGACATTCATATACGTAAGTGTCAATTGTTCCACTACCAGCTCTATAGCCTGGGTGTTCTTCTGAATTGTGACTTATCATTTTTAAACCCATATTTTTACTCTCTTTTCGCATGATTCGTATATCATATCACAAAAGGAAAGTTTTAGGAAGTGAGAGATTTTAATAATATTTGCTTTAAAGTTACGTTGCAAGCTCCGACAACAGCTCTCAATCTTTCCACTCAAATAACTGATACACATTCTGTGGTATATATCAGTTGACAAAAATTGATAAAAATGAATATAATCACCCATTTATAGACATTTTTAACAAAAACAGCACTATAAAAGTTGCCAAAAATTTACATTTGGAATAATTTACATATTTCTGACTTTTATATATAATAAAAATAGCAGTACTTTTCAAAGCTGAATGATTCTAGGCTACTTGTAAAAGGATTCAGAGAATCAGAGCTGAAACGTTAAATATTTGCAAAAGAATAAGGAGGATAACACTATGGGAATAATGAAAAAAAACGACCAAATTCGACGAAAGATAATCGCAAAATACGTTAAGAAACTGTTAAGAAACCGTCACTAACGCATACCACCCCTAAAATGACAAAATTCGCATTTATTATGGCATAACTTTTATGATATAATATACTATGAAGGGAGTTATTTATATGGGGGAACAAAAAGAAACAATAATATGTTTCGAGAGATACAGAGGGAGGAAAGGAAAAGCATTCGGGAAAATGTTTAAAAATACAGACAAGTTAGGTTCAGATACAGATATAAAAGATGTTTCAACTGAAAAAAAATGTGAAATAGAAGAAAAAGTGTCGGAAATATTAAAAGAAAATGGTTTCACAACCAACCTAAAAAGGCACAACCCAACGATTGACATTGTTACACTTGTGAGAAATCATGGTTTTGCCGTACAGTCCGTTCACATGGACAAAGATACAACAGGCATACTTATCGTAAAAGATGGCAAAACTGTCCTCGACACTGGCAAAGACAAACTGATTGCTGTAAATGCAGACTTTGATAATCCAGACAATGATGAGGATGTAATCTTTAAAAAAAGCCGATTTATAACTGCACATGAGTATGGCCACTATGTATTACATAAAAAAGAAGGAATTCCCATGTATGCGCACAGGGATACAGCCCACAGAACAGACCCGATAGAATTAGAAGCGGATTATTTTGCAAGGGCAATCTTAATGCCACTTAAAATCTTTAGTATTTATGTCAAAGCCATAGATAACATTGCTCCTTCTATGAAAGAAGACGAAAGGATTTCCATTTTGTCAAAATCATTCAAGACAACCAAAAATAAAGTTGCAAAACGAATAAAAGATATAAACGAAATGGAAAATACGACATGGCTAGCAGAAACGACAGCCAACAAATTCTGAATACAATACAACAAACAGCAGAAGTAGCAGGACAATCAAGAGGGGCAATAGAGCAGTTAGCAGAAACAATGGCAAACATAGAAATGGCAAGCGTGGAAATGGCAGAACAGCTCTTAAGCAAAGAGGAAAGGCGTGATATCAGCACCCAGGAAAGTTTTAAAGTGGCATCCAAGAAAAACATATCTGATAGGGACGATTCGTACACTAAGCTGCTAAAACATTTTGTAAATATAACACAAATAAGGAACATAGTAAAAGAAATTCATAAATGGATTTATTTTTGGATAATAATAGCATCAATCTTTTACTTTGGGATAATAGTGCTTAAGCTAGTGGACAAAATAGAACTGTCAGGTGACAATTGGGTTGTAGGGCTGACAACAGCAATATCCTGTCTTGTAAGTTTATCATCAGTAATGATATCAATACCACTGATAATCACGAAATATTTATTTAATTCAAAAGAAGAAAAAAAGATAACAAAAATCATCTTACATACGCAGGACCATGACTTAAATGGCAGACGAATCATAGAAAATTCTATAGAAAATTCAGATGGTAAAGATAACACTAGTATCAATCAAAATGATTCTGATGACAAATTATTGATGGAACAAATAGACAAAAAAGCATGGGACATGCTAGACAGCCAAGGATAAAATACTATGCCTTATGCCAACACACAAATAGTACATAAATGTACAAAATTAAAGGGGAAATACAGTAATGCTACAACAGCCGCGGGAAACCACTCGCGGCTGTAACTTTTTTTCTTCAGAGCATCACCACTGTCAATCTTAAAACTGAACGCCAGATACACCGATGAATGGACAGGAATAAGGGAAAAGAATTTTTAAAGGAGAAATTTGCAGTAAACTCTGTCCCCTGTTATTACTGTCTTTTGTGCCTACTCAAACTGGTATCGAAATTATTATTATCCTGTTTTCGAAATAATAATGATTTCAGAGAGTGACCATAGAAATGGAAGAAGCCCACTTAAGGGCATTGACACACATTTACTGTCCTCTTAACTTTTCCAACATAAACGTAGAAAAGGAGTAAGCCTGGAGAAGGGCATTGACACAAACATCCATTTCAAACTAATGTCTTCTCTCCGTTATGTAGAAATAGAGTAAGTTCGAAGAAAAGCATTGACGCATAAGAGTAGGTTCACAAAGTGGATTGTTATTTTCGTGTAGAAAAGAAAGAGGTCCAAAGAAGGGTATTGACACATGTTTGAAAACAGGTCTTCGGAGAAGTTATTCTAGTAAGAAAAAAGAAAACCAATTAAGGGTATTGATGTTCATACTCTGTTTTGGATAAGTGTTCTTTGAACTGATGAGGATAAAAAACCTAAAAACACATGGAAGTATGAATCTACATTGATGGATAGCGGATAAGTGCAATAAATGTGCAAATAAAAAACCTCACGAAAATGCTTATAGTTACGGCATCTTCAAGGGGTATTTTTCTGTTAAAATATATTGGTTTTTCTGTCCATTCCCCTTTTTCTCTCGCTAAAAATATGTTATGGCAGAAAAAGCAACAGGGCGGTAAAAAAGTATATTATGATAATAAAGGATTCTGAATTTTTAGGGATTTGTTTCCTTTGCTGTCTTAGTGTTTCTGGTGTTATAGTGGGTTCGGAAGAGGACTTCCCCCAATTGCTTTGATTGGGACATCTAACGTGATGCCATGGGTGGAGAAATCTTTTTGTTTGTAATTTCTTAGTAATTTTTTTAGAAACTTTCGTATCGTTGTAGAGACTAGGTGCCATGCATCTAGTCCGAGCATCTTACCAACAGTGCTTCCTATTTTTACATACGATTATAAGGAAAAGAATGGACGCCAGGAAGCCAGAGGAAAAAGCCTGTTCATCAATGCGGAATATATACAGGCAAGTGTCATTACCTGTTTAAAAAGAAATGATGGATTTTGATAAATACCTTTACTGATGGCAGTTATGTTTTGAACCTGTAAGGAATCAGTAGTTAGACGTGCAGCTTTTACCTGTAAGGTGGTGTGCGCAAAATGTGGAACGGTGTACTGGTGGTGGACATGGACACGCAACGACAGGAAAGTTAGGGTATGGCAGTGTGGCAAAACGCTACTAGCAGAAAGGCGTGGTGGGCTGTGAGAATGCCAACCTCTACGAGAAGGATTTGGAGAAAGCCTTTCTGATGGCATGGAACGGTATCGTAGAGAACAGTAAGAATGATATCCCGCCTGCATGGGAAAAATAGAGAGCAGAGAGAAATGCCTTGGAGAAATGGCGGGCGGTGTGGATGATGGAACTAGCCATGTAGCCGCTACTTGGCACAGTTTGTCTGGAAATAGTGAATATAGTCTTGGGGAGTGTGGAAGTCCACGGTGGTGGGCTTCTGCACTTTTATTTTCTGAACAGTATGGAGCTGAAAACAGCGACGAAGGAATGGCTCAAGGATGCAGAAGATATTCCGACAGAGACACAAGAATACAACAAAACCAGAAATTGTAAGGATACAATGGGGTAGGAGGCGGTGTTGCATCCTTGATTTCACAGTATTAAAACAAGGTATTGCCTCATTTGCTATGAATAGCATACTTCTTCGTTAGTATTCTGTTTGAACATAGTAATACTGTATTTTTTCGCATAGTTATGGTCAAATGTTGATTAAATGTTTTTGGGTATCATTGAATATGGGGTGAAAATGTGCTAATATATATATGAACAATTACATATTATATATATATAATTTTCCTCGGTTACTATATAGTTTAGATATATGACAAGTGTTATAAAATAAGCAGATTATCGAGGTTGTCTGTATTTGCGAAAAAGAGTGAATAAGTAGTTATTTTGCCACTTATTTATTACATATACACAAGATATAAATATATTGTAATAAATTAAGGAGGTATTAACATATGAGAAAGGTAGAGTATAAAATGAGACGTGCAGAAAACATGGAAGATATGTTAAAGGTATTTAAGCCATTTCCATTGGGAGAAAAGAACTATGATGAGTTTTATGTTGATACAAGTGAGGCTAGAGGAGATAATGCTGCTTTTAAAATAATTTACCGATTGAAAGTCGCAAATCCTGTCCCAATAAAATTGTTATTTATGGGGCATAATGGTTCAGGAAAATCAACAGAACTTTTTAAAGTTGAAAAAGAATTATCTAATGAATATCAAGTGATTAGATTTTCAATCAGAGATGAAGTGGACATTATGGATTTGACATATGCTGATATGATATTTACGATAATGCATAATGTTATAGAAACCCTTCATAATGAAAAGATTAGAATTAGTGATGATAAATTTGATAAGATTTTTTCATATTGGTATGATGAGCAATTATGCGAGATATTGGATGTTAGTAAAATGTCTATAGAAGCAGACTTAGAGGCAAAGGCTTCGTTTATAAAAGCAATTACAACACGGATAAAAGGGTTATTTCAGATTGGAAGTGAAAGTAAGAATATTATTAGGAAAAAAATAGAACCCAATCTACGGCAGTTAATTCAATACACAAATGAAATTATTGAAGAGGCAGATAAGAAACTTGAAAAAAGAGGGAAGAAATTACTTTTAATAATTGAGGATTTAGATAAGTTGGATATTGGAGCGGCAGAAGAATTATTTATAAAGCATCGAAAAGTAATAACTTCATTGCAAATTAATACAATTTATACTTTTCCTATTTTCTTATTTTACTCAACACAGTTTAATGTTATTAAAGATGACTTTGACGCGTATGTACTTCTTAGTATGATTAAAACTAAAGGTCGTGATGGGAGAAAATATGAGAAGGGTGTAGAGACAATTCGGCAGATTATTGGAAAACGTGCAAATTTGAATTTAATTGCAAATGATGCCTTAGATTTGGTTATAATGAAATCAGGTGGGGCGTTAAGGGACATATTTGAAATGTTAGAAAATGCTGTACTCGAAGCGAAAACACAGGATATTACTGCGCAAATAATAGAAATGGTTCATATTGAAAAGGCTTATAACAGTTTGAAAAGTAGTTATGAGAGAGTATTGAGTAAAGGGCATTTAGGTTTATTAAAAGAAATATATAAAGACCCTAGCAAAAAGCCTATTGAAGATGAAGAGAAGCTAATGGAATTATTAAAGAGCATGGCTGTGATAGAGTATAACGGAGAAAGATGGTGTGGATTACATCCTGCCATTGAGGAATTTTTGAAAGAGAAAGGCGAACTTAATGCTGGAACTGAATGATATGAACAGTGAGTTAAATAAATTTGAATACTATGTTTTAAATTCTTCAGGTGGTTTTGTTGTTTGGGAATGTAATGAATATTTGTCGAGGCACTTAATTGAAAAAGGTATGAAAAAGTATTCGCAAATAACGTTTATTGATGTTATGAATTTGACACGTAGCAAATATTTAAATTTATTTGATATAAAAGATAATAAGTTAAATAGGAAAAAAGTATTTGTATTTAACAACTTTGCAGAAGCTTATGCTTATGATAATTATTTTGATATAGATAATTTGTTAAATGAACTGAATTTCACAAGAGATGTGTGGGCAAAATATGAATATATATATGTATTTGTTTTGCCGACTTATTTGGTTAATCAAATTATAAAAGGTTCACCTAGCTTTTGGAGTTATGTTTCTATTCATTTTCGGGTTCCTAATATTATTAATAATCCTTTACCTTTTATAAAATTCAAAAAGAGTTACCTAGAACAATATTGTGATAAAAGTTTTTTGCTAGTTTGTTTGAAAAATAATGATATTGTGAATTTATATAAAGATGTTAAAAGTGACTCTGAAAAAAAGAAATTGCTAGAAGAAATGTTGAATTTGGAAATAGTAATGGAAGATGTAAGGGATGAGAGAATATTAAGGACTATTTATTTTAACTTATCTCGTTTGTTTAGCCTTAATAAAAAATTTGAAAAAGCCCTCATTTATGCAAAAAAATGTAACAGGATTTGGAATTCACGTAAATCGAGGATAAATGTTTCATACTGCGAATTAAATATGGGGTATAGGAAGACTAAAAGAAAAGTAATATATACAAATAAACCTCAAGAAATGTATTTTTTAGCGGTTGAACATTTTGCATATGGCAATATAAATATTTCATATAGATTGGCAGAAAATTACATTATAAACAACGAGAAAAAGAATAAATATCGTTATTTGTTTTATGAATTATTAGCGGTGTTGCTCTTTGCGAGAGAAGAATATGCATCTGCAATGAGAGTTTTTATGGAAATCATTTTTGCAATAGATAGGACAAAGAGTGATGATTTTTTAGAATTAGATGTGATAGAAAAAAATTTGAGTATTATAAGTCGACATTTAAATAATAACTGAACTTGGTAAATGAGTATTACTTGTGACAGGCGGATAACCACTAGAGGGCAGGACATTGAAGTATATCCCATAATGATGGATAGGTTCTTTCTACTGTTAGTTGAATTAAGCTTTATACTGCCTTCTGTTAAACTATTATTGTAAGAGTAAATAATTCTATTTTTGATAGTTTTTAAATCTTTCAATATGCCTTCAACAAATGACTGAAACTCCGGTATATCGTGTTTTTTGGCAGACTCTATCCATATTATCCAGTTTTTCTATTTTTTTGGAAAATATCACCATATAGAATTCTTCTACAAGGGAATACAGCTCACTTAACATAGGATATTTTTTCAATGCCTGTTCATATTGACCTGACGTGATTGTTACAACATTTTCCAGCTTCTTGTAGACTAGCTGGCATAAGGCTTTTTTGGATGAATTCAGATTGGAGTTTGTTTTGTTCTTCCTGTTCATGCTTCCGTGTCTTTTTTTTGCATGAACATTTTAAATTAGACTTTTCTTGAAATAATCAATTCACCTTAAGTTATTGCATCACTGTAGCGACTAAGTTCTATGCATCCCGTTCGAGCATCTTACCAACAGTGCTTCCTATCTTTACATACGATTACAAGGCAAAGAATGAGCGACAGGAAGCCAGAGGGAAAAGCCTGTTCATCAATGCGGAATATATACAGGCAGGTGTCATTACCTGCTTAAAAAGAGATGGCGGCTACTGATAAGTACCTTTACCGATGACAGTTATGTTTAGAACCTGTGAGGAATCATCCTTGAATATAGGATGGTTTTTTTGTATAATGAAACCAAGAGACACCTGATTATTTCCCCGCCGAAAAGGCGGGGATGAAAGGAAGAAGGAATGGAAAAAACGGATATTGCGAAATATACTATTAAAGACAGCGTTTTCACGAATTTATTTCAGGATAAGAAATATCTGATACAGTTATACCGGGCACTCCACCCAGAAGATACAGAGACTACGGAAGATGAACTGAAGGACATTACAATTAAAAATATATTAGTGGATGCGTGCTATAACGATTTGGGCTTCACAGTAGGAGACAAAATTATGATTCTGACGGAGGCCCAAACCACCTGGACGGTTAATATCATTATACGGGCATTGATGTATCTGGTGCAGTCCTACCATGAATATTTTGAACGCAGGAACGATAACCTTTACGGCAGTAAAAAAGTGAAGATACCAAAACCAGAATTATACGTGATATTCACCGGAAAAAGGGTAAGCAAGCCGGAATATGTTTCTCTTTCAGAAGAGTTTTTCAATGGGGAAGAATGTGCCATTAATGTAAAGGTAAAAATGATATACGACGGAAAGAACAATGATATTATTAGTCAATATGTTGCTTTTACAAAGGTGTATGACGAGCAGGTGAAATTATATGGACGAACCAGGGAAGCAGTTACCAATACAATCAATATCTGTAAAGACAGGGATGTTCTAAAAGAGTATCTGGAGAGCAGGGAAAAGGAGGTTGTGGATATGATGATGACATTGTTTGATGAAGAACAGGTTATGCGTGCTTATGTGGAAAGTGAGAAAAAAGAAGCAGCGCTTATTTCGGCGATTGAGATATATCGGGAGATAGGATTGTCCATTTCAGAAACTATAAAGAAAATAGCGATAAAGTACAAACTTGAAGAAAGTGATGCAGAAACATTGGTCAATAGATATTGGAGATAGGAAAAGAAATGGGCAATGGGATAAAAAATTAAGGAGAGAAAAATTTACAATTTTTCTCTCCTTTAACTTCTAACATAATTTAAGACGATAAACTGGACGTGTATAGATAGGTTTTGATGTATAGTTTTTAAGTGCGGATATTTGTTTTTTAAGGTGTTTGGCAAACCTCCATTTGTTTTTAGGGAAATTATTATATAAGCAAATATGATATTGGTATATTAAATTTTTAAAATTAGGTATTGACTTTAATCCACTAATGAATTCGATATAAAAAAATAGTAATGGAGAAAGAAATAGTAAAGGTGCAATAATCGAAAGGACAAGATTAAAGTTCAGTGTATAACCTGCAATTAAATAGGCTATTGCAGATATGATAATTGTCATAAATGAGTATGGAACATGTGAATGGTAGGCTTTTTTAGTTGGTAAGCCTATTTCTTCACAACAGATTGCAATGGTATCGCTCAATGGTGAAACTGATGCCAAAAGACTGCCATTAAGAGAAGCTGATGCAATAAGCCATAATGATGTTGTATTTAAATTTAGTGCAGTACCTAATGTTATAGAAATTGGAACTAGGAGTCGGACCGTTGCAAAAACACTTCCCGTGCAATAACTTATTATGCCACTTGAAATAAATATTACTAAAGGTAATAAGTTAGGCGGAATAGTAAATCTGGATATTTGGATAAGGATTATTTCGTTGATACCAAGAATTTGGTCTAAGCAATCGGTATAAATCCATAATAAATAGAGAAATTTTACTAAGTTCCACATGCTTGATGCACCTTTCATATATATAAGCCTGAGTTCACAATGTTTTATATTTCCCTTTTTTAAAAAAGAAATTTGACAAAAAAGTAATGTCAACACACAACTGCCTAAAAGAGGTGTCTCTGATAAAAAAGGAATAGAACAATTGCTGAATATTATATAGGTTAAGTATAAAATTATTACAGAAATAAGAAGTAGTAATAAATCAGGATTAATTTTATGGTATTTATTTGTTTTTATCTTATAATGTTTTTTTGTGGGCATATTTTTATTAAGGAAAATTGTAAAAATTGCAAATACAGAGAAGTAAATAAAAAAGCTATAGCAATATCGAAGCAGATGCAAAGTATTAGGAGTAGCTGCAATTGTTATAGACTCTTTAATAACTGGTGCCCATGTGCTTATTGGTAATGATGAACAGAATGCTACAACTATTGTATTAATACAGAAGCAGAGTTCTGCTTTTGTAAGTTTGAACGATTTATAACAAGTGGCAAATATGGTAATAAGAACGATACATGCCAGATAATCATCAACGCTTGCAATTAATGCACCTAAAACAAGAAGAATACAAAAATGTTTTTTGCTGTGTAAAAATGTGTTAAGAATACTTGTTAATTTTATAATAGCATTACTGTCAGTTATCAATTGTATTAATATGCCAAAAAGAATTAAGGTAAAGAAAAGTGCAGCATTATCCCATAGAACATTCTTTGAAATTTCAAGTAAGATGGAAATACTTTGTAGAGGAGTGATTTTCCCAGTATAGATACTACAAAGTAAAATACAAAAAATCCCAGCAAGAATACAATAGGGTTTTTGTGAAGATTTTTTTGTTAACATTAATAAGGCTAATACGGTTAAAAATGGTAATACATACATAGAATCATCCCTTTCTCTAATAGATAAATGCAGTTTTTTTTGTTGTAAGATGATTTTATCAATTTAGATGGACGTTATGGTCGTATTGTTGTATAATGCATGTATAAAGAATGAATAAAAATTGTATAAAATTTGTACAGGGGAGAAAAATGGAAGAAATTAAATCATTATCAGCTTTGTTATTTTTTAATTTGACTGAAATATTAAATGGTGACAAAGAAAATAAAGAAGAGATTATTAAGAATGTCCAAAATAAATTACAAGCTACTATTGATAGGTTATTAGAAGAAATCATTTGTAGCATAAAGGAAGAAACAAGTAAAGATGTGAATTTAACAGGTTATTATAAAGTATTTAATAAAATAAATACTAAAAGTGATTTATTTGATATAATAGAATCTTTAGAAAAACTAAAAACTATAATTGAGAATAGAGACTTTTTGTTGCCACAAAAAAATAAGAAAGAATTAATGCAATTAAAAAAAGATATTATTGCTAATGATTATGTAAAAGGGGTATCCAGAGCACAGATTTACAATTTTAAGAATTATACAAAACCTAATAAGTTTTTTAAGAAAAAAGTAGTAGATTATTTAGTTCAATATGTGTTAATACCTACTATGATTGAAAATGATAAATGTGAAGATGTAATGCAATTTTTAGTACATACAGATAATTATGTACAAATAACAAATAAAAATGTGCAGTATTACTACGAAGATAATGGGCTTTTAATTAAAAGCATTAATAAGCTAATTGATGATTATCAAAGAGTAAATAAAGAATTAACTGGCTCAATGATTCGAAAAGATACTTCTTCGTTTCAAGAATTTTTAAAATCATTATTTTTTCAATTAGATGAAAGTTCAACGAAAAAAAATAGTACAGCAGACATTCAGTATGATGATTATGATTTTAGAAGTGACATTTATAATTATATTTCTGAAAAACTCGGAAATATGATAGGGATAGAAACAACTGGAATTACGGAAGATGAGCATAATAATATGCGCATGCAAATTGCACAGAGGATAGAGGCTGACTATCATTTTTTCAATGAAGAACTTTTATTCAGTTGGAAAGAGTGTAATTTGCATCAAGGATTTAGGGCGTTACAATATTATCGAATATATAAAATGTTATGTAATTATGAGGGTAATGAAGCTTTAAATTCACGAGGAAGAGAGTTGATAGAAGAATGTTGGCAAGAAACGTCTATTTATATTAGTCCGGACTCAGATGTGGTTGCTCCAGTTTATATTGGTAAAGATTGTATTATAACATCTGCCTGTAAAGTGGAAAAAAAGGTTATAATTGGAAGTGGAACAAAATTGATATCTTCACGTGTTACGAAGACATTGGAAAAAAGACATGCAAGTTCAATTGATATAAAAAGAAATACTCTTATTATGCAGAATGTATTAATATATGATAAAGCGAGAATTGGAGAATATTGCGTTATTACACCTGGAAGTGTTATAAGTTTTCTTGAAAAAGATTATAGTAAAGGAAAGCCAAATAGTAACATGAAGAAACAGGAATATAATGACTATATTTTGGAATTGAGGGAGGAGGAAAGAAAATGTATAAGAATATAGTGATATTTGGGCCTACTAGTTCAGGAAAATCTACACTTATGGGGTATTTGCTATGCCATGAGAGGGAGAAGAAGGAAAATGATGAAATTTTTAAAAATATAAAAAAAGAAATATTAATGGAGGGCTTAGAATACCATTCTGACCGTAAGTTGGCATATTTGGTTGATACATCTAAAGAAGAAAGACGTGATAATCCTAGGAAAAAAAACAAAGGACATTCTGGGCAAAATAAGCGCGGGTCGTCAACAAGAATTCATATTTGTAAAGCCAAAGTCGGAGAAGATGAATGTACTTTTATAGAAACACCAGGTTCTGACCAATATTGGATTGATAAAAATGAAGGTATATTTTTAGGAGATATTGGAGTATATGTAATCGAAATCAAACATTTACTTGCATTAACACACAAAGTTGAAAATAGTTCTTCATATAAAATTACAGAAAGTAAGATTTTTTCGCCATTGTACCTTTGGAAACATTATAAAAATATTTCAAGACTAGTAATTGCAATAAGTAAAATGGATTTAGCATATAGTAAATTTGCTATTGAGAAGTCAATAAAGATATTACAATCTGTTGATGTTTTTAGGAATGTTAGAATTGTACCTATATCTATTGATGTAAATAGTGTTAAAGGATGTAATATATACAATATTTCCCCCCAAGTTGCAGAGGTATATAATGGAAATACTTTAATGGAGCATATTAGAGAAATTATTTTAAGTGATAGCAGAAATGATAGTATAGCGGAACCGAATTTTGCCCATATTCATAAAATTTTTGAAGTGCAGAGGAAAAATTTGCAAAAAGAGACAGCGTATAGAGTTAAAGTATTGAGTGGTAAGATTGCTTTAGGGAATAGAGTAGGGATAGGACCTTTAAAGGGAGAAGACGGAAAAAGTGTTCATGCTGAAGGAATTGTTAAGTCTATCAAGCATGAAGTTTTGGGAAAAATTTCTTGTTTAAATAAGGGAGATGTAGGAGGAATTATCCTTTCTCAATTAAAAGTAGATGGAAAAATAAAAAAAGAAGAATGTTTAAAAAGAACAACTGTTTTATATGATTTAGATGCGTTACAGGTAAAAGGTAATTTGATATTTTTATCTGTAAATTTAAAAGATGAAAAAGAAATGGTAAAGGAAGATTTTAGGAAACTTAACTTAAATGATAGAATAAAAATTATATGGTTTGGAAAATTAATTACTATGGATTTGGTAGGAAAAATAGTTTCGGATGAATGTAAGGAGGAGTATAAAATTATTTTGATGAATTATAATTCATCGACAGATTATAGTGAGTTTCTCCTTACTATGAATCAAAATAGAAATCTTATTTTTAATAGTTTTGTAATACAATTACCTAGTAGTTATTATGTCAGTGCAGAAATTACGGATATAGATTGTATTTCGCGACAGAATCCAGGAAATGTAGAATTTTCATGTGCCTATGAGGATATCGTGAATATGTTTAAAAAATTTCTTAATTCAAAAAATATATCATTTAATTATTTTATAACCCCAGATGAGGAGCTTTCAAATAGTATGTATTTTGAAAATATATTTCCAGAAAATATTTCAGGCTTGATGGGAACATTAAGAAAATTTATAAAATATTGTGGAATTTCAGATTTTAAGCTGGATATAAGAGATATGAGTAATTAAAACAAGGTGCTTCAAATGATAGTATATAGAATATAAAGAAATTAGAGTAAAGTGCATGGAAGGTGATTATGTTTGGGCCATGCACTTTTTGTGTAAATATTGGATATTCTTATAATCTATGAATATGATAGATATAAAGAGTTTAGTTGTTTTGTGCTGTCATTCTTAAAATGTTACGAATTTATATTCCGAGTAGTAAACAGTGGATATAATTTATTTTCAGAACCTTTCGCATCACTGTAGCGACTAAGTGCCATGCATCTAGTCCGAGCATCTTACCAACAATACTTCCTATCTTTACTTATGACTATAAGGAGAAGAATGAACGTCAGGAAGCCAGAGGGAAAAGCTTGTTCATCAATGCGGAATATATACAGGCAAGTGTCATTACCTGCTTAAAAAGAGATGACGGATTCTAATAAATGTCCTTGTTAGCAGTAGCAATATACCAAATAATCATCCTTGAATGTAGGATGTTTTTTTATTGTAGGGTAATCCGTCAGATTAAAAAAGTGTTGATTTTCAGATTTAGAAATGTTATATTATAGAAAAGGAGCAACCGCCCACAAGGTGGGTTGACCAAGTAATAGAATAGAAATTCCACCCTATCGCTCGCCAAAGTTTAAGGGTGGTTTTTCTATGTATGGCTACTTACAAAACGTAAAAACGAACGTAAGCAATGCCAAAAGGAACAGACCAAAGGTCATTACGTCCTTAAAATCAAAATGATTTTTCATAGGCATCACCCCCATTCTGTAAAAAATGGAAGGTCAGTCCACCCTGCAACACGATTACTCCATTCACAAATTATAGCATACCTTGCACTATCCGGCAATCTGCTTTTTTTTACTCTTTGGATTTCTCCGTAAACATTTTCTCCATGAACAACAGTAAAAAAACACGGGTGCATTTGTGAAATATAATCACCGAAAGGAGAGGCAAATGAATAAGCTGATTGAAGACTTAATTAAAAAAGGGATGGGGAACTTCATGGACCGGAGCAGGGATGCATTAGCGTGGGCAGATGAAACTTATCTGAATGACCGCAGGGATGAAAAGGAACTGGAACGGCGGTATGCGAATCTTGATTTAACCAAAGAACAGAAAAAGGTAATGAACGATTATGTGGCATGTACTTTATCATCCAACCAACGCTATGCCGACATCTCTTATATGTGTGGCATCAAGGATACCGTCAGTATGCTTGTTTCCTTGGGACTGATTAAAGGTGTTGAAGCAGAGGAATGATATACACCCCTAAAACGACTTTGGAGCCAGTCGGAAAACAGGCTCTTTTTTGCTGACCGAAAGCCAACCATAACGAAAGGAATAGACGCATGGAACAAACAATAAAAGAGATAATCATGCAGGCAGACGATGAAAAGAATTTTGACTTAATCCGATGGGTAAAGGATATTCTGGATGAGTTTGCATCCACCCATAACTGCCTTCCAGATTGGAGATACATAGGGACGAATCTTGCAGCGAATTACCCGGCAGATTCATGGGTATATGAAAATCTGGAGTTATACAATTTTACAGACATGGGGAGGTGATGCAATGGCAGTAAAGAGAACATATTACAGGGACAGATATAACGATGACAAAGTGTGGGAAGTCGTAAAACTGAAAGGAGGCTATTATCTCCGCCAGTATATATGCGGTGAGCAGTTCGGAAAAGGGCTGCGGACTACGAAAAAATTTATCAGGAGTTTAGGCATCTTTGATTTTGAAACGGTAAAAGAAATAAAGAAAGGTGGCGTAAAATGAATATGAAAATTGGATTAGAAGTTATGGAACAAGTGAAGCTTTATTTCAAAGAGAATCTTCCCAAGTACACTGTTCTGAAAATCAGAAAGAAATCCTGCCATCCCGACGATTCCCATCTTTATATGGTATCAGCGAAAAAAGATGATGGAACATACACTGTCTGGACAAGCTGGAATCAGAAGCTGAAAAGCCTGAATCACGGACATTATGATTTACAGAGCAAGGAGGATTGTGAAAAGGTAATGGACGAGTATTATTATAGCGGGGATTCATCGCTGTAAAAATATTTCTTTTACGGAAGCTACGGAAGTCTGAAGTCGTAGGTTACAGGTTACAAAGTTACAAGTTTACACATATATTATTATTTTTTTACATAGCAAAAGATACCTGAGAGATATAATTATTATTTACATAAGAAATTTCTGTAAAAGTTGTAACTTTGTAACTATATATAGAAAAGACTGAAAAATAGGTCTCTTCAGAGGTTACAACATAGGTTACAGGTAAATTGCCACTTGTAACCTGTAACCATAAGAAATAAAAATATATTAAAGAATTAAGAAGAAAAAGTTAAAACCTGTTTTGTAAAAAAGCCCAGTCAAAAGAACAACATCCTACACCCTTCACACACATAAAAATTCCCCCTATATATTTCGCAACCCATATACGACCATAATTTAGCTGTCTGCATGTTTGCAGGTAGCTAATATTTTTTCTGCCTTCCAGCAGAAAAGCGGGTGCATAGGAGAAGCATAGAAGCCAGCTTTACAATACCAGACCATATAGGGAGGAAGATTATGATAACTGTCACTGAAATCCGTAATGTAAACTATGCAGCCTATGATGAAACATGGGCGATTGTTCGTTCACTGAAAAATCCCGGAAAGATGAAGCATGTTCCTGAACTGTCTCCTTCTTGGGCGTTATTCAAAAAGTATCTGCGGTTAAGGGATGCAGGGCAATGGAATGCAGACACGTTCAAAAGTATCTATGTGCCCACGTTTTTAAAAGAAATGGCAGGCATGGAAGCGCAAAGGAAGCTCTCTGAACTTATCGAGTTGGACAAACAGGGAAAAAGAATCTGTATGGCTTGCTTTTGCCGTGATGAAGCATTGTGCCATCGAAGTATTATTGCCGGAATCGTGCAATCCGCAGGCATTCAGGTACAAGGCGTAAAAGGAGACTATTCGGAATATGGCAGATACAAAGAAATTTTATGTTGATTCAGAAAGGAGCGATTAACATTTTGAAAGAGAGAACACTTGTATATATAACATTCAGGGACGATTGCATTGGGCTGCGGACCGTCAGCCGTTCCAAAAAATCCCCGCACAGGTTCTATATTTCCCGGCATAAGCTGGAAGAACTGGAACATAAATCAGAGGTTATTGCCAATGACATCCATTCCTTTGCAATACTGCGCCGGGATGCCTATGCCGGAACCGTAGAGATTGCGTTCACATGGCTTGGGAGTGATGGGAACCGCATTTCCGGCTATCAGGATGCCATTACCCTGCCCTATGGCAAAATGATGGAATGCCTATATGAGAGCAAGCCTGTCGTATGGAAGGCACTCTCGATAGACAATTCTGTAAAACAGGCAAAAATTGTGTTCAAAAGCAAGAAGAACTTACATGCCGCTTTGGGGAACAGTGCCATCCGGCGTAAACTCATTCGGTTCCTGCGTGACCAGTTCAAATGGGTTTACTCAGAAAAAATTGAGATTTATGATGACTTTATGCCGTACAGTTTTTTCTTCAGGGAAACCAGAAACGGGGAAGTCGGGATTTCCGGCGGGCTAATCCTGCATGGACAGGAGGATATGGAAACCGCATATTATTCGATGCACACGTAAAAAGACCTCTACAATATTTGCTGCCCATATACCGCTATCATTAAGCTGTCTGCAATCCGCAGGCAGCTTAAATTTTTTTCTGCCTTCCAGCAGAAAAAGCCGGGTGCATTTGTAAAGAAAACGAATGCCCGGTCAGTCTGGGCGTAACGATAAAAGGAGGGCTATATATTATGATGACTACGAAATTACAGAACTACATACAGATGGCAGGGCAGACTGCGGCGCAGGTTACCCAAAACACCGAAAACTGGACAGGGTTCCTGACGACGGCATCCCGTCTGTACCGCTACCCTTTTCCAGACCAGCTTATGATTCACGCCCAGCGTCCGAAGGCTACGGCATGTGCCGAGTATGACTTATGGAACAGGCGTATGAGCAGATATGTCCGTCGCGGCTCGAAAGGGATTGGGCTTGTCGGCATCAGCCGGAGCGGCTACCCTAAGCTGCGCTATGTGTTCGACATTGCGGATACCGGGAAAAGGAACGAAGCCTCTAACCTTTTCCAATGGCAGTATAAGGAAGAATACCATAGTGCTGTCACAAAAGCTTTGGAAGAACGGTTCGGCATATCCGGGGAAAAAGGGCTTGTCTATCAAATTGGGCTGCTTTCCGTGGGACTGGCAAACGGCTATTGGAAAAAACACGGCATGGACATTATGCATGAGTGTGAAGGAAGCCGCCTTGAAGGGCTGGAGGAACAGGACGCCAGCCTGAAGTTCCGGCTTGCTGCCGCCGCAAGTATCTCTTATGCGCTTCTTACCAGATGCGGCTTTGACCCGTGGCAATACCTGAAAAGTAAAGACTTTCAGTATATACCGGATTTTAACACACAAAGAATCATTAAGATTCTCGGCGCAGCCGTCAGCCATTCCAGCGAGAAGGTATTGAGGACGGTTGCAGTGGCTATCTATAACTACGAATGCCAGAAACAGGCATCTCAGGACATTTCTCAGCCTGTACAGACAAAGAGCAATGTCAGAAACAGACAGCCATCAAAGGATTCTGTAAAGAAGCCGAAGCCTGTTCCTGCTGAAACGGTTCAGGAAGATGATACAAAAGAGCCAGAGCCTGCCACTGCTAATACAGTTCAAGAAGATGATATAAAAGAGCAGGAGCCTGTTCCTGCT
Source organism: uncultured Lachnospiraceae bacterium (assembly GCA_910583835.1). Lineage (GTDB taxonomy): Bacteria > Bacillota > Clostridia > Lachnospirales > Lachnospiraceae > Petralouisia. Next base: position 69,942 of record CAJTYM010000001.1, on the reverse strand, counting down.
GAAACGGTTCAGAAAGATGATAGAAAAGAACCAGAAGCTGCTTCTGCTGAAACGCTTCAGAAAGATGATATAGAAGAATCAAAATCTGTTTCTGCTGAAACAATGGATACAAAAAAAGCGGAACAGCCCACTCCTGTTACCGTAGAAGCGGTTCAGGAAGAAGAGCCTGAGCCTGTCACTGTAAAAATACCGCATACAGAGCCAACGGTTTTCACGGAAACAGAAGTTGTGCAGGATAAATCCGATTTACAGGAAATATCTGCATCCTGCAATTTCATCATCACAGATGACCGTCTGGGCGAGGGCGGACCGAAGACCAAGTTCCGTATGAACATGGAAGCCATTACTATCTTAAAGCAGATTGAATCCGAGAACCGCCCTGCCACATCCGAAGAGCAAGAAACCCTTTCCAGATATGTCGGCTGGGGCGGAATCCCGGATGCGTTCGAGCCGGACAAGGCTGGCTGGGACAAGGAATATCAGGAGCTTAAAGCAGCATTGACGCCAGAAGAATACGATTCTGCCAAATCTTCTGTATTAAATGCCCACTATACCAGCCCTACCGTTATCAAAGCCATTTACAGAGCAGTCAGCGATATGGGCTTTAAATCCGGCAATATACTGGAGCCTGCCTGCGGCGTCGGCAACTTCTTCGGCTTACTGCCGGAAGAAATGTCTGAATCTAAATTATATGGCGTGGAACTGGACAGCGTCAGCGGGCGCATCGCAAAGCTTTTATATCCCAATGCCCGGATTCGCATATCAGGCTATGAAAAAACAAGTTTCCCAGAAAACTCCTTTGACCTTGCCATCGGCAATGTCCCATTCGGGCAGTATCAGGTCAACGATTCTGAATATAACCATCTGAAATTTTCAATCCACAATTACTTCATCGCTAAATCACTGGATATGGTGCGTCCCGGCGGCATCCTTGCATTCATAACAACCCGCTATACTATGGATTCACAAAATACAGATGTGAGGGAATATTTCGCCCAAAAGGCTGACCTGCTAGGAGCCATACGCCTGCCTAACAACGCATTTAAAGCGAATGCCAATACGGAAGTCGTGTCTGATATTTTATTCTTACAGAAACGTGATGTTCCATCCGCTGAAGAATTCTCTGAATGGGTAAAAACCGGAACAAATGCAGAAGGCTTTACTGTAAACAGGTATTTCCTCAGTCATCCTGAAATGGTTCTTGGAACGTCTTCATCAGAAAGCACGCAGCATGGGCGGGATTATACTGTCCTGCCTGTTCCAAACATTGACCTTGCTGAGCAACTTCAGGCGGCAGTGGAATCCATACATGGAACCTATCAGGCGGCAATGCCAACAGAAGCGGAGGAAACCGCCTCGTCTGACATTATACAGGCTGATGACAGCGTAAAGAAATACTCGTTCATTATGGTAAACGGTGAGATATATTACTGCGGAAGCTCAACTATGGATAAAACCGAGCTGAACAAAACAGCAAATAACCGTATCAGGGGCATGATAGCATTGCGGGACTGCGTCCATGGGCTGATTGCCCTCCAGATGGATGAATATACGCCGGATAGTGCGATTAAAGCAAAGCAGGTGGAACTGAACCGGTTATATGACGCCTTTACCCGTAAATATGGCTTGATTAACAGCAGAGCCAACCGCCTTGCCTTTGATAAGGATTCAAGCTATTACCTGCTCTGTTCCCTTGAGATTCTTGATGAGGACGGAAAGCTGGAGCGTAAGGCGGATATGTTCACAAAGCGGACAATTAAGCAGCACAAAGCAGTCACCAGTGTAGATACGGCATCGGAAGCCCTTGTTGTATCCATCGGGGAACGTGCCAGAGTGGATTTGCCATTCATGTCGAGGCTGGCTGGAAAAACGGAATCTGAACTGATTCAGGAACTGTCCGGCGTTATCTACAAAGACCCGGTAAACAATACATGGCAGACCGCTGATGAATACTTATCCGGCAATGTCAGGAGAAAGCTCCGGCAGGCTCAGAAAGCCGCATCGGAAGACCCTGCTTATCAGGTAAATGTTGAAGCCCTCGAAGCCGCGCAGCCAAAAGACCTTGACGCTTCTGAAATCGAAGTCCGGCTTGGCGCAACATGGATTGACCAGTCTTACATTCAGCAGTTTATGTATGAAACCCTGAATACGCCCGCCTATCTTCGTAACAGAATTACTGTTAACTATTCAAAATTTACAGCCGAATGGTGCATCGCCAATAAAAACGCTGTTCCACATAATGACGTTGCAGCTTATACCACATATGGAACGGAAAGGGCAAATGCATATAAGATACTTGAAGATTCACTAAATTTAAGAGATGTCAGAATCTACGATACCGTGGAAGATGCAGAAGGCAAAGAAAAGCGCATCTTGAATCCAAAGCAGACCACGCTTGCCCAGCAGAAACAGCAGGCTTTAAAAGAAGCCTTCAAAGATTGGATATTTAAAGACCCGGAACGCCGGCAGACGCTTGTCCATCACTATAACGAAACCATGAACAATACCCGCCCGCGTGAATATGATGGAAGCCATATCGTATTCTCCGGCATCAATCCTGAAATCAAGCTCCAGCCTCATCAGGTCAACGCTATCGCCCATGTATTATATGGCGGGAACACCCTGCTGGCTCATGAGGTTGGGGCTGGGAAGACCTTCGAGATGATTGCGGCGGCTATGGAATCAAAACGCCTTGGATTGTGCCATAAATCCATATTTGTTGTTCCGAACCACTTGACCGAACAGACGGCGGCTGAGTTCCTGCGCCTATATCCCGCCGCCAATATCCTTGTCACCACGAAGAAAGACTTTGAAACCAGTAACCGTAAAAAGTTCTGCGCCCGTATTGCAACCAGCGATATTGACGCAGTCATTATCGGGCATTCCCAGTTTGAGCGCATCCCTATCAGCATGGAAAGGCAGGAACGCTTATTGCAGGAACAGATTGGCGAAATCACAGACGGAATCGCAGAAGTAAAAGCCAGTAATGGCGAACGCTTTACCGTAAAGCAGCTTGAACGCACGAAGAAAAGCCTTGAAGCCCGCCTTGAGAAGCTGCAAGCCAATAACCGTAAAGATGATGTTGTCACATTTGAAGAACTGGGCGTGGATATGATGTTTGTGGACGAATCGGACCTATACAAAAATCTTTTCTTATATACAAAAATGAGGAACGTGGCAGGATTATCCACAGCGGATGCACAGAAAAGCTCCGATATGTTCGCCAAATGCCGCTATCTGGATGAAATTACCGGGGGCAGGGGAATCGTGTTCGCTACCGGGACCCCGATATCGAACAGCATGACGGAAATGTACTCTATCCAGAGATATTTACAGTATGACCGCCTTCAGGAGATGGGTATGGGGCAGTTTGATTCATGGGCTTCCCGCTTTGGGGAAACAGTCACAGCGCTGGAACTCGCCCCGGAAGGAACTGGATACAGGGCAAGAACCCGATTTGCGAAGTTCTTTAATCTGCCGGAACTCATGAACATTTTCAAAGAAGTCGCGGATATCAAGACTGCCGACCAGTTAAACCTTCCTACGCCGGAAGTGGAATACCACAATATTGTTTCAGAGCCTACGGAATGCCAGCAGAGGATGGTAAAAGAATTATCCAAAAGGGCTGAGAAAGTCCATAACGGAATCGACCCGCATATAGATAATATGCTGCGAATCACTTCAGACGGCAGGAAGCTCGGCTTAGACCAGCGGATTATAAACCCCATGCTGCCCGATGAACCGGGGACAAAAGTGAATAAATGCGTGGCGAATATCCTAAAAATCTGGAAAGAAGGTGATTCAGAAAAATTAACGCAGTTGGTGTTCTGCGATATTGCGACGCCATCCGGGAAATCAAATGATGATTCTGAAGGCGCTCCGTTTACGAACATCTACGATGACATCCGTAAGAAGCTGATTGCAGGCGGAATGATGCCGGAACAGGTTGCCTTTATCCATAACGCTAAGACGGATATCCAGAAGAAAGAACTGTTTGCGAAAGTCCGCTCCGGTCAGGTGCGTGTGCTGATAGGCTCCACTTCCAAAATGGGCGCAGGCACGAACTGTCAGGACAGGCTTATCGCATTGCATGATTTGGATTGCCCGTGGCGCCCGCGAGATTTGATTCAAAGAAAAGGGCGTATCGAACGGAGGGGGAATCTGAACCCGAAAGTGCATGTTTACAGGTATGTTACCCAAAATACCTTCGACGCATACCTCTGGCAGACGGTTGAGAACAAACAGAAATTTATCAGCCAGATTATGACCAGCAAATCCCCGGTAAGAAGCTGTGAAGATGTGGATGAAGCGACCCTCTCATTTGCAGAAATCAAAGCGCTTTGTGCGGGCGACCCAAGAATAAAGGAACGAATGGACCTTGATGTGGAAGTCTCCCGGTTAAGGATTATGAAGGCAGATTTTCAAAGTAAATTATACCGCTTGCAGGACAACGTGCTGAAGAACTTCCCGGAGCAGATACAGCAGGCTCATGGATTTATTACAGGCTTACAGGCGGATATCCAGACCTTGGACAAACATCCACACCCTGCGGATGGATTCGCCAGAATGGAAATACTCGGCATGACCTATACAGACAAGGCGGAAGCGGGAACTGCCCTGCTCGACGCCATACAGGACATAACAGACGAAGAGCCTGTGTCTGTCGGCAGTTACCGGGGCTTCGGCTTATCCGTAAAATTTACGGGATTCACCCACAAACTGAGCCTGAAAGGGGCTGTTGCCTATCAGGTAGAGATGGGGACGGATGCGAGGGGCAACCTGACACGGATTGACAATGCATTGGATAAAATCCATGAACGGCTTGAAGAATATGAAACAACCCTTGCCAACCTGCTTCAGCAGCAGGAAGCGGCTAAATTGGAAATCAATAAGCCTTTCGAGTACGAAGAGGAACTGAGAATAAAGTCTGCCCGTCTCGCTGAGCTTGATGCAGAACTGAATATTGGTGGAACATCCCAGCCTGAAACCGTAGCGTAATAAAAGAATTTATAGGTGTCAACAGCCCCATCTTGGGGCTGCGGGTGCCTTAATGAAATTATTTTGCAAGAATACAAATACGAAAAGGAGGAATTCAGATATGAGTTATTTTTCCGATATGGATGGACTGGATTTATTCACAGCCCCATTTGGCAGCCCACAGCCTGTAAAGCAAAAGGCTCCGGCACAGCAGCCTAAAGCGTCAATCCCACAGCCACGGCAGCCTGTAAAGCCAAAGACTCCAGAAGCATATTCACAGACTGCTAAGGCAAATCCCCCAATGGAACAGCCACAGCAGTTGAATATTTCTCAAAAGCCGGTTTCTACTGAAAAGCTCCCAGCTTTACAGAAAGAGCAGGAAAAAGCTGTAAAGCCAAAGTCAGGGCAGGAATTGCAGGCGGAGGCTCCCGCAAAATCTCAGCCATCTGCAAAATCACAGCCGGAACCGCCGAAGGAAGAATTGGCTATGGATATGACAGACCATTCGATTCCAGCCGGGAAACCCCTGGACGCATCCGAAGACGAAAAGCGGAAAGCCCATGAAGAAGCCGAAGCCAAAAGAAAGGCGGAATGGGAAGAGAAGCAGGCGGCGAAAAAGCAGGCAAGGGAAGAAGCCCTCAAGGCAATTAAGGACATGAGCGACGCTGAAGTGACTTTTGCATCCACAGAACGTGTCCGTAAGGATGTCGAGCGGCTTACCCGCAGGAACATGAAAGAGTGCGTATCAGAACATTTACAAAACCTGTGCCGTAAAGACCCAGTATTCGCCCAGCAAATCTTACTCCCGCAAAAATCCATGATAAATTGCTTCAGGTATATTAATCGTATGGCTAAAGAGTATATCCGGCAGGAAATGGAGGATAATGACATCAAGCCGGATGCTGGCGGTTATGGCAGTGATGTCCCCGATGATTGTGTTTACAAATTTGCTGAAGATTATTTTAATGACCCGGATGCAGAGGAAGATAAAGAAAAGGAAGAAAAGTTCGTGCCCCGCCCATATGCCGGCGCTTCCGCATCCAAACCTAAGAAAACATCTAAGAAAACGGCAGCGAAAAAGGAGCCGAAGAAACAAGAACCCCAAAACAGCTACGAACAGATGACATTGGGGGTATGATGAATGCTTAATAAACGAAAATGCAGGAGATTGGCTAACCCTGAATTGAAGATGGCATTGAACAATGGGCTTCTCCATGCTGACCAGATTGACTATATCATCCGCACTGCTGTTAAGATTATCGACCATCATAAAACGCTGATATTGTACGTTTACCCACGTTTACAGGCTGTAAAGGGGGACTTCCGTCCCCTATGGGCAGTCTTTCAGGATAAAACTGATTATATCACCCTAGAATGCCGGGAAGACGGCAGTTTCAGATGGCGTACAGCAGCGTTTGAGAATCTGGATAACGGCTGGGACTTTACAAGGAAATGCGCCTTTTATTCCGCAAAGGATGAAGAACAGGTTTTCCGCTATCTGAAAAGTGATTCCGGCAGCGGCATAAAAGCCCTCACCAGCTTCCAGTATAATATATTGGAAAAGCGCAGGCGGGAACGCCGGAAAAACAGGGAGAAAGAAATCGTCAGCCGGATGGAATGCATACCCGCCCTGCCCCGGAATCTAAAAAATTGGATTCATAAATCCGTTATGCCTGCCTATTTCTTTTACGACTACAAGCGTGGCGGCATGGATGTTCCCGGAACCTGCACTTCATGCGGGCATGAGGTACGGTTGTCGGGCGTGAAGCAGGGCAATAAGGGTATTTGTCCCCATTGCAAACGGGAACTGATTATGAAGCCACGCTCCCGCCGGGGAAGCTGCATGACGGATAGGGACACCTGCCAGGTTATCCAGAAGGTCGGCGATGGAGAATTGATAGTGCGTATCATTAAAGTATGGCACACATATGCAGATGATATTCCAAAGATGCAAATCTATGAGAATGCCAGACAGTTTATCCGGCAGGATGCTGACGGGAAAATCTGCTGTGAGGACTATAATTACTCCTATAACAGTGGCATCTTAACAGACTGGAAGAAAGGCAAACGTCCGGCTTCATTCAGCCAATGGCAGTATCATTTCGAGGCGGACACATGCGGGCATCTTTACGGCAGGAACCTTCCAACCGAATTGAAGGGAACTCCGTGGCAGTATTGCCCCATCGCTGACTTTTATAATCACTTCCACGAACCGATGCAGGCATTGCCGTTTCTGGCTGCATATTTAAAACATCCTCGGCTTGAACACCTTTCCAAAGTCGGGTTCTGGAATATCGTATCAGACCTGGCATACCGCCATCATCCAGACTGCCTTAACGAAACCAAAGACCGAACACACCGGATACTGAAAGTGGCAGCTGAAGACGTTGGGTTCCTGCGGGAAATGGATGCAGACATAGGTATGCTGAAAGTATTCCAGCAATATAGTGGGTTAAAGGACAGGCAGAGGCTTCTTGTCTGGCAGATGGAACAGAAAGTAAGCCGGGATATACTGCCAATTTTAAAGCATATGACTGTCCATAAGTTTATCCGATATATAGAAAATCAATTCGGGTTCCTGCGTTTACGAAAAACATCATATGGCACGCTAAGGTACAAGGTAATACAGGATTTAGTGTCTGAGTACAGGGACTACCTCAATATGAGTGTTAAGATGGATTACGACATGAAGAACAGCTTTGTTTTATATCCAAAAGATTTACAGAAGTCCCACGACAGGACAGCCCGCCGATTCAAACAGAAGAAGGACAGCTTGATTAAGCGTGATTTTATCGCTGTATATCAGGGGCTTGCCGGACAGCTGGATTTTGAGAAAGACGGCATGAAAATCGTCTATCCTTCCACACCTGATTCCATAATTTCTGAGGGAAATGCCCTTCATCATTGTGTGGGCAGTTATACGGAGCGGGTAGCTGAGAAGGAATGCATCATCCTGTTTTTACGAAAATGCTCTGACGAAGAAAAACCTTTCTATACGGTTGAGGTTCGTAACCAGAAGGCAGTCCAAGTCCGGGGCGTGGGAAACTGCGGGATGACAGATGAAGTGAAGGCGTTCATATCAGCATGGGAGCAGAAAGTGTTATGCGCCCTGCCCCCTGCTGCGTAATGCCATCTGCCCCAATGATATTCTGTGGCTCAAATAATATAGATGCTATGATGAAACCAGCTAATGTTATTTAAAATATAAACATAGTATGATTTTTCTGTAATAATTACAGAAATAAATCCTTTATCTGGCTTTACAGATATGATATAATCAAACCAAAGAAAGGCGGAAACAGAATGGAAAACCATATGACTGACAATACGGCATGGGAAGAATTGCAGATATCGAATGACTTCATCTTCGGGAAAATCATGCAGGACCCCAAGCTGTGCAAAGGACTTTTACAAAGGATACTGCCGGATTTAAAGATAGACCGTATAGAATACCCGGAAACACAGAAGGCGATACGCCCCGACATAGACGCCAAAAGCGTCCGGCTTGATGTGTATGTGGAAGATGATAAAAATACTGTTTACGACATTGAAATGCAGGTCGGCACTTCAAAGGAACTGCCAAAGCGGACACGGTATTACCAAAGCCTGTTGGATATGCAGATGATTGACAAAGGAGAACCGTATAAGAAGCTGAAGCCAAGCTATATCATCTTTATCTGCCCGTTTGACCAGTTCGGTATGGGCAGGCATATCTATACGTTTGAAAACACCTGTAAAGAAGATAACAGCATCTTACTGAAGGACGGAACAACTAAAATATTCCTGAACGCGAAAGGGACTATGGACGACGTCAGCCCTGAACTGAAAGCGTTTTTGGATTATGTAGCCGGAAAGAAAACAATAGACCCATTCGTGGATGAACTGGAAGAGGCAGTGAAAAATGCCCGGAAAAACAGGGAATGGAGGCATGAGTATATGACATTGTTAATGCGCGACCAAGAAAATAAGGAAATTGGCAAGGCAGAAGGCATTATTGAAACAGGTCTTGATTTAGGACTTTCCGAGGACGAACTTTTGAGCAGGTTGCAGGATAAATTAAATATTACATTTGAAACTGCCCAAGAGTATCTTGAAAAGTTCGGAAATCAAACTGTGTAAGAAAATATAGCTGCTCTTCAATTTTGAATATAATATCACCAGTCCCCAAAACAGCTGTCTTGATTATAGGTTTTGACCTATATGGGACAGCTATTTTTACGGTAAAATAAAATATAAAACGGGTGCATCCTTAAAAGACATCATAAAAAGCAAATGACACAAGGAGGATGCAGAATGAAACCCAACCAAACAATGACCGCATGTTTTACAGGGCACAGACCGAATGGAATTGTTGCCAACAGACCATACGATGAATCGAACAGACCGGAATACCAGAAAATTATAGACAGGTTAACCCCTGTAATCGAAGACCTTGTAAATGCCGGATATACAGCATTTATCACAGGCGGGGCACAGGGATTCGACCAACTTGCATTTTGGGCTGTAAATAAGGTGAAAAATAGGCGTCAGGAAATACAGAATATTGTATATGTCCCGTTCAAAGGACAGGAATTACGCTGGGCAAAAAAGGGTCTGTTCAGCCAGCATGAGTACAGTTTGATGCTGAAGAAAGCTGACTATGTGCATATATGCGGCAAAACTGATGCCACAGACTTCAGACAGACTGTCAAAATGCTCATGCACAGAAACGAATGCATGGTTAATGATTCCAGTTATGTCATTGCCCAGTTTGAAGACGATACATGGATATCCCCACAGACAAAATCCGGGACTGCAAACTGCCTTAGATATGCAAAGCAGATGGGGAAGACAATCCGGCTGTTCCGGTAAGCAAACAAAATGCCATAATTTGTGCTCCATACAGTTACAGCATTCGCATTTACAGAAATTCATCCGCAGCGAAAATGATAATGGTGCTGCCGCACACGGGTGAAAAGGTGAGAAAAGACAGTTGATACAAGACTGTGAGAAAAAAATTAAACCACGAAAAGGAGACGGTCATATGAATAAGGTTATTTTAATTGGAAGACTTACGAGGGACCCTGAAATGCGCTATTCCGAAAACAGCAATACAGCTATCGCCAGATATACCTTAGCCGTCAACCGTCCGTTCAAACAGGACGGTGGGCAGGAAGCGGACTTTCTGCCATGCGTAGCTTTCAATAAGACAGCAGAGTTTGCTGAGAAGTATCTCGTCAAAGGAATTCGTGTGTGCGTGGAAGGAAGAATACAGACTGGAAGCTATACCAACCAGCAAGGGCAGAAAGTTTACACGACGGAAATTGCAGTCGAACGTCAGGAATTTCTGGAGAAAAGAGCCAGTAATAACCAGCCGGACATTGACGCCGCCGCAAATAGCGGAGATGGATATCTGAATATTCCTGATGGGATTGACGAAGAGCTGCCATTCAATTAAGCATATGATGCTTCCCAGCCTGCGGGCGGGGAAGTTTTTTTTCAGCTATCAAGACAATACACGGAAGGAGAAAATGTGATAATACGCAGCGGTTCTGGCTGGCATGCATTAAAATGGCAAACTGATAAATGGGGATAATTTACAGGAAAAGGAAGGCTGCTGTCCTATGATTTCTAATATTTTTGGAAATATTTTTATATTATATAGAAAGAAGTAAGCTGCTTTTTACAGGATAGTAGGACAGTAAGACTGTAAAAATGCTTATATATAGGGAGATTTCCGCTGTCTTGCAGTTGAAATCAAAGGACAGTTTATGGGATAGCGGAATATAAAAGAGGGTAGCATGGCTACGTAAAGGAGGGCTGTTTTCACCTTAGTGTTTCAGGGGCGTTTTCAGGATGTTTTTCAGCCTGTTTTTGGAGCATTTTTTGCCCCTTTTTTGCATTATCGGCATTTGGGCGGATTCCAGGCAAAAAATGCCCCAAAAGAATACCATGAACCGACCTGAAAATGCCCTCCACCCCAAAATACCGGAAATGCCCAGCAGGAATGCCAAAAAGAGGACAGCTCCTGAAAGCTGCACTTATAAGTTAGAAAGGAATAGATAATTACAAAAAAAACATACTATATTTATACAAAATAAATTTTCCGACAACAACTGCCACTCTTGACAATCCATAATATCTGAATATCCCAGCAGGATGGTCGGTTTTATGAAAATGCAAGGCTGCCATACAGATGCTTTTTTTCAGACATCCGTACAGCAGCCAGCTTTTTTTCGTTTAGGTTTCAAGAGTGTAATCATAATATCCAGCAATATCTGGAAGTCCGTTTTCAGCAAAACGATTCATGGATTTAGCCAGATAATTTATGGAATGTGGGTCAAGATATTCTACCAAAACACTCCCATTGAGGATGAACGCAGCCAAAGGCACATTACATGGTATCTCATAGGATGAACCATCTTCATCTTCACCAAAATAAAAATGAAGGGTATTGTCTCGTTCATCGAAAGTAACCGAAGCCAGTTCTTCTTCATCAACTTTAGCAGCTAGGTAAATCTCGTCAGTGTGTTCCGTTCCAAAAGAAGTTATATAGTGATGATAGATAAACATATCCTCGTAATCTCCACATTCTACCATATAATAATCATTTGGGTCATTATCATTTTTAATAACGACTGGTGACCATGCGACTTCCGGTAAGTTAAAAAGTTCAGAGAGTTCTTCAGGTTTATACACCACATTTCTATCTTTATCCACAGTAATCCATGCTGTATATTTTTTATAATCTGATTCAAAATTCTGCACTCTTTTTATGGTATTTGCCATTCCTAATAAACCCCTTTCTCTACTTTTATATTCTGGCTTTTTTATACATCAAAAAATGGTCATTTACCATAGTTTTACATTATTTATTTAAAAATCTTGCCTGTACACCCCATGACCGGGCTTTTTTGAATAGATAAGGTGCAGATGGGGATTTAGCAGGGAGGGGAAAACAAATGTGAGGCGGCAGGAAAGCAGAGCGTACTTTTTTATATTCACAGGAATGACAGCCCTCCGGGCTGTTTAGGTAGCACAGTAACAGCAGGGACAGCCCTTTGGGCTGTTTACAGTGTGGGTTGCGGGAAATGTTTTGATTTTCTTGCAAAAGGCTAGAGGAAAGGTTATAATGGGTTCAGATAGTTAAAATAAAAGGATACTTGTAGCAGGACAGGGAAAGTCTGTCTTGCTATGGGCATCCTTTTTTTGTTGCCTTTTTTGCATAACTGGCAGCACATCCTGTCGGTAATTGCAGGCTGCCAATGTTCGTGCAAGCTGCGTCACCGTGCGTTTGGAACTTGCACATTTTACGCCTCGGAAACCCGCATAAATACGGGCTTTTTAAAGGTGTTGTTGCAAAACGCACAGAATGTGCATGATTCTACGTTATTTTTTCTTCCCTGTCGCACGCTCCAGAAAGCCCATAAAATGGGCAATTGCGCAATTGCTTCACTAAGCTCAGCAGATTACGCAGCGGGAAGAAAAAAGGGCATAAGAGGGGGTGACGCACTCCGTGCGCTCGGCACAGCCGAGACCCCTTCGCTCGCCTCCGCTCCCTCACCTTTACGCTATGCTCCAAGGCTCTTACTGCGGAAATGGCTGCGCCATTCCCTTGCCCCTGCAAACGTCTTGGGGACGTTCTCCGGGGTGCCCTTTGCTGGCGCAACGGTGTGTGCCACACCTGAACTTTAAAAATTATATTGATATGTAAAAGAGATGCGGGAGCAGACGATAGGAAAAAAGATAAGCCTCACCGGAGGCTGGCAGGATGCCCAAAGATACCTGCATAAATGTTTTGGAACAAGGAAAAGGAGGAAAAAACATGGGACTTAAAAAAGTAACGCCGGAAAAGCTGTTCCGTATATTGGAGAAAAGCATCATCGGGCAGGGCAGTTATCTATACGACATCTCGGTCACCGTCTGGCTCCACAATTTGCGGCGGGAGCATTACATGCGGACGGGGCAGAGGATGGACGGTCCAAAATATAATATGCTTGTCATCGGCAAATCCGGCTGTGGGAAGACATCCGCCATACAGGAAGCGGCGGCGCTGCTCGACATCCCTGTTGTGATTGAGGACGCAAGCCAGCTGAGAGGTTCCGGCTGGAAAGGAAAGCAGGTCAGTGAAATCGTGAGGGACATCCATGAGGCGGCAAAGGCAAAGGACGCCGGACAGGGAGCCGCTGAATTTTCCATTGTGGTGCTTGACGAGATAGACAAGGTTTTCTCTGGCTCAGTTCAGGAGAAGAGCTTCTATCCTATCGACAATTTACTGAAGTTCATGGAAGGCACAGAATGCGGATGTGGGGATGGCGAGAAGCGCATCCAGATGCGGACCCACGATTTGCTGTTCATCTGCATCGGGGCTTTTGACGGTCTGGATGAAATCATCAAAAGACGCCTGAGACCAAAAGCAATTGGTTTCTCATCATCAGGGAAGGAACAGGGGACACCGGAAAAAAACATTTTAAAAGAAGTATCCACGGAAAATTTGGCAGCCTATGGGGTTAACCGACAGTTCTTGGGCAGGCTTCCCATTATTTCAGTCATGAACGAACTCACACGCCAGAATTACGAGGATATCCTCCTGAAGTCGGACATTTCCCCGGTAAAGCAGCTTGGCACGCTGCTCCAGCTTGGTCAGGGCGTGTCGCTCTCCATTACCCCGAAAGCGGCAGGGAAGCTGGCGGAACGCGCCATGGATTCAGGGCTGGGCGCAAGGGCGCTGCACCGCGGGCTGATATGTGAAATGAAAGACACTCTATATGACATGCCGGAATGCGAGGAATGTAATGCATACCGCATTGATTATAAAGACGGGGATGGCTTTGTCATCTGGGAAACGGAAGGGGAACGCCCTGCTTTGCATGGGGAAAAGCCAGACGTGCCATTCCAGCTAAGCCATGAGGAAAGGCAGCTCCTGCGACGGGTAATCCTTGACGCCATCCCTGAAGAGGCGGATTCCATACAGGTCTATGCGGAGCAGATGTTCGAGATTTACGAAGAAGGGCGGTTTATGGAGTGCCCGCCCAAGGGGCTGGCAGACATTTACAGCTACATGGATATCCGGCGGGCGCAGTTTTTCACTGCCGCCGCAATCACGCAGCTGTTCATAGATGCAAAGCTTAAAACCGCAGCAGGGAAAAACATGGTTTCGCTGTTGGATGCCATACAGACGCTGCCCTTGAATCCGGGGAGCCCGTTCCTCCCGGCACAGCGTTTCTCCCACCCGCTGGAGCACCAGAGGAACAGGTTCCTTCAAAGGCTTTCACAATGCACGCAGGAAAAGGCGGAGGAAATCAGGGGGATTGCATGGGTTGTAGTACATAAATTTGCGAAACGGGTCTACAATCTGGATTTCGGAGTAGCGGATGATGAATACTTAAATTAAGCGGCAGAATGGCACATAAGGAATCAGGGGTATCCGCAGAGGCGGGTATCCCTTTTTTAAAAGATTTTTTGAACATATTGCAGGGGATAAAAATATGCCCATATATGGGGAGATATTGTGCGAAAAAATATGATAATAATGAATAATTATGCGATAATATATCGCATGATATATAAGTTGTGCAAATAATAGGTTGACATAATGCATAATTTATGCTATAATATATATAAATAAATGCAAAACATATTGCATAAATATTCAGAAAGGAAATAAACATATGGGAACATATTATGACAATAAAATTTTCAGCGTCGCAACGACGCTCCCGGAAGGGCATCCGTTGCGCATGGAGTTTATAGGCATGAAGAACAAATCAGGGTTTTTCAGGACGGTGCTGGAAGACTTATATAAAGTACATCCTGATTTTAAAAGGTACATGACCATGCCGGAAAAAGAAAGGCTGCGGGTTTATTTCGGCGTTCAGCCATCCTTGGAAGAGCGGATGGGGGAGCTGCTGGAAGAGCTTGAGGGCATGACGGCGGATGGGGAAACGAAACGGAAACTGTCTCTGGAAGCCGTGTACGTAGCCATGTTTGAGCCATATAAAGCCGTTTACGCAGGGAAGAACGGATGCCCTTTTGCACTCATCAAGTATTTCGCCTCTTATTCTGCCGGAAGAGACGTGAAAAAATTGCAGATGGATAGGACGGTGGCTCCTGACCTGTTCCGCAGCTTTTCGGATTCCATTGCAGAATTCCTCTGCACATACCCGCCGGAAAAGGCAGCATTGGAAGAATGGGAAGGCAAAATCCGGTCTCTGCCGCAAGCGGAAAAGCTGTATATGGACTTGTGTGCAGACATGTGCACCGTCTGTACGGCAGGGGAGATTCTGGAAAGCAGACCCGCTGGCTACATCCTCGGTTTCATGGGAGAATTTTTTAGGGGATGTGCAGATTCTGGAAAGAGTATACATACGGCATTTTTAGAGAGAATGAAAGCGGATGGTCTTGGAGTCTTTAGGGAACCGGCAGTAACTTTACAGCGCAAAGCGGGGTGAGGAATGATGAAGAAAAAGATTGAAAAAATGACCCGTGAAGACTGGGAAAAAGTAGCAGAATGTGCAAAGGATATGTACCTGAAAAGTCTGGATTTACACCTTCTGTGTTCTGCAAGATTCGGGAAGACGCACCATGCTGCAAAAAGGGCAAACAGGATTTCTGAGATGATGAAAGACCTGAAATCTGAAATGGATGATTTGGTATATGATTATGCACAGGACTTATTCAATGAGAAAGAGATTGGAAGACTGTTTTACGGTGATTGAGCACGGTTCTAATCCAATGTAGAAAATAACAGTCAGGGGAATGGATGCGTCCATTCCCCTTTGCCCTCCATATCTATTTTACACGTCAGGGGCTGGCGTGTTTTTTTATGCCGTAAAATCTCTCTGTGCTGTTCTGCATGAAGACTGTTTCTTTACAGCCGGTTACAAGTTACAAAGTTACACATATATTATTATATTTTTTTTACATGAGAAGAGAATACCAAAGGTATATAATAATTATTATTTACATAGAAAATTTCTGTAAAAGTTGTAACTTTGTAACTATAAGCAAAAAATGCTGTAAAATAGGGCTTCCTAAAGGTTACAACATAGGTCACAATTGTGGTTGCTGTTTGTAACCTGTAACCCTCACTGTAGCCGTAAATGCCATCATAGCCCTGCCGCTGCAATCAGGCTGGCAAAGGCTCTGAGGCATTGCAGAGACGCTTGCTCCACGTTCTTGCTGTTTTGCCACCCTACAAAAGACTATCAGGCAGTGGGAGTTGACACGATTGGAAAAGAAAAATATAATTATGGTATAAAATACCCGAGAAAAGAATTGAGGAAATATCATGGAGCATATACCATATGACGCCATGCAGATGCCGGAACAGAACCCTTTACATATACAGACAGCCATCGCCTTGGGGAAAACGCTTGCAAAGAGCCTGCCGCGAATGGGCAAAGTGCAGATGAAGCTTTTTTTCGCCATGCTGGAACACATAGACTGGCACGGAGATGCCCCCGGAAACAATATTGTCATTCTGGATAACAAGCTGGTAAAATCACGGCTGGGATGGAACATGAAGAGCGATGCCGCCGCTGCCAAACGGGTGCGTGATGGGCTGAAGGATATGATACGGGATTGCATGGCGGCATCCCCGGCAGACGAAAACGTCCAAAAAACCGTTCCCCTGATTTTAGATGTGTATGGAAACAAATGCTATACTGCCGTTGCGGTAAATCCGGCATTTATCAGCCAAATGAGCAATCTGGCAGCATGTAAAGATTATTTCCGGTTTGACATAGGGGATATCATGGGGTTTAAGTCACAATACAGCATCTACCTGTACATGGAATTACGGAGGCGGCAGAAATACAGCAGGAGCCTGCCAACCATAACAGAAGTGAGGTTTTCAACCAAGGGGCTGAAGGATGCGATGGGGCTGGATTTTGGGAGCTATACTGACAGGAACAGACCGGAAGGGCATTTTGACCGCCCGCATTTTGAGAAGGACATATTGGAGAAACCGTTGGAAGAAATCAGCCAGAGCCACATGATAGAGCTGTATCCGCCGGAAAAAGGAATTGGCGGGACAGCGCAGAAATGGTATCGGAAGACGAAATGGGAGGGGAACGTGAAATATTATTACATCCGTTTCCGGGTTCGGGAAGAAATCTTCCGCACCGTATATGGAAGCCATATCAATGCCGGACGGTTTGAAGAGATATCGCAGGGATTCCTGCCGGAGCAGGGGAAAGAAAAATACCTTGCATGGCTGGATGGCGTAAAAAAGGCATTGACAACAGGACGGGATACCTTTGGTAATGGAACAGGAACAGTCTGACGTTTACAGAAAATTACAAAAAAGCCATACCATATTTATATTAAATCTAAAATTAAATCCCCACAACCGTATCCTATATGTCTGTGGGGATTCTTTTATTATAGGTGGCTCTTCCATATGAAAAGCCGGGATGCGACATGGCAGGCGGAAAGCTTATCCCTTACGTGGCTGATTTTTTCCGGGCACTTCATAAAAAGACAGGTTATCAAGCATCCCCATATAATATAGATAGTCTTGGCATCTTTTAATATATTCCTCCTGTTCTTCCTTCGTCATTTTTAAGTTCCCACCCTTGCCTGTTTCAAGGTCCGCGTCATACCGGAGCATAAGCGGATGGATAGGGCATTCATGGAATGCATTTATGAATGTCAGGCACTTCTCTATTTTCCCCACATCTATGTCCGCTATTTTTTGCTCCCTCAGGATTTTTACGATGGTCATCAGCAGCACATGGTCTATATCAGCCTGTGATGCCTTGGACTCAGTTTTTACGGGTTCCGGTTCAACCGCTTCATGGCTCAGGATGTGCCGCAGTTCATAGTCTTTGATATTTTTAGGCGTTCGCTCATTATCCGCAGCCCACTCTTCCAGAGACGGCACAGGGGTATCCGGCGAAAACGCCCGCATGGCTTCTTTAAACTGTTTATATGCTTTTTCCTTTGCCTTTGCTTTCTCATTATCATCTGCCATTGCATCGAAAGCGGGCTTGTCATAAAAATACCTTGAGCGCAGGGTCTTTTCTATATATATGGCATTTGCCGCATTAAGCCATACGTCCGAAACATGCGCTTTGATTTTCTCACTTATTCTTTCCTGCTTACCGGCAAGCACACATTTCTCAATCATATATTTCTTTATATGGATGTAAATAAACAGTTCCTTTTCCGCCTCCGACAGTCCACCCCATTTCCTGCCCGGAAAGCTTTTCTCCAGAGCCCTTTTCAGATACTTCTCTGTGGCGTCTCTTTTTTTCTGGTCATTATAACCCCATTTTATTTCGTAAACTGAAAATATCCTCTCATAATCCAATTGTGCTTCATTTTTCTTTTCACTCATACAAAATCCTCCTTAAAGCTTACCGTGTCCGGTTGAGTTGAAAAAATGTCCGGTACTATTTTATAGCAAAAATGCTTTATTTTCAAGCATTTTCGCAGTTTTATGGAAAAATTGATAATTGTATTTTACATCTTGAAATGTCTGGCTATTTGGGTTTACAATAAAAAAAATCAAAAGTGCTTAAAAACAAGATAAGTTGCACGGCACTCAAACCAAATAAACAGAAATGGGAGGCATGAAAGGATGCATGAAAAGATGCGCAAAAGCAGGGATTCCCCAAAAAAAGAAAAAGCCATCCCACATTGAGTTGGCAGCTCATGAATGAAGAATGGCTCAATAAAACATTACAATATAAAATTACCATAATCTCTCCGTGATTGCAAGTACGGAGAAAGAAAGGATAAAGTATGAAAAATATTTCTAATAAGCCCATCCGGCTTAAATACCATCCGGAAAGGGACTATGAAAAACTGATGGACGCCCTTAATGAACTGGCTCAGATGCAGGGTGCATCAAAGCCGCTGGCGGGCGTGGTTACAAGGCATGCACTCGGTGCAGAGCAAGATTATCTGGCTGCGTCCGATGCATTACATAATAGGAATTTTGACGCTGACCCGGCGGATATGGGTAGAAAAGAGGAAAATTATGGCAGTTGATGAGTACGGGAAACCGATACCTTTCGCAGCGATAGCTCCAACGGAACAATACACTGATGTGGAAATGAGAGGCGCTTCAGACACGCTGGAACATCTCATGTCGCAAGGTCAGAGTATCACGTATGAGGGTTTGGTGAAGAAACAATGTCGCTTCATTGTAGGAGATGTTTTTGATGGGATTAGGATGGCCATTGAACTCAAAAATACTTCCCTGCCAAAAGGAGGCAAATATAAATACCCGCAGGAGCTGAGTGAACATGTGGTAGCCTTAATCCTGAAATACTGTAAAGATATCGGCATGGTCCGGTTTGATGATTACAGCGAGCCGAAGCCTGCGCTGCGAATCAGGGATGATGCCTCACCGGAAAATGGCATTTGGGTTTCTTTGGAGGATGACAGGTACAAGGAAAAGTTCAATGCTATGGTTGTAAGTGTGCAGCCTGGGGCTGGCACATATTTTATTAAAGAAACGTACCATTCACTCTGCACACAGATGGCTACAGAAAATGAGAAACACAGGGAAGCAGTCTTTGATGGGGTACATGTGCCATGCCAGAACGGCGTCTACGACAGAGACAGCCATATCTTTCTGGAATGGGACGATTCAACCTTTGATGATGTATATGCAGGAAAAGCTTTTACGTTTAAACTTCCGGTCGCATATAACCCCAATGCCTATAATGTGACCATCACAGTGGACAATAAGGGAATCGCCCATGACCCTTGGGACGTTGAATCCTTCATTTACTCATTATTCGATGACAATCCCCAAATGTGCAACCTGTATATTCAGGCTTTCTGGGAGATTACCGCCCATGTCATTTCCGGGTATTCTGAAAGTATCATGTGGTTTTGGCAGAATAAGGAAGGCATCGCAGCCGGGTCATCCGGGAAAAGCACGGCATTAAACGCCTTGAAGGCAGTGTGCGGCGAAACTAATGTATGCACAAATAGCCTCAACCAGCTTACGGATGCACAATACGGACTGGCGGATATTGAAGGGAAAATGGCAATTTTATCTGATGAACTTGAAGAAAGTGTAAAGTTCATTGATAATTATGCGGAGGTTAAAAAGCTCATCCGCATGGAGCCGGTAAGGATGCGCAACATTTACCAGAGGGCTGTTACGGTAAGGCGGACAATGACGCTGGTGCAGTGCTGTAATCAAACTCCCCGGTTTAAAAATGCTTCCGAATCTGTGTTCCGCTGTATGCGAGTACTCCCATTCGAAAAAGTGTTCGCAACGGATAAGGGCGACAAGCAGTATATCCGTGATGATTATGTGAAGCGTAAGGAAGTGAGCGAATACATCCTGCGTAAATGTCTGGTGGAAGTTCCGGTGCATTACAGTGAAGAAGTGCTGGAGACTACATCAGCAAAGAAGAGCATCATGGAGAATTCACTTCCGGCAATCCAGTTCATGAATGAGATTGTCGAGGAATATCCGAACATTATTTCGTTTGATGTCATTCCAACACCGATGCTGTATGACATGTTCGCCAATTGGTTCGAAGTAACGAATCATAACAGAACGAACATTTCAGCGCAGACATTCTGGAAACAGGTCCAGGCATGGGCTGGAACACGGGAAGACTGGGAAGTCTTAAATGGAAGCATGAAAATCACAGGAAGGCATAAGGATTATAGAATCAGGATGGATGTCTTTAAGGATTTTCCCGCAAACACGGATAAACGTACATGGACAAAGTATCGTGACTATGACCCGGAAAAAGAGTTGCAGTTCCGTCCGTCAACAGAAACTTTCCGCAACGGTCTCCGTTATACGGGGGACTTCTGTCACTGGATGGACTACAGCTTTTTGGAGAAAGTAGTGCTGCCGGACAAAGACGGGACATGGCATCAGCAGTACGAAGACTTCTGTAAATTATTGAAAGAGAAGTCCACGCTGGAGGAGCCGTCTTATGAAAAATGGGTTTTAAAATATAATTGCTTGAATGCATGGAGAGACAATGGGCGCGAATTTATCAGGGAAGACCCGGACGAAGTGAAAACGGAATGGACTCCACCGCTTCCGTCTCTTAGCTATGGCGGCTTCTATAACATTGTTGAAGAATATAGATAATGAAACAAGTGTCCATCCATTCTGCCCATATATGGGCAGAATGGCAAGGGTATCTGCGATAAAAAGGCTTAAATTATAAAATGTGAAGTTCCGGTCGGGGAAAAATCTAACCTTATACTGGAGGAACAACGATGGCAACAGGATTTACGACCAACTTAACAGGTTTACGGAAATATGCGGCAGGGTATGTATCATCCACGCTGCATATTTCTTTTTTACCCTGTCGGGAGCAGGAGGTTACAGGTTACAAAGTTACAGGTAAAATTGCTGCTTGTAACCTGTAACCATGCCTGTGCCTGTAAATGATATAATAAGCTGACGCTGCTAATGAATTTTAACACTGGTGTCAAATGGCAGATATTCCAGCTTGCAATTCTGTGAAGAGTACGGGTGCAGATTTGTAAGGAACGAGGTGCATGGTATAGTATAGGGGACAGATAATAACAGGACGTAAAAGCTGTCCCACTGCATGGTAGCACAGATACAATATAGAGTATATAGGAAAGGAATTGGTAAGGCATGGACAGAAAATATTTAGAAACAGCAATCATCCTCGCCCGCATGTATGGCATAGCCGAGACGCTGAACCCGTGGGACTATCTGGAAA
>CAJTYM010000001.1:0-48198 GCA_910583835.1 uncultured Lachnospiraceae bacterium | reverse complement strand
CTCGCCCGCATGTATGGCATAGCCGAGACGCTGAACCCGTGGGACTATCTGGAAAATGAGAATTTCATTGCAAAGATAACCGAATGGGCGGATGAATTTACGGGCATGGGAAACGCTGACATCCTGAAATTCTTTGAATCCAAAATCAAATAAAAATATGGGGCGTATCATCTGGTAAAGTTGATATGCCCTGCCTTTAAATATCTTCCGGCGGCACATATTCCAGGATTTCAGAAACAGGGCATTCCAATACCTCGCAGAGCGTATCCAGCGTCTTAGTGGTGATTGCTTCCCCATGCTTCATCCTATGCAGCGTATTAGCTGCAATCCCGTGTTTGAAGATAAGGGCATACTCTGTTATGCCTTTCCGTAAAAGAGTTTCATAAAATGGCTGGTATGAAATCATGATAAATCCCCCAATTCATTTTTGGAAATCATACCATGCCCAAAATATTGATTATGATAAATATATAGGGTATATTTTATATGAAAATATGCTCACAATCCGTCCACCTCTATCACGCCGGGATTCCTTTCTGTAATCTTGGCGATATGGCAGCCGAATTAGAAGAACAGGAACAGGGAGGAACCACTTATGGCAGACAATAATATAACAAATACAATGCTCGTCCAGACAAACATCAGGGGAACCGACAAGCCGGACGGATACTTCGCAGCCACATTCCAGAACGCATCCAAATCCAACGCTTTCTCCCTGATGGCAATCACTTTCCCATCGACCGCATATACATCGTACTTACCCAGAATATTAACGGCAACCTTAGTTATCTTATCCCTGTTCATGGCTTTGCGGGCAGACTCGGCAACGCGCCTGACGAACTCAGGATGTTTCGATACGTTCTTTTTAGCCATAATTCTATACCTCATTTTCATATTTACAGAAATATACCCCTAACGCCCGAACACATCCCCTATGTAAAAGAACCGTATCCCACCGCAAAGCGGCGGGATACATAAACTGGCTGGCACAAGCCCTGTTATGCGCCAGCCTGCGCTTCTGCCTCTGCTTCAGGAGCCTTTTCGACGGATTCCTCAAGGCTCTTCGTACGCTGCGCAGCCTTATCCTTCATGTAAGCCCTATTCTGCTCAATGATGTCAGCGCCGGGAACCTTAAAATTCTCATACACAGGCTTACCATCTTCGCCCTTTGGTCCCCTCACGGAGAATGTGTAATCCTTATTGCGGTCCAGTGCGACATAGGACTTCTGCTGTTTCTTCGGCAGTTCCGTTGTCTTCTTGTCCGCATTCACCTGCTTTGCGCCGACAAAGATAGTACCGACTTTTTTGTTGCCGTCCGCATCCAGAAGACCGATGGTGACAGCCTTCAAGCCGTCCTGTCTGGTATCCTTAATCATGGAATCATTCACGCGCAAAAGGTTGGTAGGCTTCTTCTGTGCAGCCTGTGCTTCTTTTGTGCGCTTTTCTGCCATTTCTTTCATATTCCTCATATAAGCATTACACTGCTTAACAATTCCGGCACCGGAAATCTCTCTGGTATCGCCGCCATTCTCAGAGAAAATATAATTGGAACCAGAGTTAAACATCACATAGGTCGCCCGCTGTGCTTCCGGCAGGGACACCGTATCCCAGTCCGGGTCCATATCTTCATCTGAAACGGTGACAGTACCGACCGCCTTCTTGCCATTCCCGTCCATAAGACCAACTGTAACACGCTTCAGGTGCTCATCTCCGGGAATATCAGCAATCATGGAATCAGCGATATGTACGGCATTATTCTGTTTAACCTGCACGTCAGGGGGCAGTTTCGCAGCAGCCATAAGCACATTAGCCATGCTCTTCATATAATCCAAGGTATCGGCAGCAGAAGCATGATAAAGGTCAGCCTCGAAGTTGTTGGTTTCATTCTGTTCAGCCATAATGAAAATCTCCTTTTCTGAAATATTGTTTAAGTATCAACAGCAATGCCACCGAAATGGTGTACCGCCATCTACTGTAAGCATACCGCATATTTCCCGGAATCATAGTCCCATAATTGGGTAGTTTTACAGATTTCTATACACTAAAATACAAAAAATTTCCGGGTGGAAAAATGATTTATTTAATAAATTTTTTCATGCCCTCTTCCCTTTTATGAACACCAATTCATAAAAAGGGGAGCGCGTTTTTTTTTTACACCATAGGCTCCTTTGTGTGAGAGCCTGTTGTTTTACAGCAGGAACCATCCATGCATCATATAAAAATAATACACCATCACAGGTGCATCCTTAAAAAGAAAGGAAACATAAAACTATGAAAATTGAAAACGGAATGAAATATATTTTCAATACGACTGATTCTGATTTTTCAATGTACAACGGAACAAAAGTCGAAATAATCAGACTTCTGACAAACACAGAAGCGGATATATCAGATGTCGGGAACATGTATAAAGCAAGGTTTAACGACGGTACGGAAAGAGACGTTTTTGAAGATGAATTGAGCCAGTGAAGATTCTCCATAAGCTGGAAACCACCAAAAGAAAGGATAACAGAAATGACGCTTAATACACTTTTAGCACTTATCTTCATACCAGCCGGATGGATGCTCGCTGAAAAAATTTACGACTGGTTCGGTGACAGGCATCACAAATAAACAACAATACAAAAAATCCGGGCGCAGGGAACAAATAAAAATACTCACAAAAAATTCAGCCAGAAAGGATAAGTAAAAATGGAAAAAAGAAAATGTTTCTTCTGTGGCAGGGACAACAATGAAATTGCCCGTATAAAAGAACAAAGAAAACAGGAAGGTAAAGCAGACATTGTTCTGGATTATGAGCCATGCGAAGTATGCAAGAAAGTGTTTGCGCCTTATGTCATCATGCTCGGAGTGGCAGCAAGCGCGCCGGACAACCGACCACCAGTAACAGAAGGCTCATATCCCACAGGGGCTTATGTGGTTGCCAAAAATGACTTCATAAGAAGCATTACGCCGAAAGAAAAAGCCGAGGAAGTAATTAAGGCTGGATTATGTTTCGTGGACCATGACACGCTCATGGACATGCCGATAAAAAGGAGCCTGATAAAGACAGGCACATGGGAAGAAGCGTGAAAGAGCCTTTACTGTGAGAAATTAAATGACATACAGAATTCCGGGTGCAAAAACGGAACACTATAATCAAGAAAGACATCATTATCCACAAGATGTTTCCTTTCTGTCAACAGGCTCCTCTGCAAAGGAGCCTGTTGTTTTTTCTTCACGAAAAGCCACCCTGACTACACGCCTATAAATCAACGCTTCTTTACAAGGACATACACACAGCTTCCGGGTGTAAATGGACATCATTCCAGTAACATGCATACTCAAACAGAAAGGAAGACAGCCAATGAACAAAACAGAAAACAAACTGCCAATCACATTCGAAGGAGCCTTAAGGGCTGCGGCATCCGGCGCAATTGCTGAAATGCTGAAGAACAGAAATATGGAAATGCGCTTCGCAGACGGCGATGTACGTGAATATTTCGACGAAGGGTTTGAGGAAAAGTTAAAACGGAGCATCTTGACGAAAACAGCAGAACTTGTCAGCCAGCACAACAGTTCAGACGACGTGTTCTGCACAGGTCGATGGGATGCCCCAACGAAACTGCACTTCTCGCAGATTGCGCAGATTATCGCAGAGATATACGACATCATACTGCCGCCGGAAGATTTCATAGACGAATGCGGCGAATGCCCAGAACCGTCAGTAATCGTATGGAAAGACGCTGGCATGCAGGTATGGTATGCAGAAGAAGAAGTTTTCAGGAACATCGCCATGCGGTACGACTACACCATGACAGACGGGGAACTCAAGAACTGCATGTCGGTCTTAAAAAGCATGCTTTATTGCAGGGTAGCTGGCATGACTACCAAAGGCAGCTTCGTCTACGACAGCGAGACATTCAAGTTCCATGTGAGCACTGAATAAAGATACAGGTAACTTCCGGGTGCAGAAACTGTACTGGCATACTATACTCGATTCGTCGTTAGCTGTCGGTATTCATACAAATACTTCTATCAACAGGTTCCCTGTAGGGGAGCCTGTTATTTCTTCTACACGAACAGAACAGGCTCTGCAAGGCACCACACGCCCCACAGAGCCATCTGTTTTTATTTTACATCCATTGCATAGAAACAAAAAGATGCACCGATATCCAATTATCTTGACATAGCCGTACTGTAAAAAGCAAGAGAACCGACCGTCACGCCTTCAGCCTTCAAAGCCGATTCAAGCGCACGCTGTGACGTATAGGCGTTGCCTTTATAAGTCACTTCGCCCAGATTTGAAGAATTGTAAAACGCGCTCCCGCCAATGCTGGTCACGCTGTCCGGGATAGTGACACTTGTTAATGCCTTACAATAAGAGAACGCGCTCTCGCCGATGCTGGTCACACTTTCCGGGATAGTGACGCTCGCCAGCTTTGAACAACTGCTAAATGTGGCATAACCGATGCTGGTGACGCCTTCAGAAATTATGACACTTGTCAGACCAGAACACTCAGAAAATGCATACTCCCCGACACTGGTGACGCCTTCAGGAATAGTGATGCTTGTCAGGCTCATACATTCTTCGAATGCATTGTCGCCAATGCTGGTGACACTGGAAGGAATATTGATGCCTGTAAGTCCCAGACAGCCACTGAACGCACTGTTACCGATACTGGTAACACCTTCAGGGATAGTGATGCTTGTCAGTCTCCTACAGCCATCGAATAAACTGTCACTGATGCTGGCAACATTCCCCAAAATCGTAGCACTTGTCAGGCTTGAACAACTCGCAAACGCACTGTTACCAATGCTGGTAACACTTTCAGGAACAGTGATGCTTGTCAATGCATAGCAACTAGAAAATGCATATTCCCCGATGCTGGTGACGCCTTCAGGGATTGTGACACTCGTCAGGCTTGAACAGCTGCCAAATACACTTCTGCCGATGCTGGTGACGCCTTCAGGGATATTGATGCTTGTCAATGCAGAGCAACTATAAAATGCCTCATCCCCAATGCTGGTGACACTTTCAGGGATGTTGACGCTCGTCAACGCTTTGCAATAATAGAACGCATCTTTGCCGATGCTGGTGACGCCTTCCGGGATTGTGACACTCGTCAGGCTTGAACAGTTCTTGAATGTATTGTCAGCAATACTTGTCACCTTATAGGTCATGCCGTCATAGACGAATGTCTCAGGAATCACGACATCGCCTGTATTCCCGATTCCAGCCATAGACAGATTGTCTGCATTCAGCTCAATGCTGCCCGTCTTACAGTTGATGTTAAAGTCAAAACTTCCGGTCCATGTCCCGGCGCCAAGACCGCTTGCCGCAACCTCGCCTGTCGCGGTTGCAGGTTCCGTCTGCGTGAACGATTCACTGTCAAACGCTGTCACATCCTGCGTGACCGTAGCCGTTGCGCTTTTCGTGCTGTTTGTCATAACAAAAGAACTCTCAGGCTTGACCGTGACACAGTAATCACGTTCAATGCTGCCCCGTACGCTCACGCCATAACCGCCGGATGCAGCCTTTGTCTGGGAATCCGCTTCCAGCGTGATGCTCTTCGGGATAGTGACAGACCACCCGGACGCTACGGACGCAGTCACGTCGCACGACTCATTCGAGGGCTTAGATACATCTGCTGTCGAATCGACAGCCGCATTGGCAGGGATTGACGACGCCAGAACAGCGCATACCGCCGCCAATGCCGTGATTGATTTACACATCTTATGCGTAAAAGATACTCTAGTCTTCATGGCAAAAGACTCCTTTCTTAATTATTTTGTAAAAGAACAGTAAAATCACTTAACCACACTTCCGTCAGGCAGCTTAATGTTACACTCAGATACCGAAGGCGCAATATTGTCCATAACCTTGAGGTTAGTCCCTGTGAAATCAGCGGCTACGTTATAACATCCTTCAAACATGCCGCTTGCATTCGTCACATGGCTGAAATCAACATTTGCCAGACCGGAAATGGTAGTCGTATGATAACTGCCTTGCCTGTCGAAACTATCCTGTAATTCCGAAACCGCGAACAGACCGGAAACGTCATCAGGCGCACGCAGGGAATCCCCGGAATGTGCAGGCGCAATATGGATATCGACATAACCGTTCGAACTATCCGTCACGTCTGTCCACCCCACGACAGAACCGTCGCCGGAAAAAGAACAGTCCCTGCAATTGCTGGCAGCCAATGTGCGACCTAACTCTTCAGCGCTCCTGTCCTCGAACACCACATTATGGACAGACTTGTGACCCAAGGCATTCCCGCTGTACATCACGGTCACCATATTGTACATGTTCTTTGAGAACATCACGAACTCCGCATCCGGGTTTTCCACGCCACATGCGCACATGCCGTTTGCGCCGAAACTGTGCTGGTGGTTTGGGTCTTTCTCCCCACATGCGCACATGCCGTCAGCGCCGAAGCTGTGCTGGTGCCCTGTCTCCGCAATATGGAAGTCAAAATGACCGCCCCAGTCACCGGGCGTAAGGGAGCCTGCGGAAATATTGCCCGCTGATTTCTCCGGCGCGTCCGACGTCAAAGTAGTTCCTTCAAAAACGGTAATATCCTGCGTGACCGTTGCCGTTGCACTATCGCTGCCATGCAGCATAGCAAAAGAATTATCAGGCTCCACCGTGATGCAGTGTTCCGGCTCAATGTCCCCAAGCACGCTGACCTCGTAATCAGCAGCCGCCACGTTTGTCGCAGTGTCGACCCCAAGGGAGACATGCTTCGGAATCGTCACCTGCCACGAAGAACCGAATGTCGCTGACACGTTGCACGACTCAGTGGACGGTGTGGACACATCCGCTGTCGAATCGACAGCCGCATAAACGCCCATCGGTGCCAGCATGCTGGAAACCGCAGCAAACGCTACGAGCGTCCCACGCACTTTGTGCGTAAATAATTTCGTTTTCATAAGCGAAAACTCCTTTCTATAAAATATTTTTTATCAGGCACAGAATGCCTGTATATCACAAACAGCGGGGAGCCTGCCGCAAAAGCGTCGCAGTCTGTCATCAGCAAAGGCGCGAAGACCAGCATCAAGGTGACCTATAACAAAAAGGACGTCACGGGCAAAGCGAAGTTCAAGACCAGCAACAGGAAAGTTGCAACGGTCAATAAAAAGGGCGTCGTGACCGGAAAGAAAGCCGGGACGGCTTACATCACCGCAACCTATAAGGGTAAGACCTCGAAGAAAATAAAAATCACGGTCGCACAGGTGAGCCTGAACTGGAAAAGCATGAAATTAGGAGTTGGCGAGACCACGGCGCTGACAGCGAAGTATAATGGCAAAAAAGTAAAGCCTGTGTTCAGGTCCGGCAGCAAAGCCGTCGCTACGGTCAGCAAGGATGGCAGGATTACCGCAAAGAAAGCCGGAACAACCACGATTACCGCAATCTATAAAAAGACCAAAGCAACCTGCAAAATCACCGTCACAAAAGAGGCTATCGACCATGCATCCACAAGAACCATTATAAAAAAGCCGACCTGCACAGAAGAAGGCATTGCGGAATGCAGATGCACATGCGGCGACACATGGACAGAAACTATCCCGGCATTAGGTCACGCATGGGATAACGGCGTGGTTGTCAAAGAGCCGACCAATGCCGGAAGCAGCATGATAACCTACACTTGTATAAGGTGCGGCGAAACGAAAATAGTACAGAAAAAGATTTTCCGAAACGGCACATAGCGGTATTAAAAAAACAGCCGACATCCGCTCTTTTACAAAAAATACAAACACTTCCGGGTAGGAAAATGTGCATGGTTCCGTATAAATCGTTCGTTGCACAGACGACCATTGCATGAGGCGTATAATAGGACTTTCTTGAGATGACTCTCAAGAAAGTCCTGTTTTTTTTTTCGGCTCTCTTGATTGTCTCCTTTATAAACAGAAAAGGCGCCGATTTTTTTTAATGCAGGGCTATGATTCTGAAGAATCCATGATATGATGGAAAGAGACAGATTCGTATTTTTCAATCCAATTTTCAGAAAGGAGACTACATTCTATGAAACGAAACAAAATCATCAGCCTGTCGCTGGCGCTCATGCTAACAGTCGGATGCGCCATGCCGGAAATCGTGAATGCAGCAACAGACGCAAATGGAAATTCCAAAGAAACGGTCACACCGCAGGAAGTAAACGAAGCATCGACCCAGAACGTCAGCGTAAATGCAAGTGTGGCATCAGAGTTCAGCGTCAGCGTACCGAAGACCATCCAGCTTGACGGCTCTAAGAAAAGCGCAAATTATAAAATCACCTGCAACGGCGACTTTCCTGCGGACAAGAAAGTCACGGTGGTGCCGGATGGAAGTTTTACACTGCGTTCCGCAAACAAAGCGGATGAAACAGCTACTGTCAGTCAGGACAAGACCGAATGGCGGTATGACGACAATGCCGAAGGGACTGGGACAATCACGGCAGAGGGGCTGACAGCAGGCGAATGGAACGGCAGCTTTAATTTTAATATCGTGTTTGCGGATGCACATGAGCATGATTTTAGTATTCCAGTCTACAAAACCATCCACCATGATGAGGTCGGGCATTGGGAAGAAAAGCAGGTATTGGTGGAACCGGAAAGAAACGAAGAGGTGACGGAATGGGTATATGTATGCAATAGTTGCGGCATGAAGTTCAGCCCTACTGAATATAAGACAGATGTAGCCGCACTTGAAGCACTGGATGACCATCAGTGGGATGATGAAATCGGAGATTATACACACGGAGGTCATCACAGCGAAGAAGTGACTTATATTAAAAATTACCCCGCAAAATACGAAACCCAGAACGTATGGGTTGTTGACACAGCAGCTTACGATGAAGAAGTCATTGATTATTACAAATGTGAATGCGGTGAAAGACAATAACAAAACCACACAAGGCTCTCAAGGGATTCATCCCAAGAGAGCCTGATTTTTTTACTGCGATACGCCTAATACATTGACTATACTAAATAAATTAGGTATACTGTTTCTATGGCAGATTTACGCAGAAGGGGGAAGGAGAGAGATAAAGGGAAAAAGGAAAAAGCGAATGAGAAAAACATGAGATGGATGAGAATTATGTCTGGGAATTATACCTACAAAAAAATAAATAAGATATCCATATATATTTACTTTACATAGTATACTGTGAGGGTCCCATGTTCCTTTACGGAACAAAAAGGGCGAAGCCCATTGCTCCTAAAAGCGGGACTGGGCGAGAGGGCGTGTGAAAATTGCGTGAGTTGAAAAACTTACGTAAAATAATAATAAAAATAAAAAGACTCCAGAAAGGATGATGGATTATGAAGAAAATGAATAAAATCTTAACAGCAGTTTTAATGATGGTTATGGTATTCACCATGGCACAGCCTATCGAGGCATCCGCTGCCAATGCAAAGCCTGTAGTGAAGACTTCTCAGACAGTCATCAGCAAAGGCACGAAGACACAGCTGAAGGCTGTATGCGGCAGCAAGAACGTAACAAAGAAAGCCACATGGAAAACCAGCAACAAGAAGGTTGCAACCGTAAGCAAGAGCGGCAAGCTGACAGCTAAGAAGGCTGGGACCGCTTATATCACAGCAACCTATAAGGGTAAGACCTCTAAGAGAGTGAAAATCACGGTTGCTGAAATAAAGCTGAATAAGACCAGCTTAAAGATTGCCGCTGGCAAGACCTACACGTTGAAAGCGACATACAACAAAAAGCGTGTGAAAGCAGCTTTCAAAAGCAGCAATTCCAACGTAGCTTCTGTAAACAAAAACGGCAAAATCACAGCCAAGAACGCAGGTACTGCAACCATCACAGCTACCTACAAGAAAAGCAGGGTAAGCTGCAAAGTAAAAGTCACTGAGAAATCCCATACGCATGACTACAAGCCAGTCTACAAGACCATTCATCATAAAGAAGAAGGTCACTACGAAGAAAAGACGGTCTGTGTCAAAAAGGCATATGACGAAGAAGTGACAGAATGGGTATACGTATGCAATACATGTGGCATGAAGTTCAGCCCTACCGAATATGGAACAGATATAGCCGCACTTGAGGCATTGGACGACCATCAATGGAATGATGAGGTTGGCGATTACACACACGGCGGTCACCACAGTGAAGAAGTTGTGGTTGACACTATCCATCACGATGCTGAATACGAAACCCAGAAAGTATGGGTCGTTGACAAAGCCGCTTACGATGAAAAGGTCGTTGATTACTACAAATGCGCCTGCGGCGCAACCCGCAAATAAGCAAAAGGCTCTCAAGGGATTTATCCCAAGAGAGCCTGATATTTTTTTACAGCAAATCCTATGCAGGAATTATAACAGGCTCTGCAAGGCGATATACGCCCCACAGAATCAATTGTTTTATACAGCAGAAATATATTTCATACACTGTAAATTCATGGTAAAATATAAATACATATGCGGGTGCATATGTAAAATATAAATTAAGGAGGGCATTATTTATGGACAGGAATGAATACAATAAACTGCTCGCACAGCTGCCGGAGCATCTGATAAAAGAATATGGA
The DNA here is from genome assembly GCA_910583835.1 of uncultured Lachnospiraceae bacterium. GTDB lineage: Bacteria > Bacillota > Clostridia > Lachnospirales > Lachnospiraceae > Petralouisia. The sequence continues at coordinate 37,690 of CAJTYM010000001.1, read as the reverse complement.
TTCAACCCACCGTTTGATTACAGCAAATATAAATGCATCCATACGGATGAATATGATTACTACCCGGAACTATACTGCTGCATCGTGGACGACATACCGATAGTATGGACGGACAACGACCCGTGGGTAACGCCGGAAGACCCGGAAATCCTTGCAGGATTCAAAGATTGGGCAGAACGGCGCACACAGGACACAATAGCCTTGATAGGCATCAGCAGAATCGACCGCCGATTAAGCTGTACAGTTTACGAACAAAACCAAGCAACAATGGACCATATCAAGAATAGAAAATTCGCATCAATTCCATTTGTCGAAGGGGATATCTATTATATGCCGTCAGAAATCGACCTCTTGAACAATCCGCAGATGCTGTTGATAGCAAAATGCCTGTTCACTGCACAAAAATATGAACCCATATACATCATACCGGAAAAAAATGTGCCCGCATCCAAATGGCTGGACGGGAAATAGAAGGTGATACGAATGACAAGACAGGGACAAAAACAAAACGGTCAATTTGACGTGCAACCGGGCATGGTGTTCACTATGCCTCGATTAGAACAAATACATCCGAATGGACATCGCATAAATGCAGGAGAACATCCGTGGCTTATCGTCAACACAGACGACTATTATGTTGAAATTGTCATGTGCACGACATTGGAATCCGATAAAGAAAACAAACACAGATGGAACAGACTAAACTATGACAATACAACAGACATCACCCATCCATGCCCGCCTATGGACAGACCTGAAGTAAGAACCAGCATGGTATCCCTTGACACATTTATGGTGTTGCCTAAAAAAGAATTGTTTTTTCACACTATCAAAATATGCAATGAAAATACAAAAGAAAGAAATTTCACAACAGAAAAGACCAAATCATTATGTCTGAACCAAAAAGATTTGAAATATATCCGCAAAGAACTTATGCAATATGTGAATCATAATCCTCAGAACAATTATGACCCATACGGCTGTTATGCCGCAAATGATTTCTTCTATGATATGCAGCACGGATTTACAAATCCAAATAAAAAGACACAGCAGTCATACGAAAAACAATTCGGCTGGAAGCATATGAAAAAAGCTGAAAAATATGCTGTCTATCCGTTCGAAGACCAAATGCACGACTATGAAAAAGACGACTACGAACTGCTCAAAATTGCAAGACTTAAGAAATACGGTTCCAAACAAAGACAACCTAGACCACCGCAGGCGAATCAAAAATCATTAAAAGAGGGCAAAGGAAAACAAGCTGAAAATTTACTCGGTCATATCAAACCAAAAAACCCTGACGACGGACTCGGATATAATAAATGAGAATACAAAAATTTCCGAATGAAAAATTGAAAAATTAAATAAAACAGTTGGATTCTGGCTTTCCTGAGACTCAGGAGAGCCGGGAGCCGCCACCTTTTTTAATAACATCAGGCTCTGCAAGGCATTATATGCCCCACAGAGCCTGTGTTTTTTTTTGTTTGTACGATAATCTGACACATATCAAACATTTCTCCTACTGTTTTTTACAATAACTTTTCTGTCACCACGTAAAACATCTTCCGTCCAATGAATGGGAGAAATGTCATCTACGAATTCCTTGTCAATTTCTTTTTCATCCGCAAAATTTAAGCTTGCAAAATTCAATCTTTTATAGCCTTTACGTTCTTCAACAATGGCATTCATAAACACAACCCCCTTTTCGTGAACCACCCGTCGTCTAAAGCCAACGGGCTTCGCTAAGGCATACAAACGCCTTATTTTAAAGAAGTCTGGTATTTAAGTCTCCACTTGACGCATATGCGTCAAGCAACCCTTATTCTTGCGGGCGTGTCCACGCCGCCCCTACTGTATAAGACACTGAGGTCTACAACATTACTTTTACGTAAGATATTCAATGCGCCGTTCACATCTGCATTGTACGCATAACCACTGGAACTCATGTATAAACCACGGGATACCCGCCTGCCGCTAAACACATAAGTCTTCGGGTTATCATCGTTGTATACAGGGATTTCATCCCTATCAAAGAAAGACGCTTTTGATGTATAGCTTTCTTCCTGTTCCACATAACTGATACCATTTAACTTACACAGATACTCTAACTTGCTACGCAGCTTCCCATAAGGAATCATAACGAAATTCTGGTTGTTCTTATGGCTCATGCTAGGCTTAAGCTGGAATGTCACGTTATAACCAACAACAAGCGTTCCAATATCATTTGCAATACAATAATCAATAATCAGCTTCGCAGCCTTGCTCATATAATCATTCACATACGCATTCCAATGTCTTGTGATACTATCCATCCGTTTAGAACGCCAACGTTCATCCGGGAATTGCTTATCCAAAATGCCCTGAAGCTTTGCTGTTTTCTTGTTATACAGCCTGTTTACAGATTTCAGCCTGCGACCGTCTATGATGAAGGACTTCCCGTCTGACGACGCTGCCGTGACAAGATTATCCACGCCGAAGTCCAATGCCAATGCATTGTTTTTGTTTAAATCCCTCTGAATGCATTCACATTCATATGTGTACTGCACCTCAAAGAACTTAGCGTTGGACTTCGGGATGATGCGGATTTCCTTCACTTTCCTGCCGGAAAGCACAGGCAGGACTTTAATGCTGACAGGCGTATGCCCCTTTTTATAGCTTTGGGAATACGGAAGCGTGAACATGCCGTCTTTAATGACAAACATCTGGATGACAAGCGTGGCAAAGCCGTCTTTTGGAAGGTACTTCGGAAGGCGGATATCCTGATAACGGTACCTGCCTTTCTTAGCAAGCTTCAAAAGACCGAAGAAACTCTTGAACGCACCGTCGGCTTCTTTTAATATCTGCTGTGCCATGTTTGAATTTAAGGCTTTATAATTCCCGCTGTTCTTAAGCAGGGCATAATTCTTCTCATAGTTCAGGTATTTGCCTTCCTGAAAATAATACTGCCTTACATTGTAAACACCCTGATTATACAGGTTCTTCGCAACATGGCTGAGTTCCCGCAAACATTCATATTGAGCATTCGTAAGATGCTTCAACTGCTGTTTCACGGTAAGGTACATGATACCAGACACCCCCTTCCTGATTCAGAATCTGAATATATTATAACACATTTCTTACTGAAAGTAAACGATTACAGTAAAAAAATCCGGCTCATATCACATCATCTGAAAGCTAATGTGTTTTACGCCAGACTATATAAAGTCATCCATGTCGATATAGCGGCGGTTAGCAAAATCAGCATCCACATAGGCGTTCTGAATATGTGTAATATTCTTTATATCAATGACACGGTTTATGTCTGTAAATACACCATCTGAATTTTTTAGCCTGACATAATGCTTATGCTTAGAAACAGCACCCGGTTCATCATAACAATATACAGTTCGACAACCCTGCCCATCATACACACCAGAAACCAAACAGACACATATGCCGCCATTGTCCACGCCTACAACAAGACCATATTTACGTTCCATTCGACCGTTTTCTGCACAAATACAACTAATCCCCTGACTTACCTCGATATTCATTTATTGCCTGCCTCACTTTCTCGCTGACATCCTGCGGCAGTTCCTGTAAATATACGTATAAATCGCCTTGCGTAACTGCGATGCCATCGGATACTTTCGTGAACAGATATATTGTAAAATCCCCAAAACTTGCATCAAAACATCTTTTGGTCGGCAGCCCGTTCACAAATTCTGTTAAATATTTTACATCATCTGAATTTTCACTTAAATCATATAAATCTGATTTGAAACAGAGTACCCTGCCGTTAATTACATGAACATATCCATTGATGTCCACAATCTGATTTTTATTTTCACACATAATCATACACCTCGTTTTTCGCATAATCAATATTTTGAGTTGATTTTTCAACAATAATCTACAATTTTATATTTACGGGAACGGGTCACCAACCACCCGTCCCCTGTGTAAAAGAACTGCATCCCACCGCAAAGCGGTGGGATGCATAAACTGACTAACCCAAGCTGATACTACTCAGCCTTTACGGTCTTCCTCTTTTTACGGAACAGGAAGAACGCAATACCTGTAAACACGCCCATTCCGAGAACCAACGGGATGAACGTCCATCCGTTCACAGTCCCACCAGACATAGGCATCTTAAAGGATGCTGTGTTCGTCACCTCAAAGGTTGCATCAAGGACAATATAGCAGTTCTCGGAATCACTCCACTGGACTTTCGTGGTATCAGACGTATCCAGATTCCACTCATCCGCTTCCGCCTTAGTCATCCGCATAGGCAGCGACACCTTAATCGGCTCTTTCAAAAGCTGCAAACCGTTTACAGTCTTGATTTCAGTAATTGCATAATCATCCGGGTACAAGTCCTCGAAAGCTGCCTTGCCTTCAGCATCCGTGGTCTGTTCCCCGACAAGATTCCCGTATTTATCGTATACATTTTTTGTATTGCTTGCAACAAGCACGGCACCAGCGTCGGTACTCTCACACAGCGTCGTAACTGCCTTGCCGCCGACCGTAGTGGTTTTCTTATATACGTCCCGTGCCTGCTGGTATTCGATTTTATACGTTACCCCGGCAACCTTATTCCCATCGCCGTCCAGCTTCTCAATGCGGCAGTGGATTGGGGACGTGCTGTTCTCCATCGTGTACTCATTGCCGCCGGATAAACTAACACCGGATGTACTCTCCTTAATCTGTGCAACATACATCTCATTATCCCGCATAACAACAGTACCGTCAGCCTTGAACTCTCCATTGCCGTCCAACACATAACCCGGCGCAGGCTTTGTTTCCTGAACGGTAATCGTCCCTAATGGAAGGACAATGTTCGTGCCAGCTTTATAGAATTCATCACACTTGCCAGCCACGGCATAATCTTCATGAAACACGGCTCTATACCTATTACTGCTGCCAACCCGCTTCGTCTTAATCACCCAAACCCGCGTCGGCGTCTGGCTGGCGATATTGGACTTTGTGTAAAATCCGTCATAATATTTCACAGTGAATTCAGCATTTTCAAGCGATGGCAGATTGCCATTGGAAGGTCCCTTCTGAATCTTCTGGATTGTAATGTTTAACGGGTCATTCATCGCAGGCTCTTCCACTTTTTTCACCAGCGGCTCATCTTCCGTATGGTTCTTCGTCACAGTAACCTTATGTGCCGTTGTATCTACGAAAAAGCCCTTCGCATAACTCTTTTCTTTCCCGCCGACCTTTTCGCCAGTGCCCTTCTCTTTTACCCAGTACGTCCCCGGAAGCAGCGTAATCACATCCGTATCGCCTTTCGTATCCGTCTTCAAAGGTCCGCCGATATACGTCGCCTTTGTGGTGCAGGCGGAATCCGTATAGACCTCATACTGGGCATCCTTTAATGAATAGCACTTATTATCGTCTGTCATGTCAGGCAGCTCAGAATCTTTGTGCAGCTTCAGGTGTCCCGGTTCCAGCGTATTGGTTACTTTGGCTCTCAATGTCTCGCCATCATCTGACACATCAGGCATATCCCAGTAGCCTTCGTCTGCAAAAGGGTCGATGCTGTTCCACAGGTCATTTTCATCCGAGCTGTAACCGAACTGTATAATATTTTTCTTGTAATTTGCAGGCACGTTTTCCTCGACAACCCTGTACTTATAGGTATATTTGCCTTCCACATACGGCATCTTCCGCCATGTGGCAGTCCAATGGCTGCTCGCATCCAGCGTCGCATCATCTTTATACTTCCACGAAGACCAGTCGCCGTCATCCTTTTTTCTGGAATACTCCAGCTTCACCTTTATGGACGCAGGTCTGGTTCCCAGACCGTTGTTTGAATCATCCCAGAATTTCTTGACTGCCAGACGAATCCTTATCGGCTTAACAGTATTTGTCACTACAGCTGTCCGGGTACACCCGTCTGTGCAGTTTGCCATATCGAACTGCTTATAATCAACCTCATACCCGTCCGGCACATTAGGCTCCACAACCCTGTACTTATAAATCCTCTTCACATCGCCCGTATTGTCCTCGCCCCATGTGCCGTTGGCATCATATTTGCCCCACTTAATACGCGGCAGAAGTCCTGTCGTGGCTTTCCAGCCGCTGCTTTTCTTCAAAGTCAACGATGTCACTTTTGTCCAGTTGCCGTATGAGCCGCTGCCCGTTTTGAATGCGCGCTGTATATCTACTGTTACTTCTTTAGGCTGGTCAATGCCCAAATCATCAGCATCGCCGACCCACTTCTTCTGGGCTTGCAGCTTAATGCTGACAGGGTCGTTCTGCGTCTCTTCGTACCTCACCCAGACTTTGCCGTATGCATTCTGCCCGCCGAAGCCGTTGATGTTGGTGTTAAAATATATCCATAAATATATAATCTTATTTACGGTGTCGACAGATTCAACATATGCAGTGGCAGATGCCCCATAGCCTGCTTCCGGCGACGTTAAGCCGTGGTTGGCGCATGCTATATTCGTAACTGACCCGCCTGCTAACGGACCGTCCTGAAACGAAAGTGAAAAGAAGCTTCGCCCGTGGTTGGTGAAATGGCTGGTTATAATGGCATTGCCAAACGGAAGGTTATCAGAACAAGCCGCTGGCGGTGTGCCTTCATACACAGCACCACCCACTTCAACAGGCGTTTGACCCGGATGACCGCCCTCACTGCAATAGCCGTCACTGCCAGCATAATTAGGGTATCCCGTGCCAGCAGGGATTGGAACCGCTGCATGGAACAAATCATCAGCCGTTATGCCGTCCGGCATCCTGCGGATATGCTCGCGCAGGCAGTCATCCCCGCACAGTTCGGACTCCATATAATACACACCTGAAATTTCATCAAAAATAGGAACCTCAGAATCCTGCTTCGTCATCTTGACATCCAGATGCGCCAATTCCTTGCCGGATACATCGAAAAACCCGTTCCGAACATTGCTGTGGGATTCCCCGTAAACATGTTCTTTTATCTCAGCCTCAGCAACCTTATTCCCATCCGCATCCAGCACATCCACGCTCTCCATTGAGTACGCTTCATCTTCCGTGCAGACATCAATATGAACATCCTCTTTTTCAGGAACCAGAATCGTGTTTTTCTCGTCAGTCACATGATAAACATGATACCTGCCAGCTTCGACATCAGCAACTGTCACTTTCACGTTTCCATTGGATTTCACAGCAACAGCCTTACCGTCCTTAAACTCCCCTTCCGTGAAATCAAGAAAGTCTTTCTTATAATCCGTAGCATAAATCAGCCCCTGATTCAGCGCCTTATCCACGCCATCCAGCCCATTCGCAGAAACAAACCCCGCAAACAGTGCAGAAGCCTCAGACGTGGAACCTGCGACCACGTTATAGTCCACAGTCTTACCATAGTTAGACAGCACCTGTCTATACCCGTTTTCATTACATGCGCCGATAATATAAGCAGGCTCCACGCATCCCGGCATATAGTCCTTTACATCGGCTCCATCGTTACCAGCTGCGCCGACCACGATGATTCCGGCGTCCACAGCCTTTTCGATTTCGGACTTCAACACAGACGTGGAAAGCGTCGTCCTTGCGTAAAGAGAAAGGTTAATAACGCTTACCTTCTGTTCGATGGCGTACTCCATTGCAGCAACAAGGGAAGACACCGTACCATGCCCATTATCGTCCATAGCTTTAATAGAGAGAATCTTAGCATCCGGGTCCTGACTCACGATGGCGTTTACCATAGCGTCGCCGTGGCTGCCGCCATTGCCGGACGCATTATCATCTATCACAGATATACGGTCAATAACATTAGCGTGCTCGCCCACCCCGGTATCAATCAGGGCAATGACACCGCGCTCTTTTTTAACATCCGAAGCGTCCACGGTATTCAAAGCGTTAATCGGATTGTCTTCAGGATTAGCATCCTCTGTTCCATCAGCTGATACATCATTTACAGTAACATCATCTTCGGTATCAGATTCCTGTTTTTCAGTATCAGACGCCTGTTCATTGCTTAAAGTAACATCATTTTCTGTATCAGCATCCGCATCCACATTAGATGCCACCTCAACAGAAATGTCCGGCTCAACAGCGGTCACGATGTCTTTGTAATAGCCATACGCCTGCATAGCGGCTTCTGCGGTGTCGAACTGCATCAGGTATAAGTCGCCGTACTGACCGATGACGTTGTTCTTGCCAACGAACACAGAAGGGTCATCCGCAAGGACCATCAGGCGCTTCGATGCAAAGTCGTCTTCATTAAGACCTTCCGGCACGTCAGCGGATATGCCCTGCACGTCGGAAATCTGGATATCCTCGTCATCTTTATCATCTTTTTCAGGCTGCTTTCCCGTAAAGAAATTAACGATATGGTCAAAGAACGTCACTTTCTCTTCCCATTCGGCAGACTGGGCATTGCCGTACACTGCTGTTTCCTGCACCATGACCGGAATGACGGTAACCGCGCACTCTTTGGAAGAAGTGATGCTGAAATCAAAATCCACAGAAGAACCTGCCGGAATAGTCAGCTTCGCATAGCGGGACACAACCGTCTCAGAACCTGATTTCTCGTCTTTATCCACTTCTTTCAGGAACTCCATAACGGACTTTGTCTTTTTCTTATCTGGACCAGCCACGTCTACATCTAATGTGCAGTCTTTGCCCAGCCCCTGCACTTTGCAGGAAAGGGCAGGCTTATTCAGGTATGTACTTAAGTCAGCGCCCTTTTTTATCTCACGCACGTCGCTGAAATACATCTTGAATATCGCCGGATTCTCGGACTCATTTTTGGCTTCCACATGCAGCGCCGCAGCATCGTCCACATCCAAGTCGCCGTTCTTGTCGGTGCGGGTGATGGATGCGGTGAGGACGTTGGATAAGTCAGTGATAGCGATATCAGTATCAGCATTGTCAGCAGGCTTCGCAGAGCCATCCGCCTTGCCAGACGCATCAGACTTACTGTTATTGCTATCGCCAGCATCTTCCAGCTTTACATCGTCTTCTTTATCAGATTCTGCACCATCCTTGATTGTAACGCCGTCATCAGAACCGCTGATAGAGATATCGTCGCCAGACTTATTGTCCGAAGGCTTAGACGGATTCCCCATCTGGATATCCCAGCCGTCCAGATTTCCGTCCAAGCTGATATCCTCATCAGAGTTCTTTTCCGTCGTAATCTGGACAGAAGAATCAGGCTCCAAGTCCGAATCCGATGTAGCAGACACAGGAAAGATAGCACTTGATGCACCACCAACAAGCATTGTGGCAACCAAAGCCGCTGACAGGATTCGTTTAGTGAAATTACATCTCTTGACACTTCTTTATGTTCAAAAACAAAAAAACATAGAGAATTCTTGCTTCTACCACCGCTGCGTTAACAATGTGGACAAAAAGGGCGGGGCAGGAATAAAAAGAAAGGAACTGAAGCCGGAGGTTACAGGTTACAAAGTTACAGGTTTTCTATATATTGTTTTTTTTGTGTTAGCAGATAAACACGATAAAAGATACTTAGGGTATATAATTATTATTTACATAGAAAATTTCTGTAAAAGTTGTAACTTTGTAACTATATGCAAAAAATGCTGTAAAATAGGGCTTCCTAAAGGTTACAAGATAGGTTACAGGTAAAATTGCCGCTCGTAACCTGTAACCATGCCTGAGGCTGTAAATAAACGCTGTTTCTTCTATATAATGCAGGCATTAAAAAAGCTGCGGGTGCATTATTGCCAGTCTGGGAAAAGGACATGCAAACAATAAGCGAAAGGAGCAAGATATAATGAGTGAAGAAGAAAAAATCAATGAGGTTTTGGAAAGGCACAGCCAGTATTTTCAAACAACTACGGCTGACGTGGCGAAATCCATCAAAGGAAAGCATCTGTTCTTCCTTGTGGACAGCCGGAATGGCGAATTCTACCAGTTCAAAGTGTTTTCCACGGCTGAAGAACTGGAGCAAATCATCCTGTATGAGATGGCTGACGATGCAAATCTGGCTCTTGAAGTCGGCATAGAGAACCTCAATGCCGTACTTAACGGACACCCGGTTTCCTATCTGGAGTGCGATGATTACGGCGGTGCGATTGAGCATCTTGCAGATTCCCTTGATGCAGTCATGGAGGAATCCAACAGATGGCGCGATAAGCTGTGCAATTCATTGGACAGCCTCATGGCATATACCAACAAAAACAGAAAAGGGCAGCGTTAATCATGGCAGCCACGCTTCCTCTGAGCGGCATCCGCATATCATACACAGGCTTGTGGCAGCAAGTCGCCACCCTTGACAATCCATGCCAGAATATGCACATCAGTCTCTGCCGACGGCGAAGGACTGGGGAACAATCAGGTGCTTTCCGCCGCATAAACCCAGCGTAGCATATTCTGCCCCGTCTTATCAAGGGCAGGTCCCTTCGGGATGGCTGGTGTATTGTGCCTCCGGCTTCTGCTCCCTAAAGAACAATCAGACAGGTTCCAAAAGGGAATCGGATTTAGATAAACGCTATCTTACCCGCCAATGCAAATATAAAAATGGCGGGTGTATTATTGTAAGCATGAAAATCAGACATACAATAATCGAAAGGATGGATAATTATGAAAACAGAAAAAATGATGGAAGCTACGGGAAAGATTACAGATATTAACGCTTTTGCATCCACAGTGAAACAGATGCTGGAACAGGCTTACCCGTCTGCTGATGTGGAAATCCAGAAAGTAACCCAAAACAATAACCTGAAGCTGACCGGCATTGCAATCCGTGAAAAGGGGCACAACATTGCCCCCGCTATCTACCTTGAGGGTTTCTTTGAAGAATACCAGAATGGGAAACCGCTGGATGAAATATGCCGGAAAATCATAGAAATCCACCAGAGAATGAACCCCGGCAGAAATTTTGACATAAGCCGCATTGAGGATTTTTCCAACGTGAAACAAAAAATCTGCTATAAGCTGGTAAATGCGGAGAAAAATACTGCCCGGCTGGATAAGGTTCCTCACAGGTTATGGCAGGATTTGGCAGTCATTTATTATGTTCCTGTATCAATAGAATCTGTCAATGCTTTTTCAAGCATTATGGTGGACAATAAAATGATGGGATTATGGGGAGTGGACGAGGATACCCTTTACAGGCACGCCTGCATGAACACGCCAAAGCTGTTCAAAGCTGAAATCATGCCCCTGTCAGAAGTGCTGAAAGATATGTCCCGGGGAATGGATGACTCGGAAGAGGGAATGTCTGACGCAATGGATTCAGCAGATATGCCGCAGCTTTATATTGCCACGAATGACCGTAAGATTAACGGAGCCTCTGTTCTGCTGTATGATGGTGTGCTGGAAGGGTTTGCCGAACAGACAGGCGGCGACTTCTATATCCTTCCGAGTAGCATCCATGAAACGCTTTTCCTGCCAGCAACGCCGGATGCGGATGAAAATGACCTGCCGGAAATGGTGCGTGGAGTAAATGCGGGCTGCCTTGACCCGGAAGAAATCCTGTCAGACAATGCATATCTTTACCATGCAGAGGATGGCTCCGTCACGCTGGTTAGCTGAGGGCATCATTTACATCAAGCCTGAAAGACTTTCGGTATTACTGACGTGATACTCTCGGCAACAGATTAAAATCAGTTTGTTTACACATCCATGCTGTCCTATTAAATGTTCCCGCTGTTCGTCGTACTGTACTGTTATTTTACCATAGGACAGTGGGAATCTGTCCATAAATCAGCATTTTTACAGAGTAACTGTCCTACTGTCCTATAAAAATCATTTTATTTAGATATAACAAAAAATGTAAATACTATGAAATTAAAAAACATAGGACAGTAGCACAGTGAATCACTTTTTCTGTAAAAATATCCTCATTTATGGGAAGAAAATCCACTGTCCTATCTTACTGTCCCATATCCTTTTTAAGAACAGCAGGCAAGTTTGAAAGGACTGGACAATAGAAATGATGCTTAAGGCAAGAGATACTTTAAACTAAGAGGGGAACAAAAGGGAGGTAAACACAATGGCACGCACAAAGGTAGTACCGACAGAGGGATTATTAAGCGATTTGGAGTATACCAGCGTACTAGTAAGCTACTCAAACGGGATAGACAGCACGGGGGCGCTATACTGGGCGGTTAAGAATTTCCCTAAAGAAAGGATATATCTGCTTTATTGCGATACTGGCTGCGAGTACCCAGAAAATGTAGCGCTGTTTTACAAGGTGGCAACGCTCATGGGAGTTAAGCCGGTTCTGCTAGCGGATGCCAGAGGCTTTTTAGGGTTGCTGCTGAATGAGCGGCTTAAGTTTCCAGATATGAAAAATCGCTGGTGTACGGCTTATCTGAAAACAGCGGTGACTGATAAATGGATACGGCAGCATAGGCAGCAGTTAGGCGCAAAGTGCTTATTTGTATCTGGGGAGCGCAGGGACGAAAGCACGGGGCGGGCAAAGCTGCCAGAGCTGGAATACCACAGCACGACGCTTAAGACAAAGCGGGTAGCAGATTTTATGTGCCATTGGTACAGACCTTGCCTGGATTATGAAAAAGGCAAAATGTTTGAGCAGGGCAGGGAACTTAAGCTAGAGCCGCACCCATGCTATGAATACGTCGGTAGGTGCAGCTGTATGTTTTGTATGTTCATGCCAGAACGACACGCCGCAGAGAACATGAAAAGATACCCAGAAATGGCGGCAGAGTATGTACGGGCAGAAATGAAGATACAGCACACATGGAAAAAGGCAAAGAGCCTGCAAAGTGTTTTCAATGAATGTATGGATATAGACGACATAGACGAGGACATAAGGCTGGGAAATAGACAGCTAAGCATATTTGACTTTTCTTAAAATTTATTGTTGACAGATTGATTTTTTTGTTGTAGAATATGAAAATATAAAAAGTAAATAATACTTTTAAGGTGGCGGCAGTTTTTAGTCGTGTAGAATACAAAAACCTCAACGGAGGTTTTATGCCAGATTTAATTATAGTTTGGTAGTTTATAGTGTTCCCTAGAGACTGCTTTAGTAAGTCCAGAGTTCATGTGATTTGTATCTCGACCGCAAAAATCACAAAAATATTAGAGGCTTTTATGATGAAGAATCATAAGTGTATCTATTTATTTTTGTTGAGTTTTACGGTTTTTTTATTTCCAAAAATTCATATCAAATAAATAGAATATCCAGAAGCCTCGTGCGAGGTGCAAACTTATGTCTGCATCCGTATCGGGGCTTTTTCTTTTCTTTCATCATATCCAAAAGCAAAAACTATAAAAATATCATCCGTGCCTGAGAGCGCGGATGAGGAAAGGAAACAAAAAAATGTTACACGAAAACCTCGGAACAGATGTCCGGCATACGGATATTGACATTTTGAAAGTCGTTTACGCAGAGCGTGGGCAGGCATTCCCCCGTAAATACTGGATTCCTGTGTTCCGCTTTTGGAAATAGCGGAACAACGGGATATCCCGCTGCAATCCGGATACCCTGAGACATATTGCGGAGCCAATCCGCAACAAAAAATACAAATTAAGAAAGAGAGGACAAACAATGTTCAAAAAACCATGCAAAGACACCCAAGGCAATTCATTTGAAAGCATAAAAACCATGTGTGAATATTATGGCATATCAAGAGCTGCATATGACGGACGCAAAAAGAGGGGCTGGTCATTAGAGCGCAATCTGACTACCCCTACAAAAGAAGCCCCTGCCATCCAAGACCCATTCGGTCATACATTTGCCAGCATCAGCGAAATGTGTCGGCAATACAACGTCAACAGAAGCACATACTGGGACAGAATCCAGAGCAATTACACCCAGATAGAAGCCCTCGGCATCATCCCGTTCATCAACAAATATGCCAAAAATGTCAAAATCACGGACGCCATTACTGTAATCAAACATGCTGATATAGACGACAAAAGAAAGTTCTTTTTATGTTCCGTTAATGGCGTTGCAAAAGCGATTCTGTCAAGGAATACCATACTAAGATATGCAATTGAATATCACACAGCCAATCCGCCGAAGCAGAAGACCGCTGCACACCTATGTGATAAGCCTCCCTTGGAAGGACGGTTGCTGTAAAGAGCATACCGTAAAAATTACAGAATCAATACAGAGAAGATGCCTGATTGGGCAAAGGAAGCCCCTGCCGGAATCCAGACGCAGAAAAGGCTTGAAAATAATATAATTATAAATATAATAGGAATTTTTTTTTGTAATTTTGATGCAAGGCAAAATATTAGAGCAAAATTTTTCGGAATTTTTTCTTATGATAGCATAAAATTGAAAATCAAATAAAGAAGCAGTTACTACTGTGATTCCACAGAGTTTTGTATATGGCAACTGCCAGAGTATCTATTGTTCAGGTGCTTCCGGTACATATACAGGCTTGGGGGGAATACCGAAGCCATAATGGCTTCAAATGAGGTATCCATTCTGATACCAATATGGGGCAACCCATCGAGAGAACAATTCCGGGCGAACTTTATATATTATAAGTGAAGCGGACAGTGTAACAAATATAAATTCCTAACCATTGGGATTTATATTTGTTGCACTGTTTTTTTGTGCAATTTTCAAAAATCATACAAGAAGTGAGGAAAATAAGGTAAGGTTATCTCCCATAAATACTGGCTTCTTGCTGCGGTTCGAACGAATTTGGATACTTTCTGGCAGGATGCATTTATGAAAAAAATGCGGGAGCAATTTTGAAAGAAAATAATCCAGCAATGGAAACTGTATAAGCCCCATAATCTAATAATCAGGAAAGGAAGGGTTTTATGAATAATAAGATAGTTTGCATCAAACGGGAAAACAGCATGAAAGACACAAAAAATACGGAAGTACAAGTACAGCGGGCATTCCTGAAGATGCTGTATGAACAGGGGATTCTGACGGATAAAGTGTGTACGCTGGCAATGGAAAAGATTGCAGAGGGGGCGTGATGATATGAGGGAAGGCAAGGCAGCAGTTTACCATTTTACAGATGGCTCGCAAATCCGCCCGGTTGTATATCAAAAAGAACTGGAACGGCTGAAAGCGTTTGCACACAATGTCGGATATGATGAAGTGGATGTATTTGTAGACAAAACGCTGCGTAAATGCGACCAGATACAGTTGGAACAACTTATGGAAAATGTGCAGGCATATAAAGCCCTGATATTGAAAGATTTTTATCATCTGCGGAAAAACACCGGAATCTGTATGTCAGAGCTTGTGCGTTTGAGCAAATCCGGGATACAGATACATACATTGGAAGATGGCGGCTTCTGTTTCACTGAGCCGCCATTGAAGCAAAAGCGGAATATTGCTGTGTATTACTGTGGGCTGGAAATCACAGGGCATTCGCTGGATTTACAGTATGAAATCATGGATTTGTTCATAAAAGAAAAAACGGACTGGAATCTGCTCCATCGTTATGCTGATTTGGGGGGAAATAAGGTTGATGGGAATCAAAAGGAACTACAGCAGCTAATCAGGGACAAAGACCAATACGATGTTGTGCTGGTACGGTCATTTGGGGACATCCATTGGCGGACGAGTAAATTCTGTAAAATCCGTCATTTAGTGCAGAAAGACATTTACAGTATGCATGACGAAATATATCTGCCATATGAAATGGAGGGAAAAAATAATGTATGATGAAAAACTGGCTGGAAACTGTGTGGCATATGCTCGTGTCAGTACGGATAATGAAGGGCAGGCAGAAAGCTGTAAAAACCAGATGCTGCTTTGTGATGAATATATAAAGAAGCATCCAAAACTAATCCTTATGGGGAAATATGTAGACGACGGTATCAGCGGGGCAACGAACAGACGCCCTGAATTCAGCGCAATGATTGAAAGAGTAATGCAGGGAGATATCCAATATATTATTGCCAAAGATGAGAGCAGGCTGTGTCGTTCAACAGAGGTAGACGGTTACTTGCAGACCATATGCAGAGAGTGTGGGGTTAAGATTATTTTTATTGTATCAAACAACATATTTGACCCATTCAATGGCGAACAGGTCACAATGCATGGGTTTCATGCGCTTATAAACCAGCATGTGGTGTTCGGGCAGTCGCAGAAGGGCAGGACAGCACATAAGCAGAAGTGCGAGGCAAAAAGACTTAACGCTACGGATGTCAGGTTCGGCTACTACTGGGATTATAAAAATAAGTGTATGGCGGTAAACGAAGATGAAGCGGCAATTATCCGCAAAATGTTTGAATGGTATGTTTACGGCAATTTGGGTGTCACAGAGATAGCAAGGAAGCTGGCTGAACATGGCGTGTATGGTTCAAAGAGTGGGAAAATACTTACAGCTAATACAGTGTCGAGCAGGTTGGCAGATGAATCATATAAGGGCTTGTTCCATATCAATAAAAAAGGTTCTGATTTGAGCGTGGGCATGAATGCGAAGAAGAAACGCTACAGCCGCCCCAGAGAGGAGTGGGTTGCTGTTGATGGACCTGCTATCGTGTCAGAAGAGCTGTTTGACTTGGCGCAGAAACTCCGTGAGGAACGCAGGCATATTTATGATAAGCCGGATAAAAAAGAAACGCAGGCACGGTTCAAAGGGACTCATTTGTTTGCGGGCAAGGTGTTCTGCGGGGACTGTGGGACACAGTTCCATTTTCAATATAGCGACAGGAAAAAGACCATCGGGGTGTATAAAGATTATTTCTCGAAGAAGAAAAAGGAACTAAACGCTGTATGTAATAATACAAAGTATAACCGGATTTATGAAAAGACTCTGATTCAAATCTGCCGCGCTTCCATTAACACATTCTTAAGGAACCACGAAGCCTGCATTGACAATCTGGTGGGCATCATCAGGGAAGCCAGCATAGCGGCAGCCAAAGATGACGAGCCATTGAAAACATGCCAGAAAAGGCTTGCCAAAGTTGAAAAGGAACTGAATAAGAACCTCATTGCATGGAGGGATGCGCCTGAACCTTCCATGAAAGAAGCATTCTTTGAAATGTACCAGCAGAATAAGAAACAGAAAGACGAACTGGAAAAAGAGATTGAAAATCTCTCCAAACAGCGTAAAAATGCAGAGGATTTGGAAAAAGAAATTCTTGGCGTCAGGGAGCATATTGAGAAGATAAAAAAGGTGGATATAATTGACAGAAGTGTTGTTGAAAATTTTATTGACCGGATTATTGTATGTGCGGATGGGAATGTCATAGTTATTCTGAAATTCGGCACAGTTTATAATAATATAATTACGCAAGAGTATATTATTCCACTTTCTTTTGATGGCATATGCTCTAATTTAAGGTTTATCAATTGCCGCCAAGATGACGACGTAGACTGGAAGAATATGTTTTTCTCCTTGCCGGTAAGATGTTCCGACAGGGCATGACGGTTCACTGAGTACTGGGCATGCCAATAGCTGCCAGGACATGATTAGTCGCATGGAGACAATGGTCCTTATGGGCATGGAACTTCCCTTA
This sequence comes from uncultured Lachnospiraceae bacterium, assembly GCA_910583835.1. Lineage (GTDB taxonomy): Bacteria > Bacillota > Clostridia > Lachnospirales > Lachnospiraceae > Petralouisia. The sequence continues at coordinate 20,338 of CAJTYM010000001.1, read as the reverse complement.
CAGGCAATCCGGGCGCAGATTGCAGCCGGTGTGGACGTCCTGGTGCATTTGGGAAAATTGAGGGACCGCAGCCGGAGGCTTCTTGCCATCACGGAAATTGACAAGCTGGAGGGAGGGGAAATCCTTCTGAATCCCCTGTATGAGTTTGTCGAAATGGGGGAGCATTGCGGCAGAATAAGAGGAAGCTGGATGAAGCGGGGGGAGTTAATCCATCGGGGTAAGCTGTATGCGGCGGGATTAGAAGTGGAGGGAGACAGGAAATGAAAGAGGAGGCGAGCAGGAAATGAAAGGGATGGAGGGCAGAAATTGCAAAGCGTCATCGCAGCAGAGGCTAGGAAAGGATTACAGACATTATGTACTTAACTGGCGGGAAAATTTGCTCTGGTTTGCGGCAACGGCAGGTATGACATGTCTGATATCTTGGCTGTTTTACCGAAGCATATATGCATTCGTAATTATTGTGCCTATGCTGTTTCTGACAAGGAAGTTTTTCTGCAGACAGCTTCTGTCAAAGCAAAAGAGGGAGTTGCTGTATCAGTTTGGGGAGATGATGCAGATGATATCATCGTTTCTCAAAGCAGGTTATTCCATGGAAAATGCTTTCTCACAGGCATGGGAGGAGTATGTCCGGCTCTTTGGAGAAAAAGGCGTGATGGCACGGGAGTTTTGCGCTATCTGCCATCAGCTGCAGTTTAATGAGCCCTTGGAGCAATTGGTGGAGGATTTGGCACAGCGCAGCGGGGTAGAGGAAATCGTCAGCTTTTCCCAGGTGTTTTCCTTTGCCAAGCGAGGCGGAGGAGATATGATGAAAATATTCCAGGATACAGTGGGAAAGATTCGCCAGAAGTCGGATGTGGAGCGGGAGATTATCACGGTGATAACAGCAAAAAGGACAGAACAGCGCATTATGGATTTGGTGCCATTTGGCATTCTGCTCTATGTAGGGCTGACTTCCCCTGAGTTCCTGGCGCCGCTGTATGGGAATCTGCTGGGGGCAGCAGTAATGACGGTCTGCTTGCTGGTATATCTGGGAGCATTTCTGCTGGCGGAGAAAATCTTAGATATTCGGATGTAACATAGGGGGTAAATGCGAAAGGAGGGTCCTTATGTATTGGTATCTCACAGGGGCAGCCATCTGTCTGGCAGCAGCCATTTACCAAAAGCGCAAAGCTTTGCAAGGAAAGAAATGGTATCATGTCTCATGGATTCTTGCTGTAGGATTTCTGTTGGCGGCAGTGACTGCCCATTTGGATGGAAGAGTGGAGAACAGGAACAAGATTGCCAGGAATCAGCCAGGTCAGGGAGTATTGGAAAAAGAGTTTTTCGTAGATGTGCTGGGGGAACTTGAGGATTATCCGCTGAATCTGGAAATTGCTGAGAAAAAGCTGACAAAGGTACAGAAAAGAAAATGTCTGGAAAAGGCAAAAACGGAATTGGATACGTTGGTTTTGGGCAGCAATCCCTCCAAGAATCAGGTGACGGAGCGCCTGTATCTGCCGGAATATCTGCAGGAAGGTGCGGTGGAGGCAACATATCAGTTTTCTGACTATGATATTTTCCACGCGGACGGTACTTTGAGGCAGCACCCGCAAAAGCCGGTTTTGGTGGAAATTACGGCAGAGCTGGTCTGTCAGGAAGAGACTTGTCTCTATCAGTTCATGGTACGGGCAGCGCCCAGGGAAAAATCCCCGCAGGAGCAGCTTGCAGAGAAGCTGACAGACATGGTGTCTGCACAGAACGAGGAGGAAAACAGCAGTTATATCAAGCTGCCGGATAAGGTAGAGGGAAAGGAGGTTGTCTGGCGTCAGAAGTCAGTAAACCGCAGTTTGATAATGATTTTTCTGGCAGCAGTAGCAGCGGCGGGCATATTTCTGCGGGAAAAAGAAGAAAACAGGCGTAAAAAGGCAGCCAGGGACAGACAGATGACGATAGATTATGCTGGCATTGTCGGTAAATTTTCATTGCTGTTGGGAGCGGGCATGAACATTTCCCTTGCCTGGGAAAAGATTGCTTTAGCTTATCAGAAGAAGCGTGAACGAGGCGAAACAGAAGAACGTTATGCCTATGAGGAAATGTTGCATACCTTGCATGAAATACGCGATGGCGTAGGGGAGCTGCAGGCTTATGAAAATTTTGGCACACGCTGCCAGCTTGGCATTTACCGAAAGCTGTCGGCGCTGATTGTGCAGAACGTGCGCAAAGGAGCGCAGGGAATGCAGAGACTGCTGGAGCAGGAAGAATGGGAGGCGTATGAACAGCGCAAAGCACATGCCAGGCAGATTGGGGAGGAGGCTGGCACAAAGCTATTGCTGCCGATGGGGATAATGCTGGCAATCGTACTGGCAATTCTGGTCATACCGGCAGGAATGGCGCTGAATATTTAGAACTGTTACATATTATAGAAGTGGCAGCAATTAGCTGCCAGGAAAGGAGCATTTATGCAGGAATTTAGAAATTTTTTGACGGAAGAAGATGGAATGGGAGTGGTGGAGGTTATTTTGATTATCGTGATTTTAATAAGCCTTGCACTGTTGTTTAAGGAGCAGATTACTAGTTTGGTAAACAAAATCTTAGATAAAATAACGAAACAGGCGGGCAAAGTATAAAAATAGTGGGGGCGGATAATGGAAAGAAAAACTGGCGTACAAAAGCTGAAATTCAAGCTCAAGCTAAAGCACGGAGGCTGTTCTCGGTATGGAAAGGCGAGCGGGAGCATTACCTTATTTCTTGCATTGGTTATGACAATGGTATTTTCGCTGCTTTTTTCTTTACTGGAAGCTGCGCGGGTGCAGGCATTGGATGAGATTGCCGCACGCAGCCTTCTCCTGGAATTGGAGTCTGCATTTGGAGAGTACCAGCCGGAATTGTGGCGGGATTACGGACTGCTGTTTCTTGATGGGGGCAATGATTCCGGGGAACTGGATTTGGCGCTGTTGGAAGGGCATAGGATGGAGGAAGCTGTTCTGGCGCAGAAAGGAATGGGTTTTTACCAGATGGCATTAAAGAATCTGCAGTTTACAGGGTATACCCTGGCAACCGATGATGGCGGAGCCGTTTTCCAAAAGCAAGCATGTGCAGCAATCCAGGCACAGCTTGCGGCAGGCACCGCGCAAGCGTTACAGGCGACAGCCCAAAAGGGCAAGGAGTTGGCTGAGGAAAGCGAAACTCATCAGCAACAGTGGAATTCTGCCAAGAATGCGATGACAAAAGCGGATGAAATAGAAAAGGAAAAGAAGACGGATGCAGCTGTTTCACCAGAAAAGGAAAGGCCAAAAGCATCGTTATCTTTATCGGAAAAGGAAAGTAAGCAAACGGCTAAAACAGTCCCCTCAGGTAAGGCGGGCGCAAAAACCGGCAAAAACCTGCCGGAAAATCCAGTGGATTCCGTAGATGTGTTGAAAAATTCCATGACGCTTGCCTTGGTTGTGGAAAACCCTTCGGAAATTTCCGCTAAAACAATTCCTCTTTCCGATACGCTTGGAAACCGTAAGATAGCGCAAGGGAATTGGCAGCTGCCAAAGGGCGGCAGTTTGGACAAGTTATGGTTTCTGCAGTATCTAAACCGTTATTTTTCCTGTGGGAGTGGCGCGGGGGAAAAGGGAAGTGAAAATCATGCGCTGGAGTATGAACTGGAATATTGCATAGCGGGAAAAGATTCTGATTATGAAAATCTGGAAAAAACGGTCAAAGAATTGCTGCTGATTCGGGAAGCGGGAAATTTTATGACCATTATGCAGGATGGGCAAAAACAGGCGCTTGCGTTGGAAATTGCCACGGCGGCTGTCGGTTTTACCGGGCTTGCCCCTTTAATTCAGGCAGTGCAGATTGGCATTTTGCTGGCGTGGAGTTATATTGAGAGCATTCTCGATGTGCGCTGTCTGCTGTCCGGGGGAAGTGTCCCGCTGGTGAAAGCAATCTCTGACTGGCAGAGCGATGTGTCCCTGGGAGAAAAATTGGTAGCAGATAAAGAGGAGAAAACGAAGAACCGCAAAGAGGGGCTTAATTACCGACAGTATCTGCAGATTTTGCTGCTGCTGGTAGCTGAGGATACCTTGGCATATCGGGCGATGGATGTCATAGAGCGCAATATTGCGCTGAAAGAGCCAGGATTTCGCATGGACTGCCAGATTCACGGTGTGCAGGCAGAAGGGCTTTATGCGGCAGAATCCTTGTTCCTTGGCTTTGCCACGGTCCGCAGGATAAAAGACGGAACGTATCATTTCCGCAAGATTAGCGAATGTACCTATTTGCAGTAAATCTGACTCGTAAGGAGGGTGTGAAAAAGTGCCTCGTAAATCAAGGAAGGAAAGGAATGAAATCTCTCTCAGGCAAATTTATATAAAAGGAAAAAGTAGTGGAGAAAATCTCTCGTGGGAGGCACTTTTCCATGCTCTCCCTAAGGGGGCCCTGACATTGGAAGCCGCCTTGGTCCTGCCCCTGTTCCTGTTTGCTGCGGCAACCATTTTGTCGCTGTTTCTGATGATGCAAGTGCAGTATATTGTGGGGAATTCATTGGATTTGGCGGTAGCCGATACGGCTTTGCTGAGAGAAAAGACGCCCCAACAGGTGGAAACGCTCACCAAGGCAGCGTTTTATAAAGAACTGGCAGTGCAGAGATGTCCTCTGTCCCGGATAAAGGGCGGTATTGCCGGATTTTCCTGGGAGGACACAGACGTGGATGAATCGTATGTAGACGCATCTGTAACGTACCAGATAAAATTCCCTATTTGTTTTTTCAGCATCAACGCAATGAAAATATCAGATAAATGCCGGATTCACCGCTGGACGGGCTATCAGAATCGAGGAGCGGACAGTAAGGGGGAAACGTGGGTGTTTGTGACGCCAACCCAGAGCGTCTACCACGAGAGCCGGGAGTGCTCGCATTTAAAGCTGTCTGTCAAACCTGTAAAAGTCTCTGCATTGAATAAGGGAGGACGTTCCTATGCCCCATGTGGTCATTGTGCCAAGGGCGAGGGTGTGGGAAGTATTGTCTATGTAGCTGCCAAGGGAGACTGTTACCATTACCGTATCGACTGCAGTGGGTTAAAACGAACCATCTATATGGTGAAAAAATCACAGACTGGGGGAAAGGGACCATGTTCCCGATGTGGAGGAAAACAATGAACAAATTAATTGTATTAGGACTTTTGGGATTATGCAGCCTGGAAGATGTAAGACATCGACAGCTGACCATTATCTATATTCTTATGTTTGGGATTGGCGGGGTGATTCTGCACCTGTTTGTCCCGGTATGTTCCATTTACAGTATTTTATGCGGAATGCTCCCTGGTGCGTTCATGCTCTTAATCAGCGCTGCCACGCAGGGAAGCGTGGGTATGGGGGATGGGATTTTGCTGGTGGTGACAGGGGTATATTTGGGCGGATATGCAAATCTGGTGCTGCTTATGACAGGACTTCTGCTGTCTGCACTGTGGTCTTTGGGCCTTCTGGCTTTCAGGAAGAAAAAGAGAAAAGACGAAATTGCTTTTGTGCCGTTCCTTTTGCTGTCGTATGTTGTCATGTTGTGTGGGGGTGCGTGAATATGTGTTTAAGGAGACCAGAAAAAATTAATTTTATGAAAATCAAGGGCAGCTTAACGGTAGAGGCGGCAGTCATTGTCCCCCTTGTTCTGCTGTGCATTATGTGGATAGTCGAGACAGGAATTACACTCTATGGTGAAACGGTGGAACTTGTGCAGAAGCAGGAGATGTGGCAGGAATTTCATCCGGCAAAAAAGTTCCGCAAACTGGAACTGCTGGGAGATATCGTTGATACATTTCTATGAAAATAAACGTAAACAGGAATGTTGGGCAGCAGAACAGGTTATCACAAAAATGGAGGAATGATATGGAAGTAACCTACAGGAAGAATTTGAGCAGAAGTTATATGTGTATTGAAGAACAAGGACAGCCGTTGGAACCATATGAACTGCAGATGTTGGAAAAGCACGCCATTCCCGGTCTTCTGCACCTGCAGACCGTTTTTTCAGAGGGAAAATGTCGGTACCTGTATGACATCAGTGGGAAACAGCAGTTAGGAGATTATTTTGCTGGCAAAAAGATTGGTCATGAGACATTACGGCAATTTCTTTATGCTGTCCACAGTGTATGTACAGATTTGCCGGAATATCTGCTGCGGGAAGGAGGTCTCTGTCTGGAACTGGAGTTTATCTATGTTAATTTGCAAGATAGCAGCTTGCAGTTTACCTACCTTCCATTCCAGGACAAGAATCCGCCGGAGGCATTTGAAGCATGTATGGAACAGCTTTTGCGCAAACTAGACCATCAGGATAAGGAAGCAGTGGAGCTGGGTTACCATGTATATCAGCTTAGTGCTGGGTGTAATGCCAATATAGGGCAAATGCTGAAAGCTGCTCTAGAAAAGGGGCATATTTCTGCAGAGGAGAAATTGCCCAAAGATTCTGGAGATAACATGGGGGAAAATGCGGTGGAGTCCAACAAAGGCAGAGACTCAGAGAAAGAAATACAAAGAAAAAAAATAGATGAAAGAGGAAGTTTGCCGAAAGAGGCGTGGCAGCAAAGGGCGTGGCAGCAAAAGCTGGAAAACTGCAAAATGCAGTTTAAGGAGGCAATTGGAAAGTATTTACCGGGATTGAGCAGAATGTTTGCACGCATCTTTGAAAAAGCAGAATTGAAAGGGAAAAAGATACAAGAGGATAAAGCTGTATTTTCTGGAAAAATGGGCAAAAAAGGGCATAGACCGGAAGTCTTTGCCGGTTTGCCGAAAGCTGCAAAAGAAGTGAAGGTAAATTTTGCAGAAGAACCAGGTATTCCTTCGCATCCCACGGAGATTTTGGACGCCAGGCAAAAAGAGCCTTTGGGAAAGTTAGTGTACAAAGGGGTGCATTCCTGTGAGGACATTCTGGTCGAGGGTGAGGAATTTCTTCTGGGAAAAAACAGCGCTCAGGTATCTGGCGTAATTTTAGCAGAGGGGGTCAGCCGCCTTCATGCCAGAATTTCATATCAGGGAAAAAAATATTTTATTGAAGACCTTAATTCCACCAACGGAACATACTTAAATGATATAGCTTTAGAGTATCATCAACCCCAGGAATTAAAGCCGGACGACAGGATTCGTTTCGGTGTGGAAGAATATATTTTCTTATAATTTCCGAAAAAAAAGATAGAGATTTGACAATATTTGGAGAAAGTACTATACTTTCCGAGGAATAATGATTAATTATTATTAAAATTTTACAACAAAGGAGTGTGTAGATTTATGAAAAGACCAGAGTTTTTCAAACGTGTGTTGGCTGGTTCTCTTGGCTTCATGTTGGTATTTTCTGATGTTGTGCCAGCCATGGCGGCACAGCCACAGGAGAATGTTATGGAAGCGGAAACTGCAAAGATGACAGAACAGTTACCGTATGCGGTTTGGCAGGAAACGGCTCAGCCGCAAGCAGAGGAGCAGCAGGAAACTCAGGCGGAAGAACAAGAGGCCCAGACAGAGGCAGAAGAACAAGAGGCTCAGACAGAGGCAGAAGGGCAAGAAGCTCAGCCAGAAGAAGAGCAGCAGAAGACAGCAGTGCAGACAGGGGAGCAGCAAGGGGCAGAAACAGAAGTTCAGCAGGAAGAGGCGTCTCAGGCAGAGATGAATGTGCAGGAGATGTCTGCAGAAGCGAAGGAAATGATGGCTGGGACAGAGGAACAGCCAGGTACAGGAGAGCAGCAGCCGGTAGCGCAGGCAACGGCAGTCCCCACAATCACGACTCCGAGTATTCAGGCAGAGCAGCATTCAAGTTATACATATTTTTACCTGTCCTACACAGGTACTGATTATGAAGATGTTGAGTTGTCAGTAACGGCATCCAATACGGGTTCTGTAGTATATAGCCGTTCCTACTTTTATTCTGGAGATGGTATCGACAGTGACAATTTTTACGACAGTAGGACTGGTAAATATGATTTGGTATCTGGTGTGACATACACCTTTACGCTAAGGCCGTATGCTTATACTTATGATGAGAACGATAATGAGGTTAAGACTTACGGCACGGCAGTCAGTGTCAGATGGACAGCCCCGACGGTTCCGGCAATACAGGGACTTGCCGTTAAAGAGATGACGTCTTCTGGTTTTGTATTTTCTCATTCGGCAGTCCAGGAAGGGGTATCCGTGCGCTACGAGTATTCTGCCAGCCAGGCATTTGATGAGAAGGTTGCAGACGTTTATTATAGTTATGATGACGATGTTATTTCCTATGGCAATATGAAGCCGGGAGTTACCTATTATGTGCGCGCATATGCATTCTGGTATGGTATGCAGGGGGCTTACTCCAATGTAGTACAGGTGAAAGCGCCGGTAGCGGAAGTAACGAATATCTCAACCGAAATTTTTGACAAAGGCATAACATTGAGCTTGTCAGCGAACAATGGCAGCTACACCGGTTTTCAGATTGAAAGGAAAGAGGGCAAGGGCAAATACCAGAATCTGACTACCACGATAGACAGCAGGTTTAAGGATACCGGCCTGACAAAGAATACGAAGTATACATACAGGGTACGCGCTTATTTTTATAATGTTGATACCAAGAAGTATGCATATGGAGATTATAGCTATAAGACTGTGGAGACGGGGACGGCAGCGATGAATCTGAAAGCCCGCACTTCCGGTAAGTCTGCGATTAAACTGACATGGAAGAAGGTTTCTTCTGCTGCCGGGTATGATATTTACCGCAGCGCCGGTTCTTCCGAGAGCAATACCGTTAAATCTGGAGAGAACTACAATTTCAGCAAATATGAACTTGTCAAGAGCCTGAAAAAGAAATCGGCCTCCTTTACAGATAAGAAACTGACGGCAGGATATTACAGCTACCGTGTGAAAGCGTACAAGCTTGTAAAGGGAAAGAAATTATACTTTACGGAGGACTCTGCCGGCGCTGAGGTAAGTGCAACATTCAGCATGAGTTCGTATGTAACTGTTTATAAACAGGCACAGAATCCTAAAAATGGCAAGATGAGCATTGCCTGGTATCCGGTTCCGCAGGCAAAAGGTTACCTGATTGAAAGATACGATGACACAAAGGATGTGTGGGTGACACTGAAAAAAGCGGGCGCTAAGGCAACGACCTATACCTTGCCGGCTTCCCCCTTGGGAAGAGAAGTGCAATATAGGATTCGCGCATACAGCGGCAATAAGTATTCCCGTTCGTCTACCGTATATGTGAGGGGGCGTATGGCAGCAGTTACCGGCGTGAAAGCGAAAGCTTCGGCGAATGGCATTACTGTTTCCTGGAAGCCGGTAAGCGGAGCAGCTTATTACAGGGTATTCCGTACGGCTGATTCTTCTGCAGAATATAATGCAGATACTAAGACGTATTCTTATGATGGATATGAAGATACGGTAGATATACGTGTGTTTAAGGCTGCCAGCCTTACGGATAATTATTATTATACCTTAGGCAGCAATACCACAACGAAACTGCAGCAGGACTATGAAGCTGCTCAGAAGCTGGCATACCATAGCCCATATGATACCTATGTTTCCACGGATAAAATTCCTGGGACATCTGTGACGGATTTCGCTTATAGTTACCACCGTCCGATATATGATGATAAGGGAAATGCTTATAAATATGATGTTGAAACGTATGGTCCCCAGAGTGATGTGACTTACAATTATTATGTAATTGCGTATTGTGAACTGAAGGATGCCACCACAGGCAGCGTTTACACAGCGCAAAGCTATGGCGCAAGCCAGTCAGCATCTGCATCAATCTCCGGCGTAGCGAAAAAAGCGCCCAAGATGAAGAAAGTGAAAGCAGGCAAGAAGAGCGCGACAGTTACTTTCAACAAAGCGGCGGGAGCAAAGAAATACCTCGTTTACCGTTCAACCTCCAAAAAGAAAGGATTTACGCTGGTAGGCACTACGACAAAGACAACGTTTAAAGACAAAAAGCTCAAATCCAAGAAGACATATTATTATAAACTTAAGGCGGTATACAGCAACGGTCTTGGGGAAGATATGGTATCTGGATTCTCTGCAGTGAAATCAGCCAAAGTAAAATAAGTATAGTGTTATGATAGGATTCGGAGCCATTTTTTGGCTCCGGATTTGCTTTTCATCCAGATTTGCTTTTTATGAGAATTGTTGACTTTATCTGCGAAAATTTATATACTAGAGATATTGAAATGTTTGGAGGCTTTTGGTATGAAAGTAAATATTTATTATGGAGGGCGAGGGCTTTTGGATGACCCTACTCTGTATGTAGTGAATAAAATGCAGGAAGTGCTGACGGAACTGAGGGTGGAAGTGCAGCGTTACAATATTTATGAGGACAAGAACAGCATTTCGACACTGCCCCAGACGATTAAAGATGCGGATGGGATTATTTTGGCGACTACCGTAGAGTGGTTGGGAATCGGCGGATATATGCAGCAGTTTTTGGATGCCTGCTGGCTGTACGGAGATAAGGAGAAGATTTCCCAGACCTATATGCAGCCGATTGTCATGTCCACCACTTATGGGGAACGGGAAGGAGAGATTACGCTTGCCAATGCGTGGGAATTTTTGGGCGGTCTGCCTTGCAGCGGCTTATGTGGTTATGTGGAAGATTTGGTGGCATTTGAGATGAATCACGACTATACGGTGATTATCGAGAAAAAGGCGGAGAATCTTTACCGCACAATATCCCAGAAACAGAAGAGTCTGCCGAACAGCAATCAGGCAATCCGGCAGACTGTGCTGCGGACACAGCAATTAGAACTGACGCCGCAGGAGAGTGAACAGCTATCTAAGTATGTTGCGGACGATGTCTACGTCAAGAAACAGAAAGAAGATATTGAGGAATTGAGCAGCATGTTTAAGGATTTGCTCGGTCAGAAGGATGAGGACGAGGAGATGGCATATCTGATGGAGCTGGAAGCTCATTTTGTTCCTCAGGACGATTTTACTGCCAATTATCTGTTTATGATTGATGGCAAGAAGAAACCGCTGTCCGTGGAGATTAAAAATGATGAAGTTAACGTTTACTATGGGCAGAGCGAAAAAATTGATGTATATACGAAGCTGACAACTGCCGTGATGGACAATATCGTCCACGGAAGAATGACGTTCCAGAGGGCATTTATGACGGGTGAAATGACAGCAAAAGGCAACTTTAAAACTTTGAAAATGTTGGATCAGGCGTTTATTTTCAGTTAAGAATGGAGGAAATTATGAAGGACACGAACTGTATTTTTTGTAAAATATCCGAGGGTGAGATTCCCTCTAAGACGATTTATGAGGATGAGGAATTCCGTGTAATCCTTGATATCAGCCCTGCCACAAAGGGACATGCTTTGATTATACCAAAGGAACATTATGCTAATATTTATGAGATGCCAAAGGAGACAGCCGGACATGCAATGATTCTTGCCAAGAAGCTGGCTGAGCACATGACAGAAGCATTGCAGTGCGATGGCCTGAACATTATGCAGAACAATGGGGAGGCAGCCGGACAGACGGTTTTCCATTTCCATATGCATCTGATTCCCCGGTATGAGCAGGATGGAAATGCGGACAAGCTTTGCTGGAACCATTTGGAATTATCCCAGCAAGAACTTGAAGAGATTCAGCAGAAATTAAGCCTGTGATTTCTTTGTTGCCTGTTCAATAAGCTGTGCCACGGTCTCCACGGAATTAAGCTGTTCGCTCCCTGCCATAGCCTTGGCATACTGGCTGCGGTTATCAAATAAATTGCGGATTGCGTCTGAGAGGACGGCGCTGTCTAACTGTTCTTCTTCAATGACGATACTGTAGCCCTGGCGTTCAAAGGAGCGTGCATTTAAAATCTGGTCTCCGCGGCTGGCATTTGCAGAAAGCGGAATCAGGATATTGGGCTTGCGCAGCGCCAGAAGTTCGCAGATAGCGTTAGCCCCGGCACGGGAGATTACAATATCTGCAGCGGCAAATAAGTCGCTTAGTTCCTGGTTGGCATATTCAAACTGTGCATAACCGGCAGTACTATTCAGTGAGTTATCCAGATTCCCTTTTCCGCACAGGTGGAGTACCTGGTATTTTTGTAGAAGTTCAGGCAGAATCCCACGTACAACCTCATTGATAAACTGGGAACCGCTGCTGCCGCCGATAACCATGATGACAGGTTTATCAGGTCTGAACTGGCAGTAGGAAAGCCCATGCAGACGGTTTCCCGAGAGAAGTTCCTTGCGGATGGGGGAACCGGTAAGCACTGCTTTTTCAGCCGGAAGGTATTTGAGGGTCTCCGGGAAATTACAGCAGACTTTCCAGGCATTGGGAATTGCCAGTTTATTGGCAAGACCGGGTGTGATGTCGGACTCGTGAATAATTGCCGGAATCTTACGGTGCTTTGCCGCCATGATTACTGGAACAGAGACGAAGCCGCCTTTGGAGAAGACAACATTGGGATGCAGTTTTTTTAACAGGGCGTGTGCCTGACGGTAGCCTTTTAATACCTTAAAAGGGTCGGTAAAATTTTTCCAATCAAAATACCGGCGCAGCTTGCCGGAAGAAATTCCATAATAGGGAATATGGTACTGCTCTACTAATTTTCGCTCAATCCCCTCATAGGAGCCGATATAATGTATGTCGTAACCAAGTTCCTTTAATCGGGGAAGAAGGGCGAGATTGGGGGTGACATGGCCGGCAGTTCCACCACCTGTTAAGACAATTCGTTTCATAGTATTCTCCATTCCTATTTATAATCTGACTATATATCGTATTCACATTACTTTTATCTTATACTGTTCCCCAAAAAAGTCAAGGGGAGAGGTTTGAGAAAAACACATTTTTTCCTTTTCACTTTTAGAAAAATAAAGTATAATCTTAATGATGGAAAATTTTACTATTTATGGAAGAGACGGAGGAGGAGGTTGCCTTGAAACAATTTTTTGGTATTAGCCAGAGCGGAAATTTGCAGGAAGCTGTCCGCGGACTGAATAATCCTCAGCTGATTATGCTGTTATCCAATAGCGAGCAGTTTGAGGAACATGTGAAAAAACTGCAGATGCTTTATCCTAATGTTCCCAGTATTGGATGTATTGGGATGAGTTATGACAACAGAGTTGTAGAAAAGGGTGTAGGAGTTATTGCATATCTGGACGGAGTCACTGCAGCAGCGAATGTGCTGGAGCAGGCTTCCACTATGCCTGTAAAATATATTGGACGGTTGGAGAAAGATGTGCTTCAGGTAAACGCTTCACAAGACAATACAATCTGTATTGATTTTTGTTCCGGGAATGATGCCTGTGTGCTGACGACTATCCACAGTGTCTTGAAGCACCGCAACATTTCACTGGTGGGGGGGACTGGCGATGCAGGCAAGGTGTCTGCCAACGGCAAAGTTTACGAGGATGCAGTCGCTTACGCGCTGATTAAAAATAATACCGGCAGGGTGAAGGCATATAAAGAAAATATCTACCATCAGTTGGAAAATTACCGTTTTATTGCTTCTAAGACGGATAAATCAAAGTATTTACTGGGAGAGCTCAACGGAATGCCTGCTAAACAGGTGTATCAGCAGATTCTCCGTGTATCAGAACAGGATATTCAGACACAGACGTTTAAGAATCCCCTGGGAAAACTCAATGGCAGCGATACCTGTATTATTTCCATTAAGGAAGTATCCGGCAATGGGCTGACATGTTTTCGGCAGGTCAACGATTCGGACGTGCTCATGCTGCTGGAATTGGGGGATTACAAGAAAATTGTGAGAAAAACGATTCAGCAGATCCGAGAGGATTTCCCCAGAATTTCTGCTGTGTTTTCTGTAAACTGCCTGTTCCGCTATCTGCTGTTTACAGATAATAATTATATGCAGGAATACCTCGATGAAATGAGGGCGTTAGGCGACCATGCAGGTTTGGTAGGATATGGAGAGCACTATAATAATCAGTTTGTAAATCAGTCTATGACCTGCGTTGTGTTTGAATAAAGGAGGGAAAGGGAATGCAGTTTAAGAGGAAAAAGCAGCGTAACATGGATACATATCCCATCCTGCATGTGATGGGGAGTTTGAAGGATTATCAAAGGGAACTTGTGCAGAAAGAGGTTGATTCGCTGAATCAGCTGGGCATGGTCAACCGCTCTTTCAAGGGCGCACTTGAGAAATCCGAGGATTTCCAGAACACGCTTATGGACTTTGAAGATACATTTTCCAATATCACGCAGGTATCCGGTCAGTTCTCAACGGTAAAAAGTGAGATTGCCCAGTCTGTGACACAGGCGCAGGATGAGGTGGAGGAACTGAAAACCAGCGCTTTGCAGGTGGAATCGCATTTTGCTGAGATGAAAAATACCTTCCATGATTTTGAGATGGCTGTACAGGAAATCAAAAGATGTACAAATAAAATTACTTCCATCGCGGAGCAGACCAACATTCTTGCCTTGAATGCCACAATCGAGGCGACAAAAGCAGGAGAGCAGGGAAAAGGGTTTTCGGTAGTGGCAAGGGAAGTCAAGAGCCTGGCGGACGAGGTCAAGACATTGGTCGGGGCAGTTGAGTCCAGTATTTCCGATGTTGAGCGCGGTACGCATAAGCTGCGGTCGGATATGGATACTTCTCAGCAGGCGTTAGGACAGAGCCTGGGCAAAGTAGATGAGACTTATGAAATGTTTGATAAGATTACGGAGGCGGCGGATGGCGCTGCTGGCGTACAGGAGGAGATTTCCGGTGTTATTGCCGATTCCAAGTCGGCATTGCAGACGGTCAATACGTTTTTTGACCAGATTAAAGAGCAGTACCGGGAGGTCATGAAGCATATCAACCATGCCAGCAAACTGGGGACGACCAAAAGCGCCATGTTCGAGGACGTGGACAACATGCTCTCCCAGATTGCGCCGATGGTCAAAGAATACGATTCATAAGAGTTTAAAGGAAGTCGGAAATTGCTGAAACATGCGGCGAAAAAATGCTTTCAGCTACTTCACAGAGCGGAAAATAATAATTATAATGTAACTATTCAGAGCTTCGATAGGATATATTTGTAGCGGAGCCTGAATAGTTTTTCTTTTTAAGGAGGACAGGCTTATGGAGGAATGGATAAGAATTGTACAGACCCACAGTGAAGTCCTGACAGTGGCGGCCATCGTGTTCATGGGATTGATTTTGGCAATTTCCCTGTCAAGGATTTTGAGGCAGATAAAAAAGCTCAATCGGAGCTTAGCGAGCATTACAAATAATATCCAGGCATATTTTGATGTGATTATGCAGGAGGAGCCACAGGGGCAGGAAGAATTGCAGCCCCAGGAAGAGCCACGCGGATATGAGCAGAAGGATATGTATGATGAGAGTACGAAAGAAGAGCAGAATCTGATAGAGGACCGCAAACGGCAGGAAGAGGAAGAAGTATTCAATGCCGTATTGCAGGAATATTTCTCCTGAGGAAATACTGATTAAATCAGCATTTCCCAAAGATTTTTTATGTGTTCCAGTATACTGACATATAAAATGCGTATTGTGTGTCAGTATACTGGATTTTTTCATGTTTGTGTGCTAAAATCAAAAATGTAATGAAATAGATACATAGTATGGTAACAAATTCATAACGGTTCAAAAAGCGGAAAAAAAGGAGGAAATAATTAATGCGGGGTAACATAAGAAAAACGATGGTATTGGCAGGGGTATCCCTGCTGACATGCAGCTGCCTGTTCACAGCCAAAGCAGAAGCAGGTAATGATAAGGCGGAGAAGATACAGGCGAAACAGGAGCGGCAGCTGCAGAAAGTTAGCACAAAGAACAAGGATAAAATTAACCGTGCGCTGCAGTCCTGCAAGAGGAACGGTGCAGAGTCGGCAAAACAGCTCAATAAAATAAAAGGCAACAAGCACGATTTTGAGGCGGGGGTAAGAGGCATCCTGGACGAGTATTATTCCATGGAGGAATCGCAGCGAAGCCAGCTGGAACGTTTTGAGGAAACGCTGGACGAGTCGGCAGAAACCATTGTAGAACACTATGAAGAAGCAGAGGAAGAGCGTAAAAACAGCGATAACCTTGACTATCAGACGGAAGAAATTGTGGTGCGCTTCCCCTATGGGACCAGTGAAGCGAAGATTGAGGAAGTGGTGGGAGAGGTTGCTGTAGACTACGAAGTGATAGACACCGGCGTTCTGCAGATTGATGAGAGCCTGCCGGAGTACAAGAAGAAGAGGCTGGAGAAGATTAAAAACTATAAGACCGACGTGGTAGTGCTGGCAAAGCTTGGATTGGAAGACACGGTTGCACGTGCAGAGGAGAAGTTTGAAAATTACGGCTGCGTAGTAGATGCCTCGGAGAATATTTTTCTGGAAGAAGATGGAATTATCAAAAATTCGTATGGTGAGATGGACTTGAATGACCCCTATTTCACTGCAAGTAAACAGTGGCACATGAAGAATATCAACCTTCCTCAGGCGAGCAGTGAACTGGACAAGGAGATGAGCGCAATGACTATCTGGGTAGCGGTGATTGACTGCGGTGTACAGATGAATCACCCAGACCTCAAAGGCAATCTGCTCACCCAATATTCTATGGATGTTACTCAGGATAAGAAACTGACATTGTGTGCAGACAAGAAGCACGATAAAGGACAGTATACGGGAAATCATGGAACGATGGTGGCGGGCGTGATTGCCGCAAGGGCAAATAACAAAGTCCTCGGTGCCGGCGTTGCCAGTGCGGCAAGTTATAATTCTTTTGGTTCACTGTGCAAGGTCATGGCAATCAAATGTGATAGGACGGCAGGTAAGGACAGGCATGTTACCAAAAGTTATCTGGCAAAAGCAATCAATTATGCGGTATCGAAAGGAGCGGAAGTCATCAATATCAGTTACAGCGCTAAGCAGGGAGAGTATAAAGCGCAACATTTTAAGGATGTGGATAATGCCATCAAAAGGGCGATTGCTGCAAATGTCTGCGTGGTTGCCTCGGCGGGCAATTATGGCAGCAGTACAGAACGTTATCCTGCAAACTTCAAGGGCGTGATAGGCGTGGGCGCCACGCTGCCCAACAATAAGCTGACGTCTTATTCTAACAGGTCTGATGCGGTGGACATCGTGGCTCCCGGAGGGGAAGAAGGCGTAAAGATGATTTTTACTACCTGTCCTACGACTGCGAGGAAAAGCGGATTCGCTGAGGTAAAAGGAACTTCCTTTGCAGCACCCCAGGTGGCGGCAACAGCAGCGTTGATGAAAAGCATGGATTATAGCCTGACGCCTGAGCAGATTTTGGCGAGAATGAAAAGGAGTTCTACCGTGTCAGTAAAAGTCAGCACGGATAAAGGAGTAAAGACATTTCCTTTGCTGAATGCAGGAAGGGCAGTAAAATTAGCAAAATAATAGGAGGGGGAAAGAGAGATGAAACACAGGACAAGGACAATTTGTATCATGCTGGCAGTAATGCTGGCGGCAGCATGTCTGCCGCTGAAAAGCAGTGCGATGATAATAGATAAGAGGACCTGGAAGGGGTTTGTGTATACGGGTCTGTTCGATGATGAGTCTGATAAGACAGAGATTCAGCTTGAAATTTTAAACTATAAGGGGACCAAAAGGGAGATTACCATCCCCACAGAGATAGATGGCATGAGAGTTACGGCAGTTTATTCCCTGAGCAGGGCAAAGAACCTGCGGACACTGCATATCCCCAATGGTGTGGAAGTACACAGGGCATTGGCGGATGCCCCCAAGCTCAAGAAGATAACGGTGTTAAAAAGCAATAGGAGGTATTCCGTAAAGAACAACGCGCTGCTGAACAAGAAAGGAAACGTGCTTATGGGCTATCCGGGGGGCTACAGTACACTCAAGGTGCCGGACAGTGTGACGAAGATTGGCGGGGGAGCCTATTTCTCAAAGTTTAAGAAGATTAAAGTGGGAAAAAATTTAAAAACAATTGGGTATAATGCATTTTTGGAAAATAATGGTCTAGAGACGCTGGTATTGGATAAGAAGGTGCAATACATAGGAGACTGTGCATTTTCGGATTGTAAAAAACTAAAAAAAGTTGTGCTCGGTAAAAGTGTCAGGCGAGTAAGGTTTGGGGCTTTTAACGGATGTGATAAGCTTAAAACCATCTATATTTACAATAAAAATTGTAAAATAGATTTGAATAAAGACGTAGACCAGGCTATCCCCGACGGAGCAACCATATATGGCTGGAAAGATTCAACAGCACAGAAGTATGCTGAGAAATTTCACTTACAGTTTGTAGAATTGAAGGAGTAACAGTCTGGAGGAGGCGATACAGATGAAACAAAAGATAAGGGTAATTTGCATCATTCTGGCAGTAATGCTGGCGGCAGCATGTTTGCCGCTGAAAAGTCATGCGATGATTATAGATAAGAGGACCTGGAAGGGGTTTGTGTATACGGGATTTGATGATGAGTGCGATAAATCAGAGATTAAACTTGAAATCTTAAACTACAAGGGGACGAAGCGAGAGGTTACCATCCCCACGGAGATAGATGGCATGAAAGTTAAGGTAGTTTGGTCTCTGAGCAAGGCAAAGAACCTGCGGACGCTGCATATCCCTAACGGAGTGGAAGTGCACCGGGCATTGGCTGACGCTCCTAAGCTGAAGAAGATAACGATATCTAAGAGCAATAAGAGATATTCCGTGAAGAACAACGCGCTGCTGAACAAGAAGGGAACAGTACTTATGGGCTATCCGGGGGGCTACAGTACACTCAAGATGCCAGACAGCGTGACGAAGATTGCCGGGGGGGCCTATTTTTCAAAGTTTAAGAAGATTAAAGTGGGAAAAAATTTGAAAACAATTGGATATAATGCATTTTTGGAAAATAATGGTCTGGAGACGCTGGTATTGGATAAGAAGGTGCAATACATAGGAACCCGTGCATTTTCGGATTGTAAAAAGCTGAAAAAGGTGGTGCTCGGTAAGCGGGTGAAGAGAATTGGATATGGAACTTTTGATCAATGTGATAAGTTAGAAGCCATATATATCTACAATAAAAAGTGTAAAATCTGTACGGACAGGTATTTCCAAACTATCCCTGACGGAGCAACCATATATGGCTGGAAAGATTCGACAGCGCAGAAGTATGCCGAGAAATTTCACTTACAGTTTGTAGAATTGAAGGAGTAACAGTCTGGAGGAGGCGATACAGATGAAACAAAAGATAAGGGCAATTTGCATCATTCTGTCGGTAATGCTGGCGGCAGCATGTCTGCCGCTGGAGAGCCGGGCGATGATAATAGATAAGAGGACCTGGAAGGGGTTTGTGTATACGGGTCCGTTTGATGATGAGTGCGATAAGTCAGAGATTAAACTTGAGATTTTAAACTATAAGGGTACGAAAAGGGAGGTTACCATCCCCAAAGAGATAGATGGAATGAGAGTTACGGCAGTTTATTCTCTGAGCAGGGCAAAAAACTTGCGGACGCTGCATATCCCCGATGGCGTGGAAGTGCACAGGGCATTGGCGAAAGCGCCGAAGCTGAAGAAGATAACGGTGTCAAAGAGCAATAAGAGATATTCCGTGAAGAACAATGCGCTGCTGAACAAGAAAGGAAACGTACTTATGGGCTATCCGGGGGGCTACAGTACGCTTAAGGTGCCGGACAGTGTGACGTATATAAACGGAGATTTTTATGGCTCCAGGTTTAAAAGGCTAAAGCTAGGTAAAAATGTAAAAAAAATAGGTGGCGTTATGTTTGCAGAGAATAAAGGATTGGAGACATTGGTATTGGATAAAAAAGTGCAAATTATAGAAAGAAATGCATTTCGAGATTGTAAAAAACTAAAAAAAGTTGTGCTCGGTAAAAGTGTCAGGAAAGTAGGGTATGGGGCTTTTGTTCGGTGCGATAAATTAAAAGTCATCTATATCTACAATAAAAACTGTAAAATAGATACATCAAAAGATGTCTATCGTGCTATCCCTGACGGAGCAACCATATATGGCTGGAAAGATTCGACAGCGCAGAAGTATGCCGAGAAATTTCACTTACAGTTTGTAGAATTGAAGGAGTAACAGTCTGGAGGAGGCGATACAGATGAAACAAAAGATAAGGGTAATTTGCATCATTCTGTCGGTTATGCTGGCGGCAGCAAGTCTGCCGCTGAAAAGCCATGCGATGATTATAGATAAGAGGACCTGGAAAGGGTTTGTATATACGGGTCTATTCGACGATGAGACCGATAAGTCAGAGATTAAGCTTGAAATCTTAAACTATAAGGGGACAAAGCGAGAGGTTACCATCCCCACGGAGATAGATGGCATGAAGGTTACGGCAGTATATTCCCTGAGCAAGGCAAAAAACCTGCGGACGCTGCATATCCCTAACGGTGTGGAGGTACATTGGGCATTGGCGAAAGCACCGAAGCTGAAGAAGATAACGGTGTCAAAGAGCAATAAGAGATATTCCGTGAAGA